>CAZREG010000014.1:0-56808 GCA_964599075.1 uncultured Spirochaetaceae bacterium | reverse complement strand
GCTGGAAAGCTCTACGACTCTCTCAAAGAGGCGTCGATACTCTAGACATGCGTAGCCGTACGCCGCTGCTCGTTCTCTTGTTCTCTCTGTTCTTGTCTGCGTCTGCATTTGGATATCGACTTATCTACAAAGAGCAGATCTACGATCTCAACCATCAGCAGCTCTCAATGTACCCGGAGGACTACGCAGCAAATATCGCCTGGCTGGAGGTTGCACTGAGCGCAAATTTCGCAAATCCGCTCTATGCATTCGCCCGTGTAGAAAACCGGGAGCAGCACGAATACTATCGCTATCTGTTCTGGATGCATCTGAACCTCCATCTCACCGATCAGTATCTTGGCTGGGCGGCAGGCTACGTGAAGTTCGATGCCTTCTACTTCAACTACCCGTGGCGAGAGGACAACATCCAAAGCCTCAAGCGCGCTGAGAGTCTGTTCGAGATGGCACGCTACTACTGGCAAGAGGCGCGTGCATGGAGCGATCGCGCTGCGGAGTTTCGCTGGATGCACCTTGAAGAGATCCAGTACTGGGCGGATCAGAGCTTTCGCATTCAGAGCGGCGAGCTTGATTATGGAGCTATCATTGATCGCCACCAGGCTCGCCTTGAACAGGTGCGAGCAGAGTTCGAAGTCATGGACCGAAACACATTCTGAACCGGTCCAATCCCATTCCTTCTGCTCAATAGAGCAGCGTGGCATCTCCGTATGAAAAGAAGCGGTACTCCCGCGAAACAGCCTCCTGATAGGCGGAGAGTATGGTCTCGCGACCGGCAAACGCGCTCACAAGCATCAACAGAGTGGACTCCGGAGTGTGAAAGTTGGTAAAAAGGGCGTCCACGGCACCAAACTCATAGCCGGGAGTAATGAACAGCTGCGTCGGGCCGCGGAACGGCTTCAACGTACCAGTGCTCCGGTCCCAGGCGCTTTCAAGTGTGCGCACGGTCGTAGTCCCGACGGCAAGGATTCTCTTTCCTGCACTGCGTGCATCCATCAATCTCTCTGCCACTTCGGCGGTGAGCTCGCACTCCTCCGCGTGCATGACGTGATCCTCAATAGAGTCCACCCTCACCGGAAGAAACGTTCCTATTCCCACGTGAAGCCTGACCCACTCGGTAGAGACACCTGATGCCCGGATCTGTTCGAGAAGCTCAGTGGTAAAGTGAAGTCCAGCAGTCGGGGCCGCCACCGAACCCGGCTCCCGGGCGTACACGGTCTGATACCGCCGTTCGTCCTCCACAGCGTCTTTGCGATCAATGTAGGGCGGAAGCGGCACGTGCCCGCAGGTCTGGAAGTACTCCTCAGTGAGGGGCTGTTCAAACTGCAGCAGAACAAGCCCGCTCTCGATGCCGCGAACGCGAGCGCGCACCGATGCAGGAAACTCTATCAGCGCTCCCTCACCAAGACGCCGAACTTTTCGGCTCATCGCCTTCCAGAGCGTGCCGGCCGGTTGTTCGCGTCTTACCGACTCATCCGCCACCAGAAGAAACTCCCGCTCCTCCCCGTCAAGTCGCCCGTAGAGGCGAGCCTTGCGAACACGGCTGTCGTTGAACACCATGACTACACCCTGGGCAAAGAGCTCGGGGAGAAGCTGCGGTAGCTCAGAGACCCGGTGATGACCTGCGACACCATCATTCCTGCGCACAAGAAGAAGTCGTGCATCCGAGCGACTATCGGCAGGGTGCTGGGCAATCAACCGTGGGGGTAGATCAAAAGAGAAGTCCGTTCGGTTCATCCGGTAACTCCAGTCCGAGGTGGTGGTATGCCTGAGGCGTTGCAACCCGACCACGTGGTGTGCGCTTGAGAAAGCCCTGCTGAATGAGGTATGGCTCATAGAAGTCTTCGAGGGTATCAATAGCTTCACCAACAGAGATGGCAAGGGTTTCCGCCCCTACCGGCCCGCCCCCATACGTAGTCACAATGGTCCGAAGAATCTCCCGGTCATGCTCTTCGAGCCCCGATTCATCAATACGGAGCCGTCTCATGCCCTCTTCCACGATCTTGCGGTCCACCACGCCGTCGCCAAGGACCTGTGCAAAATCCCGCATGCGGCGCAGGATGCGATTGGCAACTCGCGGAGTTCCACGAGCACACCGGGCGAGCGGCTCAACGGCATCCGTGGAGACATGCACGTTGAGGATTTCAGCGCTGCGGCGGATAATCGAACCAAGCTCAGCGAGCGAATAGTAGTCGATCCGTACCGAAATTCCAAACCGACTGTACAGAGGGGCAGCGACCAACCCGGCCTTGGTCGTAGCGCCCACCAGCGTAAACGGTGCCAGAGGAATACGAATTGTACGTGCCGCCGGCCCCTGCCCGATAATCCAGTCGAGTTCGTAATCCTCCATGGCTATGTAGAGCATCTCTTCAATGGTAGGTTTCAGCCGGTGGATCTCATCGATCAGAAAGACACTCCCCTCCCCGAGGGTGGTGAGAATGCCGGCGAGATCCTTCGGCTTCTCCAGTGCGGGTGCTGCAGTCACCTTGAACTCCGCACCCATCTCGTTGGCAAGGATTGAAGCCAGCGTTGTCTTTCCAAGTCCAGGCGGACCACTGAGGAAGACGTGATCAAGTGACTCCGCCCTGTCCCGTGCGGCCTGGACAAAGACACCCAGATTCTGCTTGAGCTCCTGCTGACCCTGGAAATCGTCAAGACGGCTCGGGCGCAGTCGCACCTCGTTGTGGTCCTCGCCTGACTCTGCGCCGTCCAGGATGCTCACGTCGCATCTCCAGAGAGCTCGATGATGGCCCGCCTGAAAACTTCCCGCTCCCGCTGACCCGGATCGGTATCAGCGAGTTCCGTTAGAAGTCGGGTGACAACCCGCCCTGCGCGGCCCTTCTCAAAGCCCATTTCAACAAGCGATTCAAGAAGCTCGTTCGAAAGCGTTGACTGCTCTCCTGCCTCAGCGACCAGTGAACCCCGTAGCGTGAGAATCACCTTCTGCGCGGTCTTCTTTCCAATACCCGGAAGCTTGCTCAACCCCTCCACATCTTCACTTTCGAGCAATGCTATCAGGCTTGAGGGCGATGTAGCAGAGAGAATTTTGAGCGCCGCTCGCGGTCCGATCCCAGAGACCTTCAGCAGCTCGAGAAAGACACGACGCTCCTGTTCCTCTGCAAATCCGTAGAGGCGCATCTGATCCTCGCGATGGTAGAGGTGAGTGAACACGCGCACCTCACGGTCGCCGGAGAGAGCGCGCTGAGTGAATGCGCTGCTCTCAAGCTCCCACTCTATTCCGCCGGTGGTGACAAAGATCAGACCTGGTTTCTGTCCGCTCAACAGTCCCGACAGAGAGTTAAACACCGTGACGCTCCCGAAGGGTGCGGTGCGCAACGTGGCAGAGTGCGGCGGCGAGCGCGTCTGCGCTGTGGTTGGGTGTGGGGACCGCATCGAGACCAAGAATGATCCGTAACATCTCCTGAACCTGCTCCTTTGAAGCGCGGCCGTTGCCTACAATGCTCTGCTTGATCTCCTGGGGAGGATACTCGTGACACGCTATTCCGTTTTGAGTAAGCGCAACCATGATGACGCCGCGGGCGTGCGCCACCGGGAGTGCACTCGACGTGTTACGGGCAAAGTAGAGCATCTCTATGCCTGCTTCATCGGGCTTGAATCGATGCAAAACTTTGACTACATCTTCAAATATGGTAGACAGGCGCTCCCCCAGGCCCGTCCCGGCGGGTGTGGTAATGGTCCCGTGAGCGACATGCTTGCTGCGGCTCCCGCTGGTCTCTACCACCCCCCAGCCTGTCGACGCAAGGCCGGGATCAATCCCAAGTACGCAACTCATTCATCAGGATCGTAGTCGTCCGGCACATCGATGTTACTCGATACCTCCTGGACGTCGTCATTGTCTTCAAGCAGCTCGATTAGCTTCAGCGCCTTCCGGGTGCCGTCAGTGTCGAGCGATACGCTCGCCTCTGGAATCTTTGCGATCTCTGCGCTCTCGTGTTCGAAGCCGCGGTCCTGCATGGCGTTCAGGACAGACTCAAACTCCTCGGGCTCACAGATCACCTCGATACTCTCTCCTTCGCTCGCAACGTCACTTGCACCGGCCTCCAGAGCGACTTCAAAGATCTGCTCCTCTGTGTATTGTTCCGCGTCGTAGGCGAGCACGCCCTTGCGACTGAACAGATAGGAGACACAGCCGCTCTCCCCCAGGTTTCCACCGTGCTTACTGAAAATTGAGCGTACATCGGCGGCGGTCCGATTCCGATTATCTGTGAGCGCGTCCACCATGATAGCCACGCCACTTGGACCGTAGCCTTCGTAGGTGATCTCTTCAAAGTCTGCCCCGCCAAGATCTCCGGTTCCCTTCTTGATGGCACGATCAATGTTGTCCTTTGGCATGTTCGCCGCACGCGCCTTCAACACTGCCTGCCTGAGTCGGGGATTCGCGTCCTCCTCGCCCCCACCCATCCGGGCCGCGACGGTAATCTCTTTGATCAGCTTTGTGAAGAGCTTGCCCCGCTTCGCATCCGCAGCGCCCTTTTTATGGCGTATTGTCGCCCATTTACTGTGACCGGACATCGTTACCTCTCAGTTGAGAAACGGTACTCCGACGCCAATCCGCTGTCAACACTGCCGCACTTATCTTAGAGCAGCCCGCGTATTGCCCCATCAACGAAAGAGAGCTTTGCACCGGGTACTCGAACGGAGTACTCGTCAACAACAAGCATCCCGTCGGTGACCAGACGCTCAATCTGCCGGGCAAACTGCTCCACCGGATCTCGGTCGAATCGATCCTGAAAGTCAGAACGAACGATTCCCTCTGCGGTTCGAAGACGCAGAAACAGGTACTCGAGCAGCAGTTCCTGCCGGTCCAGTGCCTCGACTTCACCGGTATCAAGCGGTCGTGCCAGCGCCTGGAAATCCGCGGCTCGTGTTGGCTGGGTAAGCCGGACAGCATGGGGGCCGTACAGTGTGCTGACCGCCGAGGGGCCGATCCCAAGATAGCTCTCAGCATTCCAGTAGGTCTGGTTGTGCCGGCATTCATGCCCGGGTAAGGCGAAGTTGGACGCTTCATAGCGAAGGAAACCGGCCTGGGCGAGGATCACCGCACACTGTTCCAGTGCGTCCGTGTCCGGGAGCCACCTTCCTGCTTCCAAGGAACGGTGTAACGGTGTTCCGGGCTCCGGAGTCAGTACATAGGCCGATACATGCTCAGCGCCGAGAGCCGCCGCAACACCCGCGACGTGAGAAGAGTCTGCGGCAGTGGCACCAGGGGCATCGATCAGGAGGTCTATACTCAGATCACCCGACCAGCGGGAGCGAATGGCCCGAACACGACGTTCATCCACCGGGGTCCGGTCGAGTGTGTGTTGCACAGACTGGTTGAAGCTCTGTACACCCAGGCTCAGCCTGGTCACGCGGTGTTGTTCAAGCACCGTAAGGAACGCACCGCTCACGCTCTCCGGATTCGCCTCTACGGTGAACTCTTCTACGGTATCGGGGCAGATTCGACGCACGGACCGGAGAATCTGGTGGAGAAGATCGAGTCTGAGAACCGACGGGGTGCCACCGCCCAGGTAAACTCGGCGAACCGAGCATAGCATACTTGCGCTGCGCTCCAGATGCCGAACGACCGCGTCGGCGTACGATTGCTGCGCCGCGGGGGTCCAGTGCGCGTGCGAGTGAAACGCGCAGTAGCCGCAGCGCGATCTGCAGAACGGTACGTGGATATAGAGAGCGACCGGAGGCTCGAGCTCAGAGAGATCCGAATCGATCAAAGGGCCAGTACCGAAGGCGGAGCCTGCCAAGAATCGCTTCTTTCCCAACAGGCCCCCAGTGTCGTGAGTCGACTCCTTCCGACCGGTTATCAGACAGCAGGAAGTAATCGTTTGCACCAAGCTCGATCTCACCTACCGATTCGCCGAACGGATCTGTTCCCTCCCAGGCCTGTGGGCGCGGATCCGCCGTGATCTGGTACGGCTGGGGTGAGAGGGTGAACTCGTTCTGGAACTCGCTTTCACCGGACGGACGGACGAACGCGGTGAATCGTTCAATACGGACTGTGTCACCGGGCAGTCCGATGATACGTTTGATCTGCTGTGCAGAGTGCCCAGCCGCGCTTTCGTCGAGCGTTTGCCGCTGAACAGTGGAAAAGCGAATGATCGGGTCCAGAAGCCGAACACCGGGGGATGCGTCGGGAAGGAAGGCGGGCCTCACCAGCACAATATCACCCCGGCGAGGCGCAGAGAATCCGGGAAGATTCAGGCCGAACAGTGGGAACCGCGGGCCGTAGAGCAGTGGTATCAGAAACGCACGGTTTCCCGGCTCGAGTGTGGGAATCATGGCACGGGACTGTTGCTCGACGCTCTGGACTACAATACGGGTTACACCCTGGTAGAGCAGGAACAGGACCCCCAGAAACAGAACCAGTCGCAGCAGCAGTCGAATTACCGGTCGCTGGTTCCGAAAGCCCTGGTACCCCTGTGTAGTCGACCTCATCAGCGGATGGCCCCGATTCGTCCGGGTGGCCAGTACTTGAACATGGCACGGCCGAGCACGTTCCTGAAAGAGACCGGACCAAAGAAACGGCCGTCCTGAGAGTTGTCCCGGTTGTCCCCAAGGGGAAGTACCTCTCCGGGGGGAACGTACCACCCAAGCTCGTAGAATGCATGGCGGGCGGCTATACGCTCCTGGTTCGGATTCGCCTTGAGGAAGAACTCTGATCGGTAAGAGTCAAGCGTAAATACGTCGACCGTCCCCGGCTGTCGAATCAGCGTCTGTGCCTGCTCGCCCTCGGGGCTCACCCTCAGACCGAGCTGCCCACGGGCAGAGGCGTAACCGGCAGCCGGGTAGATATTGTAGAGTTGTTCAGGAATCAGGCGACGCACCGCATGCTCGTTACCCAACTGTTGTGCGAACTGCGCCTCAGCAAGCCAGATATCGGTCCCCCACGGCTGCACCTCCATGCGCCCGTCACTGATCCTGAATCGGTCCTGGTCCGCTCCCACCGCCCTTTTGATGAGAAAATGTGCCCGGGGAGCACCGCTCTCGTCGCGATCAATATCGACCAGACTCAATGTGACCATGTAGAGTACACGCTGAGCAATGTCGAACGCGGTGCCACGGGGAATGTAATCGGGATTCTCGAAGATGATGACTTCACCGCGTTCGGGATCCTTGAGACCCGGCAGTTTCACCAGCCCGGGAAGGAGCTCGGGACCATATATCAACTTGTTAACAAATATCCGATCGCCTTCGAGCAGTGTATCCCGCATGGAAGCCGATGGTATCTGGTAGGCCTGCAGCAGATACTGATTGATAAGCAGAACCACTCCCGCAGCCCAGAGGAAAGCCTCAATCCAGTCTACAATGACATTCTTCTGCGCCTGCTTCTGCTTCTTCCGCACACTTCGACGCTTTCGCCATGTCAGAGCTCGTTCCGAGAATACAATAAGAGAGTCGGTCCAATGGGAACCCTTTGTCATGCGACGCGAAGATAGCATGGGGCAGTTACGTTGACAACCCATTCACCGCGTTCCTATAATCCCACAATGGAAGAAGAGCAGCAGGACCCTGAGTCGATCTCGGTTTCGCTTACCCCAATCGCAGGCATATCGCCCCGCGTGTACGTTCCGATACTCTACGCACTGCTCGCTGCGCTCCTGCTGTTCCTGCTTCTGATACTGCCGGGTTTACGCACCAACGGTACCTATCTCACCGTCAGCAGCAACCCACCGAATGCTGCCCTCTTTGTCGACGGCGACTACGTGGGCGCCACTCCCGGAACGTACTTCATAGAAGCCGGCACTCGCTCTCTCGTGGTCTCGCGTCCGGCATTCATTCCCAGCGAGGAAACACGGACCATTCGGGGCCGGCTGTTTGGCTCGCTCTTCTTTCCGCGGCGTCTTTCGCTGCAGGTGGTCCTTGAACCCGACCTGCAGGCGGCCGACCGCCTCGTGGAGAACGCAACACGCCAGTTTGCCCAGTGGGCAGTCGCCGGCGAGGCAAGCTCGCGATACGAGTTCCCGCCGCTGGCAAGAGCGCTCTCTGCAGACCTGAACGCGCTCGCAGCCCCCCGCGAGGAGATCCGAACCCTGTGGAATACCTTTCTCAGCGCGTCTCTTCCCGCGCTCGCCAGTGAGGCTCTTCTGCTCGACCTGACTTCTGGAACGATCGCTGCCGAGTCGGAGGCAAGCGTGGCGACCCCCGCTGGGATTGCTGCCCTGGTATCCGCTGTCGCTGACGCACCATCGCGGCTGCCAGTTCAGCTTGCCGACTTCCTTCGAACTGAGCGCGAAGCTGCGATTCGTGAGTCACCATGGTACGCGCAGGCCGAGAGGGGCTCAGCCGCTCCTCTTCCTGCTGTTGGACAGACGACTGTTGGACAGGCTCCTCGCCCGCCGTTGAGCCTGGGTGGACTCAGTTGGATCCCGTTCGGACCCGCAGAGATCGGGCTGCCCGGTGAAGCGGGTGCTGACCGGGGCGGCGAGTTCAGCCGGACACGCTCCATACCGCTTCTCTACGTATCACAGACTGAGGTTCCAATCTCGCTCTACCAGGCGTTTGTCTCCCAGCGTCCGCTGTGGGCGCCGGAGAACCGTGACTCCCTTGTTGCTGCAGGTCTCGTGGATCGCAACTATCTGGAGACCTTTGCCCTGGCAAGGGAGAATCCAGCGCTGCCGATCACCGAAGTTTCTGCCTTTGCCGCAGAAGCCTTCGCCGACTGGCTCGGGGAGTCGATCGCTGCCGACGCGCGGGTGCGTCTACCCACTGAGGACGAGTGGGACGTCATTGCAGAGCTCTCCGGCCCACAGAGCGGTGTATTTGCCGGCGATAGCCCCGAAGGACCGCTACCCGTCTCTCTTGCCGGGACTGATGACCGCGGTGTCATTGGCCTGTTGGGAAACGTCTGGGAATGGACCGCAACACCGTTTGCACACTACTCATTTCTCTATCCGCAGGCGGGTCCTTCCGTTTCAGACGCCCAGCGCGTGGTTCGAGGCGGTGGCTGGGCAACCGAGGCCCTCGGTTTCTCCCGCTACGATCGCGGCGCCATTCCGCCCGACTGGACCTCTGCATTTACAGGAATCCGTCTGGTGCTTGTTATTGATCGCTGATTTGGTACTTTACCGTCATGGCTGATCTGCCGGTAAAGACAATTGCAAACAATCGACGCGCCTACCACGACTACGCATTCGAGGAACAGTTCGAATGCGGGATAGAGCTGCTGGGCAGCGAGGTGAAGTCACTTCGCGCCGGACATGTCAACTTTGCCGACAGCTACGGGCGCATCCGAAACGGTGAGCTCTGGCTTGCCGGCCTGCGGATCTCACCGTACAGCGAAGCGAGTATCTTCAATCACGAGCCTGACCGACTGCGCCGACTTCTTATTCATAAACAGGAGATCAAGCGACTCGCCCGTAAGGTAGACGAGAGAGGCTTCACTCTCATTCCCACCAGGCTCTACTTTAAGGGTGGTCTGATCAAGGTGCAGCTCGGACTCGGTAAGGGTAAGCGCGAGTACGACAAGCGACACGATATTAAACAGCGCGACCAGAAGCGGGAGACGCAGCGTATTATCCGCGAGAATCTCAAATGACCAGTAGCGAGCTCCGCAGAGTAGAACAGTTTGCCGTACGGCTGGCTCAGAAGGCAGGCGAGATCACCCTGCACTACTTTGGATCTGCTGTGAAAGTGGAGCAGAAGGACGACGATTCGCCGGTAACCCGTGCGGACCGCGAGGCAGAGACGTTTATCCGCAATGAGCTCCAGGGCGCGTACCCCGGGATGGGAGTTTTGGGCGAAGAGTTTGGGTATCGGCCCGGTGAACAGCCCTACACCTGGGTTGTTGACCCGATTGACGGAACCCGATCGTTTGTCGCGGGAGTTCCTCTGTACACGGTTCTCGTTGCGCTTGTGGATGGCGACTGGGACGGCAGCGGCGCACCCTCTTCAGACTCGGTTCTTGCAGGGGTCATTCATGCCCCGGCGACTGGAGAGAGCGTATTCGCTAGTCGCGGCAACGGCGCAACCTGGTCTCGAGCCGGAAGGACAGAGCCGGCACGCGTATCGAAACGTGAAACCCTTGAGGGTTCGAGCGTCATGACCACCGACTGGGCAGCCCTCGCCCGCCGCGAACCTCAGCTGTTCGAGCAGATAACCTTGAGTGGCGCGACGACGAGAACCTGGGGTGACGCGTACGGATACCTGCTGGTGGCCACCGGAAGGGCAGATCTCATGGTTGACCCCATTATGAGTCCGTGGGACCTTGGCCCGCTTCCTGTGGTGATTACAGAGGCCGGTGGAACGTTCACCACCGTTTCCGGGAGGCATAAGCTTGGAACAAGCGCGCTTGCCACCTCACCCGGACTTGCCCGGCAGTTGTTTGATCAAGATAGCGAAGATTGACACGTACACAGCCGTTCCGTAACTTAATAGATTAGCAGGGGGTGTACCGGATTCGACTGTGAGTCTGTAGTGACACCGGGATGCAGGTGGAGTGCCATCTCCTAAATCTGGCACCCAAACTTATCTGCCGAAGAAACGACAGATTTCGCACTTGCTGCGTAAGCAGTGAGTGTTAGCTACGTAACGTAGCGACGGTCACCCGCTACGCCGCTCTGAGGAGCGGGCTGACCGACAGAAACCAGGGCTTGGTTGCAGTGGCGTTCGTACTGCTGCAGCGACACTTATTGCGAACTACGGTGTGTCCGGGCTGTTGCTGTCCCACGGCGCATCGGAAAAACAAACGGCGACTAAACCTGTAGATTTCCGGGTCCGGGCTCGCAGGACGCGGGTTCGACTCCCGCCACCTCCAACGCTCCTGTTTCTCCCACGCCGGCTATTCCCACTCGATAGTCGCCGGCGGTTTGCTGGAGACGTCATACACGACACGTCCTATCTCCGATACTTCATTCGTGATTCGAGCGCTGATCTCAAGCAGGTCCTCTGCGGGAAACGGGAAGACATCCGCAGTCATACCATCGGAAGAAGTGACCGCGCGCAGGGCGGCAACGTACCCGTAGTTACGAACGTCACCGGTCACGCCAACGGTGCGGGTTGGCAGCAGCACCGCAAACGCCTGCCAGATTCTGTCATACAGACCACGCGATCGCAGCTCATCGATGAAGATGGCATCGGTGTCACGGAGAATGCGGGTTTTCGTCTCGTCAACGGCTCCCAGGATTCGAACGGCGAGTCCCGGACCTGGAAACGGATGACGCCCCACCACCGCCTCATCGACACCCAGAAGACGCCCCACTGCTCGTACCTCGTCCTTGTAGAGGCGCGAGAGCGGCTCCACGATCTCTCCGGCGTCCCGCTTTGCCTGCACAAGAGGACTGCGGACATTGTGGTGGCTCTTGATAACCTGGGCGAGCTTCCCCACGCCTGCGCCCGATTCAATGAGGTCGGTGTAGAGTGTTCCCTGAGCCAGGAAGTAGGCCCCCTCTATGCGTCGAGCGATCTCAGTCTGCTGTACGGAGATGAACAGGTCGCCAATGATCTCACGCTTCTTCTCGGGATCAGACACCCCGGAAAGTGCGGAGAGAAATCGTTCACTGGCGTCAATAAGATCAAGGTTCTGTGCGCCGAGCGCTGAGAGACTCCTCGCGACCTGCTCGGTCTCACCCTTGCGCATGAGACCGGTGTCCACGTACATCAGGTAAACCTGATTCGGCGGCAGCGCCTGCAGCAGAAGCGCGCCTACCACCGTAGAGTCCACCCCACCGGAGATAAGAAGCAGGACGGGGGTGTCACCAACGGTTGCTCGGATCTCTTCACTCGCCTGATCTATGTAGTCCTCGAGAGACCACTCTGCACGAGCCCCCGAAATTCTCACGGCAAAGTTTTCAAGAATTCTTGTCCCAAACTCGCAGTGCGTGACCTCAGGGTGGAACTGTATTCCAAGCACGTGCTCGCTAAGCTGTACGGCCGCGGGAACCCCACTCACGCTTCTCGCCACTACCCTGGCAGCTGCAGGCAGTGCGTCAACGTGGTCCCCGTGGCTCATCCAGCTTACGAACTCCTGAGCCACCCCATCAAACAGCGGATGCTCGTCAAATGTGAGCTTTGTGCGACCATACTCACGTCGGGCGGCCCGACCCACTCGCCCAGATCGTTGGTGAACAAGCTGCTGCAAGCCGTAACAGATGCCAAGTACCGGCACACCCAGATCCACAAGTGCAGGATCGGGAACCGGAGCCGCCTCGTCGTACACGCTGAAGGGAGATCCGGAGAGCACGATGCCTTTTAATCCGGAAGAAGCCACTTCATCTGCAGGCGTGGTCCCAGGAAGCACGACGCTGTACACTCCGATTTCACGTATCCGACGGCTTATCAGTTGCGCCGTCTGCCCTCCGAAATCGAGAACTGCTATCGTGTCCATACGTCTTTTCTGACGATCGTCTGAGCTCGCTCGTATCCAATACTGACGATCTGCACCGGCACGCCGACGAACTGTTCGATAAACTCGATGTACTCTTTCGCTCTCTCCGGCAACTCTTCGTAGCTGCGTACTTCACCGAGGGCCGAGTTCCAGCCCGGCATACTCCGGGTAACTGGTCTGCAGCGCTCGAGCACGTAAGAAGAAGAAGGAAACGTGTCAAGTGTCCCGGAGTCGGTTTCGTACGCAATGCATGCCTTGATCTCGGGTACGGTATCGTAAACGTCCAGATGAGTCAGAACCAGCGCGTCAATGCTGTTTGCGCGGACTATATACCTCAAGGCGACCAGATCGAGGTAGCCGCAGCGTCTGGCGCGGCCGGTTGTGACACCGTACTCTCTGCCGATCTCACGTACGGTTTTCTCAAGCCCCTCCTCCTGAGCCCCCCTGAACTCTGAAGGAAACGGACCGTTGCCGACGCGGGTGGAGTACGCCTTGAAAACGCCAAGCACATGGTCAACGTCTCGCGGGCCAATCCCACCTCCCAGACTCGCCCCTCCAGCGGCACTGTAGCCGGAACTCACGTAGGGATAGGTCCCCTGGTCAAGGTCGAGCAGGGCGCCCTGGGCGCCCTCGAACAGCACGTGGTCTTCCGGAGCGCAATGAGCCATATACTCAACAAGATCGATGGTCATCGGTTTCAGCCGCGGCGCATACTTGGCGAGAAACGCCTGGGACTCTTCATCGAGAGTCTCAAGAACTGCGGGTTCTTCCATGTCGCCGATTCTGATTCCGTCGCGGGAAGCCTTCTGCGCATAGGCGACGCCAATGCCACGGCCGGTCGTGCCCAGCGGACGGGTTCGCTTGTTGTCCATCTGTCGATCAAGCTCACGGTAGCGCGGAAGCACCACATGGGCTCGGTCACTAATGAGAACCCGTCCGTCCCAGTTGATCCCCTGTGCAGCAAGATCTTCCAGCTCTTCAAAGAGGGCTGCTGGATCAATGACCATCCCGGTCCCCAGCACGGCGGTCGTTTCCGTGTAGAGCACGCCGGACGGGATCAAATGGAGCTTGAACGTCCGGTCCTCAAGCACGATCGTATGCCCGGCGTTCGCTCCACCGGAATAGCGCACAACCGTACGCGCCTGTTCGGCAAGGAAGTCAACGATCTTACCCTTGCCCTCGTCACCCCACTGGGCACCTATAACAACCACATTCATGTGAAAATCCTATCGAGAGTAGTTTGGTGGCTCCTGGGTCACCGACACGTCGTGTACGTGACTCTCCTTGAGGCCGGCCGGCGATATCTTAATGAAATTTCGATAAGCCCGCAAATCATCTACGGTCCGGCAGCCGCAGTATCCCATTCCCTTGCGAAGACCGGTGACCAGCTGATGCACAAACGGCCTTAGTTCCCCTTTATACGGAACACGACCCTCAATGCCCTCCGGAACCGGCTCCTCGTTCTCCGCGATCTGGTAGCGATCCCCACTTCCGGCCCTGATTGCGCCAAGAGAACCCATTCCACGGTACGCCTTGAAAATTCGCCCTTCGTAGATGATCTCCCGTCCGGGAGACTCCTTGAGCCCGGCAAACAGGTTCCCGATCATGACGCTGTCTGCGCCGGCGGCAATTGCCTTCGTAATATCACCGCTGAACTTGATTCCGCCGTCCGCAATGACCGGGACGTTGCGCTTGGCGGCCTCCTCAACTGCCCAGAGGACCGCGGAAAACTGAGGAACACCAATTCCCGCCACTATGCGGGTGGTACAGATACTGCCCGGGCCTACGCCAACCTTGATCGCGTCGGCACCGGCCTCAAGCAGCCGGCGCGCGCCTTCACGCGTCGCAATATTGCCTCCGACGACCGGTACCGGATAGTTCTTCTTGATATGACGGATCGCATCCGCAACGTTCTTTGAATCGCCGTGGGCGGTGTCCAGCACGACGAAATCAACACGTGCCTCAACGAGGGCTTTCATACGCGTATCGAGCTCAGTCGGGCTCACGGCGGCCCCGACAAGAAGGCGGCCATGGGAATCGGTTGCCGCACTCGGATAGCTGTTGTGCTTCTCAATGTCCTTCACGGTCACGAGCCCGATCAGGTGTCCCTGTCCATCGACCACCGGTAGCTTCTCGATCTTATGCTGATTGAACTTCTTCTGAGCGCTCTGGTATCCGGGAGTTCCAACCTCTACTACCGGGTCAGGCGTCATCACTTCACTGACTTTCAGGTCATAGTCAGTGCAGAAGCGCATGTCACGACTGGTGATGATTCCAACCAGGCGTTCCCCATCCACAACCGGTAGTCCGCTGATACGGAACCGGTCCATGATCTCTGCCACATCGCGAATTGTTTGATTGCTCGCCACGGTGACCGGATTCTCGATCACCAGGTTGAGGAACCGCTTCACGCTTGCAACGTGAGTCGCCTGATCGGCAGGATTCATGTTGCGGTGGATAACGCCCACTCCACCCTCGAGAGCGAGTGCGATGGCAAGCCGGTCTTCAGTCACCGTGTCCATTGCCGCGGAGATGATCGGTATGTTGATCCTCAGATCGCCTATCAGACGAGTCCGTACACTCGTTTCGCCAGGGAGAAAGTCGGAGTACGACGGAAGCAGCAGAACGTCGTCGTAACTGAGGCTTTCTTCAAAAGTCATGGGTCTCCTCCAGTGTGTTCATTCGGTCTCGAAACTCAGATGCGAGTGCCAGTGCTCGCTCAGCGGAGCAGCCGGTGTAACCGGCGGGATCCTCGAAAAAGGAGTTCGAAGAGCGGCCAACCTTCGCGAGCGAGGTCTCCAGCGCCTCCCACAGCTCAGGACGTTCCTTAAGAACGTCAACCAGGCGCACGCCGCGCTCCTGTGACTCCAGCGTGACGACTCTCAAATCCTCGTGTGCATCCCCGCGGCCGGTGGTTGCCAGAAGTGTGTACGCTGCCTCTGCAAGCACCAGGTCGCCGGTCATGGAGAGATTGCGCATCATCCGCTCGGAGTCCACCCGGAGAGTGGAAACAACCTTTGTCATCCGCTCGATGGCCGCCAGAAAACCGGCCAGGAACTCTACGGCGAACCGCCCTGACGCGGAGTTGGTAAGGTCACGCTGGTGTTCGGAGATCTGGTCCATAAAGAACGTCTGGACACGAGGTGAGAATGCCTTCCAAAGGCTCTTGACATGCTCTGAGTTCCACGGGTTACGCTTTTGTGGCATGGTCGAAGAGCCGACCTGTGTAGCGGTGAACAGCTCACGAAGCTCGTCGATCTCCGTGCGTTGTAGATTTCGAAGGTCGTCGGCAAGGTTGGCGATCACACCGAACGCTACATTGATCTCAAGCAGAAGACGAAGCAGATACTCAGGCTCGACCAACTGTGTTGAGTGATCGCTTGGCTCAATTTCAAGGCGCGCGAGCACGGACCGCTCAAACTCCACCGGGTCGTGGGTCACGAGCGCAAGACTGTTGTATGCCCCAACCGCTCCCGCAAGCTTTCCTCTAAGTCCCATGGCCCGGCGCCTGATCTCTTCGATCGATTTGCCCAGCCGTGAAACGTACTCCGCGACCGCGTAGCCAAACGTGATCGGCACGCCATGCTGACCATGGGTCCGTCCAACCTGAACAGTCTGCGCATGCTCCTGCGCAAGATCAATCAGAAGGTGTTCAAGCTTTAACAGCCGCGGAAGGACCACCTGAAGCACCGCGCCACGAACACGCAACGCCTGGGCGGTATCCAGAATGTCCACAGATGTTGCCCCAACGTGCACCATGGAAGCCGCGTTTTCGGGCAACAGTCGCTTGATCACGCGAACAAGGGCCCGCACGTTGTGGTGTGTCTGGCGTTCTTCCTCATAGACCGATTCGGCGCTGACGCGATCGGCCAGCGACTCTATGTCTGCCGCTACCTCCGGAGTGAGGGCATTGGCACGGCTGAGGTGCTCACTCAGTAACGCCGCCTCCACCATAGTGCAATAGCGAACCAGCCCCTCTTCCGAGAGGTGGTCGGCAAGTGCGGAGAACGCCTCACTGTTGGCGTCGTAGTACCTGTGATCGAGCGGGGACAAATTGCGGAAAACCGGACGACTCTCCATGCGCCATAGTGCCAGAAGTGGGTCCAATCTGTCAAAGGAGTGGCAATTCAACGCTGCTTTTGGGATACTCTGGGCATGAAGCAGTTCCTCTCCGGACTGACGGTATGGCTACTGCTGCTCAGTGGATGCAGCAGCGACTCGACGGTACAGGAAATAAGTGATCCCGGCAGAACCCTTTTCCCTCAGGGTAATGAGCAGATTGCCCTCGCCGGTGAGACCGAGAGCGCCAACGACTCTCAACGACCTGCACCGGGCCCTGAGCTCAAGGTCCGCCTGCCGGACGCGTACCTTCCGAGCCAGGCGGTGAACATCAACCTTGATCTCGATGATACGGAGGAACAGATCATTGCTTTCAAGCAAAGAAACGATTCCCAGGATCTGATTCGGTTGCTTGTTGTCGCCTTTGATCCCATTCGCAACAGCTGGATCAGCGCATGGGAGGGAGTTACGAGCGCAACGAACACCCGGGGTTTCACCGTCTTTGGCGAAGACCTTACCGGTGATCACAATCAGGAGCTCGTCGCGTTCGGAATCAATAATGATGGGGCGCAAACGCTCGATATCTTCCGCAAGACGAACAATGCGCTCGGTTTTGGGTTGTCCTACGCTCCCATACTCAGCACCAGTGCC
The DNA here is from genome assembly GCA_964599075.1 of uncultured Spirochaetaceae bacterium. Classification (GTDB taxonomy): domain Bacteria; phylum Spirochaetota; class Spirochaetia; order DSM-27196; family SLST01; genus SLST01. The sequence continues at coordinate 39,764 of CAZREG010000014.1, read as the reverse complement.
GACGTAGACATTCAGATCCGGCGCGCGGAACGCTCAGAAGCCTACGAGAACATGGAAACTATCAACGCGCCAAGCTTCCCGATAGTCGCTGAGAGCCGCAACCCTGATTCTGAGAATGTGTTCGATACCATTCAGACGACTTACTTCTGGGATTTTCCCTCCCGACGCTATGTAGCAGGAGTGGTAGAGCCAATCTCCGGCACCGTCATAGAGGATGATCAGCTACGAGACCTCTTTGCCGGGACGGAAGAGGACTTCGAGCAGTTCCTCGAAGGCCCCTGGTACCGCTCCTCCGGAACGGACGACATGATGATCGCCTACTTCGGGCCGCGGGAGCGTACTATCGTTTTCCATACTGGATACCTCCAGCAGGCATTCGACTGGGACGTCTCAACCAAGACCATCTACGGTCGCGGCATGAGAATTGCCGCTATCAATGAGAGCATCCGGACGGTTCAACGGCTCATCGGCATCTCAGTGCAATCGTTGAACCAGATCGAGATCACGGTGAACGGCGCGAACTCACTCGGTGGCGTGTATGCGCGGCTGACCGGTTCTCTGCAGACCGCAGTGCTTCAGGATCGCGACCGTGTTGCGCTCGCTGAGACTCAACTAAACGGCCTCTATCGTGCAGATTCCGGCCGGGAGATTGTGTTCTCCAGCGACACGTTCACTGAGAGGGTCGGCGGTGATCTACGAACCGGCGGGTTCGCTCTGTTTCACCTTGGGAACGAACTGGTTCTTTCGCTCAAGTATGTAGACGAGAATCGGCTTCCGGTTGGCGAAGGCACCTACCGGGTCGACTTCGAGGAGTCCCGGGAGGGCGAGCGACTGGTTCGTACCCTCGCGCTCGAACCCGGAGCACTTGGTATTGCGGGATTCTACAGCACTGGTGGGCAATCGCTTACCATGGAGCAAGTCGAGATCATCGAGAACGACGGACCCCAAGGATAGTTCAGTAGACCAGAAAACCGTCGAATCCGGCTCGTTGTAGTTGTTCCATCGCATCCACAACCTGTGAGGAACCGCCTTCAATTACGACAACAACAGTGTGGGTGGTACGAGCCTCACGAGTCTGAGTGCGTACCTCTGCCTCAAGACCAAGCCCTTCGATATCTCGCCTCATATGGAAAGCATTGTCTGGATCTGTAAATGAGCCTACCTGTATCCCGCTGACAGTGACTGCGGCTCGGTCGATCGCTGTACCCATGAGATCGGGGCTTTCCTCCGCTGGTGCAAAAAACTCCATGAGTCGCAGCGGTAACGCCGCGGAAAGGACCTGCGGATGCTCACTAATGAGCGCGGCAACACTCTCGGGATGTGACTCCCCCAGCGTCGCGATCGCCGAAAACTGGTTTCCCAGTGCACGCTCCACCCGTTCCATAAGCACCAGCGTTTCCGGCTCCACCAGCGCTGGATCCTCAAGCGCAAGCAGTGTTGTCAGCATCTGCCGTGCTTCCTCGTGTCTCCCTGCGGCGTGCAGAGCTCTGGCAATCAAGGCGTAGCTGCGGCGCTTCAGCTCGTAATCATCAGTCCGCGAAAGTACGTCACGGGCCAACCGGTCGGCCCGTGAAAGCTCCCCCGCATGAAGCGCAAGCTGCGCAATACGAAACTGGAGCCGGGAATTCGTAGCTCCAGAGGACTCGAAGGCGAGCGTGTAGAGTTCTGCGGCTTCAGTGAAGCGACGGGCTGTGAGAAGGATATTCGCGACCGCCGTTGCCACTCGCTCGAGTTCCTGTGGTGCAATCAGTAGCGACGGAAGAACGCGTGCGAGGGAGCGGGCCTGTGATACGGTTTTGAGTCCTGAGAGGGTGGACTCAAGGCGCTGTGCAAACTCAGGATGCGCCTGATTATTTGCCAGCCACGAGATCTCGTCCATCTCATTTGCGGACACACAGATAGAGAGCATAACGAGCTGGCAGAAAATCAGCAGACGGCGAACTAAGACAATCATCTGTTTCGATTGTCGGTTGGTTACCGCCGGCGATCAAGAGTCCCGTGACTAACGGCGCGATCGCAGCCCCTTGAAGAACTTAAACGCACCCACAGCGCCCACTGCGATCAGGCCGATTCCCCCAAGGGTGAGCAGGGCTCCACCGAATCCCAACCCAACCCCGCTCAAGATGGTCAGGACGCCCGCACCAGCTATGATCCCTCCCGCTACTCGGTCTTCCTTGCTCGCCGCACTGACAATCGCGCCGATTGCCGTGACCGCTCCACCAATGATAAACGCAGCGAGCCCCGGCAAACCGCCCATTATGAGCAGCGCCGCTCCCCCAACGAGTCCGCCAATTCCGGTTGTGCCGTGCTGCACCATGGTCTTTGTTGATACAATCTCTTTTCCGTCACTCATGTGACAAGGTCCTCCTGAGCAATAATACGATTGACTCTCTTCCAGGTAAACAAAGCTACCACCGATACGTGTCACCATGTTCTTGCGATGACGGTGAAAATCAGTGGCGGAAGCTGCGCTGTCCGGTAAAGACCATTGTCACGTCGGCTCTGTTGCAGGTCTCAATGATCTCAGTGTCCCTGAGTGCGCCACCGGGTTGAACGATCGCGGTGACGCCTTCCCGGATTCCTATCTCTACCCCGTCGGTAAACGGAAAGAACGCATCAGAGACCATGGTACCGCCGGGAATCCCGCCACGGTCGGACTCCGCGCGGGCAATGAAGCGGTCACGTTCTTCCGCTGAGAGCTCATAAAGCCCGGTTCCCGTTTCTTCAAAGGCAAGACGATCGGCGTACTTTCGGTACGCCTTGTCTCGGGCAATTTCTGCCACGCCGACCCGGTCCTGCTCGCCGGTTCCAATGCCGACGGTCACCTCGTCCTTGACGTAGAGTACCGAATTGCTGGTGACGCCGAACTCCACGAGCCAGCCAAATCGCATGTCACGCTGCTCCGCATCAGTCGGAACCCGCTGGATTGTAGCCTCCACCCCTTTTCGGGTTGCACGCGCCGGAGCCGAGAATGTTGTCTCGCTGAGGTCCGGGACCTGCGACCACTGAACTATCAGCCCCCCGTCCATGAGACTCGAGAAGTCGATGACCCGATCGGCCTGAAACTGTGCCAGCCGATCAATGTTCTCTATGCGAAGCACTCTCAGGTTTTTTCTGCGAGAGAGCAGCTCCACCGTGCCTTCCTCGTATGACGGGGCGGCGACCACCTCAGAGTAAGAATCTGCGATTGCCTCCGCCGTGGGCAGATCAACGGGACGGTTGACGGCGACCGCTCCCCCGAAGGCCGCAACGCGGTCGGCAAAGTAGGCCCGCGAGTAGCTGTGTTCGAGTGTTTCCCCCAGTGCCACGCCACATGGATTGTTGTGCTTCACTATGACGGTAGCCGGGCGCTCGGTGAGGTAACGCAGGAAGTTCAGGGCGCTGTCAACGTCCGTAATGTTGATTTTGCCCGGATGCTTGCCGCTGTGAAGGATTTCAATATCGCTCGCCAGGTAGCGACCCGGTGAGATACAACTCACCTCGCCAAGCGTGAGATTTCCGTTTACCAGTCTGTATAGCGCAGCCTGTTGGTCGGGATTTTCACCGTAGCGCAGGCCACGGTCCTCTCCCTCAACGGTCCAGCTCACCCGGTCGTAGAGCAGCGTCTGGCTTCCGTTCTCGTCACGAAACGTTATCTCCATGGCAGGTGGAAAGCTGTCGCGGTTAATCGTTCGGTACATTCGGGTGCTCATTGCACTACTCCATGGTGTAGGGACCGGAGGCAGGGCCCTCGAGTTCCTCAAAATAGGCCGCGATGGCCGTATCATACGAGGCAGTATGGGCAAACGCTTTCCGCGCAAGGGCGAACCGGGTGGAAAACCCAAGGGTCCAACCGGTTGAACGGAGTTCCTCTTCAATACCGGAGTAGTCCACCGGATCACACACCGAGGCAACCCTGAGATAAGACTTTGCAGCCGCCCGAATCATGCACGGTCCACCTATATCGATGTTGCTCCGCGCGTCTTCGCGATCGCTGCCGGTCCGGGCCGTCACCTCACGAAACGGATAGAGGTTTGACACCACCATGTCGATAAGGTGTGCCCCTGCTCGTTTACGGTCATCTTCGTGGTCCTTGTTGAACGGTTCGCTCAGAAGTCCCAGATAGAGTCGGTAATCGAGGGTCTTTACCAGTCCACCCTGCATTTCCGGCTGGCCGGTGTAGTCGCTCACCCGTTCGAGAATCCCTGCTGCACGATTCCCCAGGATCTCCCCGATACGCTGGTAGGTCCCGCCGGTCGAGTAGATCGTCACCTCGGGAATCTCCGCCAGGGTGGTCACAAGCGAGTCCAGCCTGCTCTTGTCAGAGACGCTGATCAGGACCCGTTTGATGGGGACTCGGTCCTCTACAACACTCACTCTGTTCATGTTCCCTCTCCAGGAAGCGGTTCCTGACTGAACCGTCCGGCTGCCGCCTGAGCTGTGTTATACATGAGCATTGTCACCGTCATGGGACCCACGCCTCCGGGAACCGGGGTGATGGCACCAGCGATCGGTTCGACCGACGCAAAATCAACGTCTCCAACCAGGCGGTATCCGCGTTTGCGGCTGGAGTCCTCCACGCGATTGATCCCTACGTCGATCACCGTTGCCCCCGGCTTCACCATCTGCGCCGTCACAAAGCCTGCGCGGCCGATGGCAGCAATCACTATATCGGCCTCCTGAACAAGGGCAGGCAGATCAGTCGTAGCGCTGTGGCAAACGGTTACTGTGGCGTTTCCGCTCTCCCCCTTGAGAAGGAGAAGCTCAGCAACCGGCTTGCCAACGAGGAGACTTCTACCCACAACCACTACCCGGCTCCCTGGGATGGAAACGGCGCCGGCTTCCAGCAGCTTCACAATTCCGAACGGAGTGCACGGCAGGAAACAGCGCCTCCCGCGCACCATTCTGCCCAGATTAACCGGATGCAGGCCATCAACGTCCTTTTGCGGATGAACCGCTTCAACAACCCGTTCAGTGTCTATGTGTGGCGGAAGCGGTTGCTGCACCAGAATGCCGTGAACATCTCCTCGGCCGTTGAGACGCTCAATCTCGTCAAGAAGGGTAGCCTCCGGGACGTCTGCCGGTAGTCTGACGTCGATCGCCTGGATTCCAAGCGTTTCGGAGGTTCTCTGCTTGTTTCGTATGTAGGAGAGACTTGCCGGGTGATCGCCGACAAGGAGAGTCGCCAGGCCCGGGATCGTCCCGGAGTCCCGGATGACACGAACTGCCTGCTCTATCCGCCTCCGCATTGAGGTCGCGAGATCGCTCCCGCTGAGAATGCTCGCCATGTCGATCTTTTAACAGATTCGGGCTGTATCCACAACCGTGTTGGTAGTTTCCCCATTATCCCGGCGGCATTGATGATTACATACAACGCGTGGTACCTTCTTGAGAGTCTATGCACAGATCAAGAATAGTCTCGTTGGTTCTTCTCACCCTGGTTCTCTCTACAACAGCGCTCGCCCAGGAGAGTGAAGAGCCGGAACTCTTTGTCCCCACTCATTCACTTGGCGATCAGACTCTCGGGATAAACCTGGGTCTCTTCGTGCCCCTCTTCTTCTCCGGCAGCGCGGCAGGCATTGAGGCGTCAAACCTCACCGTTGGCGGTGTCGGCTCATTGGACTGGGGAAGCTATCTCAGCAACGAGTGGAAACTGGGTGTTGAGCTCGGGGGGAGCTTTTCGTTTACCCCGAACGGTCGGGCTCTCTTTCTGGTCCCGGTGACCGCCCGCGCGAGCTACTTCTTCAACGCCTATCCCTGGGAGTTTCCCGTCACGGTGGGCGCAGGCATAAACTTCAGCTCTCTCGAAGAGCTGGTGAAGCTGGATCCCTTTGTGAAAGTGGGCGGCGGTGCGTACTGGAACTTCAGTACGCAGTGGGCGTTTGGGCTCAACACCGTCTATTGGATCATTCCACAGATCTATTTCAACGGGTCACCGGCCGGGGCTCAAGCGACCCGTGTGGGGAACTTTCTTGAGATCACCCTCACCGCACTCTATCATTTCTAAGAGGCTTGTATGAATCGTAGCGCGCTAAAGCTTCTCTCCGTCGCTCTCATGGCTGTGGTCCTTGTCGTCTCCTGTTCGCAGAATCCTGTCGGTATCTTTGCAAGCGTGGCACGGGAACGCCGGATCATTGACGACCGCGAGCTTGCCAACGATCTCAGCGTTGGTGCCATGACACGTGTAGGCTCCCGATACTTCATGGCCTCCGGCCTCCTTCGCTGGCGGGAGGCGGCAGATCCGGATCTGGTGAATGGAGAGGTGTCCGAATGGTCGGTGATCGACAGCCCCGGTGCGAACTACATTACAACCTCTGTTATTGAGTTCCTTGGCAAGATCTACGCAAGCTTTGTATCTCAATCAGGGGTGCCCTCCGGGGTCTACGTCATCGATACCCCCGCCGCAGCTACTCCAGAGCTCTTGTCAACGCCGGTCTTTGGATCTGCCGACACAGGGGTACAATCGGTTGGTGAGCTCTTTGTGGTCGACGACAACGGCACGCCGACCCTGCTTGTAGCGGTGAGAACTGAAGCCGAGGGAGTCGAGTACGCGCTCTACGCTTCGACGAATGGATCATCATTTAGTCTGGTCACCGGCACAGACGGCGTGGGAGCACCCTGGACAGATGCAGCCTCCGACGGGACGGGCATACTCTATATCAATGCCGCAAGCGTGCTCATTGATCCCGACGGCATTCAAGACACGACCCTGACGCCGCAGGCGGCCGGTGTCGCCCCCGGGACCACCGCCCCCGGGAAAACCGGCAGCGCCGCCTGGCGGGGCGCTCATTACGATGGAAGCTCAACACTCTGGTTGAGCGACAGCTCCGGCTTCCTCTACAGCTCCACCAGCTTTGGTGGCACATGGGTAAGGAATGCGAGTGCGTACCGCTACGAGGGGGACCCGGATCAGGATCCGATCGGATTTACAGACTTCGCCACGGTGAGTAACACCGTGTCCGACGTCACCGTGGTTGGGACCCAGGCGCTCGGCTACTACGTACTCGGAACAGACGCGTCGACTGCACCCGCCTCTCCTGCCGTTGCAGGGAGCAACTACCGTGAGAGCGACCTTTCCTCTGTTGCCGTGAACACCTTCTTTGTGGACACCAACCTACAGAGTGACTATCCGGTGCCTACCGCAGCCGGTGATCCCTACGAGCTTCTCGACGGCTATCTTCTGTTTGCCGGCACTGCTAATGGAGGACTCTGGCGAGCCCTCTTTCATTCTGATCCTACTCAGTGGGTTCAGGAGTAGTGATCACCGCAGCGACTAGAGCGGCCACCTCCGGATCGCCGTAGTGCTCGGCTATCTCGTCGGCTTCAAGGCCTACGAGCTCATGACTGAGATAGTGGATCCAGTTGTCCTGATCCGGTGAGTCGATCACGTGACGCCGGCACCAGTAATCAGGATGGATGGGCAATCGCTCGGTGGCAAAGGTGCGGATCTTGTAGTCGTGAACTGCAACTTTGATATCCTCCCGGGGTATTCCTTTCTGCAGGATAATCTCCACAAGGTGATTAATGGTATGGCCGGAGTCAAAGATGTCATCAATCAGGAGCACCTTGTCTCCGCTTCGGAGAAACTCCGGACTGTAAGTCCAGCCGTCGACCATGACACGCTCGGCGGTATGGATATCTGTGTAGCTGCGAGCAACAACGGCGGCGTAAAAAACCGGACGCTCGCTTTTCCGAACAAGCTTGAAGTACTCGCTGATGACATTACCGAGGTAGGCGCCGCCGCGCAGGCTGACGTAAATTACATCTGGTACAAAGCCATCCTCGTGAATCTGCTTTGCAAGCTTCAGGGCGTTGTCCCGGATGAGCTCGGCGCTAAGAAACTCTTTCATCACCGCACCATCGTCAGCTGAGTCTGCTCGCCTTCGCGGATGATCGTTATCTCCCACTCCTCTATCTGCTCGTCTGCAGCGACTCTGTAGAACTGGAGTACTGATCCGATCGCCTCGCCGTTAATGGTGTTTACCACGTCTCCAGGCTGCACACCAGCAATATCTGCCGGTGAGGAGGCGGCAATCTGCCCCTGTACGACCACCCCAGCCTCGCCATCCACGCCCAGCTCCTCTACGAGCTCCGCGGTAAGCGGATAGACCGCGAACCCGGGCCAGAGCCGACGGTTCAATTGCCGAATCGCAGCGTCCGACTGTCTTGAGGTGATCTCCACCGGCGCCTCTATCTCCTCGCCCTGCCGGACCAGATTGAGTACTGGTTGAGCCCCCACCTGAAGTTCTCCAACGGCAAGGATGAGTTCGTCCGCACTTTGGATATCTGTGTTCCCTACCGAGAGAATAAAGTCTCCGGGTCGGATGCCGCTTGCGTCGGCAGGACTCCCAGCAAAGACACTGTGTACCAGGGCGCCGCGACGGGAAGGAAGGCCAAGAGAGGAAACCTGGTCACGGCTCACGTCTCCAATACTCACCCCCAGCCAGCCGTACTCAATCTCTCCCCCGGCCAGAAATGTCTCTACAGTGCGAATGACATTGTTTATGGGGATGGCGAACCCCAGCCCGGCGCTCACGCCTGTCTGACTGGTTATCCAGGTGTTGATACCGATCACCTCACCATCAAGATTGACCAGTGCGCCGCCGGAGTTCCCCTGGTTGATTGCTGCATCAGTCTGAATGAAGTCACTGATGTTGTTGATAAGTCGACCGCTTCTTCCAAGAGCACTGACAATGCCTGCGGTGACGGTATTCTGGTAGCCGAATGGACTACCGATCGCAACAACCCAATCACCCACTCGTAACGCATCCGAGTCACCGAGCCGTGCAACCGGTATGTCCCGCCGACTGCGGAAGCTCACCAGCGCCAGGTCCTTACGTGAATCACGACCCACGAGTTCACCATCAACCTCACTTCCATCGTTGAGCACGACGGTGATATCGTCGGCGTTCCCCACGACGTGATCGTTGGTGAGTACAAAAAAGGTGGCACCGTCTCTGCTCACTATGACTCCGGAACCAAGGCCCTGGCTCTCAAAATCGCGCTGACCGGGCTCTTCCTCATCCGGCTCGCCGAACTGATCAAATGGGAACAGCCTGCTACCGGAGACACGGGATTGAATGTCTATACGTACCACGCTTGGAAGAACGCTCTCGGAGATGGAACGAAACGAGCTCTGTAGTGATCGCAATCCCTCAACACTCGCCGGCGCCGCTTCGCCATCGGACTCCCCTCGAATGATGGTGCGGTCTGCGGTGGAACAGGAGACCAGCAGACCGGTTACCAGCACCCCGGCAACGAAGGCGGCGAGGAGTATGCCGATTGTCCTGGAAAACGTATGTGGTGGGTTCATCAGACCTCCGGGGTTTCGTCGAGCAGGGTCAGGACCTCTACCCGATCGTCAAGAATTGCGATGGTGTGCTCATAGTGCGCGGAGACAGAACCGTCGGATGTCACAACGGTCCAGTCATCGTCGAGCACCCGTACGTCGTCTCCACCAAGATTCACCATAGGCTCGACTGCAAGTACCATACCTGGCTTCAGCCGTGGGTTGGGCCCTGCGGAGACATAGTTTGGAACCTGAGGCTCCTCGTGGATGTCAAATCCAACGCCGTGACCGCAGTAGGGGCGGACAATACCGTAGCCATGCTGACGCACGTGACTGTACACGGCACGGGAGATATCGTGGATTCTTCCCCGGGGTGCGGCCGCTTCTATGGCCAGCTCGAGTGCCTTGCGTGTCACTTGAAGAAGCTTCGCAACGTCATCGGCAATCGACCCAACGGTGAAGGTAAACGCCGAGTCACTGATATAGCCGTCCAGATCCACTCCAAGGTCCAAACCGACCACGTCTCCACTCTTGAACGGTGCTCTGCCAGGGATTCCGTGTATCACCTGTTCGTTCACGGATATACAGAGTGCACCGGGAAACCCCTCATAGTTGAGAAACGCCGGACGGACACCTTCGCGCTCAAGCAGATTCCGGCACTCCGCATCAATTTCCAGTCCATTCACTCCCGGTTCGAGCATGGAACCGAGGCGATGGAGCGTTCTTGCAAGGATTTTTCCGCTCTCGCGGATCATCCCAATCTGTTTCGGGTTCTTCAGTTTCACAGTGTGCTCGTTCCCACGAGAGTACTAGCAACGTATCGCCAATGCAAGTTTTTGCTACTCTTGCGAGGAGCCGTCTGCGGCGGATTGCTCCAACAGAAGCACGCGCGGATCATTCGGACGGATCGCTTTCGCCTCCTGCACGTATTCCCGCGCGCGCAACCGGTCGGGCTCAAGGCGGGCCAACGCCAGCAGCGCTTCAACACGCACTCTGCTGCCGGGATCAGAGAGAAGCATTGCATCTTCCAGACGTTCACGAGCCTCGGTGAGGAACCCAAGTCGAGTCTCTGAAATTGCGAGATTAAACGCGGTCGCCGCAGACGGTTGCAGGCGAAAGCTCCGCCTGAACTCATCGGCGGCCGACTCCCATCTGCCGTCTCGCGCCAGAAGGATCCCGCGGTAAACACCAACCCAGGGGGCGTCCGGTGGAATCGCCCGTTGGACAACCCGAGCAAGATCCTCCCGTGTGCCGGCGCCGGCGAAGTACCACGCAGCGTAGCGCTGTACCTCCATGGGTGGATCACCCTCAAGCAGTTGCCAGAGCGCTGCATCAAATCCTCTGCCAGGCGCTTGCCCCACTCGAAGGGACAGAAGCCCGGCACGGCGGGAGGCATCGGGTTCGCCCCACTGATCAAGAAGCGACACCGCTCTCAGCGGGTCGTGCTGGGACCAGAATCGTACTGCCTGCTCCCGGACAGGCCAGGTGTTTGGAAAACGGTCGACCGATTCGTCAATAAGATCGGCCTGCGTTTGACGGTCCGGAGAGAGCCATGCGCGATTGATGAACGCCTGGTAGGGAATGATGGATCGTTCAGTTTCCATCAGACGCTCGTAGAGTTCACTCGCCTCCCGAAAACGGGCCGTATAGAGGGCCAGATCAGCTGCTCGCATGAGCACAGGCGTCCGCTGGTCGCCGTTTCCAAGCGCTTCGGCTGCCGCGGCAAAATCTCCCCGCGCGATCAGAACATCATACGCAAGGAGAGGCGACAGACGAGTGAGGGATGCCTTCTCCACCAGGCTGCCTGCGAGCTCAGGGTTTCCGTCACTCATGGCAAGGAGACTTGCAAGGTGGGCGTATTCCCAGCGCCCGCTCAGTTCCCAGGCCCGGGTAAACTCCTGCACGGGACTCTCGCGGTCGAGCGTAGCCACAAGCATACTCGCGGACTCTTCGTCGCTTACCGGCGGATCGAACTCTGCCCCTGGTGACCTCGGTTGTTTCTGCAAGAGCAGGGTCCACGCAAAGAACAGATCATCGCCGGTCTGCTCGAGCAGGATCTGCGACTGTTCAAACGCAGATTCATACTGCTGGGCACCAACCAGTGCATAGATTGCCAACTCCCGGAGCGCGGTGTTTCCAGGGAACTCATCCGAGAGCACTCCGGCAACACGCGCAAAAACTTCATTATCTCCGGACCGCCGGGCCACCTCCCGGGCGCGCTGCGCCACTCGCAGCCCCTCTCCCGCCGTTCTTGAGCGCTCGGCAAGCCAGGGCAGCATGGCTATGGCCTCTTCCCAGACAGCATCCTCGATCAACAGATCGAGCTCCTCTATCCCGAAGCGCAGGTCACGCGCAGCACGGCGGTTTGACACAAACACCGATATTGTAATGATGGTCACGGCGAACAGGAGGATGCTTCCAGCGAGAGCGATAAGCTGCCACTGGCGGGGTTTCATTGGGCCTCGCTTGATTCCCGGGCTGAGCGGCGAATAGCATCAAGAACGCCGTTTACAAATCGATAACTCTCATCACTCCCGAACTCTTTGGCAATCCCGACGGCTTCGTCAATGATCACTCCGGCCGGCAGATCAAACTGGAAGAGCATTGAATAGGTGCTGAACCTGAGGATGGCGCGATCAACCTGCGCGAGCCGCTCGAGCTTCCAGTGGCTGAGGTGGCGGACGATTATTGCATCAATTTGCTCGATCTGCTCAATGGTTCCGGCAATCAGCATCCGCGCGTAGGTCAGTGTATCTTCACGGTCCTGCTGACGGTCCACCCAACGAAGAAGAGAGAGCTCTTCAACAGTCGCTCCGGTCACGTCCCAGCTGAACAGCGCCTGCATGGTATATACTCGGGCTTTTCTCCGGGACGCCATTTACCAGGGAAGGTTCTCTTCAAAGATGGTGATCTCGGCTTCCTCACGAAGATCGGCAACGACTCCGTCAACAGCCTGCTGAAGGACAGCCTGCTGCTGCTGCTGCGCAAGCAGGTTGCGGATCTGCTGACGAACCGTCACCGACTGCCCGGGCAGAATCGGGTCGTCAAGACCAAGGATCCGTGGCCCACGCTTGTCAAGAACGTTCACAATGTGAACACCGGCGTTCGACTCTACTATGCCCTCTGTGTCACCCTCGTCGAGCGCAAACACCTGATCAATAAACGTCCGTCCAAGCAACTGGACACCACGTGGATCGTTGCGCAACAGATAGCCGAAGTCATCACCTGAGAACCGGGGGTCATCGAGCGACTCTTCCATGAGCGAATCGAAGGAGGTGACTCCATTTCGGACTCTTCGGTAGAGCTCGTCAAGTGTCTCTCGCGCCCGGCGACGTGCTTCATCATCCAGCCCTCTCAGGTCGATGTATACATGCTCGAATCGGACCATCGCCGGATTCGTGAACGAGGTGGCATTCTCCTCGTAGAAGCTCTGGATATCCGCCTCATTGGGTACTGACTGGCTCTGAAACAGGGATGCCTGGCGCTGCTGCACAAACTGCAGCTTAATCAGCTCATCGGTCACATTCTCCACGTACTGCGTGTACGCCTCACCGGTCTGTTGTTCAACCTGTGCGCGGAACTGCGCTTCGTTCAGCTGCTGCCCCACTGCCTGGCTGAACTGCGCGCGCTGTGCATTGATGTAGTTCTGAACGTCTGCCTGACCCACGCGGACTCCGGCGCGTCTTGCCGCCTGAAGAAGCAAAAGGTCATTTATCATGGCGTCAAGAATAAGCTGTCGTTCCTCTGAGTTGAGCGTTCTGCCTGCCTGAGACTCGAAGAGTCCGAGCTGCTCGGTAAGCTCGCGAACGCCCAGATTAGCGGTCTCAGTGAGACGGACAACAGCTACCGGGCGGTTTAGGATCTGAGCAGACAGCCAAAACGGCATCAGAAGCAGGAGTGCGGCAAGTAGTCTTCTCATGATTCTCCTCCGCAGGAATTGAGATTCGTGCATAATCGCAAAGATATCACAGGCTCGTGGCTCAGACAGGATGGAAAGAGCTCAGTCGTTCGCGCAGCTTTTTTGTTCCTGCAAGCTTCTCGTCAAGCTCGAGCCCCCGATTGAGGTACGCGGTGGCGGTAATTGGGTCATGCATGTCCGCGTAGAGCTCTGCGGCCTTTTTGAGAAAGAAAGCGAGCTCTTTCCGCGGCAGATCGACCACTACGAGCGTTTCAAGACATTCCACGACCTGCTCAGGAGGCAGTGACACCGGCATCTTGAAACAGACAAGGTTTCGCACCTTCTCAAGAACCTCCACAAAGAAATGCTTAAAGTACTCCTTTTCCAACTCACACTGTATGAGTTCATAGTAAAGATCAAAGGACGCGAGATACTCACCCCGTCGCTCGTACTCTTCAGCGAGCAGGAAGGTACAGTCCATGTAGTCCTCGCGGTCGAGATGATCGCTCAAGGAGAAGCCACGGCGCAACCGCATCTCCGTAAACAGCTGTACCGCATCTTCCTCTCTCTGGTGAAGCAGATCAAAGAACACGAGGCGAGATTGAGCCTCATTATCCTCCGGACGGCCCTTAAGATACTCCCGGTAATCGAATCGGAACTCGGGCCGAACGATCATCATCCGACGGTCATACTCCTCCCGTCGATCCGGGTCAATAAGCGTCTCATACGCTCTGATGAGCGCCTGCATCTCTGCAACACTTTCACCGTGTGCGGCCCTCAGGTCTGGATGGAGCTCCTTCGCTCGCTGGCGAAAAGCACGTTTCACCTGATCCGGAGGAGCCGCTATATCTATGCCAAGAATGTCGTAGTAGCTATTCAATTGATATTCAACCGTTTTCCAATTTCGGTAGCCTGTGTCGGCGAGCTGAGAGTTTCAGAGTACTTGAGAAACATGCCTTCACTTTCCATCTGCTTCATGAGTCGTTGAAGCCCTTTGTCTGCTCCGATAGACTTTTTCAGCACGAACGCAAAAGCACGTTTGCCGGCAATTGCTCCAGAGTTCTTGAGAAACTCAGTGAGTCTGCCTGGTACTTTGCCGCCGAAAAGCGAGGTCACCTCGGTGCCAAGCGCAATATACTGGTAGATTGTGAGTTTCGTGTTAACGTCCTGGGTACTGTCTATAACGTCTACACGGTGCCCTTGAGCCTCAATGCCGGCTCCGAGCGCCCGGGCAACCTCGAGAAGCTTGTCCCGTTTTGATTGCGGGATGATTACAACTGCTACTCTCATGACGCCTCCGGACAGGGCTACTGTCCGTTCTCCGCTTCGTCCTCTGTTTCGGTTGTAGACCCTGGTTCCGTTTCCGCTCCCTCGGAAGCCTCGAGCTCTATCTCCGGCTCGAGGGCTTCTTCCGGGATGTCCACCGGCTCGTCGACCACCCACCACTCGAGAAAGGCGTCTCCGCCCTCGAGCTCCCGGGCAGCCTGCTGCACGTTAGAGGTCTCCGGGGTTCGATTGATCCATGCATAGCCAAACACCGAAACCAGAAAGACCGTCGCTATGACAGCGGTGGCACGGGTGAGGATATTCCCAGAACGGTTACCCACTGGTGCGGCTCCGCCGCCGCCAAAGATACCGCCCAGGCCTTCACCCTGCTCATCCTGCATCAGAACAATGATCACAAGCAGTACTGCTGAAATAATCAGCAGTACCAGAAAAAAGCCGCTAAGAATTGCCATCTCAATGAGTCCTTGTCTCTACGAGTTGTACGTAACGATCGGCAGAAACAAATCCGCCTTGAGAGAAGCGCCGCCAACGAGCGCGCCGTCAATATGTTCCATCGCCATCAGGTCTTTCACATTGTCCGGCTTCACCGAGCCACCGTACTGGATAGTCATACTCTCAGCGGCAGCGCCGGAGTAGGCAGACTCAAACCAGCCACGAATAAACGCGTGAACCTCGTTCGCATCCTCAGGAGTAGCCGTCTTGCCCGTTCCAATTGCCCAGACCGGCTCGTAGGCTATGGTTATCCTGGATAATGCCTGAGCGTCCACGTTCGCAAGCCCTCCGGCAAGCTGCTCGCCGGTGACCGCCTCAACCCGGCCGGCCTCCCGCTCGTCTATCGTCTCACCAACACAGAGAATAACCTCCAGGCCCTGTTCAAGGGCAAGAAGGACTTTGCGGTTTATCAGCTCATCGTTTTCACCGTAGACGTGGCGACGCTCGGAGTGACCAAGGATCACAACCTCTACACCAACATCCTTGAGCATACGGGCGGAGATCTCGCCGGTATGCGCTCCTTCGAGCTCAGCTGCCATGTTCTGGGCGCCCACCTTGATAGGTGAGCCTTTGACCGTAGCAACAACGGCGGCAAGTGCAGTAAACGGCGGTGCAATCATCACACGATTCTGCGTTGAGCCGGCGCCGTCGAGGAGCTGTCCCGCAAGGGTTGCCGCCTCGCTCACGGTCTTGTGCATCTTCCAGTTTCCCGCCAGATATGGGGTTCTCATCTGTTCTCCTTGCCCTACGCTTCCAGTGCTGCTATTCCGGGTAGCTTCTTGCCCTCGAGGAACTCAAGGGAAGCTCCACCGCCGGTAGATACGTGATCAATTCTGTCCGCAAGTCCGAAGCTGCTGACCGCCGCAATCGAGTCACCGCCGCCCACAACCGTTGTCCCGGCGCACTCAGCAACCATCCGTCCGATCTGTAACGTTCCGTTCGCGAACGCCTCGAACTCAAAGACTCCCATCGGTCCATTCCAGACCAGAGACTTGGCCTTGCTGATCGCTTCCCGGGCCTGCTCGATAGACTTTGGACCGATGTCCATAGCCACCTTTCCGTCAGGAATATCAACTTCGCCGATCTGCTCGGGGCTCGCATCCTCGGAAAACTCATTGGCCACAACATGATCTACTGGAAGCAGCAGATGTACCCCCGCAGAATTCGCTTTCTCAATGAGCTGCTTCGCGGTTTCAAGGTAATCCTCCTCCACCAGACTATCCCCAATCGTATGACCCTGGGCTTTGAGAAAGGTGTAGGACATTCCCCCACCAATGATGATGTGGGAACAGCCGGGCAGGAGAGACTCCAGTACGCCGATCTTCGTGGAAACTTTGGCGCCACCGATTATTGCAACGAACGGCTGCTCCGGATTGTCGAGTAGAGGCTGAAAAAAAGCGATCTCCTTCTCTATCAGGAAACCGGCGGCAGACGGCAGTTTGTGCGCCACCCCCTCAGTGGAAGCGTGTGCTCTGTGGGCGCTGCCGAACGCATCATTAACGTAGACATCACCGTTTTTCGCAAGAGATTCCACAAAGGAGTCCTCGTTGTCAGTCTCTCCGCCGTGAAACCGTACGTTCTCAAGCATCAGGATCTCCCCTGCGCGAAGGCGTTTCGCCTGCTCCAGCGTATCCTCGCCAATGCAGTCGCCGGCCATCTGTACTGGTCTCCCGATAAGCTCACTGAGCTTTTCAGCTACCGGCTTCAAGCTATAGGCTGCGTCAGGCTTTCCTTTTGGCCGCCCAAGGTGGCTCATGAGGACGAGCGAAGCACCCTGATCAAGGATATGCTTCAAAGTTGGCAGGCTCGCCTCAATCCTCGTGGTGTCGCTAACCGCTCCATTCTTCACCGGCACGTTGTAGTCCACTCTGACAAGGACACGCTTACCTGCGAGATCGATATCCCGAACCGTTCTGAGCTCCATATGTCCTCCAGCTTCTCGTAACGTACGATGAGAATAGTAGTTGTAATAGTACAAAAGCTGGAAAACCGATGTCAACGCGCCGCAGGCGCTCCGCTACCGCAGAGCGCGAATTCGTTCGTACAAAACAGGGAACAGTGAGTCAGACGGCACCACAGGCTCTTCGGACGGCTGCGGCAGCACCAGATCTCCGTCGCTGACCAGATCTGCGGGGCGTGAAACCACCAGCGTCGCCTCTGCCACATACTCATCCACCGCGGTCACGGTAGCAGTTGCGAGCTGCGCGCCCGGCGCGTAGCTGAACCCGAGTGACGCCGGCGCCCGGGTTACCGCCTCAGGATCGAGCACGCGCAGCTGCTGTCCTACAGAGAGCCCGTCCCGCTCTCCACGATCTATCAGAATCCGGTTTCCCCGGCGATCCACAACTCTCGCCCAGAGCGGTAACCGCCGCACCAGCCCGGACACCAGGGAGTCCACCGTGGCGGTCACGCGCCCGGCGCCGGCTCTGACGGCTCCTGCCGTTCCAACCGAGGCGCCGGTGCGCCCCACGTAGAGTTCACCTTCAAGGGCGAAGAGCCGGTCAGTAGATTGGCTTGAAACATGTATGAAATAGTCCACACTTGCCGCTCTTGCCCGTTCGTACGCACCGGAGAAGCCCTCAGTCACCGCAGAATCAACGACCTCAATGCCGGTCTCACTCGCGAACGTGCGTCGCAGAAAGGCAAGTACGCTTTCGATAGCCTGCGGATATCCTTGCACTGACTGCTGAGCGGGGGCGTAGAGCGCGATCCGGGTACGCGTGCGCCCAAGCGTAAACTGATCCACTCCCCATCGAAACGCCACGGAGTCTGAGAGAGCGTTGCGAAATATCTCAATCGCGCGAGTGATGGACGATTCGTTACGACCGTTCTCAACCAGGAGCTCAAGTTCCTGGAGATAGCTCGCATCATTTCCGGCACGCCGATGAAGCTCGGCGAACTTGGCGCGAAGTACAAGATCAAGCGGTGAAAGCTGAATCGCACGCCGATAAGCACGAAGCGCCTGCGAAAAACGAAACTCCCGTTCAAGCTCACTCGCCAGCTCGCTCCGCGCAGCGGCAAGCTCCGCGCGTATCGGATCCTCGAGCTCCAGTTCACGCACGGCGATCCACTCAGCCCAGATACGAGCAAACTCTGCGTTGTCGTCGATGGCAAGCGCCGTCCGCACGCTGGTAAGCGCGCCAGAAACGTCTCCCAGCTCGTACTGCGAGACCGCCCGAGCGTACCAGGCTTCAATATTGTTGCGATCACGGGCCAGAAGCTGTTCTGCTATATCACGAGCCTGCTGGAACTCTTCGAGCACAATGGCTATCTCTGCAAGCAGGCCAAGCGCAGCAATACCGCTGGGCGAAATGAGGAGAGCCATTTCAGCGGCATCTTGAGCCGCCTCGTATTGACCGGCACGCGCAAAAAACTGCGCGGCCACCACGTGAACCTCGCTGCTATCACGATGGACCCGACGAGCAAGCTCCAGATACTCACGGGCGACCTCCGGCCGTCCGGTCTGTTCGTAGATCAGAACAAGCGAGAGCAGTGTCTTGCGGTGTTCGGGATTGACAAGCAACGATCGTTCGAGTGCGGAGATCGCCTCGCTGCTCTGTCCTCTTGCAAGTGCAAGCTCGGCCTGTCCAAGTCTCGCATCAACATTGTTCGGCTCTCGTGCGAGCGCCTCGGAGAAGTAGCCTGCGGCACGCTCGAGCGCTCCCCTTCCGATAGCAATCCTGCCTGCCAGCGTCAACAGATCCGACATGGCGCCTGCTGAGCGAAGCGCTCGCTCCGCAAAAGCGGCAGCCTGGTCGTACTCTGAGAGCCAGTAGTAGGCCTCGGCAAGTCCTGCAAATGCGCGTGAGTAGTTCGGGTTAACCGCGAGGGCGCCGTTGAACTCTTCAATCGCAACAAAGTACTCGCCGCGGGCAAGAGCCTGCTCGCCGCTCGAGGCGAGATCCACAGCACCGGCTGTCTGCTGCGCGTCCGCTGCTACCGAGAGCAGCGTGAGAAGCAGCACTGCCAGCGCCCTACGCGTTAGACTTCTGATCCTTAGCCGCGATGATCTTAACTGTCTTGATCTTGTGTCCATCCATGTCCTGGATGATAAAGTCCATGTCTGAATAGGCAACCTTCTCATACTTGACCGGGATCTTTCCAAAGAGATGAAACACGAATCCACCAAGGGTATCAAAGTCGTCATCCGGTATCTCCAGGCCAAGTTCTTCATTCAGATCTTCAATATCGACACGAGCGTCACAGAGGTAGACCTGTTCGCCAATCTCGAGAATGTCCTCACGTTCGTTGTCGAACTCGTCCTGGATGTCACCGACGATTTCTTCGATGATGTCCTCGAGGCAGACAATCCCGGACATGCCTCCATATTCATCCACCGCGACGGCGATATGCACACGTCTTCGTCTCATCTCCCTCAGCAGAGAGTCCAGTCGCTTGCTGTCGGGAACAAAGAACGGTTTGCGAACAATCGCCGTGAGATCAAACTTCTCGCCCGATCGGTGGTACTCCAGGAGATCCTTGGCGTACAACATGCCTTCCACGTTGTCGATCGTGTCCCGGTAAACCGGGAGCCTCGAGTGTCCGCTGTCGGCCACCTTATCCATCACGTCCTTTGGCTCCATGTCAATCGCAACAAAGGCAACATCTATCCGAGGTACCATGACCTCTTTCACAGTCGTCTCAGACAGGCGTATGATACCGCGAATCATCTCCTGCTTCTCCAGGCTCAGATCCTTGAAGTATTCATTCTCCTCCGATCCATTCCTCCTGAAGAGGCGACGTAAGAAGCCTTCCTCACTCACAATCTCTTCTCCTTCCAGTACTGCGCAATGATTCGCTCCTGTATAGCAAACATCAGTTCGTTCTCCGACCCCGGATCCCCCAGGTGAGCATCAGAATGTGAGAATCCGGCCAGATGAAGCACCGCGTGTACGAACACGCGGGTCAGCTCCTGTTCACGCGAGACCCCAAACTCCGCAGCATTCGCCTCTACTTCCTCTGTGCAAATAGCTATATCACCAGAGACGCCATCCTGCTCGTCATCCGCGAAACTCAGCACATCCGTCGGGTTGTTCCTGTCTCGGTATACGCTATTGAGCTCGGCGATCCGCTCAGATGAGCAGAACAGTACACGCAGATCAGCGTCTTCGCGTTCTATCATTGAGAGTGTAAGCGCGGTCAGTGATGAAAGATCCGGCAACCAACTCGGAGGTTCCACCTGTTCGGCAGAGATCTCGACTTGCTTCACGTACACCTACGCTTCCTTTGCCTCGCTCGAAGTCTCGTAGGCGTTGATGATCTTCTGGACAAGCGGATTGCGGACCACATCACCAGCATTGAAATACCGAAACCGGATATCGTCAATATCACTCAGTACCTCGAGAGCGTGTAACAGACCCGATTGCCTGCGTCGAGGGAGATCTATCTGTGTCACGTCTCCGGTGATCACTGCCTGCGTTCCCTCACCGATGCGCGTGAGAAACATCTTCATCTGTTCCCTTGTGGTGTTCTGTGCCTCGTCGAGGATGACGTGGCAGTCGTTGAGACTACGGCCGCGCATATACGCAAGCGGCGCAATTTCAATTATTCGCTGTTCTTCGAGACGCTGGATAGTCTCGTAGCTCACGAGCGACTCCATTGCATCGTAGAGGGGACGGAGGTAAGGACTTATCTTCTGCGCAAGATCCCCAGGCAAGAAACCAAGGCTCTCGCCGGCCTCGACCACGGGTCTCGTGAGAACCAGTTTTCTTTTTCTTTTGGTGAGAATCTCCCGCAGCGCGTGCGCTACGGCAAGATAGGTCTTTCCCGTTCCGGCAGGGCCAATCGCAAAGACAATATCACTCTCGGTAAATGCCTGTACGTACTGCGCCTGAGCCAGGTTGCGCGGAAAAACGTCGCTCGTGCGACCAGGGATGGAGATTGAGCTCGCCTTGAGAAAGTCAGGCCGGTCGCCGGCGTCACTGGTGATCGATGTGTATACTGCCTCAATCAGATCGCGTCCGGGAGTCTGTCCAAGCCTCACATGCGACTCGATCTCCGCTACCATTCGTACCAGCGTGTCGTATGTCTGTCCGTCGCCAGACTCAAGGTAGAGTTCGTTCCCCCGGTATAGAATTTTTGTCTGCAGCAACTGTTCGAGCACGCGCAGATTCTGATCGTTCGCCCCGCACAGTTCACTCATCAGCTCCGGACTGTCGAGAACGACAGCGGTCGATGTACTCAATCAATCTCCTTTATCGCGAGTATAGGAGTCGCTTGCCCAGCGGTCAAGGGTCGTCTCCAATGCGTAATCCTTCACGATCAGCAGCAATGGTGCTCGAAAGCTCCCCGATCGGGCGCCACTGGACGTTGAGTGAGAAGCGTGAAGCCAGTTCGAAGGTTGATGGTCCACCGTTTTGTGTGACAAGTTCCGGTTGAACCGAGAGGGAGACGGTCAGATCCCAGTCGCCAAGATCGTGGATTGCCGACAGCTCAAGCCGCTGCAGGTTGAATGCGCTCAGGCGCCGGTCAGAGTCTGAGAAAAAGTTTATGCTTCTCCACAGGTCAAGGAACAGGCTTCGTGGTTCGCGTCCAACCTCTTGGGCAAGAGGCGGAACGTAGACATAGATCTGATCGTTGGAGGAGCGCATGGAGAGATCGAGGGCAAGAAACTCGTGCACAAGAACAGACCCGGAGAGCGAGAAGTTCAGAGTGCTCTGGGTGAATCGCAGCAGATCTGCAGTGACCCCGATTCGCGTCTGAACGTCGGCTGCGAACCTGTTTCTCCACAGCGGTCCGATATCGGTGTCAAGCGTATAGGAAGCATCGAATCGCACCGGACGCAGCTGCTCAGCCTCATCAAGTTGCCAGCCGGTGCCTGCACCGCCAAAACTGTATCCCGGCGCCTGCCGTGCCTCGAACTGTACACTGAATCCGCCGCCCTCGACGGTGGTACGACTAAACTCTAATAGTGAACGATCCAGGTCGTAGCTGACGTTCGACGCAACAAGAACCACCGGCTGCAGGTCAAGCGCCAGTGCCGCGGTCACCGGCTCCGGCTGCCAGCTCTCGGAAACCTTGCGGGTTGCCGCCGCAACCCGGAATGTAAACGGGCGGAGCTGCAGATCAGCGGTTGCGCTGTAGCGAGGCTCTTTCGGGGGCAGATCGGCCGAAAGCTGTAGTCGCTGAGAATCCACTACCGTTACCACCGCTGTGGCGTCCAGGCGGTGCGCGCGCACGAACTCCGGATCGTCAAACCGTACCGACTCAGAGGTATAGACCGGTCTCCCGCCTGAGACCGTGTCGAATGCGGTGCGAAAGAGCAACGTCTGGATTGTATGCGAGAGGCTTGACTCACTGAGAAGCCCGCTGTAGAGCAGCGGGCGTACCTGGATTGTATTGGTGTTGGTAGCGGAGAAGGAGCTGAATGACCAGGCCTGCAGCTCGAGTGACTCCCAGACTGTGTCTGCAACAAGGGAGTCGCGATCGAACACCGAGCGGTACTGTCCGTTCGCTGAGAGTGATCCGTTCAAGCCTACAAGAGACGATCCAATCTGGGCGCTGTACGCAAGCGAGCTGTTCACCCGGCTGGAGAGAGCACGGTAGGCCACACTGAAGTCCGTGTCTGAGGGGAGCAGCCATTGTGAATCATTGAACTCGTGATCAAGAAGTGCAGTAGGGCTCAGCGTGTAGCTGATTCGTGCGCTGGATGGAGGCAGCGGCGGCCGCCCGGGCAGATCAGGCTGAAGCGGTGGAGGCACGATCGACGTCAATCGACCCTCTCTGTCACCGCTCGCTTCATTGGCGTCGCCCGAGGTCTCCGGTTCACGTTGCGGCTCCTCCCATGGAGGAACAAGCCGCGGCAGATCGGGCTGCTCAACCTCACGTTCACGCTCCCGGCGTACCGGGAGCTCGAGCAGGGTCCCGCCAACTCTCGCAGAGATGTCCGGCAGTCGCATTGAGTCGGGATAAAAGAACATGGTCTGCGGGCTGTTATCAGCTTCAAGGACCTCCTCAGAGAGAGAGAGCGAATCGATCTCGCGCGAGGACCAGCGAAGCGAGCCCGCGAGCCGTTGCAGCTGCAACGTCTGCAGATAGGAAGGGCGCTCGAACTCCGGGGTGTAGCGAAGCTCGATCTCCCAGAGAAGTGATCCACGTTCGCCCGGTACCGGTCTCGGCTCTGACTGTCCAAGTAGCCCAAGCCAGTCAATCTGCTCGGAGCGATCGAGAAAGTCGACCGGGAACCGGGCGTCGCTGAACGCCTCAAACTGGAGTGATACCACGAGTCCGGCCAGCTCGATCGCGCCGCTGACCGTGCCGGCGAGCCTGAATGGAAGCTCGAGGGGACCAACGGTGGTGGTGTTCCAGCTCTGCCGTGCCCCTTCGGCGGTGATGTAGTAAGGAGAGTAGGCAAGTCCCTGAGATGCATACTGATAGAGATGGCGGGTGACCGCGATCCCACCGAAAAACTCGAGATTTTGAACAATGCCGGCCTGTGAAATCTGACCATCCATACCGATGAACGCACCAAGCATGGTGTACAGATCAACAAGCACTCGAATCTGATCATCTGACGCATCAGGCTCGCGGCTCTGCGGCTCATCCGGCACTACAAGAAAGAGACCTTCCCGCACTCTCCTCGACTGATCAACCGGCTCATCGGCAATTTGCAGGATAGACAGTGGAGTGTCCCCCTCCGGTGGCGTGCCTGCGAGATAGGTGGTCGTCTGGATGAACAGCCCGTCACGGGTCCGCGAGCCTATTGCGGGGTTAAAAAACAGCTCGTCACCCGGACGAAAGAAGAACGGAAAGTAGAACAGAGGCACTCGACCAACGTGGAGAAACGCGTTCGAAAGCCCCCATTCGCCGGGGCTTAATACCCAGATCCGATCCGCGGCCAGGTAATAGTTCGGAGGATCTGCCTGAGAACTAGTAACAATACCGTCTTCAAGCACGATCACCTCATCAGGGGAGCGGGTGATATAGCTACCGGAGAAGTCAAAATCGATCTCACGTCCCTCTATCGTTTGCTCCCGCTCGGTGATGCCACGCACGAATGCGCCGGAGAAGTCGTCAAGGCGAACGGTGAGCGCCTCTCCGCGGAAGCGTTCAACGGTGCCGTCCCTCTCAAGCAGATAGGTAACCGACCCGGAGGCCGAGAGGGTGTTCTGATCGCGATTGAACACTATCTCCTGCGCCTGGATGGTGTGCCGCGCGCCCTGCTCGTTGTCCGTGAGTGTGACAACCACGTCACCGGAGAGCCGCACGTACGCTTCATCTATCTCCTGAAGAGAGAAGTAGCGGGTTCGGGACGCACTCTCTATGACCAGGGCCTCACTCCCCTCCCCCCGGTCGTCTTGGCCGACGGCGGCGAGTTCCTCCTCCGTAACCCCGTAGATACCCGCAATCCGGGCAGCCAGTACATCTCGGCTTCCCTGGGTTGATTCTCCAAGCGAGTCGAGCCAGGCAACAAGTTCGTAGAAACTGGCAGTGGCAATATCCCGAGCAAGGGTCTGCTCGAAGAGCGACTGCTCGCTACGCTCGGCCGCCTGCTGAGGCAGGAGCTGGGCCTGGCTCCAGACGAGAAGTCCTATGACAAAACAAAGGCGTGCACTCATGCGTGCGCGGCCAGGGTATCCGAGAGGAAGCGACCGGTATGACTGCCCGGGTGTGCAGCGATCGCTTCAGGTGTTCCGGTTGCAACCACTCTTCCGCCACCGTCACCTCCCTCCGGTCCCAGGTCTATGACGTAATCCGCCTGGGCAATGACATCAAGATTGTGCTCAATCAACAAAACCGTGTTGCCCTTCTCGACAAGCAGCTGGAGCACCTCCAGCAGCTTGTGAACATCTGCAAAGTGCAGGCCCGTGGTGGGTTCATCCAGAATGTAGATAGTCTTTCCCGTGGCCCGCTTGCTGAGCTCAAGGGAGAGTTTTACCCGCTGGGCCTCACCACCTGAGAGCGTCAGGGCGCTCTGCCCAAGCTTGATGTAGTCAAGCCCAACGGCGTGCAGCGTCTCCAGGCGGCGGTTAACGGCTGGAATTGCGGAGAAAAACTGGAGCGCCTCCTCTATTGAGAGCTCAAGGACGTCGTGGATAGTCTTGCCCTTGTAGTGGATGTCAAGCGTCTCGCGATTGAATCGCTTCCCGCCACAGACGTCGCAGACAACGTAGACATCAGGCAGGAAGTGCATCTCAATCCGGATTGTTCCGGCGCCCTCGCAGTTCTCACAGCGTCCACCCTTCACGTTGAAGCTGAAGCGTCCCGGCTTGTATCCACGCGCACGGCTCTCCGGCAGAGATGCAAAGAGTTCACGGATAGGTCCGTAGAGTCCCACGTAGGTGGCAGGATTGCTGCGCGGAGTGCGCCCGATCGGGCTCTGGTCAATGTTGATCACCTTGTCCAGGTGTTCTACCCCTTCTATGGATTCGAACGAGGCGAGTGTATGATGAGCTCGATTGAGTTGATTCGCCAGATACGGGTGCAGGACGTCGGACAGCAGCGTCGACTTCCCGCTCCCACTTACCCCGGTTATCACAGCAAGGGTTCCCAGCGGGATCGTAACGTCAATGGATCGCAGATTGTGCTCACTTGCCCCGCGGATCACGAGTGATTTCCCGCTACCCAGGCGCCGCTCGCGCCTGGACAGAGCCATCTTCCCGCTCAGATACTGCCCGGTAAGGCTCTGCGGATTAGCAATCACCTCTTGCGGCGTACCCTGCGCTACCACCTCTCCCCCGTGAATGCCGGCTCCCGGTCCCAGATCCACAATGTAGTCCGCCGCACGCAGGGTCTGTTCGTCATGCTCCACCACAATCAGCGTATTACCGAGATCCCGCAGCTGGGTGAGGGTCTGAATGAGTCGCTCGTTGTCTCGCTGGTGAAGGCCTATGGTCGGTTCATCGAGTATATAGAGCACCCCCACCAGCGAGCTTCCAATCTGTGTCGCCAGGCGGATCCTCTGTGCCTCGCCGCCGGAGAGTGTGGCCGCCCGACGGTCGAGGGTGAGATACTGCAGGCCCACGCTCATCATAAAGCCGAGCCGGCCGCGAATCTCCTTGAGCACCTGACTCGTGATCTGCGCCTGAGTCTCGGTGAGTTCGAGCCCATCAAAGAATGAGTGCGCCTGAGCAACGCTCATCTCCGTGACATCGGCTATGCTTTTGCCCTGTACAAGAACCGCAAGCGCTTCCGGCCGCAATCTCCGTCCGTGGCATCCGGTGCACGGACGCTGGCTCATAAACCCCTCCAGCCACTCCTTCACCCCTTCGGATGTCGACTCCACGTACCGGCGTTTGAGGTCCTCGAGCACTCCAGGAAAGCGCGTCTCGTACTCAAAGCTGCCGGTCTTTTGCTTGTTTACGTACCTGACGTGAATATCGTCTTTGGTGCCGTGAAGAATCGCCTTCAGTGCCTCGTCCGACAACTGCTCTATTGGGGTATCAAGATCAAATCCCACGTGCTCAGCGAGGCTCTCGAACCGGCTCCTGTTCCACGCTGCTGTAGGCTTGTAGGGGAGAAGACCGCCGTCGTTGAAGCTCTTCGATCGGTCGGGCATGATAAGGCCTTCATCAAACTCCAGCTTCATCCCGAGCCCCGAGCACTCGGGGCAGGCGCCGTACGGGTTGTTAAATGAGAACAGCCGCGGCTCGAGTTCCGGAAAGCTGATCTCGCTGTCCGGATAGAAGTAGTTCTGGCTGTAGCTCGAGACCGACCCGTCAGCACCGGTGCCCTCGATGACTTTGATGAGCCCGCCTGATAGCTCGAGCGCAGACTCAACACTGTCTGCAACGCGGCGTCGGCCTTCCGAACTTACTTTGAGCCGGTCCACTATGAGATCGATGTCATGCTTCTGCTTCTTGTCAAGCTGTATCTCATCCTCAAGACTGACCTGTTCCCCGTTGATCAGTGCGCGACGGAACCCTGCCTTCACTGCATCCTCGAGCACCTTTCGATGAGCGCCCTTGCGGCCGCGAATCACCGGCGACGCAAGCGTAATCCGACTACCCTCCGGTCTCGCGAGTACCGCTTCAATGATCTCATCAACGGTCTGCCGCTCGATAACGCGCCCGGTGGCTGGGTCGTGCGGCACCCCTATTCGAGCATAGAGAAGACGGTAGTAGTCGTAGATCTCGGTGACCGTGCCAACCGTGGAGCGTGGATTGCGACTGGTGGTCTTCTGTTCAATGCTGATTGCCGGACTCAAACCCTCAATATAGTCAACGTCCGGTTTGTCCAGCCGTCCAAGGAACTGTCTGGCGTAGGCAGAGAGGGACTCAACGTAGCGCCGTTGTCCCTCTGCAAAAATCGTGTCAAAGGCCAGGCTACTCTTTCCAGACCCCGAAAGCCCGGAGACAACAATCAACCGGTCGCGAGGCAGGTCAAGATCAATATTCTTCAGATTGTGTTCACGCGCACCGCGGACAATGAGCCGGTCCATCTGCGGCTACACTACGACAGAAGCGTGATCCGTGCCAAGCTTACCGTGTTGGAACAAGCAGGGGCTCGAGTTGTGGGTCGACCGCCTGGCGCCCGGCGCGCTCACCCCATAGTCCGGAGCCCGGCAACTGGGAGAGCATCCTCCATAGTTCCAGTGCGAACTGGTCTCCCTCACCCCAGTACGAGGCTGCAAGATAGTAGAGATCGTGGAACAGTGATGAACGGCCCAGATAGTCGGAGATATGTTCCACGCTCGCCGCGTCTGAGAGCAGGGTCATCACCGTGGTGTACTCGTAGAGCGGGTCTTTAGCCCGAACCGCATTGACGACGGTCGTCAGCTGCTGAATCACGCTCAACGCGAGCTGCTCGCCTGCTCCAGCGTACTGTCCGAGGCCCACGAGAAGCTCCCCGAGCATACCGCGCGCACGAGTACCGCCGTTCTCGGGTACCCGGTAGAGGACGAGTACTCTGTCCAGGCCTTCGCGTCTGAAAACCGGAGTGATCCGTTCGGGAAGAAAACTCTCCTCCGGTTCACTCTGTTCGAGAATCATCAGGAGCTCGTCCTGGTAGCGGGCGAGCTCTCTGCGGGTGTAATAGATCCCCGCGCGCTCATAGTGAACAGAGAGCGCAAGTTCGGGCGCCGGGAACGAGTCACGATGTTCGAGTGCCTGGGAGAGATAGTCAAGTGCAATCGAGTAGTCGGCAACCGCAGCATAGGCGCGCCCCATTGCGAAAAGCGCCTCCGCGTTCTGCGGTTGGAGCGCCAGACTGCGACGCAGCTCCCGAATGGCGACGCCGAACTGTCCGGCACGAATCTGGCGTTCAGCACGCTCCACGAGCACCCAGGCAGGCTCATCCTGCTGCTGTGCAGCTACGGGGAGCAAAAAAAAGGAGAGCAGCACAACGGCGACCGTTTTCATCACTGCTCTCTTTATCGGTGTCAATTCACTCGAATCAAGCTTCGAAGTTGCCGCTGATCAGGAAGAAGAAGACCATCACAAACAGCGCAACCGTCTCAATAATGCCCAGAACGAAGATGTAGTTACCGGTACCCTTACCAGTCTCACCCATAGCGTCGCTCGCCGCCGCTGCGGCGCGCCCCTGAAGCCATGCACTCATCCCTATGGCAATACCACCAAGGACACCGGCACCCAGAAGGTACGCAGCGTTTGCACCCGCATCGTAGGCGCCGGCAAGCCTGTTCATCAACAGGTAGCCGTAGATGGTCTGACTCAATGGAAAACCAACAAATGCGACCAGAATAAACGGCGCCGGGCGGTTCTGGAGGAAGCACTTCTTCCAGGCGCCCACGGCTGCCATACCGGCACTACCGGTTCCCAGCGCGGACCCAATGGCAGCAAACGCAATTGCTGCACCAATACCAACTAATCCCCAATTCATTGCTCACTCCTTACGAGGCTGATCTATTTGCTTCACTGAACGGCTTGTACTCCGTTCCTGTCCATTCCATTCCCAGATGCCCGGAGAACTCGAGCAGATTCAACCGCACGCCATGCACAATCACCGCCAGTCCGCCCATCACCAGATTCAGTGTATGCCCGAGCGCCAGGACAACAGCCGCGCCAATGATCGCCGGCCCCTCGAAACCGATACTTGCCGCCATCTCGTTGAATGCCTGGGCGATCGCCACGCTGGCCAGCCCTACGGCAAACAGACGGATGTAGCTGATGATGTCGCTGAACGCGCTGATGACGTCAAAGACGTTTGTGAATGCATTCTTCAGTCCGTCAACAACGCCACCGACAAAACCTTTCTCCTGACTCTGCCCACTGAACAGAAAGACCGCCGCAATACCACCGGCAATCATGTAGAGTCCATACTGCGGAAAGACGCTCCCCAAAAAGAGACTCACAACCAGAAGATAGAGGCCCAGCAGCGTACTGAGCCATCCCAGCTGAGCAAACGCCTTGATTGCCGGTTTTTCACGGAGTCCGCGGAAAAAGTTCCACAGGTGGGCAATTGAAAGGTGCACCGCAGCAAGAATAAAGCAGACTGCCTGAACAGCCTGGGTACTGGCCGGATCAAACGCATCAAGCGCCGGGACTCTCAGGTACGAAAGCGGTGCCATCTCACCAAGTGGCTCGTAGCCGAACCAGTTCCCGCTGATGGCGCCCCAGGCAAGCGTACTCAGACTCAACACCATCAGCAGCGCCACTCCAAGTTTGCTTTTGCCCCTGCTTCGCAGAAGACCCACAAGCGAGAGCACAAAGAGGATTGCCCCATAGCCGGCGTCTCCAATGATCATCCCAACAAAGACAATAAAGAACAGGAGAAAAAAGAAACTTATGTCGCGCTCCCGGTATCCCGGAACTACACCAAGCAGGTCAAACACCGGCTTGATGATTCGAACCAGCGCGGGGTTCTTTGTCTTTGTTGGCACCTCATCTTCCGGATCAGGATCCCGAACCAATACTCCCCAGCCGTTGTTTGAGGCCGCCTGTTTGAGTGTCTGTGTCTCATCTTCCGGAATAAAGCCGGTGATGTGCGCGAGTTGTTCATCACTGTCCATGCCAAGGCGGACCTCGTTGTCCCGGATTGCCAGTTCAACCTCATGAAGCGCAACGTGAAGGCTCTCCTGGCGCGAAGCGATCTCGTTGAGCTCCGCGTTCACTCGTTCAATCTCGCGCTCTTCTTCTTCACGACGCTCCTGCAGTTTTGAAAGCGGCACCTCTGGAAGCTTGAAGGGCACCACGCCGGGAGTCGAAGCGACCTCATCCGCAGCCATTCCACAGCTGCTCTGCCCCTTGAACCAGACAATCGCAAAACGCGCGCTTGCACCGTCTTTTTCCAAAAGGATGTGGCCCTCGGGGGCCCGCTTTCGGTAGTCTTTTGGACTCATCGCGAAGAGTCGAACATCGATCCCCCGCTCTCTGAGAGCTTCAATCTCCTGGGGATCGAACTCTCCCCAACGGCTGACGCGCATGATCTCCCCGTGGATCCGAGTGAGAACTTCCTGCCTTCCCCGACGGTGCTCAGCCAGACCGACCACGTGTCGCGCCAGATGTATGGCATCGGCAACCGGTGTGGCGTCCGTACTCTCGATCTCCGCAGGTAACTCGCCAAGCGCCCGCAGGATTGTCTCTCGCTGCTCGCGAAGCTGTTGCACACGCTCGTCACTACGAGGCTCCACGACTGGATGGAGCAGCCCGAGGCGTTTCAGGTTTTCGACCTCGTGCTCCCGACGACTGTCGAGAACGATTATGGTCGCCTTCTTCATTGGTACAATCATGCGCCTACCGCCTCGGTCTTGCTGTCGATAGCACCCTTTGCAATCTTCCCGCGAACAACTGCAGCAGTCTGCTGGTCACCCAGATAGATCCGGATGGTACGGATGTTATCCTTTGTTTCCGGAATCTTCACCTTCTCGAACAGATTGACCCGCTGGGTCGTGATGCGGAGCTCTTCACTGAGCCTTCTGTGCTGTTCCTTCAGAACGCGCACCTCAGCGTCCAGCGCCAGCAGGCGCTTGAGGGCATCAATACCACGATCAACCCAGTAGGGCATGACGTAGAGGTCATAGTCCAGCTCGTCGAACTCGATGGTCTCGAAGACCGGAATATCTATTCCGGCAATGTTCCCGGTGCTGGTTTCAAGCTTCCGGATCTTCAGGTAGTTTTCAAGGCCCACATCCTCGCCGAACACCTCTACCCAGCTCATGATCGTACGCCTGAGCTCTTCCTGCTCGGCAGACTTTTCGCGCATCTCCGCCTCGACCTGCCGGATGACCATCTGAAGCTGCTGTTTCTTCAACTGCAGCGTCGGCAGGTAGCGCTGGAATCGCTTCAGACCATCTTTCTGCTTCTTCAGCTCGTTCTTTGTGAGCTTCACCTGAGCCATCTATGCGCTCTCCTGCTCCGAGACGGCGCCCCTATTCGGCCAGAAATTGTTGATCAGCTCAGTGCGAAGACCGGTCTCCGAGGGGTCGAAACATTCGGCAAGAATAGACCAGCCGCGGTCAAGTGCCTGTTCAAGCGGAACGTTCACCGACAGATCCATCATCTGCGACTCAAACAATCCACCGTACTTCAACAGCTTGTTGTCCCAGTCCGACATCCGGAACCCCATCGATTTCTTCTCTACCGACTCTTTGTAATTCGCGTAGAGGGTGATCATGCTGTCCATGATGGCGCGATGGTCTTCACGGGTGTCTTTGTTCACCAACTGCTTCAGCCGTGAGAGTGACCCGAACGGCTCAATTCGGCCGTTTCGCAGATAATACTGGCCCTCCGTGATATACCCGGTGTTGTCGGGGACCGGATGAGTGACATCGTCACCAGGCATGGTTGTCACACCAAGTATGGTGATAGAGCCGGCACCTTCAAAGTCGACCGCCTTCTCGTAGCGGGACGCGAGCTGACTGTAGAGGTCACCGGGATAGCCACGGTTGGAGGGAACCTGCTCCATTGTGATTGCAATCTCTTTCATGCTGTCCGCAAAGTTGGTCATGTCGGTGAGGAGAACCAGCACCTTCTTTCCGTTGAGTGCGAACTTCTCCGCCACTGCGAGTGAGATGTCCGGCACAAGCAAACACTCGACCACAGGATCGCTGGCCGTATGAACAAAGAAAATGGTGCGGCTCATGGCCCCGCCCTCTTCGAGCACACCGCGGAAGTAGAGGTAGTCATCGTACTTCAGGCCCATGCCGCCAAGGATGATCATGTCTACCTCAGCCTGCATGGCAATCCTGGCAAGCAGATCGTTATACGGTTCTCCACTCACACTGAAAATAGGAAGCTTCTGACTCTCCACCAGGGTGTTGAACACGTCAATCATGGGAATACCGGTACGAATCATGTTGCGCGGGATAATTCGCATCGCGGGATTGACCGACGGGCCGCCAATCTCTATCAGGTTCTCTTCAAGCGCGGGGCCGTTATCGCGCGGATTACCGCTTCCGTCGAAGATCCGGCCAAGCAGATTGTCAGTGAATGAGATCTGCATGGGATGTCCCAGGAAAACGACCTCGTCTCCGGTTGATACGCCACGCCCCCCTGCGAAGACTTGCAGAGAGACCTTGTTGCCGTTCAGGCGGATGACTTCCGCAAGACTCGTTCCGTGGCTTGAGCTTACCGTAGCCAGAGTCCCGTAGCGGATGTCCTCTGCGGTGACGGTGATAACGTTTCCAGCAATGGCCTCGATCTTGCTGTAGACTTTTCGCATCTATCTCTCCTTACCGAATCTCGCCCACGAGCGCTGAGGCATTTTCCTCTGTACCGGCACGCTTCGACTCGATTGTACTCTTGATCTCATCCGCAAGCTTGTTGAAGGCCTCGCTCTCCCACTCTGAGCCGTTGAAGTCTACGTATTTCTGGCGCAGCTGCGCGAACCAGCTTCGGGCTTCCTCTTTCTCGCCAAAGTTGAGGCGACTGGTGAGCAGGTCAAAGAGCATTGCAAAGGAGTATCGCTGACGAACAAGGTCAACGCTTGCGTCTATCGGGTCGAATGCGTTCTGCTGCAGGTAGACGGAGTCGGTGAACTCGCTCTTCAGGTGCCAGATGTAGTCGTCGAGGCTTGTGCCCTCCTCACCAACAACCTTCATCATCTGGCCCACCTCGTTTCCGCGGTGGAGCGCGTCCCGCGCATACTCTACCATTCCGCGGTCGATCGGCCCGGCATACTTGCTCCAGCTCTCCAGCGGATCGATGGACGGATAGCGACGGGCATCCGAGCGCTCACGGCTCAATCCGTGAAACGCGCCTACAACCTTCAAGGTCGCCTGCGTGACCGGTTCCTCAAAGTTTCCGCCGGCCGGACTGACCGTCCCGCCGATGGTAACAGAGCCCTCCCCGCCGTCGGCAAGGCGGACAACACCGGCCCGCTCGTAAAAACCGGCGATAACCGACTCAAGGTAGGCAGGAAAAGCCTCTTCACCGGGAATCTCTTCAAGGCGGCCGCTCATCTCACGCATCGCCTGCGCCCAGCGGCTGGTGGAGTCGGCGAGCAGAAGCACGTTCAGGCCCATCTGCCGGTAGTACTCGGCAATCGTTACAGCCGTATAGACAGATGCCTCCCGGGCCGCAACGGGCATTGAGCTCGTGTTGCAGATAATGACCGTCCGCTCCATCAGAGTTCGCCCGGTCTTCGGATCGATCAACTCCGGGAACTCCCGCAGTGTCTCCACAACCTCGCCGGCGCGCTCGCCGCAGGCAGCAACAATGACTATGTCAACGTCAGCATTTCGGCTCGTTATCTGCTGAAGCACCGTCTTGCCCGCCCCAAACGGTCCGGGAATGCAGTAAGTGCCACCACGGGCAACCGGGAAGAAGGTGTCAATGATACGGACCTTTGTCACCATTGGCTCGCCAGGCTTCAGCCGCTCCTCGTAGCAGTCAATGGCCCGCTTTACCGGCCACTCGAACATCATGGTTACCGTAACTTCATTACCGTTTGCGTCTTCAAGAACGGCAATCTGATCGGTAACGGTGTACTCTCCCTCACCGGCGATCGACTTTACGGTGAAGGTTCCATAGCGGTTGAAGGGCACCATGATGCGATGCTCGAAGATCCCCTCGGGCACGGTACCCAGTGTCTCCGCTCGTTTAAGACGGTCGCCCGGCTTCGCTGTTGGGGTGAAGCGCCATTTCTTGTTCCGGTCGAGAGCTTTGATGTAGAGCCCGCGCTCGAGGAAGAAGCCGCACTGCTCGGCGAGCTCGGGAAGCGGATTCTGAAGGCCGTCGTAGATGCGGGTCAGCAGTCCCGGTCCAAGCTCTACCGCAAGCAGCTCCCCGGTGAACTCGACCGAATCACCAACCCCGATGCCTGCGGTCATCTCAAAAACCTGGACCTCTGCACGGTCTCCCCGAACGCGAATGACCTCACTCTTGAGGCGCTTCTGTTCCTCTCCGCTTCCAACGGTGATGTAGCCAACCTCGTTGAGAGCGACCTCGCCCTCGACCCTGACCGACACCATATTGCCGTTGACGCCGAATACCGTCCCTGTAGAGTGGCTCATTGCTGCTCCCCTGACTCTGAATAGTAGTCACCCATGATTGTCTCTATGATTGCATGAAACTGCTGCTCGCCATGTTTTCGTCTGAACTGACCGTGGCGTGCGACTATCTGAAGCTTGATGTAGTAAATAATCAGACGCTCGAGCTCAAAGAAGTAGCCGGCCTCCAGATCTTCCAGATAAGCCCAGCGTGCATGATTGAGCTCGTCCTCCGCGCCAAGTGGGGTCTCATGGGCCGCCGCACTCCGGGCGAGCTCCAGAACCCCGTTTTCATTACTGTTGTCGTCGCCTCGTTCGTCGCGCCGGATGTAGGTTGCCGCCTCTACCCCGCGTTGCGGCGCGCGTTGCTTCACGAGGGCATTCCTGAGACCGCGTTCAAATCTGTGCCAGTTCTCAACAATACCCCAGCTGCTCTCACTGCCTGGGGCATCAATTGTGGCACTTCGCACCCGTTCAAGCTCCTCTGCAGAGAGTTGCGTCTCGCAGAGCTCTAGAAACTGAGTCGGCTCCATTGGATCCCGCATATCGTAGTGCAGAGTCGGTAAGCTGGCTACGAGAAAATAGTGCTGGCCCACGCGTCTCAGGCTCCTTTCGCCGCTTCGCGAACGACTTCCGCCAGACGTGGGGCAAGATACGTTGAGAGTGCCTGTGCGATAGCGTCCGCACTGAAGTCGTAGTAGACCTCTCCCCCCTTCGTGGAGACGCGAAACCCGTTCTTCACCGCACTGCTTGGCAGAACCTCTGCCCCTGCCGCAAGCTTCGCTCCAAGCTTCGCGCGAAGTTCGCTCTCCAACGATTGCGTGTCCTGCTCAGGCAGGAGCACCGATATGTCGGACTCATCATCCGTCGCCCAGGCGTTCACAACCGTTTCTATGGCCTGCTGAAGCGAACTACCGCTGAGAGCATCGCGAGTACCCGAGGCGATAACCGTCTTGAACATGGCCGTCAGCTGTGATTGGACGCCAAGAATCAGGTCGCGTCCAGATTGCCTGAGCGCCTCCATACCGGCGGCTTCCTGTCGCCGGCGGTCGCTTTCAGCCTCCGAGCGAATGCTCTCCGCCTGCGTTTGTGCCTCATTCACGATATGCTGAGCCTTCTCTTCGGCCGCAGCAATAATCTGCTCTGCCTGCTTCTCGGCAGCCTGCACGCCATCAGCTTTGATGGTCTCTATAAGCTCTTTTACCTGGGTGTCCATGAAGACCTCGTTTTGCAAGAGTAGAACGAGCATAGTGTAGTATTGCGCGCTGAATACATCAACCTCAAATTGGAGATTCTGTCAAATCTCGCCTAATCTCAGGTCCCCGTGAATCTTGTAGACGCTGCGATCACGGTCAACTTGCAGGTCCCGCCCAGGGAAGTAACGGGAGAGCCGCTGCTCGACAAGCTTGGCCACCTCTCGCTCTATTTTGTCCCGTACGTCCGCAGGCACTCGTTGGAGAGTCACCATATCCACCTGCACCACGTAGCCCCGTCCTATCTGAGAACCGTATCCGGGTGTGAACGTTGCTCCCACGTTGAACAATCCGTCACTCGTGGTGCGGGCGGTGGAACCGCGGGTGGGTCGCGCCGGATGCAGCTGGTAGTGCGAGCCGTAGGTGTTCTCGAGATACTCGTCTATCTCATCAAAAAGCTTGCGCAGCCTCCGCTCAAACTCCAGCAGGTGAGGATGGCGCACCTACCACTCCACCGTCCAGACAATTGCTTGCGTTGCAAGGACGATCTCCTCGAGTCCGAGCTCCAAGCCTGCGATCCTTCCGTCTGGTGTGATCTCACCCCGCGAGACCTGCCTCACCGCTGACGGCGGGTCAAGCCGGAGGACCAGGGAGTACGGCTCAAGAGACCGCGCCAGAGCCAGATCATCGTCATCCTGCTCCCGGGCAACCGCGATGATCTGGGACCATCGCCCACCGGATTCGTTCAGTTGAACCTCTACACTGTCGGGCCCAAGAAAGCGCTCGAGCGCATCAGTGTTGGCAAACTGGAGCACGGCGGAAATTTCGACTCTCTGCTCAGACTCTTGAGACCGATATCTGCGAAGGCGCAACCCCTCTATCTGCGCTGCGGTGCGCTCGAAGTCACGCCGGGTGACCGGCACAATGCGCCCCGCCTGCTCGCCGCCAACCGCGCCGGTGTCCCAGGCGATCGAGTCAATGGTATAGCTGAGCGTGATGGTACCACTACCGTCACGCTCCAACTCTATCGAGGTTTCTGAATCCAGACAGCCGGAGAGCGTCAGAGTGACGCAGAGACAGAGAAGAGTAAGACGAGCCATGTCGCGATAGTAGTACAAAGAGATTCCCGGCTCAAGCAGCCTGGCTAAAGGTGAACGATCGTCTTTCCGAACCCACCGTCTTCAGGGGCGGCATACTCGTACGCGCTGACCGCCGGATGGTCGCGCAGATGAGCCCGTACCCCGTTCTGAAGGACGCCCTCGCCCATCCCGTGAATCACACCGAACCGGTCAAGACCACCAAGAAGCGCCTGATCAATGTTCTGCTCGACTGCCTGAACCGCTTCATCCAGACGGTAGCCGCGCAGATCAAGCTCCAGCGAAGGCTGGCCTGCACTGGTACGGTAGGTGACGCGTGGCGTATCCTCCGGTCGGGTCTCTATCGGCTGAAGATCGCGTTCTTCGACCGGGAGCTTCACCGCCCCGAGCTGGACAATCCAGGTGGATCCTTTACCACGTCGACCAATAACGCCGCGGGCGCCGGTGCTCGTGACCCGCACCTCCTGGCCCGGCGAGAGTGGTGAGAGTGGCGAGGAGGAGTCAATATCCGGCGCCTCGATCGCTTGCAGCAGGCCCTGCTGCCGAGTGAGTTCCTCACGCTGCTGATTCAGCCCTTCATCAAGATCTGAGATAAACTGCTTCACCGCGTGAGTCTTCCCCCGGGTGAGCTCACCCTCACGAAGCTCCCGAACAAGATTCTCAAGCCGGCTTCGTGTTTCACTTGCCCACTGATCGAGCTCACGGATCCGACGTGACTTCAGCTCCCTGCGCTCCTGCGCCACAGCCCGGTCCTTCTCAAGAAGCGCTTTCGCCTGGTCGGCCACCGCTCGCTTCTCATCCGCGAGCGCCCCCCGTTCGCGATGGAGCAATTGCTCCCGCTCAGTGAGGCGCCGGATTATGCGTCCCGTGTCGTACTCTTCGTCAGAGAGGTAGTCAACCGCACGTGCGGTGACCCGGCGCAGCACCCCCATCTGCTTCGCAATCTCAATGGCGTGACTCGAACCGGGTAGCCCCGGAATGATGTGGTAGGTCGGTCGCAGGCTCTCGGTATCGAACTCTACGCTTGCATTAGCCGCGCGCTCATTGGTGAACCCGTAATGCTTCAACCGTCCGTGATGCGTTGTCACGATCGTGATCGGCCGTTTATCCAACAGCTCGTCGAGTACCGCCATTGCAAGGGCGCCTCCCTCCTCAGGGTCGGTGCCGGATCCCAGCTCGTCAAGGAGCACGAGCGAGCGCTCATCCGCACTGCCGAGAATCCGCCCGATGTTTTGCATATGACCGCTGAACGTGGACAAATTCTGCTCGATGCTCTGCTCATCTCCAATGTCGGCGAACACTCCCGAGAAGACAGGCAACTCGGTGCCGGTCGAGGCAGGAATCTGCAGGCCAAACTGGTGCATGAGACTAAGAAGACCGACAGTTTTCAGCGAGACCGTCTTCCCGCCCGTGTTTGGCCCGGTGATAATGAGAGCCCGTTTGCCCTCTGGAATCTCCACGCTGATAGGCACCGCGGCCTCACCGAGCAACGGGTGTCGCGCCTCAATCAGACGCAGTCCATCCCCTGCGATCTCAGGCTGTTCGCAGGAAAAATCGATAGCATACCGGGCCCGTGCGTGGATGAGATCGACCTCCACCGCGTAGCTGATTGCCTGTTTGACTCCGACCAGTCGTTCACGGCAGAAGTCGCTGAGCTCGCGTAGAATCCGATGCAGCTCGTTTTGGTAGCGGTTCTCCGCCGCAACGAGTGCGTTGTTGCGTTCCACCAGCGGCCGTGGTTCAACAAAAACCGTGGCGCCGGAGGAGGAAAACTCGTGAACAATACCCTCAATCTTTCCCCGGTAATCCGCCTTGACCGGGAGGACCGTCCGCCCGTCACGTTGGGTTGGAACGTTGGTGCTGAAGTAGCGTCGGGTGGCCTCGTCGTTGACAAAGGATTGCGCGCTCTTCTGAAGGTCCTGCTGTGCGGCGGTGATTACACTGCGCAAACGCTTGAGCTCCGGGATTTCCCGTTCGCGCACGCTGCCGTCGGGCTCGAGAATCGCGGTAATCCGCGCAATGAGCTGAGCCAGGTCCGGAGGCTCTTCGAGGCATTCAAGCAACTGCTGCTCTCCGGTCTCCGAGGCTGCCGCACTGAGGTAGCGACCGAGATCCCGGACGCTCGAGGCAAACTGGCCGATAGCGGCAAGCTCGGACGTCTCGAGAACCACCCCGGCCTTTGCGAGCCGCTCGACCGATCCGTGGACCGCTGGAAACGAAAGGGACGGAAACCTGACCGGTGACAAGAGCATACTCTTCAGCGCCTGTACAGAGCGTTTGAGCTGACGGAGGGATTGCTCCTCAGTAAGTACCCGCTGCACGCGCATCACTGAGTCCGCCTCCTGCGTCATAAGTCGGTCCCGAACGGTGCGTCGGATACGCTCGAACTCGAGCACGCGCAGCGTATGCCTGTTCACCAGTCACTCTCCTCACGAACCCGGATCTCGCGGAGGATCCGGAGGTAGCTCTGAAACCGGAAGGTTGGAATACACCGATCGGCCACCGCCGCACGTACTGAGCAGCCAGGTTCGCTGTCGTGCTGACAGTTGGCGTGGCCGCAGTGATCAATGAACTGATGAAACTCGGGGAAGTGAAGGTCCAGCGAGTCGGATTCAAGGTGCCGACAGTCAAGTGCGCGGACGCCCGGCGTATCGATCAGTTCGAACGAATCTCCGGCTATCAGCTGTGACGCATTCGTTGTGTGTCTCCCACTCGCGTAACGCTTACTGATCGCGCCGGTAGCCTGAAGGTCGCTGCCCAGGAGTGCATTTATCAGTGTCGATTTACCTACGCCCGATTGACCAACAAACACCGAGCGATGCCCCACGAGGTGAGAGCGCAGCTCAGCCGCTCCCTCGTCAGATGATATTGCAACCGAACCAAATCCCAGGCGTTCGTAGGTCTGTGCAAGCTCCATCGCCGCTTGTGGATCGAGATCACGCTTGGTTACTGCAACCAGGACTTCAGCATCGGCCCTGTCGGCGAGGACCGTCGCCCGGTCAACAAAATCGGGCAGAAATGCCGGGTCGGTGGCACTGGCCACCACCACGACCAGATCGATATTTGCCGCAATGGTCTGCTCTGCCGATCGCTTGGTGTTGTACCGCGAGAAGGCGTTCCGTCGTGGTAGACGGGAGAGGATAACCCCTTCGCCGGCCGACTCATCAAGCGATACTTCAACACGATCGCCCGGCGCAAGAGG
>CAZREG010000013.1:3975-58264 GCA_964599075.1 uncultured Spirochaetaceae bacterium | reverse complement strand
GGACGGCAGCGGCGAGCCGAATCAGATTCATGCCGAGCTCGGCAGAACTCCTTACGTGTTTTCCGCAACACACACGATTCGTGCCGTGTGATCATGTGATCGGGACAGCTTCCGGTCGGTCGTCAGAAGTGGCGCATCGAGCCCCTCAGCCAGTGCAATAAACATGGCGTCGTAGGCGGTGATGCTGTGGCGGAGGTGCCAGGCGCGATCGAGGAGTGGGCTGTGGGGGTGGCGAATAATGCCAAGGCCGGAGAGATCGAGCAGTGCCTCGTGGGCGCGGGTTTCACTCAGGATGCCGGTGCGTTGCCACTTCCGTAGTACCTGGAGAAACTCGACGTCGAGCAGGTGTGGTGCGTGGAGTTTTTCTGCGGTGCCAAAGACGTGGGCCTCTATGGCTGCAGCGTGTGGAGTGCGCAACAGCAGATCAAGGGCGGCGGAGGTGTCTATGACGATCAACGGGTATCCCGTTCCTCGCGGACAGCAGCCGCGACGGGAGCGGCACCGAGGTCCACGCTACTGCGGGTGCGCAGGCGTGCCTGGATCTCGGTCTGGTCCGGCCGTGAGGCTATCTGCTCTATTTCGTCTAGCAGGTACTGCGAGAGGGACTTGGATGAAAGCGCAGCGCGTGATTTGAGTTTGCGGTGCAGATCATCGGGGACGTTCCGTATTTGGATCATGATACCCATGCGATCAGTATGGAAACATGTGCATCACATGTCAATGAAATCGTTCTTTCGCGCCAGGGATTGGAGGGGCACCGTGGGGGCGGGGCCGCGAGACCTCTACCCCGTGAAGCTCATGGCGCGGGTTGTACGCTCGGCTCACGCGTTCCCCGTCGCCGAGGTCTGAGAACGACGAGAAGATGACGCCGTTGATCTGGATCGCGCACAAGGCAGGCCGCGGTACATACGGCCCACGGCGCATTCAGACCGAGTTGCAGTCGGGCGGAACGTCTCTGGGTCGGGATCAGATCGCTCGATTGAGGCGCGAGATGGTCCTGAGGTGTATCCAGAAGCGCAAGTTCAAGCGACGACCAACTCCGCTCACTCGCTGCCGGTAGTGGCGAATCTGCTGGATCAGCAGTTCACCGTCAGCGATCCCGGGACCGTTTACGGGACCGACATCGCCTACAGTCCGACCGAAGAAGGATGGCTGTATCTGACCGGTGTCAAGGACCTGGCGACCAAGGAGTTGACCCGAGCCGGGCTGCATCCATCATTCCGACAGAGCCTGGCGGTCTTTGGCGAAAAACGTTCTCAGGAAGGAGATCCGCATAAAGTGACAGTGTCCACTATTGACAGTGCAGGTCACCGCCCTATCCTTCGCGCAGTTCCCTGCACGGGTGGTGATATTGGTCCTCAACGTTTCATTGTGCGGCGGTCGTGCTACCGTCGCACGGGGTGCCCACCTACAATCGCTACTCGACTGATCTGAAGATAGCCGCGGCTGCGGGGAGACTGCCAAGCCACATCGCTATCGCTATTCCAGCGGCGGCAGAAAGCGCGCTTTCAGGCTTCTCGGCGTTCCATGTAACCGTATGACTCGCTGGAGGCGCCGTCGGTGACGCACGTGTCCGCGGCTGGCCCCTTGTGTGCTATACTCCAGTAAATGAGACAAAAATTGGCGATTGCAGCGTGTGTGGTTGTAGTGGCACTGTCAGGCTGTAGCTCAGCCGGAAACGATCCGGATGACAACCCGTCTTCACAAAGCGCATTTGACACGACGGATGTAACGTTCAGCGCCTCAGACAGCGAGGCAGACGTGATAGCTGCAGGCGCTGCTTCGGTTTCGATCGCAGACTTGACTGTCTACATTGGTACGGAAGTAGTGGGCCCCCCATCCAACACAAATCCGATATTGGTCGCGTTTGATGCCTCTGGTGTTCAGAAGTGGAGCAACACCACGATCGATACAACTGGAGCTGACGCCACCGGACTGGGACTCGGTACGGATGGCCAGCAGCTGTATGCACTCTTCACAATTGACGGTACCCAGTCGGGCGACCAGATTCATCGATTCACCACAGATGGTTGGGTTAGCCTCTACGGCACCGGAGGTGGCGCCAAGGTCACCGTGGTGCTGGCGATCGATCCTGCCACAGGAATACCCACCGGGGACGGCACGTTTATCATAGCAAAGCTTTCCAATGGAGACACGAACCGACTCGTGGCAAATGCCATAATTATTGGAACCGATTCGGTAACGGTTCGCGCGGAATCGTATCCATCGCCCCTTGACCCGGACCTCAACCGTATCGTTGCGACATCGCCGGTTGACTACGAGGTAGTTCTCTCCCGTGACCTCTCCACCGCCCTCTCAGCACAGGTGCACAGCCCGTAGCGGCGACTGCCGCAAAGCTTGCTGCGCACGTCGCGATGCGATCCAGCTTCTCCTTGGGCGCACTGTTCGATTACCAGGTTTTGAGTTTGGCGGTTCATACCACACAAAAAAGGCCAACCCCTCAGGGTTGGCCAGGCATTCAACTGTGGCGCGTGCAGGTTGCACGGTACACAGGCAACAAGGTTCGCGGCGGCTACGGTGTCGCAGCCGGCTGCACTACTTCTCGTTGAAGATCATGGCAAGCTCAGCCATGCGATTGCTGAAACCCATCTCGTTGTCGTAGAAGCTGGTGGCCTTGATCATGGTCTGACCGCCCAGTCCAATGACGATCAGATTGTCCGTAATCATAGAAGAGAACGGTTCGCCAACGCAGTCCTGGGAGCACTCGTAGTAGTCACCGTAGTAGGCTACCTGCTTCATCAGGGTGGAGTCGTTCATCTTCTTGACGTTCTCCTTGATGGAAGCTTCAAGCTGCTCTTTGGTCACGTCGCCCTCAATGAGGTAAACCGCCTCAACCACACTACCGGTGTCCGTGGGGACGCGGAGCGCGGTACCGTTCAGCTTGCCGTTGAGGTGCGGAAGCACCTTCCCAACTGCAATAGCTGCGCCGGTGGAGGCCGGAATGATGTTGTTCAGCGTGGCGCGGTTTTTTCCGCCGCCAAAGAAGTCGGCAACTCGCTGGGTGCTTGTGGCTGCATGCGTGGTGCTCATGAGTCCTGAGATGATCTTGTGACTCATGTCGATCGCCTTGGTGAGCGGAGCAAGACAGTTGGTGGTACAGCTGGCGTTGGAGAGAATCTTCTCCCCTGCCTCAATGGTGTCGTGATTCACACCTACAACCACCGTGTGTGTCTCTTTGTCCTTGGCCGGCGCACTGATAATGACCTTCTTGGCCCCACCCTTCAGGTGGGCACTTGCCTTCTCGGTCGTCAGGTAGAAACCGGTACACTCAAAGACGATGTCTACGTCGTGCTTGTCCCAGGGAATGTTCGCGGCGTCCTTCTCGCTGTAGATAGTGAGCTCGTGGCGTCCCATCGTAATGACGTTCTCGCCTTTCATGCCAACCTCTACAGGAAATCGTCCATAGATGGAGTCTTTCGGGAGGCTCTTTGCTATTTCCTCTGTTGGAACCAGGTCGTTGCCCGCGACAATGTCGAATTTGTCGTCGAACTTGCTGAGAATTACACGCATGACGTTCTTGCCGATTCGGCCCATGCCGTTGAATGCGACTCTAATCTTACTCATGTATTCTCCTTTTCTAAGTGGTTTGGGTGTTCACATCACGAGCGTCCCGAACCGAGCTCCCCCGT
This sequence comes from uncultured Spirochaetaceae bacterium, assembly GCA_964599075.1. Lineage (GTDB taxonomy): Bacteria > Spirochaetota > Spirochaetia > DSM-27196 > SLST01 > SLST01. Next base: position 54,614 of record CAZREG010000013.1, on the reverse strand, counting down.
GACGGGTTGATTACTCTCCTTCTAGTTACACGTGAGACGGGGTGGGTGTCAAGACTGCAAAGACCGGTCCAGCCGCTCTACTTTGCGCTGATGGTAATTACCAGCTGATCCTCGTAGTCCCCGGCGGTAAGCGTGGGTGAACCGTTGTAGCTTATACGAAGCTGCCGACTGATCCATTCGGGAGCGGTGGTGCCGGCAGAATCAACAACCACGGCCGCCCCTCCACTCCAGATTGAGACTGGGGTTCCATCATATATCACGGTGTATTCAAGACGGGCATCTGCGCTGGTGTTCGCGAAAAACGGCCCGATCGCACCGCTGGTATCTGAGGAGAGGTTGGCGCTGGAGACGGTCACGGTATAGCCGGTAAGCGAGTTACTCCGTTCAAAAACAGTGGCGATGAGCCGCGCGGAAGCACTGGTAGTAAGATCCAACGAGCGAATTCCCGGCTCGCGGTCTGCATACAGATCTATGAGCTGCGCCATCCGTCCGGTCACGACCACGGAGGCTGTATCCACAAGCGTGTGGGTCGCCGGACTTGCATAGTCACCGGTGTAGAGCTCCAGCAGGACCCCATCGGCGTACTCACCGCTCGGGACGAACTGGCCGGACGGTACCGATGCATAGATCGTGAAGCTGACTCGATTTACTGTTGCTGCGGCGGTAGAGAAATCTGAAGAGGTGACAACGTTCGCTGCAGTCAGTGTCTGGGGCGGGCTCTTCAGGACATCCGTACTGGGAGGCGGGCTTCCGTAAATCTGATACTGGAGGGTACTCCCCCCCTGCACCATCTCCCGCGGTTCGAACGATCCGCTCGACCCGGCGGTAACCGTCAGAAACCAGTCGGGAATGCCAACGCCTTCATGCTCTACGGTCACCTCAACGGCGACCGTCTCATTGCGCTCGAACGCAGCGTTCACATAGATTCCGCCTGGAGGCGCGTACAAACGGAATACGTCTGCAGCATCCGCTACGAAGGGAGCGACCACCATAAGCAGAACAAGCAGCGTAGTAACTCTGGTTATGCGGAAAACGTTGTATGCGCCTCTTGTTACCGCCACGTCATCCTCCCTCGTTTTCGGCCGGCTCTTCCGGCTCACGCGCCGGTCCCGGGGTCAGGGTTCCAACTCCGAGCAGGTCCGCATCCGTAGCCGCCGCCTCCAGCCTGAACTCTGTCCCCGGCAGTTCCGGTATCCGGAGAACGTAGGAACCGGGCTCAAGGCCATAGATCTCAAACACACCGGACTCATCCGTGAAGAAGGAGCCGGTGGCATCATCAGGGCCGCTATACCTGCCTGTCTCATAGATGACGGGCTCACCGTCATCATCCACAAGGGTACCGCGAATGGACACAGAGACAACGGGAGCAATCACAACAAGCGACCCTGACCGGTACGCAGGTGAAATCACGTACTCCAGCTCTCCCTGATCAGAGATCCGATCGGCCTGCGGGAGCCGCACTCGAACCTGCGCCGGTGCATAGGGGCGAAACGAAGGCAGTACTACGGTTCTACCGGTCGCCGTGGTCTCCCGACCACCGGCAACCGACACGGTGAACGGGGATCCGGACAGCTGCTCTGCGGGAACCACGAGGGCAAACGATCCGGCGATCGGACTCGTCAGTCCCACAACGCCATCCGCCACCACCAGCGCACTCCCGACAGAGAGTGAGGTCGAGTTACGAAACGAACCACTCTCCACGACTCCGGTCAACCCATGAGAAAGCGAGCCCCGAAACAGCGGATGCGCGTAGCCGAGCCGTCCGCTGAGACTCATGGTCTGAGCAAGATCGACCGGAATCCTTGTGGAGAGGCTGTAGTCAAGCGCAGGCGCTTCGGAACCGGCGTAACGGGCCCAGTACGCGCTGAACTCCTGCGACTCCAGGTTCTGTTGAAGAAAGAGATTCTGCTGAGCTTCAGGGAAGCCTGCGGCGTAGGTAACCGTTGCAAAGAACCGTGGGTCTCCATCCCAGGCAAAACCGATCTCGCCACTGATCGATGAACCACCGCGAATCGACTTCCGGATAGATGCCCGCAACTGGAGGTCCTGGGCCCCGGTGTCCAGGCCCCGAGCGTACGCGATCCTGGGGGTGACTGAGAGCCCGTCAGGAAGCGCAAAGTTGACGTAGGCACCAGAGCTCACCAGTTGTGCGTCTGCCCCGGCGCTTCCGGTGACCGACTGATACGCGGCGGAGAGGCCGAAGCTCAGATATGACGAAGGGCTTGAGTTCAGGAACGAGTAGCGCAGCGGCAGATCAAGCACCAGCCGCTCCTGCGGCCCGATATTCACGTCCGGCTCGAACAGGAAGGTGCCTGCAGCGGTGGCCAGCACCGCCTCAAGCCCAAAGTCCATCTGAAGCTCGATTGGCTCGAGACCTTGTCTCGCGCCAATCGTAAACTCAGGGGTCACGCCATACTGCTGATAGAGCGTCATGACCGGACGAAGGACGTCCCGGTCTGCCACGGCGAAGGCCACTCCTGCATCAAGCTCGCCGGGGGCAAGCAGCTTACTGTCGTAGGGAATGACCAGCTCAGCAAGCCGGGTCTCCGTGTCACGCCAGAGAACCAGGACCCGGTTCACCCCGTCACCAAGCGGCACCCCTGAGAGCTCGTAGTTCCCCGCCGACAGTTCGCGTCTCTGCAGCCGTGCCTCATTTACCAGAATCTCTACCGTCGCCGCCTGCGGCAGGAAGAATCGATCGAGCGCTGCTCCCATCTGCTTGCTCTCTTGGGAGATTGAAGGCTCACGACGCAGCGACACGCCGGTCAGTCGGGAGACTCCTGCAAGATTCGTCTGTAGCCAGGTGAGATCGCCGGCCTCCAGGCGGTATCCCACCTCCGGGATGTCCCAGACGGCTCGCACGAAATCGAGCGTGAACGGGATATCACCAGTCTGCACGACCACCTGGGTCTCCAGAGTGATATCGGAGAAGCGAAGGGCAACTTCCGGGGTGGCGCTCACCTGAAAGTGTGCACTCTCGTAGGCATAGCGGGACCAGAGTTCAAGGTTTGCGATAAGACTGAGACCGGCCGTAGGAACCGGTATGCCGTCCGGCTGAGTCGATCGTCCGATCAGTGAGAGCCGCTGGGTCCGTCTGGCAAGCGGCGGTACTCCCACCACAAGTGCAAGCTGGTCCCAGTCAAAACGGACGGTAATCCCGAGCGCGTTGAACGCATCTGTGCGCACCATTTCCGGAGTTCTGAAGCTGGCAGACGCGTCCTCCATCACTCTCGCACTGAGCTCTTCCTGCACGAGTGCCAGGAGATCACTGGCAGGGACCAGTACCGCCTCGGACTCAGTGACCTGAACGGAGAGGTCCCCGCGGTACTCGTTGTCCAGAAAAACGGGGACTGGAATTGTCTCAGCTGATTGCTGCGCCGCTGTGTGCCACGCGAGAGAGAGAAACAAGAGCGCGAACAGGCGTCGCATGGTCAATTGTCGGCTATTGTGAGGGTTCCGTACAGCCGCCCATCTGGAAGACCATCCGGCAGCGGAACGTAGAAATGACGAACTGACGCCGAGAGCATGTTCTCCCCGGTAAGCCCGGTTAGATCTTCCGGTCCCAGGGAGCGGATCGGATCACCAGCAGGCGTTTCTGAGAGGTCGAGCACCGCCTGACGGAGCAGTGTGTGGCGGGTGCCACTGTTCTCTACGGTCACCCGCAACAGATCGCGACCCTCCAGCTGAACACGATCAACCGCAGTGACCGCAACCTGAGGCCGGGCGCCCTGGGGAACTACGTAGAGGCTCCCCTCATACCGGTAGGTCAGCACTATGGCCCCACCGTCCACCGGCTGATCCCCTTCCAGGTTGACCGGAAGCTGTTCAGCAATGATCCGGTAGGCGAGTTCCCTGTCCGGGCTGGCGGTTCCATTCCAGACCACCCGAACGCTGCGCTGATCTCCCGGGTCCAGGAGCAGACGTGCTGGAAAGATTAAAAACTCATCGGTTGGTTCACCCTGAATCTCCCGACCGTCACGCTCTATGCTTCGCGGCCGCACAGAGATGCGTACAGCAATCTGGGAGCTGGTGGTATTCGCAACCCGGAAGAGCCGGCTGGCCCCCGGTCCCTCGGGTTGGAAGTCCTGGGTAATTGGAGAAAACCGAAACGCAAAGAGCCCCGGGGCAAGCAGAACTGCCAGCACCAGGGCCAGGAGCGCACGGGTTGCTCCGTGACCTCTGCAGATCATTCTGGAAAAACTACTTGGCGCGAAGGACGATCGACAGCTGGTCGGAGTAGTAGCCGGCCGGATGACTCTCAGACTGGGTGTAGCCGATAGTGAGGGTCTCGCCGGTCTGGGCCGCGTTCGCGGCGTCTTCGCCAACGAGCACACCGTCGCTGTCAATGTCTGTGACACCCGGGGTGCCAAGTCCACTGTAATTGATCGAGTACTCAATCTCATCGCCATCTGCGTTGATCATGCCGGTGTCCGTGGCATCCGCGTTTGCGGAGAACACCCAGAGTTCCCAGCCGGCAGAGTTGTTCGTCGTAATGTCGATGCTGGCGATAGTCGCAGTTGCGGCCACGTCCGTACCGGTAGTGATCAGGGTGAGGTTGTCCGCATTCGCATCCGCGACCACGGTAAGGGTCAGCACAAGCGGCACCTGACCGCCAATATTGAGGGTATCCCCGTTCGAGGCCCAGACGGTGCCTGCGCCAACCGCAAGCAGAATGAGAGTAAGTAACAGAGTTGCTGTTCGCTTCATAAGACGCTCCAGTAGAGAGTTCTACATTTTGCATCTGAGTCTATCACAAAATAGATCTTATACAATCTTTTTTTCTTTTATTTCCAGTACCTCTAACCCTCTGTCTGAGGGAGCTCGCCACCCGGGGGAATGCGGATAATCTGTCCTGCCTGCAGCGCGTCCGGATCACTGAGCCCGTTGTGTCTGGCCAGCGTCCGTGCATCAAGGTCGAACGCTGCGGCAATCTCGCTCAGGGTTTCCCCGGCATCCACCTGGTAGAAGAGCTCTTCAGTCAGTTCAAACTCCACCTGACGCGGGGGTATGGGCGCAATGGAGCCTGATATAGCTGCGCGGGTGACTGTCTCATCAGCAACCGATGAGGCAAAATCGGTCTTCTCGAGTAATGGGAGAAGCAGAAAAAGGGCAGATATAAGCACGAGCGCAATGGTAAGGAGTCCGATGGTCTTCAGCCGTGTTCGTCCTACTCGGGGGCGAGACGATCTGGTGCCGGCACCAACACGGTCGTTCATACCGTACTGACGGCCCAAATGGGGAGCTGTGCCGCGCCTGCCGGACGTTCGTCTTCTTATGTGCTGCTCAGCGAGAACGCGTTCCATCTTCTATACTTATCAGCCGATCGCTCTCCCGGCTTTAGCCTGCACCCGAGGGGTTCTGCTATGCCTCGGGTTCTCAGCCGGGTTCGGGAATCCAGACCCAGCCTTCAACCGCAATCACATTTCGGTCCCGACCACGAGGTGCAAGCGTTGTACCCTTGACCCACGCCCGGGAGATGAGCACGCAGAGCGCCGCATCAAGGACATCGGGAGCGTGGCGACAGACGTCTCTCACGGATTGGGGAAGCGTCCGAAAACCGTGATGCGCGAGGATCTTGTCGCGGACGATCACCTGTTCACGCCGCTTGTACATTCGTGAGGGAAGATCGTTGGCAAGAAGGTAGGATGCGGGGTAGACCTCAAGAACCGCAGACGTGTTACCGCCGCCGGATGGATCAACGGCAACCGGAAGCTCGAGCCCGGTTATCAAGCGAAGCCGGTCAAGAACGGCGAGTGCGGTCACCGCGGCGCGGGCAATCCGGTCGGCACCCACCTCTAACGGCCGGCGACCGAGCACTTCATACACGTAGTCGTCGGTCTCACGGCGGAACAGTTCGTCGGAGCTGAACGCAAGCGCCTGCCCAGCCCGGTGCTGAGAAAGCGCCGCGCCCAACCGCACCGGCCAGCCCAGGGGCGCATCCATTCCAATAACAAGGGGTTCGCTGCCGGTCCATCCGGCTTCTCTGAGGCTCTCCACTGCAGCGCATGCGATATCCTGTCCTTGCAGCCCCTGCCAGGCAGAATGCCAGCACAGTTCGTCCTCTTCCGACGAGCCGACCAAAGAGGCGACGGCAACGCCGAACCGCTGCGGCTGCGCGGCACAGTCAAGCCCCAACAGATACGCCGGATCGCTCACTCGATATCCTCAAAGAGCCCGAGGGAGCGGTTCTTTCGCACCGCCCCCTCTCGAAAGATGCGACCGTTCATGGCAATGTAGACGCCGTGATCCAGACTCTGGACTGCGGCAAATGCGCTGCCCAGATTAAACTCTGCGTCACTTCCGGCAAAGGAGTACGGAATCATGGCACCGGTCAGCACCACCGTCTTCTTTGGCTTCTGCAGTGCGATCAGGCGAGCAGTATCTGTCATGGTGTCGGTGCCGTGAGTGATTACAACACGGGACTCCGGGGCATCGAGACAACTACGGACGACCTCATCACGAAGTGAGTCGTCCATCTCCAGGCTGTCTATGAGTCGCTCTATTTCCAGCTCCACGGGGACGGTAATCCGGACCCGCTCAAGTATCTGCGGCAGATGCGTGGTCCGGAAGGTGAGCTCACCGCGGATCTCATCGTACTGCTTGTCAAAAGTTCCGCCGGTGATGATGATTCGAATACGGTCCACGAATCATGAGTCTCGCATGCTGGCCTGGCTGCGGCAAGTCAGTTATCCTTTCCAATCGGGGGCACCGTGTCACAGACAACACCGTTTACAACCGAGGTCTCGCGAAAGTACCAGCTCTACAACGGGCTGTTTCTGGGCCTGCCGTTTGAAAACGTTCGCAACGCTGGGATTATGCTCCCGGTCTTCGCGGCCTACTGCACCGAACAGCTTGCGGAGGGACGGCGACCGGCTGAGATTGTCAGAGGTTTTATTGAAGAGCGACTGCCGGGACTCTCCACAAAGGAGCGAGTCGATTACATCTTCCGCTTCATGCAGCTGGCTGAGCGTCAGATCGTTCTCTTTGATGCGCTCGAGGATGCGGCGTTCTCACGGGTGCATCAGCTCGACGGGCCAGGCTCAATCCGCGACCTCTTCGACCAGATTCAGACCGCCGGTCGTCTGCCGGAGCTCAGGGCGCTCCTGCGCGACTACCGGGTCCGGGTTGTACTCACCGCACACCCAACGCAGTTTTACCCTGACGAGGTCCTGGCCATCATTACCGACCTCTCCGGCGCGCTCGAGCGCAACGACACGAACGACGTCTACGAGCTGCTGCTGCAGATGGGTCAGACAAAGTTCCGCAACACCAGCAAACCAACCCCGACCGACGAGGCAAAGAGTCTGCTCTGGTATCTACAGAACGTCTTCTACGAGACCGTCCCCCAGATCCAGCGGGAACTTGTTGAGCTTGTGTTCGAGGACGACCCGGCGGGCCTTGAACTGCAGCCCGTCCTTGAGCTTGGATTCTGGCCCGGCGGTGACCGAGACGGAAACCCCTATGTCACCGCAGATGTAACCTCACAGATTGGCGAGCTCCTGCGAAAGAGTATTCTCAGGCTCTACGTCTCAGATCTGCAGCGCCTGGCACGGAGGCTCACCTTTCCCGGGATAAGTGAGATGCTCGAGCACATAACCGAGCGTGTGGAGCGCACCATTTCACCGTTCGCGGAGGTTCCGGCTGATCTAGAGCCGGGCAGCGAGTTCTGCGCTGAGCCGGACGAACGTCAGTATCGAGGTGCCGACGAGCTGCTTGCCGATCTCAGGAGTGTGCATGAGCAACTGCTCGAGCATCACATGGGGCTCTATCGGGAACGAATCGAACAGATGATTCTCAAGGTGTCTGCCTTCGGCTTTCACTTCGCATCCCTGGACCTGCGACAGGACTCCCGCATTCACGCTTCCGTTGTGGAACACGTTCTAGGGGCGATCGGCGAGTATGATGAACAGCCGCCGTACACAGATCTGACCGTCGAGCAGAAGATTGTCCGAATGAGAGAGGCACGGTCGCGCCTTCCGGCACCGGAGAAGCTCCTGGAGTTGCTTCCGGAGTCTATAGACCGGGACACCCTTCAGTCCCTCCAGATAGCGGCCCGCATACAGGAGAGGAACGGTGCGCGCGGGATGCACCGCTACATCATCAGTAACACTCAGACAGAGGCGAATGTAGCAGAGGTCCAGTTTCTTGCAGCCTGTGCGGGGCTTGCGACCGAACAACTCACGCTGGACATTGTGCCGCTGTTCGAAACAATCGACGATCTGCATGCATCAACGCTGGTAATGGAGCGGCTCTACGATGATCCCGGCTATGCCGACCACCTGAAGAATCGCGGCAACAAGCAGACCATCATGCTCGGCTTCTCAGACGGCACCAAAGACGGCGGATACGTGACGGCCAACTGGGAGATTTTCAAGGCCAAGCGACGGCTCACCGCACAGGCCTCACGGAGGGGACTCGCTGTCACGTTCTTTGACGGACGCGGCGGGCCTCCGGCACGGGGGGGCGGCAATACCCACCGCTTCTACCGCTCGTTTGGCAAGACTGTCGCAAGCCGGGAGCTGCAGGTGACCATTCAGGGACAGACGATCAGCAGCAAGTACGGTACTGTGGATGCCGCCCGGTTTAATCTGGAACAGCTTGTGACCGCCGGGCTCGATACAAACATCCTCAGTGACATGCACCATCTGCTCTCGGATGAGGAAAATACGCTCATTGATCAGCTTGCCGTGCTTGCCCGCCAGACGTACGTTGAGCTCAAAAGCCATCCGCAGTTTATTCCCTATCTCCGGGACCGAACGCCCTTGACCTACTACGGAAAGACCAATATTGCCAGCCGCCCGACACAGCGCGGTGGAAGCGGCGAACTCTCTCTGGACCGCCTGCGAGCTATTCCTTTTGTAGGGGCGTGGAGCCAGATGAAACAGAATGTCCCCGGATACTACGGCTTTGGCACGGCGCTGGAAACCATGCTTGCAGAGGGAAAGCAGCGCGCGATTGCCTCCATCTATGCCAAGAGCCTGTTCTTCCGAACGCTTGTGGATAACGCCATGCAGAGCCTGTCCAAAACCAACTTTGCACTGACCTCGTACCTGGCAGATGACCCTGTTTTTTCAGAGTTCTGGCAGATGATCCGTATGGAGGCCGATCGAACGCGTGAGAAGCTCCTCCAGATCTCCGGGCAGCACGAGCTCCTGGACTCAGAGCCCATGACGCGGGAGAGCATCCGCCTGCGCGAAGAGATCATAGGCCCCGTTCTTGTCATTCAGCAGTACGCGCTGAACGCGATTTCAGAGCCATTGGTCCGTGTTGCAGACGAGGACACGGAAACACTCGAACGGTTTATTACCAAGAGTCTTGCAGCCGCGGTGAATGCCAGCCGCAATGCCGTGTAACTACGTAGGGTATCCCAGGCGCTCGTAGACCTCACGGTACCTCTGGACAAGCGTCTGTTTACTCAATCCCAGATCGGAGAGGCTGAACTCATGCGTACGGGCCTTGCGCTCGCGGGCCGCCACCGACTCGAGCCTCTCAAGCAGATCGGGCGCCACCGGGATGCCCAGCTGCTCGAGCGCAGCCGGAATCCACCGAAGCGGATCATCGATCATCTGCTCGAACCGAAGCTGCACAAACTGCTCCTTGGCAAGGGTTCGCTCAAGCTCTGCAGGCAAGAGAAACCAGTGACGCACCAGTTCCACTACGGTGTCGACGAAGGGAAAGCGCCTGGTCGGGCTTGCAAAAAAGTGCCATGCAAAGTCGAACCAGGCCGCTGCGCTCACCACAACCTCCTCCGGGTCGCGCACGAGCTCAATAAACCGGGCTTCCGGGAAGGCGCGGCGAAGCGAGTCTATCCGCGCGGTAAAGGCAGGACTCTTGGAGAGGTAGACAGATCCCGCCGGCTGCAGTGCCATGTGGCGCTGCAGCACTCCTCTGTAAAACTCCATTGCTCGATCGCGTCGCCAGCGGGGAACGGCAGAGTCGAATCGCCAGTACGGATTCTTGTGGGCATCGGCCGGCACGAAGAACCAGTTAAACAGACTGTCCCAGAGGTAGAGAAAGATAGCCTCATCCTCCTCCGGCTCTTCGAGCCTGATGCGGTGCATGGTGACCGCAGCAAGCTGACTCTCCTGGGCCGAGAGAATGGTTCTCTTGAGAAATCCTCCGAACCAACCGTCAACAATCCATAGCCCCTGCCAGAACCGTCGCTGGACTATGGACGGCGCAAAGTAGAGCTCCCAGGTCTTCAAAGCGGTGAATGGCCGGCTTGCCGCAAGCATTCGGTGCAGAAACGTGCTCCCGCTTCTGAAGTTCCCAATGATAAACACGGGCTTCTCGATCTTCGCCTTTCGAAACCAGGGAAAGAGCAGATTGTCGAGCCACAGACCCATTCGCCCGCTTCCACCCATCCAGGCCATGCAGAGAACCAGCATGACCAACACGCGAGCACGGTGACCGGTCAGGCGAAGGTGAGGATAGCGAGACGGGAAGAACGATTTTCCAAGGTCCTTGACGTAGCGCTTCCAGTTGAAATACATGCGCGAGACTCAGTAGGCGAGCAGGCTCGTAAGCCACTTCTCCGTCTCTTCGACGGCGGTTCCCATACGCGTGGCGTAGTCGGCCACCTGGTCCTTTCCCAGCTTCCCGACGCCCCAGTACTTGCTCTGCGGATGGCTGTAATAGAATCCGCTGACGCTCGCGCCGGGGGTCATCATTTTGCTCTCTGTAAGGCCGATGCCACACGTTGAGCTGGGGTCAAGGAGCTTCCAGATCACCTCTTTCTCCCGGTGATCCGGACAGGGCGGGTACCCCGGTGCAGGCCTGATGCCCTGATAGTCAATTCGGATCATACCCTCGACATCCAGATCCTCCTCAGGGGCGTAGGCCCAGAGCTCACGGCGGACGATCTTGTGCATGTACTCCGCAAACGCCTCCGCAAGTCGATCGGCCAGGATCTTCACCAGGATACTTGAGTAATCATCCCCCTGTGCATCAAACTCAGCCACCAGGTGCTCGAGGCCAATACCGGCGGTAACGGCAAAGGTTCCTATCCAGTCGGTCTTGCCGCTCTCCTTGGGTGCAATGTAATCACAGAGGCTCATATAGTATGGTGACTCCTTCTTCGCCTGCTGCTGACGCAGCGTTGGCAGCACGGCCAGGAGCTCTCCGGTGTCATCAGGGGCGTAGATCTCGATCGTGTCCTCATGGGTAGAGTTTGCAGGAAACAGACCGCAGACCCCGTGAGCGTAGATATTCCCGTCTTCGATCATTCTGGTGATCATGGCCTTCGCATCACGGTAGAGCTTCTTCGCCTCTTCCCCATACTTTGGATCCTCAAGCAGCTGTGGCCACTTGCCCACGATGTCCCAGGCGACAAAGAAGTACGCCCAGTCTATGTACTCTGCAAGGGTCGCCAGAGGAACCCCATGCATGACATGGACACCGGGCGCTTTTGGGACCGGCGGGTTGTAGCTGTCCCAGCCCGGATCAAACCGCTTCTTGCGCACCTCCGCAATAGGAAGCAGCTCTCGTCCTTCCCACTTGCCGGCCCGGTCGTCACGAATCTTCTGATGCCCGGCTTCCACTTCGGCAACGTAGGCCTCCCTTGTCTCCGGGTTCAGCAGTTGCCGCACAACGTTTACCACACGACTCGCGTCCTTCACGTGCACTACTGGACTTGAATACTCCGGGGCAATTTTCACGGCCGTGTGGATTGTGCTGGTCGTCGCGCCACCAATGAGGAGCGGCAGTTTGAATCCCTGCTTCTCCATCTGTCGCGCGTTGTAGACCATCTCTTCAAGGCTCGGGGTGATCAGCCCTGAGAAGCCAATAATGTCTACGCTATGCTCTCTCGCCGCCGCCAGGATCTCTCCGGCCGGCACCATAACTCCCAGATCGATGACATCGTAGTTGTTGCACTGCAGCACCACACCCACAATGTTCTTTCCAATATCGTGCACGTCTCCCTTGACCGTAGCAAGGAGCACCTTGCCCTTGCTTCGGGACTCACCCGGCAACGTCTCTGCTTCCAGGAACGGCAGCAGATAGTTGACTGCGGACTTCATTACCCGGGCGCTCTTTACCACCTGGGGCAGGAACATCTTGCCGCTCCCGAAAAGGTCTCCCACAACGTTCATTCCGTCCATGAGGGGGCCCTCAATGACCAGGAGCGACCGGTCGAGCTTCTGTCGTGCTTCCTCGGTGTCCTCCGTTATGTACGTGGTGATTCCCTTCACCAGCGCGTGGCGCAGGCGCTGCTCTACCGGGGCGTCCCGCCAGCTCAGGTCCTCCACCCTCTCACTTGCGCCCCCGGTCACCCCCTGGGCAAACTCTATGAGCCGGTCGGTTGAATCCTCCCGGCGATCGAGCAGCACATCCTCAACACGTTCGAGAAGCTGCTCATCAATGTCTGAGTAGACCGCAAGCTGACCCGCGTTCACTATCCCCATATCCATCCCACGCTGCATTCCATGATAGAGGAACGCCGAGTGCATGGCCTCCCGGACCGGCTCGTTCCCACGAAAACTGAAACTCACGTTGCTGACACCACCGGAAACATGGACGCCGGGAAGGTTCTCCTTGATCCAGGCTGTCGCCTCAAAAAAATCGATGGCATAGCGACGGTGTTCGGCGATTCCGGTGGCCACGGCAAATACGTTTGGGTCAAAGATGACATCCTGCGGCGGGAACCCCACCTTGTTGACCAGGATGTCGTAGCAGCGCTTGCAAATAGTGATCCGTCGCTCGAGTGTGTCAGCCTGACCCTCCTCGTCAAACGCCATGACGACGGTGGCCGCACCGTACTTGCGGACCTTTCGCGCCTGACGCTCGAACGCCTGGTCACCCTCTTTCAGGCTGATGCTGTTGACCACGCCCTTTCCCTGGACACAACGCAGTCCCGCCTCAATGACATCCCAGTTGCTTGAGTCCACCATTATGGGAACCCGGGAGATATCAGGCTCGGTCGCAACAAGGTTGAGAAAGGTGGTCATGGCGGAAATGCCGTCGAGCATTCCCTCATCCATGTTCACGTCAATGACCTGCGCCCCGCCCTCGACCTGCTCCCGGGCAATATCGAGCGCCTCATTATACCTCTCCTGCTTGATCAAACGCGCAAATCTGCGACTTCCGGCAACGTTGGTCCGCTCGCCCACATTCACAAAGCCACGGGTCTCGTCAAAAACAAGGGGCTCGAGACCGCTCAACCGTGTGTAAGGGGCGACCTCTGGAATGGTTCGCGGCTGGTGACCGGCGACCGCCTCTGTAATGGCTTTTATGTGAGACGGGGTACTTCCACAGCAGCCTCCCACAATGTTGATGAGCCCGTCCTCTGCATACCCGCCAATCACCCGGGCCATGAACTCAGGGCTATGGTCATACTCGCCGAGCTCGTTTGGCAGACCTGCGTTCGGATGAGCACTCACAGGGTACGGAGCCACTCTTGCAATGGCAGATACGTGATCACGAAGCTGATCCGCACCAAGGGCGCAGTTCAGACCTACTGAGAACGGATTCGCGTGGGCAACTGAGTAGTAGAACGCCTCCGGGGTCTGGCCGGTAAGCGTTCGACCACTGGCATCTGTGATGGTGCCGGAGATCATGATGGGCGCCTGGTACCCGGTCTCTTCAAAGAGTGAGAGCAGCCCGTAAATGGCTGCCTTGGCGTTCAGCGTATCAAAAATGGTCTCTACCATGAGCAGATCGGCGCCACCGTCGAGCAGACCGCGCGCGGCAAGCGTATAGGTCGTGGCCAGCTCTTCAAAGGTCACATTTCGCTTGCCCGGGTCGTTCACGTCCGGTGAGATACTGAGCGTCCGGTTCGTGGGTCCAAGGATCCCCGCGACAAACCTGGGGGAGTGCGCCTGGGCAGAGTCGTCGGCCGCTGCCCGCGCCACCCGAGCCGCCTGCACGTTGAGGGAGTAGACAATGTCCTGGAGACCGTAGTCGCTCTGGCTGATCGTGGTTGCGTTGAACGTGTTTGTCTCGACTATGTCGGCTCCAGCTTTGATCATGTCGGAATGGATCTGGTAGATCATGTCCGGACGGCTGATGGACAACAGATCGTTGTCCCCCTGCAGGGGCTGATCGGCCTGACGAAGGCGTGAGAGCAGATCCGAACTCTCAAACAGCTGCGGGTGGAGCTTCTCCAGCGTTGCCGCTTCAGCAATCCGCTCACCTCGAAAATCCGCTTCCGTTGGTTTGAAGCTCTGAATCATGGTCCCCATTGCACCGTCGAGCATGACGATCCGCCGGCGGAGAAGCTCTGAAAGATATGAGAGACGCGTATTCCGATCCATAGGCGGAGAATATACCAAATGATCCCGATGGTGTCGGCAGCCCGGATCGCCACAGCCCGGATCGCCACATTTTGCACTACCGCTGACGCCGAACCGTTCATTTGGTACCTTACACGTTATGAGGAGGCAAGAGTGAAACGACTTGCACTTATAGCGGGAATAGCAGCCCTGATTCTAGGGGCATGCGCAACGGCACCTGACCCGGTAAATCCGCCGGATGAGGAGCAGCAGCAGGCGCGCCAACTGCAGACTGAGGTAGCGGAGAATGAGCTTGCACAGTACGCAGAGGGAGCTGCCGCCCGAGCGGAGGCGGCCCTTGCAGAGGCGGAAGCCGCCTACGACGCAGAGGATTATGAGGTTGCCCGAACGGGATACAACGAGGCAATAGACAACTACCGGACCGTGCTCAGCGAAGGATACGCTGCTCTTGTAGGAGCGCGGCGATCAACTGCAACCGAAGCACGGGACGCAGCACTTGACGTACGTGCTGACGTTGCCACACCGGACCTGTTCAATGCAGCACAGGCCACCTTCGAACAGGCGGAGGCCGAGGCGCAAGACGGCGACGCAGCGCAGGCAGCAGTACTATTTGCGAACGCTCAGGCCGAGTACGCGGATGCAACGGAGAAGGCCACCGACCTTCGCCGACAGGCTCTCGAGGCGGTGAACAGTATTGACGACCGTCAGAATCAGCTTCAGCAGCAACGCGAGGAGCTTGAAACAGAGGCGGAGGAAGACCTCACCGACCCGACCACGAGTGAGGAGGAGTAACCATGCGAATACGAACTATGACTATTGCCCTTGTGCTTCTCCTGCTCGCTGTTGCTGCGGCGGGGGCACAGAGCCTGCTTGATGATCCGGTTTACTCCGGACTGCTTGAAGAGGTGGAGGAGCTCCAGGCGCAGGCCCAGACGGCCATTGACGAAGGACGCTACCAGGAAGCGGTGAACCTTGCGAATCAGGCGCAGGAAAAGGCTGATGAGGCCGAAGAGTACGCCCAGGTCGCGGTTCTTCGCTACCGTGCGAACAGCTGGGTCAACCGAATAGCGCCGGAACGGCTGGCCTACGCCGAGTCGATCAATGCACCGGAGCGATATCCTGAAGCTTGGGAGCTCGCAAACGGCTTTATGGATCAGGCACGCGAGGAGTACGAGAACGCCGAGTGGTACAACGCCATCGAAGCGGCCCGACGCGTGGTGAGAAACCTTGAAGATGTGCGCCCGGCCGCCATGACCGGCCAGCAAGAGCCGGAGCCACAGCCACAGCCGCCGGCCGAAGACACCCTTCCGGGCGTCTACATTGTCCGTCGGATCCCTGAGCAACGGGACTCATTCTGGCGAATTGCCGGATACGAGTTTGTGTACGGGAATCCGTGGGAGTGGCGCCGACTCTACGAAGCCAACCGCGATCGCATCCCGCAGCCGGAGAATCCGGATCTGATCCTGCCGGGAATGGAGATGACTATTCCACCCCTGGAGGGCGAAGAGCGCTCCGGTATCTGGAACCCTGAAGATAGAGTAGAACAGACGGAGTAGCCGAGGCCGCTCCTGCAACAGGGGCCGCATACGCGGCCCCTCTTTTTTTGTCCCCGACAGCGGCGCGCTGATGGCCGCCACTACCGACGTGCGCGCTTGTCCAACTCCTCAACCTTGTAGAGATACGCGTTCATATCGAACTTCCGTTTTAGACCGTTGGAGTTCATGTACCGCACTTTGCCAAACACCTCGCGCTCGGTCCATGGACGATCGTGGAGACCAAAAATCCAGGCCACGTTCGCGTAGCTGTTCGGATCCCGTCCATCCAGGAACCAGGAGTTGTTCAGGGCGAGCGTGATCTCAAACGCCTCCTGCGGGTCAGCATGCCACTCGAGCAGCTTCTTGCCCCAGTACATGCGCATGTAGTTGTGCATGTATCCGGTCACCCGCATCTCACGCATAGCGGCATTCCAGAACTCGTCATGGGTCTTACCGTCCAGCAGCTCTTGCTTACTGTAGGTCCATCGGCGCTCGTCATCCCGGTGCTCCCTGAGGGTCTTGCGCGCCCAGTCAGGGAGTGCACCGTAGGTCCAGTAGTCACGGGCATACCAGGTATAGTTGTGGGCCAGACCCCTTCGGACCAGGAGTTCCTCAAGAAACGCGTCACGGGCGCTTGCCACCTGCTCACTGTCTGTACGCATGCCTACCGAACCGGGCTTCAGCTTCATCTGACCCTTCCCCTGTTCGAGCCCTGCTACGAACTCCAGCGCCCCGAGCTCAAGCGCTATCTCAAGCTCGCTGATCTGCCCGAAGTGCAGATACGGACTGAGGGAGGACGCGACATCAAGGCCAGGCTCACTGCGCTGCTCTTCGTAGTTGGGAAGTCGTTCGTCACGGAATAGCTGGAGCCGCCTGTGCGCCTGCGTGGCCCCCCCGCGAAAGAACTCGGTTACCGGCCCCGGATGTTCTGCCGGTTTGAGTTTCTCCAGCAGAGCCGCAACGTCATCCACCTGTTCACCGCGAGGCGGATCGGACAGTCGCTTACCCACCTCTACGGCTCTCACCGGCACCAGGTACGTTCCCAGCACTCTGTGAACCTTTGGCCGAATGGTACGGGCGGCATATTCCTGCTTTGTTGAGACCGCCTCAACGGGGACCGCAAGCTCAGACTCGACCTCCACGACTGGTGCCTTCACTACTTCAGCCAGGTGTCTTCGCCACTCCCGCAGCTGAGAGAGATAGCCCCGGTCACAGACAACCAGCGCCGCCTCCCGAGCCAGGTCGATCGCAACGCCAGACGGTTCTCCTATCCGCAGGACAAATGGAACGGTGCGCGCTTCAAGCTGCGAGGCGACCTCGCGGATGCCTTCGAGCATAAACCGATAGTGTCGGGCTGCTGCCTCCGGATAGTCCGCGGTCAGGCCGAAACAGACCAGCGGAGGGAGACCAAGCTCGTTTGCTCGCACCAGTGCATACTCAAGCGCATGGTTGTAACGCACCCGCTGGCTTGTCTGCATCCAGTACAGGACGTAGCGGCCCTTGCGCACGGGCCTGTCGTTAAGCTCACTTATCCGACCCTTGAACATCTCCTGCTCATCCACACGCTGCTTCTCCCCGGAGCCGCTCATACGCTCTCACCTTCCTGCGCCTGTGTGAGTCGGGTGCGAACCGCCTGCGCCCGATTCCCGATCTGTGCAAGCTCCTCTTCCGTTTTGCGCTCAATGTTCTTCATCTGGAAGTTCATTCGTCGGTTTTTATCAAGCATCGGCCTATGGCGGACAAGGAAATCCCAGTAGAGTGTGGTGAACGGGCAGGCGTTCTCTCCGGTCGACTCATCCGGTGAGTAGGTGCAGCTCGTGCAGTAGTTACTCATCCGTTTGATGTACTTGCCAGTTGCAACGTACGGCTTGGTGGCAAGAAACCCGCCGTCGGCATACTGACTCATGCCGATCACGTTTGGCGCGCTCACCCAATCGTAGGCATCCAGGTAGAGGGCCAGGTGCCATTGGTGAAAAGCCTCCGGGTCAACGCCGGAAAGCTGCGCCAGTAGTCCCATGACCATCAGGCGCTGAATGTGATGAGCGTATCCCGTTTCAAGAATATGGCGAACCGTAGTGGCAACGCAGTTCATCTCTGTCTCTGCATTCCAGAACGCTTTTGGCACTGCTGCTGTAGCCCCCAGTTGATTCTCCTTTTGATAGTCGCGTCCCCGGTAGTAGTAGACCCCACGCACGAACTCCCGCCAACCAAGGATCTGGCGAATGAATCCCTCCACGCTGTTCATTGGTGCATCTCCCCGCTCCCAGGCCTCCTGTGCCGAGCGGACAGCTTCCCGTGGGTCGAGCAGCCTGGTATTGAGAAGAGGGCTGAGGTGCGAGTGAAAGAGAAAGGAGTCGCCGGTCCACATGGCGTCCTGGTAGGTCCCGAACAGAGATAATCTCTGTGAGATGAACTCTTCAAGCGCATCCCTGGCATCGTCATGGGTGACAGGCAACCGGAACCCGGCAAGGGAACCCGGATTATCAGGGAAGTGTTTCTCTACATCTTCGAGTGCCGTTTGGGTGATGCCGTCACCATCTACACCAAATGGAGGTGGAACCTCTACCGGGCCATCCTTCCCGAACGTTTCGCGGTTCTCCTTATCGTAGTTCCACTGTCCGCCGGCCGGCCCCCCATCCTCCATCAGGATGGCGTGCCTCTTTCGAAGCTCCCGATAGAAATACTCCATGACCAGGGTCGAGCGCCCGGTGATGTGCTGCTCGAACTCCTGCGGCGTAGAGAAGAACGATGGATCCTCATCAATGGAGAGGGGGAGCCCGAGAACCTCCGCTGCAGACTCAATCTCGTCGAGCTCAGCGAACGACCCCGGGCGATGCACCGCAAGCGAGTCGATCTTGCCGGAGTCTCGGACGGCGTGCGCTATGTGCTCAGCGAGTGGCTTGTTGTGCGCGCCGTCGGCGATTGTAGGGTGGATCACCCGGAACCCGCGGGTGGTCAGCAGGTCCGCGTAGTGGCGTCCGGCCGAACAGAGAAACGCGAGCTTTCTCCGGTGGGTGACGGGGACGAACAGGTATCCGCACTCGGCGAGAAGAACCGTGTCACCGTCGCGGATCCAGTCGTTCAGGTAAGAGTGATCGAGCTGATCGGGGAGGATTATTCTAAGAAGACCCATTTGTCGAATATACCTATTCACCCGGCGTGCGGCGATCGGGGGGGGGTATGAACAAGCGTGTTGGTCAGGGCCCCCGGCGCTGCCTCACCGACGGCAACTGCTGGTAGCGCTCATTCACCTCGGCAAACAACCGCTTCCCCACCACCGTTGCCAGCCGTGGTTCGGTGGTAGCGAAAAACTCCGACAGCCCCGGATATCCGGAACCGTCATCAGGTGTCTGTGGGTCGTTCCGGCCGTCGCGCTCGTACACCACCGCCTGGAGGCACATGTCGATCAGGTTCATATCGCGGACAAAACACGCCTCGGCGCTGCGGCCTGCTTCGTACTCCTGCCACAGCCGTCTTATTTTGCCTGCGTTGGGAACGGTACCCTGCTCCTGCGAGCCAACGAGCCTCTCCATTGCGGCCTGCTCCCGGCGCCGCTTCTGTTCTTCACGTGCCGTATCATTCATGGTCGCAAGGCGGGTGGGGATGTCACCAGTAACGGCTTCTGCAAGATCGTGAACGATCGCCATCTCTACGCACCGAAAGCCGTCGACATCGGCCTGCTCTGCATAGGCGAGGCACAGAAGCGCAGTGCCCCAGCTATGGTCTGCAACCGATTCAGGAAGCTCCACTCCCCGGAGTGTCCAGCCGGTTCGCACCTCCTGCTTGAGGCGCATCATCTGCAGCAGCGAGTCTGTCATGGTTTGGTAGTATCCGGTAATCTCCGTATATTCGCCAGGTGGTATCCGGATATTCCTCTCAGTCTTCCTCAGGTATTCCGTACGTCGTAATGGGTGAGGAACTGCCCTCGGTTCTTGTCATTCCCGGCACTGAGCCGGAACACGTGGTGCCGGACGGCCTGAGGCTTCAGGGAGTGCGGGGCGCATTTGAAGAGCTGAGTGAGCTCGGTTCGGTCTGCATTGCCTGGCGACGCCGCCTGGACGACGAAAACACGTCAGTTTCTGAGCTCTGCGACGCGTACGAAGACCTTGTTCGGGAGCTCGAACTGGCCGACCTCACCGTGATTGGGGTATCAACTGGCTCGCTTGTCGCCATAGAACTTGCGGCAAGACTGGGCGCTCGCTGTGACCACCTTGTGCTTGTGGCCGGAGGAGCATCGGTCTCACCGGAGGGTCGAGCGGTCCTGGATCAGGCAGCGGCGTTTGCTCGTGACGCTCGGTGGCGTGAGCTTGCGAAGCTTCAGATGCGTGCATTCTACCCCGGTCTACCGGGCCGGTTCTACGGCGCGATCGGGTATCTCTTTCCCGCCCTCTACGGGACCCCCGAGGACCCCACGCACTTTATTGCGCTCTGCGCCTGCGCACGGACCGCCGATCTCTTTCCGCGAGTTCCCGAGCTGCATGCCCGTGTGCTGTGTATCGCCGGGGAGCTCGATCTCTTCTTCCCGCCTGACGAGGTTCACAAGCTCGCGCTGCTCTGCCCCGAGGGTGAGTCACAGATCATCCCCCGGGCAGGGCACGGCGTGTTCAAGAGTCACTCCGCAGAGATCAACAGGCGGATACGGGAGTTTACCCAACGCCACTCCCCCGCCTCCTGAGCTTTTCGTAGATTCTCCGCATGGCTGATCAGCCCGGCGTTGTTCCAGATCCTTCCAACACCCGCGCCATGCTCAAAAGGCTTCTTGTTATCGCGCTACCGATGATACTCTCGCAGGCGTCTGAAACGGCAATGCTCTTTGTTGACCGGCTCTTCCTCTCCCGGGTGAGCTCTCTGCACCTTGCGGCAGCCATGGCCGGCGGCCTCACCAATTTTGCCGTCTCCAGCATCTTTGTGGGCATTGTTGGGTACGTCAATGCCATAGTAGCCCAGTACTACGGCTCCGGACGCCGCGAGTACTGCGCCCAGGCGACCGTGCAGGCGCTCTATCTCTCCCTGTTCGCGGTACCGCTGCTCGTCGCGGTGGCCCAGTTCATCCCCGGTTTCTTCACCGTCATGAACCATGACCCGGCACAGGTACCTCTGGAGAGCTCATATGCTCGCTGGCTGCTCTCCGGTGCGGTTATTCTTCTCCTGAGAAACGCCTTCACCGGCTTTTTTCTGGGAATAGGAAGAACCCGCGTAGTTCTGGCCTCAAACATTGTAGGAATGGTGGTGAACATCCCGCTGAACTACGTGCTCATTTTTGGCGCATTCGGTTTCCCCGAGCTTGGAATGGTGGGCGCTGCTATAGGCACGCTTGGTGGAGGATTCTCTGCGCTTGTAATCCTTGTGCTCGGTTACTACAGTCGCAGAGTCCATGACAGCTACGCCACCAGAACCCACTGGCGGTTTGACAGGGCGCTGTTTCGCAGACTCCTGCGCTTTGGTACTCCGGCGGGAGTGGAGATCTTTCTCAACACCTTTGCCTTCAACCTCTTTGTACAGCTGATGCACGGGTACGGCGCGACGGTAGCGGCCGCGACAACTATCACCTTCAACTGGGATATTGTCTCATTTGTGCCGATGCTCGGTCTCGGCATTGCGACAACGGCTGTGGTAGGTCAGTACGTGGGGGCCGGCGACACCGAGGGGGCCCGGAAAAGCACCTTCCTTGCTCTGGGTATCGGGTGGCTCTACTCCGGCGCCATGATGCTGCTCTTTGTCCTTGGAGCCCCCGCGCTGGTGAACGTGTTCAGTTCCGGCTTCAGTGACACCGGGGAGGTAGCCTCACTTGCGCGGGTTATGGTCCGCCTTGCGGGCATTTACGTCATGGCGGATTCCACCCAGCTCGTTTTCGCCGGCGCCCTTCGCGGCGCGGGGGACACTGCGTGGGTCATGCGGCTCAGTGCCGCCCTCCACTGGGTCTTTGCAGCAGTTGTGTTTGTACTTATTCGCCTCGTTGCAGCACAACCGGTAGCCGTGTGGCTGGTGTTCATTGGCTTTGTGCTCTCTCTTGGTGTATCGATGTATCTGCGATTCAGGGGCGGCGCCTGGAAAGCCATGCGGCTTGTGTAGCCGGCCCTGGAGGGTTTGCCCCCCTCAGCCGCCACGCCGTATCTTACAGGTATGAGACCAACCCGTCGCTCATCACTCACCGTTACTGCAGTGCTCTTTTTGGGCGTCGCCCTGACCGCGTGTGGTCAGGCGCGAGTGGAAGACCAGGGAGAGCGACCACCGGCGACTCTGGTTGCCGAGCCTGCAAAGGTACCCAGCGACGCAGCGCAGGCGGTGTTCGCCGGCGGCTGCTTCTGGTGTATGGAAGAAGCCTACCAGAAGGTCCCGGGTGTCTACGACGTGGTCTCCGGCTATGCCGGTGGTGACGTGCGCAACCCCACCTACGGGCAGGTTGTCAGCGGTGGAACTGGTCACCGGGAGGTGGTAAAGGTCTACTACAACCCGGATGAGGTGACCTACGAGGACCTTCTCTTTGTCTTCTGGCGAAACGTTGATCTGTTGGATGACGGGGGGCAGTTCTGTGACCGCGGTTTCTCATACACGACGGCCATCTACTACACAACAGAGGAGCAACGTCGGCTTGCCGAACAGAGCAAGCGCGCGCTCGTAGAGTCGGGCCGATTCCAGAGCCGGATCGTCACTCCGATTGAACCGCTTGACGTCATTGACGCGGATACAAACGACGGCTTCTGGATTGCAGAGGAGTACCATCAGGAGTACTACCAGACCAACCCGGCACGATACCGATTCTACAAGCAGGGCTGCGGGCGTGTTCGCCGGCTGCAGCAGCTGTGGGGAGATGAGGCTGAGGCGCCGTCACTCGCAACCGGTCGCAATACGTGATTCGATTCCTCTTTCCGAGCCTCTTCCCGGAACCTGAGGAGGCGTCCCCGGACCCGCTTCTGGTGAAGCCGAACTGGCGCCCGGCGCAGCTGCGAGAACCCGGCCGGCCGGTGATTGCGCTACTGGGGCTTCTCTGGATTGCCGGGATGGTTACTGCGGGCTTTGTAGACTTAGACCTCTCAGTCTTGGTTGTGAATCCAGGCTCTGCATGGGGGATCTTTGGTGCCGAGTACGGGGAGTTACCGGGATTTCTGGTGGCCGTCATGGCAACCGCACTCCTCCTTCGTTGTCAGCAGTTCAACGGGGGTACGGTGACGCGTATTCTTCGCGTTGTCGGGACGCTGCTGCTGGCTGCGCTCTACGCTATTGGTAGCGTTCGACTGGGGCGGTTTGTGAACGAACAGCTGCAGTTCGTACTGGGAGCGGTGATAGGTGTTGTAATTTTGGGTGCACTGTTCCTGGTACCGCGTCGAAGCGCCCTCCTCCTTCGTCCGGTGGCGCTGGCGATCGTGCTTCTTGCCGTCGTGAACCCTCTTCTGGTTGTGCAGCTGTTCAAGAACCTCTGGGGGCGCGTTCGCTTTCGCAATCTGGGCCCCGGATTCGACGAGTTTACCCGCTGGTTTGTTCCACAGGGCTTCACCGGTCACCGCAGCTTTCCAAGCGGGCATGCAGCGATGGGCTGGATGCTTCTGCCGCTGGCCATGCTCTTTCCGCTGTCGGCCTACCGCATTCGCCTGGATGCCACCGGGAGCTCTGCTCTCAACCTGAAAACCCGGGCTATCTCGCTTCTTATCTGGACTCTCGTGATAGCCTGGGGGATCCTGGTCAGTGCAAGCCGTGTGGTTGTTGGCGCACACTACCTCTCAGACGTGTTGTTCTCCACCGGCGTTGCCTTTCTCACAAGCTACGCGCTCGCCCGCTCCCTAAGAAGCCGCGAGCTGTAGCTCCATCCTTCTGCATACCGGCACCGCAACTCCCACAAGCAGCAGGGAGAGAGCCGCCGAGAGAGATAGCCTCATCCACACCTCGCCCAGTAGCGCGCCTTCGGTGATCATCTCATAGAGGGGCCCGAGAAAGTAATACGTGGGAAAGAACCAGGAGATCCACTCCGGAACACCAGGAAAGAGAAAGAGGATTGCCGGCGCGAACAGGAGTATGCCCCCCACCTTCCAGATGCTGAACATGGTGGCGATACTGTTCACAGCAGCGCCAATGATGATGCCGATGACGACACACATCAGCGAGGCAAGTGCTATCACCACGAGCAGAGCGGCCACTCCTGCGGTGAACCCTCCGTTTATTACCAGTGTGAGGGCGCCAACGCCAAAGGAGAGGAGAAAGCCTGTGATACCCTTGGCAAGCATTATCTCACCCACGCGAGCAGGAGTGACCAGTGCCGCGCTCAGCGTCCTGGCCTCTTTCTCCTGGAGGATACTGGCCGCCGGCAGGAAGACTCCGGCGAACGCAACGGCTACAAGGACCAGGAGAGGAACAATGCGCTGCTCCAGCGGAACCGCAGATCCGCCACCAACAAGCTGCTGGTCCACCAAGACTGCAGCCGCCTGCCCGGTGATCTCCCGAACGATATCTAGAAGCGCCACTGAGACCACAAGCTGAGCGTCCGCCGCACTCTGTCCGCTGAACAGAAGCTGCAGCTCAGGTCGCTCGCCTGCCAGAAGCGCGTCATCGAATCCGGCCGGCAGCACCAGCCCGGCATCCAGATCGTGCGTGGCAAGCCTGGAACGCAGCGTCTGCTCGTCAGCGACTGCGAACGTCTCAATCGCCTCACCGGAGAAAGCCTTCTCGGCTACCGTACTGCTGCCGGCATCAACGATACCAAGCCGCGGGAGCGGAGAGAGCAGCCCTCCAAAGATCAGACGCATGATAAAGGTGATAAGGATCGGGAACAGGATCACCCACACAAACAGTATGCCCCGGGGCCCCTCCCGCAACTCTTTGCCGGCGAACGCCGCCACGGTTTGAATACTCATAATGAATGAACCCTCCCCTTGAGGATCAGAGCCCCAACAACCAGAATCGCGATTCCCCAGGCACCGAGCGACAGGAGATCGGCACCAACCTCGGCCCATCCAGCGTGGAAGAGTGAAGCACTACGAACGGCACTGACCAGTCCATAGGTTGGAATCCAGGTTACCCAGGCCGCCGGGCTGCCTGGAAAGAGCACGGAAAAGGCGGGAACCGCGAGCGGAACCAGGAAGAGCATGCCCAGAAGCATTGTTCCCACCAGGTCCTTGCCCGCAGAACCGGCAATCATTGCGATCCCTGTCACCAGGACAGCGCCCAGAAACACGGCAACAATGACGATCAGGGGTTCAGGCCCGAGCCCGCGAATCACCACCATTACCAGAACCGCCTCGCTGAAGGCGATGATTGTACCCAGAACAGCCTTGGAGATCAGCAAGTCGGAGGTGGAAGCCGGGGTGACCAGGATCGCTGTCGCGGTGCGCTGCTGGATCTCACTGGCGATGAGCGTTCCAAGCGACAGGGCCTCCATAATGAGGATCATAAACGCGTACAGGGGCTTCAGCTGATCCCGTAGCGGTACCGGCCCGATCCGCGGGCCCACTATAACGGATTGCTCATCCGGTTCGACCACCGGCAACTGATCGCCGGCCAGTGCGAGCGCAATCTCTCGTACCATGGTAGAGACTGCACGGTTGACTTGCCGCGGGAGGTTCGCGCGGGTATAGAGGGTCACCGTCACCGGCTCTCCAGCGCGGACAGACCGAATAAAGCCGTCTGGAAAGTCTATTCCAACCTCGCTTCTGCCCGCCTCCACTGACTCCCGCAGGTCGCCGGTTGTTGCATAGAACGAGATTCCAAGCGCCTGGCCCTCAGCCTGCTCCCCGGCAAGCTGCTGGAAAGCAGGCTCAAGCTGCTGTCCGCGCACCGCAAGGGAAATGGTCTGATCAACCTCTGCGGGAAGAATAAAGTAGAGTCCGATGAAGACCGCCATTGAAAACACGGTGAGCCCGAGAAACAGCCAGTCGCGAGCGAAGAGGGTGACATCTTTGCGCAGAATGGCTCCCAGGATACGGGCGCGTGAGATCCGCCGCGGTCGCGCTGGAGAGGCTGCCGTACTCATGAGAGTCCCCTTCCAGTCAGCTTGACAAACACGTCTTCAAGGGTTGCCTCTTCGGTGTGAATCGTCATAAGCCCGGGATCATCGGCAGCTGCCCGCAACGCCTCACTTGCGCCCTCGCCTCCGAGTGGAAGCAGCTTCTCATCCACAATGCCGTCCTTGCGGATACGGATGCGGACACTTCGCCGGCCGTGCTTCAGTTTGAGCTCTTCAGGTGAGTCGAACGCAACGATCGACCCGGAGTTGATAAATGCGACCCGGTGTGAGAGCTGGTCTGCCTCATGCATGTCATGAGTTGTCAGAAACACTGCGGCGCCCCGTGAGGACTCCTCCTCCACAATACGCCGAATCGACCGGGCGCTGACCGGATCAAGGCCATCAGTAGGTTCGTCAAGGAAAAGAATATCAGGGGTGTTGATCAGGCTGCGGGCGATCATCAGACGCTGTCGCATGCCCTTGGAGTAGCGTTTGACTCGCTCCCGGGCGCGTTCTGCAAGGTCCACCCGCTTGAGAAGCGCCATCGCATCGAAGGAGCGAACACCAAACAGTCTTGCAAAGAAGAGAAGGTTCTCTTCACCCGTCATGTCGAGGTAGAGATTCTTCTCCTCGAAACAGACCCCGATCCGGGCCTGAATCAGCTTCCGTGCACCCTTCATCTCGTGTCCGAGCATCCGGATGGACCCTGTATCCGGGCGCAGCATCCCGGTGAGCATCTTCACCGTCGTCGACTTCCCCGCTCCGTTTGGCCCGAGGAACCCCACTACCTCACCCTGGTGCACGGTGAAGGAGATCCCCGCTACTGCCTTCGTGGTCCCGTAGGAGTAATGCACGTCCTGCACCGAGATGACTGAATCAACCGAAGATTCCATAGTCCCTCCTCTGCTTCATTGTACTAATACTTTAATACAACTGTGCGCATTGTGCAAGAAAATTATTACGGCTCAACGGTGGCGCGGATCGCGTACTCGAGAAACGGAGGGTACGGTTCCCAGGCTCGCGCTCCGTAGCCACCGGCCATAAGCCAGGCCTGCGGGATACCCGCAGCTGCCAGGAAATCAAAAACCATTCGATCCCGCTCATTGATCTGCTCCAGGGAGAGGCGCAGATCGCCCGTGGAAGGAAGCTCATCGTGTTCCCAGGGATCTACTCCGCCCACCACATACGCCAGATCGGCCCGCGGATAGGAGTTCAGTTTCTCCAGCCCCTCGTGGAGTCTGGACAGATACGCATCTTCTTCTCCAGCGGCCACGGGAATATCGATGTCACTCGGTGTAAAAGAGGGATGCTCACTGCCGTCGGACAGACGACGGGGCAGATCGAGCGGCCAACCCCTCGCCATGTGGATGCTGAGCGTCGTGATGGATCGGTCGCCTGCGGTGAGCGCTGCCGTTCCGTCTCCCTTGTGTGCATCTATATCAATGACCCAGATCTGTTGTGCTTCGCCGTCTGCCTGCAGCTTGCGAGCGGCCAGAACAATGTCATTCACGACACAGAATCCATGACCGAACGCTCGGTGTCCATGGTGGGCACCGCCGCCAAGATGGTAGCAGAAGCGCCCCGGGCTGTGCAGCGCTTCAACACCCGCCTGCCAGCTCCTGGTACTCCAGCCCAGCATCATGTCGACCAGCGCGGTAAGGGGGCGTATCGCCGTGGATGGATCGTAGCGAAACGGCTCGCCGTTTTGATCTATAAGCTCGAAGGCCTGGAGAATCACACGCTCTTTCCCATCCCCGAGCAGCGCCGAGACATACTCCCGGTCATGAGCGCGCAGCAGATCCGTTCGCGTAAGCAGATCCGTTCCCGGGGTCACCTGCCAGCGTTCGGCGGGAAGGTCAGCCAGCCTGGCGGAGAGCTCCGCGAATACACGTGCCGAACGGTCGGGGGCTACCGGGATCAGGATTCCGTAGTCACTGAGGACTATGCGGGCGTCAGCGTCGTAGAGTACCATCTCCACACTCTATTCTCGCGCAGGAGAGAGGTAAAGTGATTGATACCTGCCACCCTACCAACTCGGGTCGGGCTCTGCTATGCTCCTACCCATGATCAAACACATTGTACTCTGGAACGTCACCGAGAAAAGCGACGGTATGGATAAAGCGGCAATCATAGCCAGGATGAAAGAGATGATCGTGGGAATGAAGGAGAGCGTACCCGGCATACAGGAGATAGAGTTCGGCACCGATTTCAACCGGTCGGATGCCGCCTTTGACGTGGCACTCTACTCAAGCTTCGCCGACCGCAACGCCCTCGACGAGTACCAGCGGCACCCCGAGCACGAGAAGGTGAAGAGATTTATCGGGGCGGTGACAACCGCCCGGGCGGTCGTGGACTATGAGCTGTAGCCTGCGTATTGACCAAAGCAGACAGCTGCAGTAATTAAGATCGGATGAATCGCAAACGTCCGACACTTCTTCTTTTGCTGCTTTTTGCAGCGGTAACTGTCTTCGGTCAACAGACCGTTCCCGGCTGGGAGACGCCTGAACCGGGGGCACTCCTTTCAGTGGTGTTCGAAGAGCGGGTCAGTCCCCGGGAAATCTTCTCTCGCGGCGTTCCGCTGTTCGAGGAGTATGAGCGGCTGCAGCCGCAGTACGGGGCAGACGTCTACCGCATTGGCTTCTGGACTTCCGACTACGACGGTAGCCCCGTTCGAGCCTACGCCCTGCTGGTGATCCCGGTGGCGGACGAGCCTATGGAGGCTCCGGTTCTGGCGTTTGGCTCCGGCACCACCGGGCTCGGCGATCACTGCGCGCCCAGTCTGGAGAATGCGAACATAGAGCGTCTGGGATGGTACCGGGAGAACATGCTCGCCTACGCCGGTTCGGGTATTATTGCCGTCTTCCCTGACTACATCGGATTTAATGATACAACAATCCCGCAGCGCTACTTTGTGGCAAGCGCGGAGGCGCACCTGATGCTCGACAGCATCCGCGCCGCCCGGGCGGTCGTTGACAGCCCACGGACCATGCTTCGCACACGAGTGGCGGCGGCAGAGGAGAGCTTCACAGCCGGATACTCCCAGGGTGGCCACGCAGCGCTTGCGGCGGCTGACTCCCTGCCGGCTTACGCCCCGGAAATCAACCTCCGTGGTGCCATCGGATTTGGGTCAACGAACTCCGTAGAGATGCTCTGGCGGGAGGCAGGATTCTACCCCCCGAGCATCATATATACCTACATCCAGGTCTACGGTCGGGCGAGAATACGACCCGAACGTATTCTGCAGCCACAGTGGCTTCAGACGCTGGAGCAGGACGTCATGTCCGAGTGCGTCTTTCAGTTCCAGTTCACCTATCCGTACGATGTGCGGGGGGTGTTCACTGAGCGATTCTACGACTCTCTCATGGCGCGGACCCTTGCGTCCGATTTCCCGGAGATCAAACAGATCCTTGACGAGAACGAAACCGGACTCACCGGCCACGGGGTGCCCGTACTTATGATCCAGGGAAATCAGGATATCATTGTCACAAACGGCGCCCAGCGGGAGTATGTGAATCGGCTTCGTGCCAGCGGCAGCGAGGTCCAGTACCTGGAGATGGAGGGTGTCCGCCACCGACAGACACGCCCGGCGGGGTTCGCAGAGAGCGTGCGCTTTATCTTCTCGCAGATGGATTGAGCCGAGCACTTCGTTGGCAATTCGCCGGTGAGACAGTATGGTGTGATGAGGAGGAAAGATGACGTTCAAAGAGTTTGTGAATCACCAGCTGTGTGAGATGAAGCGTGAGCTTCTCACCGCGATAGAAGGCGTTGATGAGAAGGCCATGACCAGTTTTGGACCGGTCAATCACTGGCCGGTAGCCTGGATTGCCGAACACTGTACCCAGATTGCTGACGCGGTTCTGTACAAGCCAGTAAAGGGCACCCAGATGCACGAGTACGCCGACCAGGTTCAGAACTGGACGACCCGTGAACCGGTTGACGGAGACCGCTATCCTGACCGCCAGCAGATCGCTTCAAGATGGGAAACGCTCTGCGACTGGATAATCGACCACACCGGATCCCTGGACGAGGGTGAGCTTCAGAACACCGAAAACGGCCAGGCCTACCTGGAGAGCATTCTTCTTGCAGTGAACCACACCAACTCTCACCTGCGCAGCCTCTGGTGCCTGCTGGGTCAGCTTCGCCTGGATGACAAGTGGGCCGAGCAGCAGAGCTACAAAGCGTGCGACTGAGCAAGGAGACGTGATGAACGTGGACAACATCCACCGTTACCTGGATCACGCGGTCCTCAAACCGGAACTCACCCGTGATGAAGCACGCGAGGCAATACAGCTTGGGATCGATTTTGAAGTACGGACTGTCTGTGTGCGCCCCTGTGACATTGCCATGGCCGCCGAGATGTGTGCCGGAACACCGACGCAAGTCAGTTGCGTGCTCTCGTTCCCTCATGGCTGCACACTCTCTGCGGTAAAGGCGCAGGAGGCGAAGGCCTACATAGAGGCCGGAACGAATGAGATCGATATGGTGGCGAACATCGGGATGATACGAGCTGGAGACTGGGACGGACTAACCGCCGACATCTCAGCGGTAACCTCGGTTGCACGCCATCACAATATCCCGGTGAAGGTGATACTGGAAACCTCATATCTGTCCCTCGATCAGATCAAGCATGCTACCGAGTGTGTTGTTGCCGCGAAGGCTCAGTTTGCCAAGACCTCTACCGGGTTTGCTGAACACGGAGCAACCGAAGAGGCCGTTCGCGCAATGCTTGATGTAGCAGGCGGGCGGATAGAGGTGAAGCCGTCGGGGGGCATTCGTGATCGCAGGACAGCGGAGTTCTACGTTGGCCTCGGCGCCACCCGGCTTGGAAACGGTTACACGTCCACTCGTGCCATCTGTGAGGGAAGCGGCACCGGTAGCGACGCCTATTAGCCGAGAGGGCGATCGATAGTGCAGATCAGCTGGATTGACTGGTTCGGGTACGCCGCTTCAGTTGTAATTCTCATCTCACTCACCATGAGCTCAATCGTGCGCCTGCGGTGGATCAATCTGCTCGGCGCGCTGATGTTTGCAACCTTTGGATACCTCATTGGTTCGATCCCCACCGGCACGTTGAACGCGGGGATCGCGATCATTGACATCTACTACCTCCTGCGGCTCTACCGCGCCCGGGACGAACTGGCGATAGTGGAGATAGAACGATTCTCTCCGTTTCTTGCACACTTTCTCCAGCGAAACGAAGAAGAGATACAACGCCTCTTTGGGCGAAGCGTTATTCCGCCCGACGACCAGGTGTTTCTCTATCTGCGCAACAACAACGTGGCCGGCCTGCTCGCCGGTTCACTTTCCGCTGAAACGTTTGTGATCCACATTGACTTTGTGACCCGCGCCTACCGCGATCTGCGTATCGGGCAGCACTTCCTGCAAAAACGGCTTTCGTCTGTTCTGCCGGGGGTAACGCAACTTGAGGCGCACGCGGCTGACGAAAGCCATGCTGCATACCTTCGGCAGGTGGGCTTCATGCGCTCGGATGACTCACCGGAGACCTTCGTGAAGAGCATCGGCGGACCAGCTTCACCAGCTCATTCACCACAACAGGAGTGAGCGAGATAAGGATCGCGAGCCCCCAGTCGGCCAGAGTCAGCGGAAACACAGAAAAGAGTGCGGCAACCGGCGGAATAGTTACTACGAGCACCTGTATCAGTCCGCCGACTCCAAGGGCGAGCCAGAGCCAGGAGTTGGAAAAGAGCGAACGACCGACTACTGAGCGACGCTCGTCCAGAAGATCAAACGCGTGAAAGAGCTGGCTCACCGCGAGCACAACGAATGCAAGCGTGCGTGCGTGACTCAGGGAATCCGGATAAAGCGCGTAACCAAGCCGGAATGCAAAGAGGGTAATGATCCCAATGACCAGTCCGTTGAGCAGCACGTTCCCACGCGTTGCCGGATCGAATACACCCTCATCCTTGTCCCGGGGCGGCCGGGAAAGAACCGAGGGATCAGGCCGTGTCATTCCCAGCCCGATAGCAGGAAGGCTATCGGTTATAAGATTGACCCAGAGAATATGAATGGGCAGAAGCGGGCTCTCCCACCCCACAAGAATTGCCGTAAAGATGGCAACGATCTCTCCCGTGTTACAGGAAAGGAGGAACGTCACTGCCCGCTTTATGTTTGCGTAGATGTTTCGTCCGGCGGCGATTGCTGCAACAATCGTGCTGAAGTTGTCGTCTGTGAGTACCATGTCGCTCGCGCCCTTCGCTACATCCGTGCCGGTGATGCCCATCGCAACCCCTATGTCCGCAGCCTGAAGGCTTGGCGCATCGTTCACTCCGTCGCCGGTCATGCTCACCAGGTGCCCACGCGACTGAAAGGCTTTTACTATGCGTACCTTATGCTCAGGACTCACCCGACCGAACACCCGCAGCTGCGCGACCTGCTCGCCAAGCTCGTCGTCAGAGAGCCGGTCGAGCTCCACACCGGAGATCGTCTGTGACTGTTCAGTGGCAATATCCAGCTCACGCGCTATGGCAAGCGCGGTTCCCACATGATCGCCGGTGATCATGACCGGCGTGACCCCGGCTTTGCGACACTGGGCGATACTCTGCGCCACCTCCGTACGTGGTGGGTCAATCATCCCTACCGCACCTAGAAAGGTAAGATCACTCTCAAACCCTTCTGACGGCTCATCTGGGCTGTCAATCTCCCGGCGAGCCGCAGCCAGCACCCGGAGTGCTTCACTGCTCATCCGGGCGGCACTCTCAAGGAGCGCGCTTCTGTCCTCCTCCGTCATTGGACGGACGCCGTCCGCGGTGCGGATACGGGTACACCGGGGGAGCACGTTGTCGATTGCCCCCTTGGTATACACACGGTAGGAGTGACCGCTGCGTGCAACCGTACTCATCATCTTGCGGTCGGAGTCGAACGGCTTCTCGTTGACCCGAGGCTCCGCTTTTATCAGCTCAGCTTTCTGCACGCCGTGATCGCGTCCTGCCTCAATGAGGGCAACCTCCGTCGGGTCCCCGGTGCGCTGCTGACCGTCACTCGTAGCGTCGTTGCAGTGCACCATCGCCACCAGAGTCTCGTGGTGATCGGGCGCCCCTGCCTCCAGATCGCGAATGCCGTTCTCCAGATCAAGCAACCGGGTGACGGTCATCTGGTTCAACGTGAGCGTCCCGGTTTTGTCACTACAGACAACGGTAACGCTTCCGAGCGTTTCGACTGCCGGCAGGCGTCTGACGATCGCGTTCTGGCGACTCATCTGCTGGACGCCAATCGCAAGTACCACGGTCACAATCGCCGGGAGCCCCTCCGGGATGGCAGCGACGGCAAGACTCACTGCGGTAAGAAAGAGCTCAAGTATTGTCCCATCCGGGATCCGTCCCTCCTGCAGATAGGCCTGGAGGATTCCGATGCCGAACATCAGCGCACAGAGCGCCAGAATGACAAACCCCAGATTTCGGCCAAAGGAGGCAAGGCGCTGCTGCAGCGGGGTGGTCTCTTCCTGTTCACCAAGCATCTGCGCAATACGGCCTATCTGAGTCTCCATGCCGGTTGCCGTAGCAACTCCGACTCCGCGCCCATAGGTGACAACCGTTCCGGAGAAGGCCATGTTTCGCCGATCACCGAGGGGGCTGTCAGCATCATCAATAACGGCACCGGCATCCTTGTTCACCGCAACCGACTCACCAGTGAGGGCACTCTCCTCAACCTTCAGGTTGGCGGTATCAACCAGACGCAGATCACACGGAATGACTCGGCCTGCCTCAAGAAGGACTACGTCACCCGGAACAAGTTGGTCAGCATCGATCTCCTGTACACTGCCCTCCCTCCGGGCAACGGCCTTGGGGCTGGACATTCGCCTGAGCGCTGCAATCGCCTGCTCGGCCCGGCTCTCCTGGATGACACCAATGACTGCATTGATGAGCACGATGACGCCAATAATGATGGCGTCTGCCAACTCGCCAAGGACGCCACTGACTACTGCGGCCGCAAGCAGAATGTAGATCAGAGCGTTCTGAAACTGAGAGAGAAAACGACCAAGCAGCGACGGCCCGCGTTCCTCGGCGAGCTGGTTGAGTCCAAAACGCTCCCGCCGCTCCTGCACATCGCGGGAGGAAAGACCGGCCTCAAGCCGGACGTCGAGCATCTGCTTCACCTTCTCAATCCCACACCGCTCTGCTGATTCAGGTATCTTCATTGCCTGCTCCTTGCCAAAACTCGGACTGAATGCCGGCTCCACACACCGCGGCAAGATCCGGGAGCTAGTAGCCGGCGACGGTGTCGATTACATTGATAAGCCGCTTTCCTGCGATGAAGCGGCGAAGGTTCTCTGAGAACAGCGGCCATGTCCGCTCATGGTAGCGATCCGTCCAGCCCCCGGTGTGCGGAGTTATCATGACCCGCCGGTGAGCCCACAGCGGTGAGTCCGGCGGCAACGGCTCGGGGTCGGTGACATCAAGCAGCGCGAGGGAAATCTGGCCCTGGTCGAGCGCGCGCAAGAGTGCGGCCTGGTCCACGTGCCGGCCGCGCCCGAAGTTGGAGAAAACGGCTCCCGGCTTGCACG
This sequence comes from uncultured Spirochaetaceae bacterium, assembly GCA_964599075.1. Classification (GTDB taxonomy): domain Bacteria; phylum Spirochaetota; class Spirochaetia; order DSM-27196; family SLST01; genus SLST01. The sequence continues at coordinate 20,393 of CAZREG010000013.1, read as the reverse complement.
CGGAGAACAGATCCTCGTTGAACAGCTGTTCAGTCGCCGGGGTGAGCGGCAGCAGGTTCAGCACCACATCCGCTTCACTGCACAACGCCCTGAGCTCTTCGATTCCGCGCTCCAGCACCGCTTCCGGGCTTGGTTTTCGGCGGACACCGTAGACTCTCATACCAAACGCCGCGGCTATCTCTCCCACCCGGCGACCGATCGCGCCGTAGCCGGCGATCACCAGTGTGCGACCATCGAGCTCCCAGACGTCCGCCATGGTCCGGTGCGACCACTCGTGACCGTGCTGTGCGTCCCAGTGAAAGGGAAGGTTCCGCGCGCTGGAGAGCAACATTCCAAAGAACTGATTGGCCATGGGCTCGGCGTGTACACCGGAGGCATTTGTGAGTACCGCACGCCCGGAAGAAAACACCTCCAGTCCAACCAGGTGTTCAACGCCGGCGAACCAGTTTTGGTACCAACGTAATCGCGGGGCCCGCTCGAGAAGTCCGGTTGGAACACTGCGGACTGCTATTTCTGTATCCTCAAGGTGACTCTCCATCTCCTGACGGTCTGCTGTCACCACAACCCGCATCCCGGTAAGCTCACCGATCTCACGGATTTCACCATCTGCGAGCGAATCTGCGCCAAATAGAAGCGTTCCCATGTGTAGAACTTTATCACAGGAGTTGATGTTCTGAAACGAACCGGGTACCCTCCCCGGCATGTCTTATAGATGCCTCCTGATTGGATGCGGTGGAATCAGCAAAGGATGGCTTGACGCCATAGCAGAGATGGACAATGTTGAGCTTGTTGCTCTCGTTGACCTGAATGCTGATGCCGCAAAGGCGAGAGCGGATGAGTATGCCCCCGAGGCACTCGTGAGCACCGATCTCGCTTCCGCGATCGCCCGCAGCAGCCCCGACGTGGTGTTCGATTGCACCGTCCCGGAGGCTCACGCGGCGATTGACCGGCTCGCGCTCGAGGCCGGGTGCCACGTCCTCTGTGAAAAGCCACTCGCTCACTCAATACCCGCGGCGCGATCGGTAGTGGAGACGGCAGAAAGGACCGGACGCATGCATGCGGTCATGCAGAACAGACGGTTTAACCCCGGTATTCGAGCCTACCGTTCCCTCATTGGGTCCGGCGAGATTGGAGAGCTGACCACGCTCACCGCCGACTTCTTTCTGGGTGCCCACTTCGACGGGTTCCGCCGTGAGATGGAGCACGTGCTCCTGCTCGACATGGCGATTCACACGTTTGACGCTGCCCGACTGTTGACCGGGGCACGACCGGTGAGCGCGAGCTGCACGGAGTGGAACCCACGCGGCTCCTGGTTCCATCATGGGGCAAGCGCAGTGGCCACGTTCGAGATGGATAGCGGGGCCCTGTTCTCATACCGTGGGAGCTGGGCCGCGGAGGGCCTGAACACCAGCTGGGAGTCAAGCTGGAGAGCAATCGGCACCCGGGGGACCGCCGTCTGGGACGGAGCGCAGCTGCTGCATGGCGAGCAGATCACTGAGGACAAGGGCTTTATACGGCCCACCAGACCTCTTGCCCCCGCCTCTGTTGCCGAGCCTGCTTACAGCGGGCACGCCGGTTGCATTCGGTCTTTCATTGACGCCATAGACCGGGGTGAGGAGCCTGAGACGGTATCGAGCGACAACTACTACAGCCTGGCGATGAGTCTGGGTGCAATAGCGAGCGCTGAAAGGCAATCGACGATAATCGTGGAGGAATTGGAATGAGAATTACGATCTGGAACGAGTTTCGCCATGAAACATCCAACGAGAAGGTGAAGGCCATCTATCCTGACGGCATTCACGGCGTGCTCGGCAAGCATCTGTCGGCGGTCCCGGAGTTCGAGGTCAGGACCGCCACCCTTGACGAGGTGGACCACGGACTTCCCCAGGAAGTGGTGGACAACACGGATGTGATGCTCTGGTGGGGACACCGTGCCCATGGAGAGGTCTCGGATGAGGTCACCGAGCGCGTCTGTAAAGCAATTGAGAACGGTATGGGGTTCGTTGCCCTGCATTCAGCGCACTTCAGCAAGCCATTCAAGCGGTTGATGGGTACGAGCTGCGGGCTCACCTGGCGGGTCGGCAACGACCATGAGCGGCTATGGGTAACCGATCCAACTCACCCTATTGCAGCCGGCATTGACCGTTACCTGGAGCTTGATGAGGAGGAGATGTACGGAGAGTTCTTTAACGTCCCCACCCCGGACGAGCTGATATTCGTCAGCTGGTTCTCAGGCGGAGAGGTGTTTCGAAGCGGGATGGTATGGCGGCGTGGGGCCGGAAAGGTATTCTATTTCCGACCCGGGCACGAAACCTATCCGACGTACAAGAACAGAGACATCCTGCGTGTCATTGAGAACGGCTGCCGATACGTGGCTGCTGCAGCCAAGCCGACTGTAACGGGTATAGATACGATCCCTCAGGCGAAAGAGAGCCCGGAGCAGCTGCGAGATAGATGATCAGCTCTCAATGACCGGCATGCGGGGTATGTCAAGCTTCTTGATCTTGGGCTGGATCACCGCGCGGCAGTAGCCGGCGTTCGGGTTTCGATCAAAGTAGTCCTGGTGGTACGCTTCGGCCTCGTAAAAGGTGTCCAGCGGGGCGACCTGGGTAGCCACCGGCTGACTGAGGCGTCCCGCCGTTTCGTCCCGGACCTGTTCTATCACCGGAAGTTGCTTCTCGGTAGTGTAGAAGATGGCCGAACGGTACTGCGTCCCCACATCGTGACCCTGACGGTTGACCTGTGTGGGATCGTGCGCCCTGAAGAACGTTCGAAGCACCTCCTCCAGCGATATCACAGACTCGTCAAAGTTGACCTCTACGACCTCCGCGTGACCGGTGCCTCCACTGCACACCTGCTCATAGCTTGGATTCGCTCCCGCACCGCCGGCGTAGCCGGAACGCACTGATTCGATTCCATCTACCCGCTTGTACACTGCCTCTATACACCAGAAGCATCCACCACCAAGAACGATTGTAGTACTCATATCAATGCCAAGATACTCAGCACCGTGCCGTCCGGCGAGTCTCGCTGGTGGAGCCTTCCTCACGAGTGTGGTAGGCTCCGGATATGCGAGCAGACAGCGGTGAAGCGCGAATCCCCGAACGCGAGCACCATGCCCAACTGGCCTACGCCCTATCATTCGCCGCGCTGGGTGACACACAGAGCGCCGAACAGATTGTGATCCAGGTTCTCAATACCGTTTCGCCCGGCGCTCAACTCAGCAGTGTCCTCTCACAGACCGTTTTCAGGGTTCGGTCCCTCCTCAGTGACCGGGGAGAAGATGCTCCGCCGGTCCCGCCTCAGATCTCGCTCCCTGAAGATCCCTCGGGGCCTGATCAGCCAATGCTCTCACCGCCACAGTGGGAAGCGCTCTGGCTCTCCGGGCTCGGCTATCGAACAGACGAGGCAGAGCTCTCTGCGGCAGTGCGGCTCATAGAGAGCACGCAGAGCGCCCTTCCGGTCGCCGATGAGGATATTCCATGATCAGAGGGCAGCAGATCACCGCAATCGAGTATCTTGCTGGTCATCTTCCGCAGCATCCCCTGCCGCCCGCCGTGCGTACCGCACTTGCACGCGAGCGGGTTCTGGCTCCCGATAGCAAAAGCGATGATCGGCCCGCGGGGACAGGGCGTCAACGGCGCCAGCCGGGCGCCAAGCGTGAACTGCGGGCTGAGAAACTCCCGAGCGGAAGGATACGTCTGGTACGTGAGCGTCCACAGACCGCCCAGGTGCGCAGGCTGCAGATTACATGCGCACTGCTCTCTGTGATGCTCCTCGCCTGCGTTGTATTCTTTCTCACCGGCCGGCCACCGCAGCTTGAACCAACAGGGCTATACACCCTGCAACCAACCCAGGCCGCAGATGGTGCGCGCGCAGTCGTCATCTCCGGGCCACGAAGCTCTCAACTGGTGGCTGCCGGCCTGCCGGCTCTGGCTCCGGGCTTCGTCTACGTCGCCTGGGCCAGCAAAGACGGGAGAGTCATAAGCGCCGGTGAGCTTGAGGAGAGCGCTGCGAACGTCTATCAGCTCAGGACATCAACCGGCACCGGCACAATCATTCGGGTCACCATTGAAAGAAGCAACGCCAGCGACGGCACAGGTCCGGTCGTACTGGAGGGGTTGACCTTGGAATAGTCCTGCCAGATATTCAGAGGCCATGAAGCTGGCGCCTATAGATGACTCAATCCTGAAGGAGCTGTTCGATCAGATAGCCGAAGATGGTATGGACATCTTTCTGCTCAACGACTCCAACTACCGCGGCGCTGTGCTGCACGCAACCCGGCTCATAAATCAGATGAGAGAGAACCACGAACTCGGTGTTCTGGAGACGCTTCTTCTTGGGCATGCCTACATAGCTGCCGGGCTTCTCACGTCACTCGTCAAGGGCAACGACAAGATACAGATCACCATGGACTGTGACGGCCCGGCAGGGGGATTCTCCGTGGAGTCAAATGCCCACGGAGAGGTCCGCGGATACCTGAGGACAAGCAGCATTCCGGTTGACAAACCACCGGAGAGCTTTGATCTCTCCCCCTACATTGGCGACGGTACGCTGAGCGTTGCGCGGCATCTGGAAATGGCCAAACAGCCTTTTACCGGTACCGTTGATCTGCAGTATGGAAACCTCGCGAAGGATCTGGCGAACTACTTTGTTGTTTCCGAACAACTGCCCACCGCGGTCAGTCTGAGCATTCAGTTTGACCGGGACGGCCGCGTCAGCGGAGCCGGCGGACTGTTTATTCAAGCACTTCCCGGCGCTGATGCAACTGCAGGACCTGAGCTGGAGACGGCAGTCAGGGCTTTGCCGTCGCTCGGTTCGTTGCTGGCCTCCGGAGAGACACCGGCACACATCATACATGAGTACTTTCAGGGGTTTGATCCGGACGTCATTGGAAGCCGGACTGTGGAGTTCAGCTGTCCGTGCGGGAAAGAGAGGTACGCAGAATATCTGCAGTCACTTCCGCAGCAGGAGCTCCAGGAGATCCTGGAGGACGGACCCTTTCCGCTCGGGGTCACCTGCCATAACTGCAACAGCACTTACCACTACACCAGAGATGAGATAGTTTCGATCGCACGCTATCACCGGTAAAAGAATTCCTGACCTTTCGGCGGGAAATACGGTACATTCGCAGCAGATGAAGGACGCAATCGAGCATTTATCGCTGGAGACGATAGAGCAGATCAAGGCGGCGGTGATTGACACCTCTTCAGTCATATTCGCCCATAAGGCCGGCTTCCTCCTGTACCTCACAAAGGCCGTCAAACTGACGGTCCCGCCGGGTGTGATCAAAGAGCTCAAAGGTGAGATCTCTGCGGAAGAGGGCCTGTCGGGAATAGACACCATGGCAGAGAGCAGGGAGCTCTATGAGGGCTACACGGTAGACGCTCAGGTGGTGGCAGTCGCACTGCAGAGAAATCAGCCTGTGGTCTCCGACGACTTCAAGCTGCTCGATCGAGCAGCGGGACAGGGAGTGGACGGATTCACGGTCAGGACGATGCTTGAGCTCACGCTCCTGCGCGGTGCCATCGGCCTTGAAGAGTACACACGGGCAAAACGAGCGCTTTCACAGCTCATTCGCTACGCACTGCCGTTTTTTCTCGCCGCCGAAGATCTGCATTGGGAGATTCGAAAGCGGATTGGATAGCCGCCGGACTGGTAAGCCCTATCCAGGCCTCCGCTGGTCCACTATCATGAAGTCATGAAAGGTGATGTCATCAACATTGGTGAAGACCACCGGAGGGTCGCCCGGCAGATCGTGGACCGTCTGTCACCACGTATATCGGCCTCCTCTCGGCCGTTCACCCTCAGCGTCGCAGGGGAGAGCGGCAGCGGAAAGTCCGAGACTGGCCACGCCATTGCAGAAGAGTTTCAGTCCCGTGGCGTTTCGGCTCACGTGCTTCAGCAGGACGACTACTTTATTCTTCCGCCCAAGTCCAACGACGCGCGGCGCCGCCAGGGACTTGATTGGGTTGGGACAGATGAGGTCCGCCTTGGTCTGCTTGACGAGCACCTTGCGGCCGCCAGGGCTCGAAGCAGTGAGGTAGCCAAGCCACTGATCGACTATGAGGCAGACCGGATTGAAACTGAGACAGTCAACTTTGCGAATGCCGCAGTAGTGATCGCGGAAGGGACCTACACCTCCCTGCTTGAGAACCTGGACTGTCGCGTGTTCATTGACCGGAATCGGCTGCAGACCATGGAGAGCCGAAGGGAGCGCGCCCGTGAACCTATGGATCCGTTCCTGGAAAAGGTTCTTGAGATAGAGCACACCATCATTGCACCCCAGAAAGCCCGGGCAGATGTTCTTATAACCAATGAGTACGATGTTCAGTTCATCCAGAACTGAGGACCGGGACAGCCCCTCTCCATTCTCCCCGGATGAGGCGATCGGTCTTGACCGTGAGATCGTTATTGAGAAACTCAGGGCGGCTGTGCCGGAGCCGGAGTCAATCGATCGCTTACTCGCCGGCGAGAAGCCTTCTCCCGCCCGGCCGATTCCTTACACCCGCCACTACTCCCAGGATTCTTCGTGGTTGCGACGGGCAAACGTGGTCGGGATCAATATCCGCACCATCGGTTCCTACTTCCGGGTGCTCGCCTACGCCCTCACCCTTCCCGCCTCTCAGAACGCGGTGCATCTGCTTCCGTTCTGGGAGCCCGGCGTTGTAGCAAGTCTCTACGGCATCTCGAGCTGGAACACTAATCCGGAGTTCGAAGACCGTGAGCTTACCAAAGCCTTCCCCGCGCTCGCAACCGCCCACAGTCAGCTCCGGTTTGCCGTGTCAGTCCTTCACCTCATGGGCAAGGCGGTTGGGCTGGATGTGGTGCCCCACACAGACCGCTTCAGCGAGATCGTACTCTGTAATCCCTCCCTGTTTGAGTGGCTAAAACGGGATGGCCCCACCCTCGTTGATCACCGCAGCAGCCTCCGGGAAGAGGCGGCCGCAGTCATTCAGACGTTTGTTAAGGAAGAGGGTCCCGCCGCGCCTACCAACACGCTTGTTCATACACCAGAGGAAAACCGCTGCCGGCAGCTTTTTGGCCCACCCGAGGACCCGGAGCTCCGCCTGCGCCGCCGAAGAGCCCTCATTGACAGGCTCTACACACAGGGCCTTGAAACCGCCCCGGCAACCATGGGCCCACCGTACCGCGGTCTGGCAATTGACCCGGATTCTGCCACAAGCGACGACGAGGGCCACGTCTGGTACGACTACCGCTTCCTCAACCCCACGCCGGCATCCCGCGCCTTTGGACCGCTCACCCGGTACGCGTTTTTTGAGAGTCAGGACGACAATCAGGAGTGGAAACTGGACTTTTCGCGGCCGCGTCAGGAGGCGTTCGACTATCTTGCGGACCACATTGGCTCTCTGGTAGACGAACTGGGTTTCGACTTCATGCGGGGAGACATGTCCCACGTTCAGATGCGACCCGGTGGACCCCCGCAACAGATTGATTCCCGCTACGATCCGCTGGGATTCGTCAAGCAGAGCGTGAATCAACGGCACCCCGGCTTTGCCTACTTTGCAGAGAGCTTCCTTGCGCCTCCAGGCACCATCTCATACGGGAATGAGGTGGACCACCTTGAGGCAGCGGCGGCGGAAACAACGCTTGGCGATCTGCAGTCCACGCCGGTCAATTCCACCCGATTCTCCGAGCGCCTGTCCCGCTATCTGTCCATTGCGCGCACGCGAAGCGTAACCCCCTGCCTGACAGTGATGACCGGTGACAAGGACGATCCCCGGTTTGATTCGTTCTACATAAACGGAAACACGCTGCGGCTGTTTCTGGCCCTTTTTATCCCGGACATGCCGAGCTACATGGCACTTGGATTCGAGCTTCGCGACGCTCATGAGGAGCCGGCACCCAATGAGCACTACACCAAGCTCTACGTTTTCAAAGAGCGGCACGGACCTAAAGCAACCACGGGCCCCTACCGCTTTGGATCAAACAGAAGACTCTTCTCCTCGCTCTCCCGCGTGCGTGGTATTGCCGATCGATACCTGCCGCTGCTGAGCCGCAGCCGCACGACCTGGCTTCTCGAGCCTGACCCTCAGGCACATACCCAGGTGATTTCCTGGCTGGTGGAGACGGACGACGAAGACCGGCGGCCTCTGATCTGCATTGTCAACCTGGACACGGAGAACAGCCGGCAGCGCGTCATTGTGCCCCTCGCTCAGCGCAGGGAACTGAAGCCGGTCTTCTCAAGCAACAGCGAGAGCGTAACGGCCAGCCTTGTCGCGGTTCCTTTTCCCGGCGTTCGGCGCTACATTCTCACAGAGATAGGGCCGGGGGAATGTCTCATCTATGAATGATCGCGCACAACGGATCGCCTTTCTAGAACAGTTTGTCACAACCGACCGTGCGCAGCGCATGCGAACCGTACTCGCGGAGAGAACCCGTTACCTTACCGTTACACTTGAAGAGATCTATCAGCCGCACAACGCGAGCGCGGTACTGCGAACCTGCGACAGTCTTGGTGTTCAGGACGTGCACATCATTGAGTCGCGAAACCGATATCGGCTCAATCCCGGCGTTGAGCTGGGTAGCGCACAGTGGCTGACGCTCCACCGCTACGGCGAGCGCGACGGAGGCACCGTTGCGGCAATTGAGACCCTTCGCCGGCGGGGATACCGCATTGTTGCAACCAGTCCTCACAATGGACCGGTTACCCTTGACACATTCGATCTGGAGCGTGGGCCGGCAGCGCTCCTTTTCGGTACCGAGCTCGACGGGCTCAGCAGTGCGGCGCTTGAGCTGGCTGACGAGTACCTGGTCATCCCCATGTTCGGTTTTGTGGAGAGCTTCAACATCTCAGTAAGCGCGGCGGTCATCCTCCACACCCTCACCACGCAGTTGCGTCGCTCTTCAATTGACTACCATCTTTCAGAGGACGAGCAGACAACGCTCCAACTCGACTGGCTGCGCGCCACCATCCGACGCGTTGAACTGCTTGAGAGGGAGTTTGAGACACAGGAGCAAGCATGATTCATGTAGGAGCTCACGTAAGCATTTCCGGTGGCGTCTCTACCGCCCCCGGCCGTGCGATGGAGCTTGGCGCGACCGCGCTGGGAATGTTCACCAAAAACCAACGGCAATGGAACGCAAAGCCCATCTCCCCGGAGGAAGCGGAGACGTTCAAATCCGAGCTCGCCCGAAGCGGGATTGGCGTAGATCAGGTCATTGTCCACGCGAGCTACCTTATTAACGTTGGCAGCCCGGAGGACGAGAAACGAGAAAAGTCACTTGCGGCACTCGTTGATGAGCTCAGGCGCGCAGAACAGCTGGGTCTGAAGCTGGTGAACTTTCACCCTGGAAGCGGAATGGGGGAGCTGTCGGAAGACCAGACACTCTCCCGGATCGCTGACGCATGCAGCCGTGCTCTGGGCGAGACCTCTGAGGCCACGCTTGTTCTGGAGGCAACGGCCGGTCAGGGAGACCATGTAGGCTACACCTTCCGGCATCTTGCCGAGATCATTGACCGGGCCGGTGGCAGCAACCGGCTCGGGGTGTGCATTGATACGTGTCACATCTTTGCCGGTGGCTACGATTTCCGCACGGATGAACAGTATAGAGAGACCATTGCTGAGCTTGAGCGCACCGTAGGTCTCGACCGTCTGGTGGGATTCCATCTCAACGACTCGAAGACCGAGCACGGCAGCCGCAAGGATCGGCACCACTCTCTGGGCGCCGGGCTCATCGGCATTCCGGCTCTGGCACGCTTTATCACGGACGATCGATTCGACGGCCTGCCGTTTGTGCTCGAGACCGTCGACCCCGACCTCTGGGCAGCCGAGATAGCACTGACCAGGCAACTCGCTGACGGTTCAGTCTCTCCAGAGGAAGCCGTGGCGCCTTCGGCAACGGAAGAGTCCTGATGGGACGTCAGAAGAGCTATGAGGCACAGACGATTGAGTCAGTCGAGTTTCACGGCAACGGCGTGACCAAGCCTGAGGGCAGAGTGGTGTTTGTTGAAGGAACCCTTCCAGGAGAGGTGGTTGATGTTCGCGTGACTCGTCGCAAACGCGACCACGCCTTTGGTATACCCACCCGTTTCCACTCCTACTCAAGCGAGCGCGTAGAACCGTTTTGCGAGCATTTTCAAAGCTGTGGCGGATGTACCTGGCAGTATCTGCCCTACGAACGCCAGCTGGTATACAAGGAGCAGTTCGTGAGGGACATGCTCCTGCGAATTGGGAAGATCACCGACCCACAGCCGTTGCCGATCATAGGCTGCGAGACCGATCGACTCTACCGGAACAAGCTTGAGTTCAGCTTCTCCCCGACCCGTTGGCTTGAACAGGAGGAGATTGATACCGGTGAGGAGGTCAACGACCGTCGGGCGCTCGGACTCCATGTCAAGGGCAGATTCGACCGGGTCATAGACATCAACACCTGCCATCTGCAGCCCGAGCCGTCGAACAGAATCAGGCTCGCTGCCCGGGAGATCGCCGTGAGCCACGGCATGAGCTTTCATGATCCACGCGAGCACCGCGGACTGCTGCGGAGCCTGATCATTCGCACGACGCGCGACGGTGAGGTGATGGTCGTACTTGTAGTTGGCGAGAAGGATGAGCTTGCCGCTCGCACGCTTCTCGATGAGGTAAAAGCAACCGTTCCGCAGATCACATCGACCCACTTTCTTGTGAACGAAACCAAAAATGACGATCTGAGCCCGCACCCGGTGATTCACCACCGCGGCAGCCCGACTATCACCGAACGCTGCGGTCCGCTCGAGCTGGCAATCCATCCAAAGAGCTTCTACCAGACGAACTCCAGCCAGGCTGAGCGACTCTACGGGGTGGTCCGGGAGTGGGCGGAGCTTGGCCCCTCTGACCATCTGCTGGACCTCTACTGCGGGATCGGCAGCATTGGCCTGTTCCTCGCTGATCGGGCAGGCCGCGTGACCGGGGTCGAGTATGTGGAGGAGGCTGTCGCCTGCGCACGGGAGAACGCGGCGCTCAACGGGTTTTCAAACACCGTGTTTCATGCCGGAGACGTTCGGGAGATACTGGGCTCTGTGGGAACATCCGTGGGAATAGAGGGAGGAATCCCCTTCCCGGACGTCATGGTGCTCGATCCCCCACGCGCGGGAGTTCACCCGGAGGTGATCGAGCAGATCGTCCGGATTGCTCCGCGACAGCTCATCTATGTGAGCTGCAAACCATCAACTCAGGCACGTGATCTTGCAGCGCTCAGCAACCACTATGCAATCAAACGAATACAGCCGGTCGACATGTTCCCGCAGACATTCCACATAGAGAACGTTGTTGATCTCAGGCTGGCAACGGAGGGAGACCGATGAATCATGTGATAGTGACCGGAGCGTCCAGAGGTCTCGGCGAGGCCATTGTTCGACACCTGCTGCAACCGCAGAACAGCATCTTCTGTGTATCGCGGTCATTAAACGAGCCGCTCCTGGAAGAGTCGAACAGCAAGGGAATCGAGCTCCACTGGGTCCAGACCGATCTCTCTGAGAGCCGCAGCAGTGACGCGATCTTCTCGCCTATCGTGGAGCAGATCGATGCCTCCGGCTCAGACGGTGTCTGCCTGATCAACAATGCGGCGGTCCTTGAGCCACTCGGCCTGGTGGGAACCGCCACACCGGCGGCAATCGAACGGGCGCTGCATGTCAATCTGGTGGCGCCGATGGTGCTTACGCAGGCCTTTGTGGAGCACTTCACCGGCCGCACATTCCCGAGAACCGTGATCAATATCAGCTCCGGAGCCGGCAGCTCTCCGATGCCCGGACTCTCCACCTACTCGACCACCAAGGCCGCGCTCAACATGTTTACCCGGGCCGCAGCCGAAGATCAGAAAGAACACCGAGAGCAGGTCCCTATACGTTTCTTTGCCGTCTCACCGGGAACCGTGGATACGGCCATGCAGGACGAACTTCGCAGCAGCGGAGAAGCCGTGCTTCCACAACACAAGACCTACGTTGGGTGGAAGGAACAGGGATCCTTGATTGACCCCACCGAGGCGGCACGAAGGGTGCTGACTCTTATTGACCGCAACGACGTGGAGAGCGGATCATACGTCCACGCTCGCGACCTGCAGGTATCACAATGAGGGCAGTCACGGTTACCGCTGGAAGGCAGAGATTGGTATTCTGTAGGCGGGAGTTCATTCGTGTCACTCTATCGTGTTCATTTTAAGTGGAAAGAAAAGGATCTGATTCTCCGTGCGACCGGGCTCGACCTCACACACCCGTACTTTGTGTCAATCACGGGCATCGTTTTTCCTGACGGAAAGAAGCTTATCATCGACCCCTCGGAGGACGAGGTAAAGCGCATGTTTGGCCGCTCAGATCATCTGATGATTCCATTCCAGACCGTCTCACTGATTGAAGAAATAAAAGACGGGAAAGAGGAGAATGATGCGGTGGTACGGAACTTCACCGTCGTGGATGAAGGTGACGAGTAGGACGGTGGTCTGAAGACAATCCATTTGAGGGACCCTCGAACTCCCCACGCAGCTCTACGGTATCGGTCTGGGTGTGCGGCGCGCGCCCACGGCAGCGTCAAGGCCACTGTACTGCTTGAGTAGCAGATTTCCGAGCTCATCCGGGCCTTAGATTTCACGAAGACCGGATGTACCGCCGACGACCGCTGGTAACAAACCGTTTGGCCAAGATCAAGTGCCGATAGTATCTTCGCCGCAATGGCTGATACCAACGGTTTCGTGTGGATTGAGTCGATTCACGACTGCGAGAAGGAACAGTGGAACAGACTCTCGGATCAGTATGAGTCGCCGCTGATGGACTGGGAGTGGCTGCGTATCCTTGAGGACTCCGGCAGTGTGACAGCAGACGGGGGCTGGATCTCCAGTCACCTTCTCTACTACCGCGAGGGAACGCTCATTGCCGCCGCGCCGTTGTACGTCAAAACTCACAGCGCCGGCGAGTTTGTCTTTGACTACGCCTGGGCTGAGGTCGCGCAGTCGCTTGGAAGCTCCTACTATCCCAAGTTAGTGGCAATGAGTCCGCTGACACCGGCAATTGGATATCGATTTTTGATCGACCGGTCAGAGGAGACAGAAGCCCTCCTGGCCACGATGCTCGATCAGATCCATGAGTTCTGCCGAGAAAACAGATTGCATGGGTTCAGCATCCTGTGGCCGGAGCCTGAGTTCGCTTCGCTGGTAAACTCTGTTTCCCACGAGCAGACTTTTACACCCTGGGAACACCAGCACTTCCGCTGGGAGAACGAATCGTTTGAGAGCTTTGACGACTACCTGGCGGTATTCAAGAAGAACCAGCGCCGCAACATCAAACGCGAGCGGTCAAGCATGGCGGCACAGGGACTGCGGCTTGAAACAGCGTTCGCTTCAGATGTGCCCGATCACTACGCAGAGAAAATGTTTGAGTATTACACAAACACCAATGACCAGTTTGGGATGTGGGCAGCACGGTTCCTTACCCCGGACTTCTTCTCAATGATAAAGGATGGGCCCGGGAGAAATGTGGTTTTCTGCAGCGCCTTCGACGACTCATCGAGCTCGCCGGTTGGCATGTCCATGCTCCTCTACAAGCCCGACCGACTCATCGGCCGGTACTGGGGAGAGCAGACGTTCGTGAACAACCTCCACTTCAATCTCTGCTACTACGAGCCAATCCGCTGGGGAATCGAGCACGGTGTTCGCTCTTTCGACCCTGGAATGGGAAGCAGCCACAAAGTCAGACGTGGGTTCCGTGCCGTATCGACAAGCAGCCTGCACCACTTCTACGACAAGCGGATGCAGGTTGTCATGGATATGAACATTGAGCGGATTAACCGATACGAACAGGCTCACATTGAAGAGCTCAACAGCCACGTTCCATTCGCACAACGTGGCGACTAGCCGTTTCTGACCTGACAGAGCGGTCCACCGGCGATAGTATGGCGCATGCTCACGATAACGATAGTATCCCCGGACCGCACCATGAAGGTTCAGGCTGAACCCGGCACCACCTTACTCGCCGTTCTCCAGCGCACAGGCTGGCACATCTCCGCGCCATGTGGCGGTGCCGGGAGCTGCGGTAAGTGCATTGTCCAGGTTGACCCGCCGGCTGCAGGCGGTCCGCCGTCCCCTGCAGAGTCACGACTGATCGCGGAAAATCCTTCGGCCCGACTTGCCTGCCGCTGTCGACCCGAGGCCGATCTGCGCGTCATCCTTCCACAGAGCGCGGTAGCGCCGGCTCGCGGAACCGATGCGAAGGGTGGAGATGTTCGAACCGTTCACAGGGGGCGTCCTGCAATCGTTCGTCTCCCGGTGCAACTCGCCTCCCCCAGCCTTGAAGACCAGCGGAGCGTCTGTGAGCGGATACGAGAGGCCGCCGGCACCGGGAGTGTGAAACTTGATCCACGCGTTGCCGCAGAGGCGACAGATCTGCTTCAGGCACAGAGCGTGGAACTGATCGTAGACGAATCAGGAACACAGGAGCGCCCGATTCTCCAGACCAGGACCCGTGCCGGACTGCCGGTCGCGGGACTTGCCTTTGACATTGGCACCACGACCGTCGCCGGATACCTCGTTGACCTGGAGTCAGGTCTGGTTCTCGCAAGCAGCTCCCAGGCCAATGCTCAGGGCACCTACGGAGCGGATGTAATCAGCCGTATCACCGCCGCGGGCTCCGGCGAACCCCTTGGGGCGGTCATTCGGGATCAGCTCAACCGAATGACAGAGCTATTGCTCAAGGAGGCAGGGATCACCGCACATGAGCTCTGCGCGGTAACCATAGTGGGAAACACAACCATGACGCATCTGCTCCTCGACCTCGATCCAGGACCGATCAGCCGGGCGCCGTTCATCCCCGCGGAGATCGAGGCAATCAGCGTCCCGGCGGCAGACCTCATTGCTGAGTGTCCCCGTGGCGCAACCGCCTATATCGCGCCGTGTGTAAGCTCGTACGTTGGTGCTGACATTGTGAGCGATCTGATTGCCACGGGTGTGCATGAGAAGGAGAAACTATCAGTTCTCATTGATGTGGGTACGAACGGGGAGATCGTGGCCGGGACCCGGGATAGGCTCGTCGCGTGCAGCACCGCCGCCGGGCCCGCCTTCGAAGGGGCTACAATCACCTTCGGCTCAGCAGGAGTAGCCGGAGCGATCAGCCATGTAGAGAGAAAAGGTGGGTTCATCAAGATAGAGACAATAGAGGGTGAACCCGCGCGAACCATATGCGGAACAGGTCTTATAGATGCTGTTGCAATGCTCCTTACAGATGGAGTAGTCGATGAGACCGGACGGCTCCAGAGTACGGTTCCGGAAGCTGCCGCCGCAGCATACTCAGATCGGCTTATCGCGTATCACGACGAACCGGCAGTTCTGCTCACTGACCCGTCCGACCCAAGCGCGGTCTGCGTGACGCAATCGGATATTCGTCAGGTCCAGCTGGCAAAGGGCGCGATTGCAGCCGGCGTTCGGGTGCTTCTTGATTCACTGGACGCGGATGCCGGGCAGATAGAGCGAGTCTACCTGGCCGGGGGATTTGGCACCTTCGTTCGGCCGGAGTCCGCACTTCGGGTTGGGCTGCTCCCGCCGATAGAGAGTCACCGGGTGGAGCCGGTTGGAAACGCTGCAGGTGCCGGCGCCGTGGCGCTGCTTCTTAGTGCAGATGCCAGGCATCAGGCACAGAACCTGCGTAACCGCGTGCGCTACCTCGAACTCAGCGGTCTTCCAAGTTTCCAGGAGCTCTACATGGAAGAGATGTTCTTCCCCACCGCTACATCGTGATCAGAAGAATTGTCACGTAGGCTCCGTACAGGAGGCCGACGGAGGTAATGCCGGTGATCACGTGCTCCTGGCTTCCAAAAGGAAAGACTCCGAAGGCGTTCATCAGAAATCCCGTGGTAGCGAGCGTCGCTAAAAGCGAATGCGGCCAGATTTCGACAAGCCGGTCCCGGTAGGCAAGGGAGCCAAGTGCGAGTGTCACGACGCTTGTCCCTGCCACACCCCAGCCGAACGCTGGGTGGAGATCAGAGCCGAACAGACCGAGCGCAGCGACCGTAGTTGCGAGCCCGAGCGTAACGTAGCCGGAGATCTGATGAGCACCGGACTGGCGAAGCGTTCGGGAGAAGTCCGGCTGGTCCTGACCAAAAACGAGCGACGGAGCCCCGGTAGCCAGCAGCACAACCAAAAGCCCTTTAGTGAGGCGAGAGCGAATGATGTTTTTCATCTCACTAATATTACGCTGTTCGAAGTTTTTGCCAAATCTCTCTGTAAGTATGATTATTCTACTCAGCGATGATAAAACGTAAAGGACTGTACATCCGGTCAGACTTACGGTCACAGAGACCGGCGGTTCGATCCCAGTCAAGCAGCTCAGAATTGCAGAGAGAGAATCGTTCCACGACAAGCCCCGTGACCGGCCCCTCAGCCGGCCAGAGAAGGAGTTCCGTACTTCAAAAGGCGTCCTCGCTTCTCAGGTCACACCC
>CAZREG010000013.1:0-3875 GCA_964599075.1 uncultured Spirochaetaceae bacterium | reverse complement strand
GCCAGAGAAGGAGTTCCGTACTTCAAAAGGCGTCCTCGCTTCTCAGGTCACACCCGCGTGCACTGACCGCTGTTCTGGTGGCGCTCACCGCGATCTCCACAGTCCTTGTCCTGGAAATCCTCTTCCCGGCGCAACCCGTCTACACCCAGGAAGACATTGCCCGCGCAGTTGAGTTCGCGCTCAATGAGCGAGCGCCTGATCCCCCCATGAGCCGCGTCGCCTACCAGGCTATCGCCCCCTCGGTCGTTCGAGTAGCTCGCCTGGGCGCAGACACCGGGCTCACTCAGGAAGAGGGTGTTGGTACGGGTGTTATTGTAGAGTCAGGCGGAGCCATTCTCACGAACCTTCACGTGATAGACGGTGCCCAGCGGGTCGGGATCGTATTTGCCGACGGATTTGAGACCGAGGCGGAGATCCTCTCGGTGCAGCCGGAGAATGATCTTGCAGTCCTTCAAGCCATTGTTGTACCGGAGGGGCTGGTTCCCGCAACGCTCGGAGGCACGGCAGACCTCCGCTCGGGGGACCAGGTGATTGCCGTCGGCCACCCCTTTGGCATCGGTCCTTCAGTGAGTGCCGGTGTTGTTTCAGGGCTCAATCGGAGGTACTTCTCACGTGGTGGGGGCGTCATGCTCGACAACCTCATTCAGTTCGACGCCGCTGCAAACCCCGGCAACTCCGGGGGCCCCCTTGTAAACCGGCGCGGGGAAGTAGTCGGTATTGTGACATCCATCCTGAACCCGACTGAAGACGCATTCTTCGTGGGTCTGGGATTCGCCGTGCCTATTGAAACCGCAGCAAACGCGGTGGGGCCCAATCCGTTCTAGGAACAAACCACTGCCAGGGAGAGAGAACATGACCGAACGAAATGAAGTTGATCGACAGAGGGTCGAGGTGCTCGAACGATTGCTCTACGAGGTGAAGCGCGTGGTGGTAGGCCAGGACCACTTCCTCGAACGGGTGCTCGTGGCCGTGCTTGCCGGTGGACACCTGCTGGTGGAAGGGGTTCCGGGTCTTGCAAAGACGCTCACCGTGAAGACGCTTGCGGAGGTGATTCAGGGGACGTTCAAGCGCATCCAGTTCACCCCCGACCTCGTACCGGCAGATCTCGTAGGGACACGGATTTACAATCAGAAGACCGGTGATTTCTCCGTTTCGCTAGGGCCGGTGTTTACCAACCTCCTTCTGGCAGACGAGATAAACCGCTCGCCGGCAAAGGTACAGAGCGCTCTTCTGGAGGTGATGCAGGAACACCAGGTGACCATCGCCGGCGAGACTCACACCGTCCCCGAGCCGTTTCTAGTGATGGCAACCCAGAACCCCATTGAGACTGAAGGCACGTATCCACTTCCTGAAGCGCAGATAGATCGATTCATGATGAAGGTGCTCGTAGAGTACCCGACCGAGGAAGAAGAGTTTGTAATCGTCGAACGAGTCACCGGCTCCCTCGAGCACGCCGTCGCGGTATCCAGCCCTGAACAGCTGTTGACGCTGCAGAATGAGTGTCGCCGGGGCTTCGTCGAGCCCTCTATCATCCAGTATGCCGTCAAACTTGTCACCGCAACCCGTGACCCGCGCAGATTCGGCATTGATGACCTTGACACCTACATCGCCTTCGGAGGAAGTCCACGCGCCACCATTCACCTTATTGAGGCAGCGCGTGCTCTCGGATTCCTCCGAGGCCGAGCCTACGTCCTGCCTCAGGACGTGATTGACGTAGCCCCCGACGTTCTTCGACATAGAATTGTGAGGACATATGACGCACTCGCCGATGAGATCTCATCCGACCAGATCCTCAAGCGCATTATGGCGAAGATCCGCGCACCGCAGCCGCCCCTGGAGCGACACGTTGAAGTCGAGAACACCTGAGCAGATCCTGAACAGAATCGACTGGATCGTCCTGCGCCGACTGGAGGGTTTGCATCAGGGCGAGTACCGGACACTGTTTCGTGGCGATGGGCTCGATCTTGCAGACCTGCGTGAATATCAGCCGAATGACGATGTACGTCACATTGACTGGAACGTAACCGCACGCCTTCAGACACCATACGTGCGGATCCTCCACGAAGATCGCGAACTCACCGCGTGGTTCCTTGTCGACCTCAGCGCGTCTCTTGATGCCGGTTGGACTGAGACGCGAAAGCGAGACGTGGCTATAGATTTCACCGCGGTGCTCGCACGGATTCTCACCCGGCGAGGAAACAAAGCCGGCGCGATACTATTCGGCAGCGGTCCAAATCAGGTTCACCCGCCGTCCAACGGGCGAGACCACCTCCTGCATCTGGTGCAACGCATGCAACGAGCACCTGAAAACCAAAGCCATGACCAGACTGATCTCAGCAGTGCGCTCGCCAGCGCCGCACGAGTGATCCGGCGCCGATCTCTGATCTTTATCATCAGTGACTTCGTAAGCAAGCCGGGGTGGGAGGAACCACTCGGACGACTGTCGGTCAATCACGAAGTCGTTGCCTGCCGCATCGTAGATCCCCTTGAACAGGAGCTTCAGAATGTTGGCATCGTCGTCATGGAGGATGCCGAGACCGGCGAGCAAGTTATGATCGACACCGGCCGGCGAAGTGTCCGACGGGCATACGCTCAACACACCGCTGAAACCGATGAGGCGATCATGGACGGACTGGCACAGGCAGGCGTCGACTGTCTGGAAATCGGGACACAGGACGACTTGATCACAGGAGTCCTTCGCTTCTCGCGGATGCGAAGAGAGCGCGGACTTGCTGCATCGCCAAAGGAGATCTCATGAGCTTCATCTGGCCGACGATGCTCTATGCGCTGTCAGTCATTCCACTACTGGTCATGACCTATCTCTTGTTGCTGGGAAAACGAAAACGGAGCGCCATCCGGCATGCCAACATTGCCGTAGTCAAGGCGGCGGTGAACCGAGCGGGAGCCTGGCGCCAGCATCTCCCGCCCACACTTTTCCTGCTCGCCATCTCACTTCTGATCTTCGCACTCGCCCGACCAACCATGGAGCTAACGCTGCCCTCCCAGCGGGGGACGGTGATACTTGCTCTCGACATCTCCGGGAGCATGCTGGCCACAGACATTGACCCCAACCGAATAGAAGCGTCACGTGCGGCCGCCCGGGCGTTCGTCGAAGAGCAACCACCAAGCGTCCGGATAGGGGTGGTTGTCTTTGCCGGCTCTGCTGCAGTGGCGCAACAACCCACCCTTGAACGCGGGGACGTCTACGCAGCCATAGACCGGTTCCAGACCCAACTGGGAACAGCCGTCGGCAGTGGCATCCTGACATCCCTCTCCGCCGTGTTTGAGGACATGCAGCTCGACATACAACTGCCGCAGGTTGAGGGAGGGTTCATGATGGGAGGCAGATCCACCAGTGGGAGTGAGGGCTCCCCTCTCGGCCAGAATAATCCGCCCTCGGCTGTTCCTGACGCAGTAGAGCCCGGAAGCTACCGATCAGCCGTGGTTGTTCTTCTCACCGACGGCCAGACCACGCAAGGCCCTGATCCTATCGCCGCAGCGCAAGTCGCCGCAGATCTGGGTGTGCGAGTATACACCGTTGGCCTGGGTACCGAGGAAGGGGCAATCCTGAACTTCTTCGGCCGATCGATGCGGGTGCAGCTCGATGAGCGTGCCCTGGAGGAGATCGCCCGAATCACCGAAGCAGACTACTTCCGGGCAGGGAGCGAGAGTGATCTTCGCGAGGTGTACCGCTCGCTTAGCTCGCAGCTGGTGCTGGCCACAGAGGCAACGGAGATTACGGCACTGTTCGCGGGTCTTGCGACTGTGGTGCTGCTTCTGGCTGGCGTTCTATCGCTATTCTGGTTCTGGCGCCTCTTATAGTATGAACAACCGTGTTGGTAAAGCAGAGATAGCATGTTTCCCGGTAAGGAGTA
>CAZREG010000012.1:12008-58937 GCA_964599075.1 uncultured Spirochaetaceae bacterium | reverse complement strand
ACAGGCGTTGCTCGCCGTCATCATGTGCACTCGAGTTCACTTCAGAAGGCGTTCAAGGATGCATGTAGGGAGGCGGGGGTAGGCTCGCATGCTCACCTGCATTCATTGCGGCATAGTTTTGCCACGCATCTCATCGAGTCCGGGTACGACATCCGCACGGTGCAGGAGCTCATGGGGCACCGGGATGTTTCGACCACCATGATCTACACCCACGTGGCCAAACGGAACAAGCTGGGCGTCAGGAGCCCGGCAGACGCGTTGAAGCTGGGTGCTGTGGAGGCGAATGGAGATAATTCTCATGAACACGGTCGAGCCCCGGGTTGAGGGGTTTTCTCATGAAGCGCACATCTACCTGAATCGCAAACTGTACCCGTATTGGATGCGGCTTGCGCCGGGGATTGGGCGCAGGATCGTTGCCAGAACCTCAGTCCTCGCCGGGACCGTTATCTGGATGGGCGAGCCGGCCTGGGAGCTCATTCCCATCAGCTGCAGGCCCAGTTCCGCATTGATCTCCCGATCGCGGGCGTTTTGGACAAACACCAGGAACGTCAGGTCAAGCTGCTCCACGCGAACATCTACGGTCCCGGTTTCGTCCAGCACCGCTGCGTAGTCGGCGTAGTCCTCCATCAGAACATCCCGGCCAAGCACTGCGTCAAACTCCGGTCCGCCGGGGTGGTAGGCGTAGTAGAACACTCCCTCTGCCGGCTCCACGGCGCGCTCCGCGTCCTGGAAGCGAAACGGGATCGATTGCATTCGCCCATCCTCCCGGGGAAGGCGAACGTCAAAGTGGAGGTGCGGGCCCGACGAGCGTCCGGTGTTGCCGCTGTAACCTATGTGATCCCCTGCGGCAATCACCTCTCCGGGGTCAACGAGCGAGCCGCCGCGCTGCAGGTGCACGTAGTTGCCAAAGCTTCCGTCTGAGTGCGCCACAAGGATATAGTTGCCGTCGCCGTTGTAGGAGATGCTGCTTCCGCCACGGTCGGAATCTTCCTTCACCTCTGCCACCACGCCGCCGCGTGCGGCATAGATCGGTGTACCAATGGGCATCTCAAAGTCAACGGCATACTGATTCTCTCCGTAGTGAGAGAACGAGCCGTTGAATCCCTGGCTGAGCCGATGTTTTGTTCCATGTGCGAACGGGAAAAGGTACGCGTAGCGGTCGTCGTGCCGGGCGGTCACCGGGTTTCCGCGGGCAAATGTGTAGGAGATGCCGTAGCCAACGCGCCGGGCGCCCTCGGTGGGTTGGAGTGTGAACAGGGTCGCGCCGCGTGCGCCGGGGTCAAGCTGAATGCCAAACGGCAGAGCAACATCGGTCTGCATGTTGATGAGCTGCGGGACATCAACGCTGAGGTAGACAGGAATCACATGGTTGCTGGTCGCCTTTAGTATGACCGAGCCATCCTCCTGCTCCTCGCCGAAAACGGTCACTAACTCCTCCTGGGCACCTGCGCCGGCCGCCACAAGGGTGAGGAGTACGAGTGACCAGCAAGCTGCTTTCGCAAATCTCTTCATTACGTGAAGAAATTACACCCATGCGGCTGTGAGGGTCGAGTCTCCAACGGGTTGAAACCCGGGGCCGCCCCACCTCATAATGCGGCAAGAGGATTTTGTGGCCCATATAGTTGTTCCTGAAGCAGAAGAGATACTGGACACTGAGTTTCCGGTATTGGACAAGGGGTTTGTGCGGCTGGTCGACTATCTCGGTGGTGACGCGCGGATCGTTCAATCGGCACGCGTAAGCTATGGCGAGGGCACAAAGAGCTATCGAAAGGATGCGGCTCTCATCGACTATCTCCTCCGCAATGAGCACACCTCACCGTTTGAGCAGGTGGTGCTCACCTTTCACACCAAGATGCCCGTCTTTGTCGCCCGCCAGTGGGTGCGTCACCGGATGGCCCGGCTCAATGAGATAAGCGGCCGCTACAGTGTCATGAAGGACGAGTTCTACCTCCCGGCGGGTTCAGAGATAGCACTTCAGAGTGAGGACAACAAGCAGGGCCGTTCGGATGAGCCGGTCTCTCCTGAGGATCAGGCACTCATCACCGAGGCGCTTGAGTCCGGCCAGCGCGATGCGTACGCGGCCTACAGCGAGCTCCTCGACCGTGGTGTCGCCCGCGAGCTTGCCCGCATTAACCTTCCCCTCAGTCTCTACACGGAGTGGTACTGGCAGATCGATCTGCACAACCTCTTCCATTTTCTCAAGCTGCGGATGGACTCCCACGCGCAGTCGGAGATTCGTGCCTATGCCACGGTGATGTTTGATCTGGCCCGGCGTGTCTGCCCCGCCGCCTGTGACAGTTTTGAGAACCACGTCCTTGGTGCAGTCCGATTCTCCGGTGAGGAGTGGTCGGCAGTTGAGACAGTGATGGAATCCGGGGACGGTGATCAGGACGCGCTCCGGGCGCGGGTTGAGGCGGCTGCCGCGCAGGCGGGCATCAGCGGACGGAAGCTTGACCGGCTGCTCGCGAAGGTGCTTGACGGCAGGCAGCGGTGACGGTTCGATCGGCACGCTGGGGCGTGTTTCTTCTGGTGCTCGCGCTCCTGCTGCTGGGAGTGCAGGGCTTTCTCGCTGTCCGCATCGGCCCGCTACCTGATCCAGACCTCTCTCAGATCGTGCTGCCGGCCCTGGCGCTTCTCCTGGGACTGAGTGCAATGTTCGCCGGTCACATCTCCTATCCGCGGGTGCAGAATCTGCGTGTCTACCTGTCCGGGTATTCGGTGGGACTGCTGAGTCTCCTTATCGCGCTCTACATCGGTTTTTCAAGCCTTCTTGTCTCGTCGGTACCGGCTCCGCCGGAGGGCTTCTTTGAGCTCATTCTTGCGCTTACGGTGTTGCAGGTGTATGCGTGGTCACTTCTTTCACCGTTTCCAACCTATCGCAAGACTCGTGTCATCACGCTTTCAACAACCGTGGCCCTGGCCGTTCTGCTCTCAGTGGTGCGCTTTACTCCGGCTTCCTTCGCCGTGCTCGCCCGGCTGGATTCCGGGAGGCTTGGGAGCGTGGTCCATGGGGTGGTGATCGCCGCGACTGCCGGCTGTCTTGTCCTCAATGCGCTTCTCAAGCCGCAGAGCTTTTACCTTCGGGGCGCGTTCAGCGGGGTTGCACTGCTTGCGGCCGGCGCCTGGCTAACCGAGGACCTTATTGATCTTCTCGGGTTTGGTCCGGTCAACGAGCGGGTGATCGCACTTCTCTACGGCGCAACCGTTGCCCTCTTCTTTCTTGTTGCCATGCTCTTTCATGTACTTGCAAGGATGGAGCACCGGGTGAGCTACGATCCGCTGCTGCACATTTACAACCGTCAGTACTGCAACACCATCCTCGCCGAACAGTCCAACGTAGTGACCCGGCCACCGATCTCTGTGCTCATGATCGACATTGATCACTTCAAGCAGGTGAACGACACCTATGGGCACCAGGCGGGTGACCGGATTCTGTTCACCGTTGCACAGGAGATCCAGAAGCTGGTTGTTCCGGAGGGAATTCTCTGCCGCTACGGAGGGGAGGAGCTGGTTGTTTTCTTCCCCGGGAGAGCGGGGCGTGATGTGGTGCCTCTTGCCAAACGGGTCCGGCTGGCGGTTGAGAACCTGGAGACGGTGCACCGCAAACACCGTATCAGTGTGACGGTCTCCATGGGGCTTGCTGAACGGCGGGACCCCCGCCACTCGCTGAGCACGATCGTCCACGCCGCGGACAAGGCGCTCTACATGGCCAAGGAGAACGGGAGGAATCAGGTTCGTTTTGTGCGGCTGAAGGGTTCTGCCGGGCGTTAGGCCGGGCTCTTGCTCACCGTTGCCTCTACCCATTGCGCAATTCGGCTCAGCTCCTCGGTAAGCTGGTTACCAAGCTGACTCATGGTCTGCCAGTTGACCTGGTCCGGATGGGTGGCCATCTGGTCCATCTCTGATGCAAGGGCACCAAGCCGGTGGGCGCCAAGGTAACGCGCCGCGGTTTTCAACGGGTGAGTCTGGCGTCCAATACGGGGCGCATCCTCTTCCTTGAGTCCCTGAGTGATCTCAGACAGCCGTTCTCCGGCCTGTTCAAGGAAAATTGGCAACACCTCATTCACAAGCTCGGTGTCAGTGTCAAAGCTGCTCTCCGCCACCGCAAGGTCTATTGGTGGGCCAATGGTCGCGCTTCTCGCGACCTGTGCAATGAGCGATCCGGCGCTCACCGGCTTGGGCACGAACCCGACCATGCCGGCCTCCAGGCACTTCCGCTGGTCCTCGGGAGCGATAGAAGCACTCAGTCCAATGATGGGCGTCGCGGCTACCTGATTCGCCGACCAGCGCCGGGTCAGCTCCCTGGTCGCCTCCAGTCCATCCATAGCCGGCATCTGACGATCCATGAGAATGATATCGAAACTACCGTCCTGGCCCAGTTCAACCGCCTCAAGACCGTTGGCCGCAACCTCTACGCTCCATCCCTGTTTGCGAAGGATCTCGCTGGTGACCACCGCATTCACGTGATCGTCTTCCGCAAGAAGCACATGAAGCACACGGTCGCTCGCAAGCGCATCAACGTGGACCGTGGTATCCGCTTGCTGTTGCTCAGCCACCGCTTGCTCTGTTGTCAGCTTGACTGGAACGGTAATGGTGAAGGTGGTCCCTACCTGCGGAACGCTCTCTACCTCGATCGTCCCACGGAGCAGCTCCACGAGTCCCTTTACAATGGAGAGGCCAAGGCCTGACCCGCCG
Source organism: uncultured Spirochaetaceae bacterium (assembly GCA_964599075.1). Lineage (GTDB taxonomy): Bacteria > Spirochaetota > Spirochaetia > DSM-27196 > SLST01 > SLST01. The sequence continues at coordinate 54,242 of CAZREG010000012.1, read as the reverse complement.
TAGCGTCGCGCTGCAGCCGCACTGGCCTGGGTGAACTTCTCAAAGATGGTATCGATCCTGTCTGGCTCAATGCCCATACCGGTATCTATGATCCGGAACTGCACGGCTGGATGGGTGGGAGACCCGGCGGCGGAAAGAGCAACCGTGACACCGCCCTCGCTGGTGAACTTGAGCGCGTTGTGCAGGCAGTTGGTGATTATCTGGCGCAGCCGCTGTCGGTCCGCGTAAATATAGTGAGGCGCCTGCTCGCTTATATCAACTCGGACCTCAAGATCGTCTGCAAGTTCTGCATTCTTCATCTGCGTGGCCGTATCGCGGACGAGCTCCCAGAGGTCCGTGGCAACCGGGGTTATCTCTACCCGCGCGGCCTCCAGTCGGGACATGTCCAGAATAGAGTTGAGCAGGTGCAGCAGCGAGTCGCTCGACTGACGCAGCAGCCGGATGAACTCCTGCCGCTTCTCTTCAGGCAGATCGGGCGCCTCGAGGGCCGTGATCATCCCCAGCACTCCGTTCATGGGAGTGCGTAGCTCGTGGCTCACGTTCGCAAGGAAGAGGCTCTGCATCCGGTTCGCCTCTTCGGCTTTATCGCGAGCCTTTGCAGTCACCACAAGGATGATCACCAGGCTTAGGATAAAGATGGCACCGATCGTGACCCGTTCGGTGCTGTTCAGCAGGAGGCTGGAAAACGCGCGGGTAGGCTCGTAGAACAGGACGTAGGGCCGGCCTGTGCCGGCGTTCGGCCCAAGGGGAAGCATCACGACGGCATAGCTTTCTCCGCTGACGGTTGTCGGCACAACGGCGGGCTCGCCCTTGATAAGGTATTGGACAATCGGTTCTTCGCCGGCGGTCCGTATCCCTCGTCGGACGCTGCTCATCTCCTCATCCGGGAACACGGGAACTGATGAGTAGTCTCCCGGGGGCCACGAGTCTGCACTGGCGGGAGCTTCGCGACCGGGAACAACAATGTCGTACGGCTGTGCCAGCTCACGGCTGATCAGCGAGAGCTGGCGAGCATAGGGAAGGAGAGCTACCACCTTTCCCGCCGGCTGCCCGTTCACCATGAGAGGGTAGGAGTAGTGATTGACCGGCACCCCATCCCGGACAGAGAAGGAGCTCGCGATCTGGTCTGCACCATCTGTGGAGTGCGGGTGATCCGGGCGTGAGGGTGGCTCCGTCGGCACTGCCTCCCCGACACTCTCGAGCAGCTGACCTTCTGCGTCGTACACGGCCACGCTGGTGAATCCGCTGCCGCTCAGCCGGCGAAGTACGGCCCGCAGGTCATCGCCGGCGGTTGCACGCAGAGCTTTACCGGGGTCAAGCTGTGTCTCTACCGCAGCGCGAAACTGCTCCCGAAAGTAAAGCTCTGCAAGCTGCATGTTCCGCTGCTCTTCCCGGATGAACTGTTCAACCAGCAGTTGGGTCTCTTCCGCGTAGTTGCTGAGCACGCGTTCGACAAGGATGACGGAACCCAGGATGGCGAGTATGACAGAGAGGGCAACCCTGAGTCTCTTCTCTCGTTTTGTCTGGTATCTTATCTGGGTCCTCCGCCTCATCATGGTATATTTTGACATAATGGTTATTTATTGTCTACTGTTGATTAACGTTTTTATGAATTTTTTTGCTAGAGCACCAGTCCAGCCATGAGCGCGCCCAGCGTGGCAGAAAGCGCACTGGTGAGCAAGTTCACCAGATCGTTTGTGACGAACCGGATTCCGCGCACGCGTCTGTTTCTCACCGGGCCCTCAGCACTCTCGCTGAAGCGCCGCTCCGTGTAGCTTCCGTCCGGCGTCTCGAACTGTCCCTGGATGGTGGCCCCCAGTACGCTGTCAATCATGCTGCCAAGAGTTCCGGCGAGAAAAACCACGGCGGAGGCGGTGACCGGCGAGTGGGGTACCGTGGCGAATCCTTGCCAGAGTGCCGCTCCGCCGGTCCAGCGGGAGAGCAGGAATCCGCCGGCAAACCAGAGCCCAATGAGCAGGCTCCCGGCAGCGGCTGCCGTAGAGCCAAGGGCGGTGGTGCCGCCGGAGGTGCCCGGTTCAAGGGTTCTGCGGGTGAGGATTGAGCGGGGAGGGTGGCGACTGAGTACGCCAATCTCACTTGCCCAGGTATCTGCGTTTGCACTCGCAAATGCGGCGGCGGCGGCAACGGCGAAGCCGGGGTCCCCCGAGACAACCAGAAGCAAGAGAGCTCCGACCGGAACGCCCGCGTTGGCAACAACCTGCACAATGTCGCGGCGATCAGATTTCTCGTGGACTCGTGACAATCGCTCCTTGACAGATCCACCCAGGCGGCTGGCAACTGTGGAGCTGCCAAAGAAAAGCATCAACGCAATCCAGTAGAGGAAGCCGCCGGTGTAGAGGATCGCCGCGCCCACGAGCAAACCACCGACGGCGCCGCTGCCGGAGACCGCGCGTTTTGCATAGGCGCCAACCGCGGCGCAGAGGTTCACTCCGATCGCCAGCGAAAGCAGGAGCGGATCAAACGTCATATGACCCAGAGGTACGCAATGGTGACAAGCGGCACCGTGAGATTGTCCAGCCCGAACGGGGTGACAAGCTCAACAGCCGCAGCAATCAGTCCCACACTGACCGCGGTCGCAATCACAGACCCCACCGGGGAGAGCAGTCCGTCCAGAATGAGAAACTCCGGCGTCGCAAAGAGGCGAATGAAGAACCAGGCGACCAGCGTAGAAGCGACAAACATGGTGATTGATCCGGCAAGGCTCTTTGTATTGCCAAACAGTCGCATCCGCGGGCTCTCTGTGTACTCTCCAACAAGGGAGGCCAGTCCGTCGCCCCAGCCCATGACAAGAATCCCTACCGCACCTACCCAGATAGGCACCGGTCCGCCCCAGGTGAGGAGCACCGCAGCCGTCAGGGAGATGGGAAAATAGATGGTCCCCAGATTCTTTGATCGCTCAGCGTGCTCCATGGCCGGGAACAGCCGCAGCAGATAACTGGCCAGGTTGATGAGGATAAATGCGATCGGCCCAATGAGTGCAAACTGCCATCTGGTAAAGAAAACCATGGCGATCAGCCACCAGTGTGCCACTCCAATGTGGATCACCTTTCGTGTGACAGCTGGGGAGATACGTCCCAGCTTCAGCAACAGCTGCGCTATCCCGATAAACGCGAACACATAGAGGAAACTGACCGCAACACCCCACCAATTCATGCTCTGCATCATTGTGCAGCATCACGCATTCGTCAACCTTGATTATCATCCCTACATCCCGTAGCATCATGACATGCCAAACAGCGACGGGCAGAAGCGCCTTGCCGTGCTTATTGACGCGGATAACACCCAGCCAGCTATCATCAACAGTCTGCTCGAAGAGATCGCGAACTACGGGGTTGCAACGGTAAAGCGGATCTACGGTGACTGGACCGGAACTCACCTGAAGGGATGGAAAGAGGTGCTGCTCGAGCACGCCATTCAGCCCATCCAGCAGTTCGCCTACACACGAGGCAAGAACGCAACCGACAGTGCCATGATCATTGATGCCATGGACCTGCTCTACACTGGAACCATGGACGGGTTCTGTGTTGTCTCCAGTGACAGTGACTTCACACGCCTGAGCTCCCGAATCCGGGAGGCGGGTCTGCTCGTCTACGGTTTTGGCGAGCAGAAGACACCCCAGGCGTTTGTTGGGGCGTGTGACAAGTTCATCTACACAGAGATTCTGCGTCAGCAGGATGAGCAGGATGATACTACTCCGACACGCAGAAAGCCCATGCGTGAGCTCAAGCAGGATTCACGGCTTGTGGGTCTGCTGCGAAACGCCACTGAGGATTCTGCAGATGAGACCGGCTGGGCGAATCTGGGAACGGTTGGACAGAACGTTGCCAACAAACTTCCTGAGTTTGATCCCAGAAACTACGGCTACAAGAAACTCGGGGAGCTTGTGAAGGCCGTGGATCTCTTTGACATAGAAGAACGGTCCAGTGAGAACTCACCGGCCAAGCAGATATACGTCCGCGACAAGCGCCGGAGGTAGGAACCAGCCATGGAGGCGAACGAGACGTTCACCGCGCTCGGGGAGAGCTGGCTCACTGAGGCGGGTCTCAGCCAGGTCGCCGCAGTCGTGCTTGCCCGCGGCATCATTGCCCTGCTCATCATTCTGTTGAGCCTGCTGGCTAACTTCATAGCCCGAAGGGTCATAGCAAAGCTGGCGCACACCATTGTGCAGCGGACCCGATCATCGTGGGATGACATTATTGCCCGCCGCGGCGTGTTCAATCGGCTCAGTCGTATTGCCCCCGCGCTCGTAATCTACTTCCTCAATCCGCTCGCCTTCCCGCAGATTGACTGGCTGACGATCGCCATCCAGCGCGCGGCAGTTGCGTACATGATCGGTGTGACTATTCTGGTCCTAGACGCGGCCCTTGACTCCGGAAACGAAATCTATGAACGCTTCGCTCCGCAGTCGCGTGACAGACCAATCAAGGGCTACGTACAGCTCATCAAGGTCCTGACCTTTATTGTTGGTGGCGTTCTTGTGGTTACGACCATCCTTGATCGTTCCCCGGTGGGAATACTCAGCGGCATCGGCGCGCTGAGTGCGGTGGTGCTTCTTGTGTTCCGTGACTCCATTCTGGGACTCGTTGCCGGCCTGCAGCTCAGCGGAAACCGCATGGTCCGCATCGGCGACTGGATAGAGATGCCCCGCTATGATGCAGACGGGGATGTGATAGATATTACCCTCCAGTCGGTCAAGGTGCAGAACTGGGACAAGACCATCACAACCATTCCCATCTACTCGCTCGTCTCGGACAGCTTCAGAAACTGGCGCGGAATGAGTGAGTCCGGCGGCAGGCGGATCAAGCGTTCGATCAGCATAGATATGCGCACCGTACGGTTCTGCTCGCCGCAGCTTGTCGAGCGGCTGCGCCGGTACAACCTGATCCGCGATTACGTTGATGCACGCACCCAGGAGATCCGCCGCTACAACCAGGAGCACGGCCTCTTAGATACCGATCTGCTCTCCGCGCGAAGAATGACAAATCTGGGCACGTTTCGCGCCTACGTGGCGGCCTACCTGCGCTCCCACTCGTCTATCAATCAGGAGATGACCTTTCTGGTGCGCCATCTGCAGCCGGGTCCCACTGGGATTCCGCTGGAGATCTACGTGTTCAGCTCAGACAAGGTGTGGGCCAACTATGAATCCATTCAGGCCGATATCATGGACCACCTGCTGGCTGTTCTCCCGGAGTTTGAGCTTGCGGTCTTCCAGGAGCCAAGCGGACTGGACGTCCAGGGCCTTGCGGAGGCACTCTCTTCACCGCGAACGAAGGATACACCAAAATGAAACTGAACCTTCGTCCCCGACCACTCGATATCCTCTCTCTTGTCATCGCGATAGGCACGGTGGTAGCGGTGACTCTCTTCGCCTACGGTGACCGGCCGGCTGCCTCTGAAGTCACCGTCAAGACCAACTCCGGCACCTTCCTCTATCCCATTGATCAGGACCGGGTCATTGCTGCCGAGGGTCCGCTTGGTGATACAATTATTGAAATCATGGGTGAGCGGGTTCGGGTGACGGAGAGTCCGTGCCGTGACAAGATATGCATTGCGGCCGGGCATCTGGATGAGACCGGCCAGTGGACGGCGTGCCTGCCCAACCGTGTCTTTGTCGCGATTGAAGGAGGGGCAGATGAGGACGGGGTGGATGCGCAGACGTTTTAGCGCTCCTCTTGGCCTGCTCGCCGCGGTTGTCCTGCTTGCCTCGTGCGCAGATCCGGAGACCCATCCGGATGCCGTCCGTACCGCCTCCGGTGAGCAGCGCTACCGCGACGGACTCTACAGCAGCGCGTTCTCCCACCCGGACCAGGAGGGCTGGAGGCCGTTTCTCATGGTAGAGGTGGAGGCGGGGCTTATCACTACAGTCTGCTTTGACGCGGTGGACCAGAATGGCACTCGCGTTCGGGAGGCGGAAGGATATCAAGAGACCCTCCGCCTTCAGAAGGGGGTGAGTCTCTCTGCTGTCCTCGCCTCCTACCAGGAGCAGATCCTGCAATCCCAATCGCGCCTTGGGGTGGTGGAACCCCGCGTGCTCGAGTGGGCGATCTACCTGGACCAGCTGTTACGTGACGTTCTGGCGGCTGCGGAGCAGGGCCCTCAGCCCGGTGGTCGTACCGCCGCGCAGCAGACCCCGGCTCTTCTGCCCATGCAGAGTCTCTATGTGATTTCAGATGAGCCGGATGCGCTGGGCTGGCAGGCGCAGCTGGTGACCGTTCACGACCAGACGTCGGTTCTTGCTGCCCACTATGCAGAGCTGCGCCGCACAGCCGAACGGACCGAACGCAAGCGTGAGGATCCACTCTTTGAACTGGAGTACGAACAGGCGCGCGGGCTACGGTTCAGCGGGGTGGCTGATGATTTGGCCGCTGCGATCGTGGGTGGGGTAGCAGACCCTCAGGGTGCCTCCCCTTCCTTCGACACGGTTGCCGGCGCAACGCTGAGTGCCCAACGGTTTCGCTCCCTCACGGAGCGTCTTTCGCGCCTTCGCTCACGGGTCACCCTTCCGCGCCGGCTCTGTCCGTAGGCCCGGGCTGCGCCATACGGTAATCTTCGCCGGTAAGCTCGAACCAGTCGCCGACACCGGATGTGGTGTACACCCTGCGGTCGCTGGTGACAAATATCGCCTCAACCCCGTCGGCAGCCTCTACGAATGAGAGGCCCTCCTCGAGCCCCATTGCAAAGACGGCAGTTGACAGCGCGTCCGCGCGCATTGACTGTTCGGTGACGATTGTCACGCTGTCCAGCTGGTTTCGAACCGGGTAACCGGTGTCTGTATCAAGTATGTGGTGGTACTGCTCGCCGTCTTCAAAGAAGTAGCGCTCATAGGTCCCTGAGGTGACAATGGAGATGTCTGTCGCTTCAACAATTCCAAGAAACCGACCCCGCGGTGCATCAGTGCGCGGAATCTGCAGCCCAATCCGCCAGGGCACATCATCAGGCTTTCTGCCAATTGTCATGATGTTGCCGCCAAAATCCAGCAGTGCCGAATCAATCCCGTTCTCTCTGAGGATTCGTGCAGCCTCATCCGCTGCGTAGCCTTTCGCAATGCCGCCTACATCAACCCCCATGCCCTCCCGGGAGAGGTAAATGGCGGTCTCCTCCGGGACGAGCGTCACCTCGCGGTAGTCCACAAGGGAGAGGGCTCCTGAGAGGGCGCCCGGGTCGGGAACAGCCGCACCCTCTGTCCCGATCCCCCACAGGTCCACCAGTGGTCCCACCGTGACGTCAAAGCGACCGTTGGTGCGCCGCGAGTATCGCAGTCCTGCCTCCACGACCTCATAGGTGTCCGGTGAGACAGTCACCGGCGCCTGGCCGGCGGCACGGTTCACCACCAGCAGCTCCGTTGACTCGTAGTCGTCCTCATTCGTGGACATCTTTGCTTCGATCTCACGGACGCGTGCAAAGATCTGCCTGAACACCGGGTCCGGGTTGCTCGCGTACATGGTCACAGAAATGGCAGTTCCAAGAATGAGCTCGCTTTCCCGCGTGCGGACAGGTTCTGACCGGCATGCGCCCAGCAGCGCCAGCACCGCAAGGCATGCAGACACTCCTCTCCAGCCCGGTTTGCCCCGGTGAACGGCACTGGTCTTACCCGTAGCTTCACTTTTCAGCGTACCTGCGGCACTTTGTAGCATACTATTACAATGTAACCCCATGTTTCCTCTTGCATAAATAGATAAATAAGATACTATTTAGTTGAGCATTCCACGCAACTATATAGGATCAAGGAGCATTCATGCCAGATAAGACAAAGATTGCCGTGCTCGGCGGAGGCTACGGTGGCGTTGAAGCCGCGAAGAAGCTGCACAAGGCGTTCAAGCGGGACGAGAGTGTGGAGATCACTCTGATCGACAAAAATCCGTACCACACGCTCATGACGGAGCTGCATGAGATTGCCGGCTCACGAACTGAACCGGAGGCCGTGCAGGTCTCGTTCGCGAAGATCTTCTCCGGAACCAGTGTCAACGTTGCCGCAGATGAGATTCTCTCCATCGACTTTGACAATAACAAACTCCAGTCGGCAACCCGAACATTCGAGTACGACTACCTCATTGTGGGAACTGGTGGGGCGCCGGAGTTTTTTGGAATTGACGGTGTACAGGAGCACAGCTTTACGCTCTGGTCGCTCGAGGATGCTCTTCGAATCCGGACTCACGTTGAGCAGATGTTCCGCGACGCAGCAAAGGAACCGGATCCGGAGACTCGTAAGGAGATTCTCACATTTGTGATAGCCGGTGGGGGATTCACCGGAATAGAGCTTGCCGGTGAGCTTTGCGAGCGCCGTGATCAGCTCTGCCCCAAGTACCACATTGACAGCGCAGAGGTGAGTATCAAGGTCGTGGAGATGAAGGACAGCATCCTGCCCATCTTCCCGGATAAACTGAAGAACAAGGCCTCTAAGTACCTCAACAAGATTGGCTGTGAGCTCCTGCTCAACACTACAATCTCCGGAGCGGAGGCGGGGAAAGTTCTCATCAAGGATGACGACCCCATCCGAACGGATACCTTTATCTGGACCGCCGGTATCCAGGGGGGTGAGTTTACCGCCCGTGTTCCCCTCACGAAAGGCCAGACATCCAGAGATGAGTGTTCAGTCGCCTCCACTGAAGGCATCCACGGCATGGCCGGGTGTCACTTTGATGACGAGGAGCGCTACGTTGTTGGACAGCGCGGGCGCATCCTGGTCAACGCGCAGATGCAGAGCGTCGATTACCGGAACGTCTACCTGATTGGTGACATCATCTGGTATCTCAGCGGTGAGAAGGTTGTACCGCAGATCGTGGAGACCGCGCTTCAGAGCGGTGAGACCGCAGCGACCAACGTCATCGCCGACATCAAGGGTAAAGAGAAGCATAAGTTCGAGCCCAAGTACCACGGCTTTATGGTATCAATCGGCGGCAAGTGGGGAGTTGCGCGTGTTCTGGGCATCAATCTCTCCGGCTTCCTTGCCATGGGGTCAAAGCACCTGATCAACGTTCACTATCTGTTGGGCCTGGCGGGAGTGAATGCCGTCTGGGAGTACCTGCAGGACGAGTTCCTAACCATGAAGGACAAGCGCTCCTTTGTTGGTGACCTTTTTGCCTGGAAGGTGCCCGGCTACTGGACGGTCCCGTTACGGATCTGGCTGGGGGCAAAATGGCTTACAGAGGGTATCAAGCACGTCACTCAAGGATGGCTTGATCCCGGCACCGAAGGGTTGAGTGAGGTCTGGACCGGGGCAATCAGACTTCCCGGGGTCAGCTACGGTGATGCCGCCGCGGCTGCAACCGATGCGGCTGCCGCGGCCTCCCAGGCCGGCGGTGAAGCGGCAACTGAGTATGGCGAGCCCCTGATCGAAGCGATTGGGATCTACACCTGGTTTGCTGAGACGGTGCTGAGCGCCTCTCCTCTGCTGGCGTTCCTGCTTCAGGCAGTGGTCGTCATTCTGCAGATCGGCATTGGCCTTGCTCTTATTGGCGGGTTGTTCACCTTCCCGGCTGCAATCGTCTCAATCGGCTTTGTTCTGATGTTCATCGCGTCCGGCTGGGGAAACCCGGAGCTGATCTGGTATGGCTTCGCTTCAATCGTGATGCTTGGCGGAGCAGGGCGGGTTCTTGGACTCGATCACTGGGTGATGCCATGGCTCAAGAAATGGTGGCAGGGACGTCGGTTTGCGAAGAAGACGTATCTCTATACGGGAGAGCCCCGACCCTAAGTGTCTGAGTACGCAGTTGATCTCAACGGCCCCGCCTCCGAGCGGGGTCTTCCATTCTCCGGTCAGGCGTTCTGGGCGGACATTCCCGAGCTTCACGAACCTCTTGCTCAGGTGCGTTCCCGCGTCATGGAAGTGGCGCGAAGCGCAGGTGGGCCGACCGGGAAGGCGTTGGAGCAGTACGTGAGTCGCCCCGGCAAGATGCTGCGCCCGGCGCTGGTGCTGTTCGGCTCATGGGCCGGCAGCAAGTCTCGCCGTGCACACGTGTTGCAGATAGCCACCGCCATTGAGACCCTGCATCTGGCTACTCTCATTCACGACGACGTCATAGACGACGCAGACCGACGTCGCGGGGAACCTGCTCTCCACACCCTCTACGGACGAAAGCGGGCGGTGCTGATGGGGGACTTTCTCTTTGCCTCCTGTTTCTCACTGATCAGTGAGGGTACGAGCAGAGAGAACGCGGTCCGGCTTGCGAGAGCCACCTCCCGCATTGTTGGCGGAGAGCTCCGCCAGCTCGATGTCCGCCGCCAGCCGAGTATCAGCCGCCGGGATTATCTGCGCCGCATTGCATCCAAGACGGCCCTGCTTCTCACACTGAGCCTGGTCACCGGAGCCTCAGAGACGGAGGCCCCACGTCACCAGGTGGCGCTCCTCTCGCGTCTTGGCTACTCGTTGGGGATGGCGTTTCAGGTCATTGACGATATCCTTGACTTTGAGGGTAGTGCGGACTCCGTAGGTAAGCCGATCGCCTCCGATCTGAAGAGCGGCCTCTACACGCTCCCGGTCATTGAGGCGGTCATCTGTGACCCTCCGCTTGAACATGAGCTTGCAAACATTCATGGGTCTGAGGACGCTGTCCACGCGCTTCTGGGGCGGATTCGCCGATCCGGCGGTATCCGGAGGGCCCGCGAGCGCGCCTCCATCTACACCGGACGAGCGAGGAAGGCGGCAGGTGGGCTTGCCAACTCTGAGCTGCGGGCGGTGATGCTGGGTCTGGTAGACAAGCTGCTCGAACGGACCTACTGACGTCCGGTTCCAATGAGAAATGTCTCGAAACTCTCACTTCGGCTTGCTCTGGGCTTGATCAGTCGCGCAGTCTGGAAGCGTTCTCGCGCCTGTTCGAGCAGTTGCTGCTCTTCACCGCCCTGAAAGATCTTTGCAATCAGCGACCCTCCCGGCGTCAGCAGGCGATCGGAGAGCCAGATCACCTGCTCAACAAGCCCAGCCGAGCGGGCGGTATCCACGGTTCTGTTGCCCGTTGTGTTTGGGGCCGCATCACTCATCACCAGGTCGTAGGGACCGCGCGCCTCGATCTCGCTGATCACCGCCTCCTCGTAGATGTCCCCAACGAGCGGGTGCACGCCGTCCAGCACATCCAGTGCGGGTAGCTCTTTGAGGTCCACGGCCACAATGCTTCCGCGTTCACCAACTCGCTTTGCCGCATACTGACTCCAGCTGCCTGGGGCAGCCCCCACGTCCAGCACCCGTGCACCGGAGCGCAGCAGGGAGAATCGCCGGTCCAGCTCCTGAAGCTTGAAGACGCTGCGCGCCTGATAGCCCGACTTCTTCGCTTGATCGGTGTAGTGATCCGGGCGGTTGCGCTTGGCCATGTTACGAGCATGGTGTCCATCGGGGGAGAGGTCAACCAGGTTGACCGCAGCGACAGACCCCCATAGCTTCTTGCCGTGGACCGATTACTTTTCTACCAACGGCCTCTGCGCCACACAAGCTTCAACGCTGCGCTGATCCTGCTTGGGATCAACGTGCTGCTCTATTTTGCCGCCCAGCTCGCCCCGCAGCTGCAGATCTATCTCTCCATGATTCCGCTTGCGGTGCTTGGTGAGAACTGGTGGTGGCAGCCGTTCACCTACATGTTTATGCACGCCGGCACCTGGCACCTTCTGTTCAACATGCTTGCGCTGTTTATATTCGGGACTCAGCTCGAGCAGCGGCTTGGCTCGTCTGAGTTTTTGCTCTTCTACCTGCTGGTGGGCGCCCTTGCCGGGTTCTTCTCCCTGGGCATCTACTGGCTGACCGGTTCCATGCGGGTCATGCTCCTTGGAGCATCCGGGGCAGTCTTCGGGATCCTGCTCGCTTTTGCAACCTTCTTTCCGACGGCAACCATTCTGATCTTTGGAATCCTGCCGGTGCGGGCGCCCATTCTCGTGATCGGGTACACCGGCATTGAGCTGTTCAGCATGCTCTCCCGCCCGGGAAGTGGGGTTGCCCATCTGACTCACCTGGCAGGGTTGCTCTTTGCTTTCCTCTACCTTGTGGTGAGGCTACGGATCAATCCGGTCACGGTTTTCAGGGACAGCAGCCGATACTAGAACAGTGAAGCTTCTTGTTTTCTTGCTCCTCGCGCTTGCTGCCGCACCGCTCCCGGCTCAGGCGCCGGAAAACCCTATCCTCGTGGTAGAGCACTGGAGTGAGCGCGCCCCACTCATCAGTGGCGTAGACGGGCCTCTCACGAGAGAAGTCGTGCTCGAACGCCTGGTCACTGAGGCGCAGATCATCCTCTCGGGGATGATTTACGGCTTCTCGTTCTCCTACACGCCTTCAAACCCGGATCGTTCCATCCCCGAGCAGTTTCAGATGGAGCCGTTTGGAACTGTACCCCGGGGGGATCCCGGATTCGAGGTCTTCCAGACCTGGACGGAGGGAGACCGGCTCTACGCGCGCATCCTCTACACCATGACTGACGAGCAGCTGCAGTGGTTCAACGGCTGGCAGAGCTCTGCAAACGCAAGCTCTTCGGGGGTTGGGACGGTACCGTTCGTTCGTGGCCCGGTTGCAAAGATTGACGCGCTGCAGGACGGGGTTCGCTCGGCGGTCCGGGAGTATCTGCGGGAGCAGGTGCGGAACCGGCCCCGGGAGGCTACCGGTGCCGTGCTGCTGCGCGAATCGCCACGTTTTGGCGTGAATGCCGGAGACTATACCGCGCGTGTGGACGTGCTGGTACAGATTGACTCCGTAGAGCCATACCGGGTGTACTGAAGGCCCTATGCGCCAAGCGCTATTGTGATAAGCGCGGAGACCAGGGCACCAAATGCGACCCCAACGGCTATCTCCATCGGAGTGTGGCCGACCATCTCGCTCATTCGTTGCTCCCCGTGGGGCTCGAGCACAAAACGGTTGAGTGCTTCAGCATGGCGCTGGACATGACCACGGAGCCGGAACGCGTCATAGATGACAATGGCACTGAAAACAAAGCTGATGGCAAAGACGTCGGAGGTGACGCCGTGCCGGATGGCGACAGCGGTGCTGAGCGCGGTCACAAAGGCGCTGTGCGCGCTGGGTATGCCCCCGGCTGTAACGAGGTAGTGAGGGCTCACTCTTCCGTCCCGCACCGAGTAGAGCACAAACTTGAACAGCTGACACGAAATCTGTACCGCGACTGCGGTAACAAGTATCTGAGGAAACCATTCCATACTACGACCTACCGTTTGTAACCGACCGCATGATTCACTACTTTCTGTATCATGCCACAGGAGCAACAAGACCAAAAGCCCTCCGGTGAGGGTTCCGGCCCACGGCCCCAGATCAACTGGCGCCTGATTGTGCCGTTGATTATCATTTTTGTGCTGGTACCCACGCTGATCAATCTCTTTCAGGGATCCGGCGGCCAGGCAATCACCTACAACCGTTTCAAACAGTTGATCGAACAGGGGCAGATAACAGCTATCTCTGTTCGTGATGAGCAGATAAACGGAACGGTGGGAGATCAGCCTACGACCTTTGGAACCGGGGGTGCTACCTACACCACCTATCTTCCGCCCTGGGGCGATCCGGAGCTGCCTCAGCTGCTTCAGGAGAACAACGTCTCCATCCAGGTGCAACCGCCCAATCAGCCCTCCCTTCTGGGGATTGTCCTGAGTCTTCTTCCCTACCTCATCCTTCTCTGGATCTTTTTCTCCATGTTCCGCAACATGCGGGGCCAGGGACGCGGCATTTTCCAGGTTGGCGAGAACAAGGCCAAGCTCTACGATCAGTCAAAGGAGAAGACTACGTTCTCAGACGTGGCCGGGCTCGAGGGTGCAAAGGAAGAAGTGATGGAGATCGTAGATTTCCTTCGTGATCCCAAGCGTTACACCAGTCTTGGAGCTCGCTCTCCAAAGGGCATCCTTCTTGTGGGTCCCCCGGGAACGGGCAAGACGCTTATTGCTCGCGCCATCGCCGGCGAAGCAGGAGCGCCCTTCTTCAGCATGAGCGGCTCAGACTTCATGGAGATGTTTGTCGGTGTGGGCGCCAGCCGCGTCCGGAACCTCTTCAAGGACGCCAAGGCAAAGGCGCCGAGCATCATCTTTATCGACGAGCTTGATTCAATTGGCCGTCACCGTGGGGCCGGGGTAGGCGGTGGCCACGATGAGCGGGAGCAGACGCTCAACCAGATGCTCAGCGAGCTCGACGGGTTTGAACAGAATGAGAGCACCGTGGTCATTGCAGCCACCAACCGGCCTGACATCCTTGATCCCGCCCTGCTGCGACCGGGTCGGTTTGACCGGCAGATCGAGATTCCCATGCCCACGAAAGAGGAGCGTGAGCAGATCCTGAAGGTGCATGCGGCAAAGAAGCCGCTCGAGCCTGGAGTGGATTTGAGCAAGGTGGCCGGAAGGACGATCGGGTTCAGCGGCGCAGAGCTGCAGAATCTCCTGAACGAGAGTGCGCTCTTTGCGGCGCGACGACGCAGCAAGACAATCCGTATGGATGACGTTGACCAGGCGTGGGACCGGATTATCATGGGACTCGAACGCAAGAGTCTGAAGATGAACGATCATGAGCGCAAGGTGACCGCCTACCACGAGGCCGGCCATGCAATTACCTCGGCCATTCTTCCTCAGCTTGACCCCATCAGCAAGGTCTCTATTGTGCCGCGCGGAAGAGCCCTGGGGGTCACCGTCAGCGAGCCGGCAGAGGAACGCTACAACTACACGCGCAGCTATCTTGAGAGCATGATAGCGATGAATCTGGGCGGGCGTGCTGCAGAGATGCTCGTCTTTCAGGAGATGACAAACGGCGCGGCGAACGATCTGAAGACCTGTACCAGCATTGCTCAGCAGATGGTGAGCATGTGGGGCATGAGCGATAACATGGCGCACATTGCGCTCGGGGAGGGTGACCGCAACGTCTTCCTTGGTGAACAGCTCAGCCGGCAGCGGAGTTACAGTGAGGCGACCGCCCGGGAGATTGACGAGGAAGTCATGGCGATTCTTCGCCACGGTTACGAGACTGCCGAACGTATTCTGACCGACCATCGCGACCAGCTTGATGCGCTTGCTACGCGGCTGCTGGAGAAGGAGCAGGTCAGCGGAACAGAGGTGCTCGAGGTGCTCGGACTCCCGGCCATAGAGAGCGGCGACGACGGTGGCCAGGACCAGTCTGACGATGCCAGTACGAGTGAGGACACGAATGAGTAACCATCATCGGGTAATTATTGTAGGATCGGGGCCTGCGGCGCACGCGGCCGCAATCTACGCAGCGCGGGCGGAGCTCCACCCGCTCATGTTTGAGGGATTCATGGCCGCAGGCGTTGCCGCCGGGGGGCAACTGACCACCACCACCGAGGTGGAGAACTATCCCGGCTTTCCCACCGGCATAACCGGCCCGGAGCTCATGATGCAGATGCGTGAGCAGAGCGTGAACTCCGGCTGCCAGATCAGGACTGAGACCGTGGAGCGGGTGGACCTGAGCTCACGGCCACTGAAGGTGATGACAGCGAGCGCCGAGTACGGCTGTGAAGCGCTTATCATTGCAACCGGGGCCACCGCGAAGCGCCTCGACCTTCCCGGGGAGGCGGAGTTCTGGCAGAAAGGGATCTCCGCCTGTGCCGTCTGTGACGGTGGTCTTCCTATCTTTCGCTCCAAGCCACTGGTCGTGATCGGGGGAGGTGACACCGCCTGTGAAGAGGCGAGTTATCTCAGCAAGTTTGGCTCGACGGTCACCATGCTCGTCCGCCGGGATGTGCTTCGGGCGTCCAAGGCTATGCAGCAACGGATTTTTGACAACCCCAAGGTTGAGATCATGTGGAATAGTGAGGCTCAGGAGGCACTGGGGGAAAAGATGCTCTCCGGTGTCCGCGTGAAGAACAACAAGACGAATAAAGAGCAGGTGATCGAGGCCGGTGGTCTCTTCTACGCAATCGGCCATACACCGAACACTGCCTTTCTGGAGGGACAGCTGCCTACAGATGAGACCGGTTACCTACTCACGGATCCGGACTCAACCCGCACGAGCATTCCCGGTGTCTACGCCTGTGGTGACGTGAAGGACAAGGTCTTCCGTCAGGCGGTCACCGCCGCTGGGTCCGGATGTATGGCCGCTCTGGAGGCTGAACACTACCTGGTTGATATTGAGAATGTGCAGCCGGACTCCGTCTCCCAGATCGAGGGGGCACGCGCGTAGTGTTCCAGTCCCTGCTCACACCGCCGGATGCGCCGGACGCCGGGCAGACGGTGGTTCCAGCTGATGCGGTTCGAGATCTTGCCCTGGAGGAGATCGCTCATGCGATCGGGCGGGCGGGGACTACTCCTTCGGTCGTCCTGCGACTCCTCACGCATCTTCCACTCAGCCACCGGGTGATCGAGTACCGACAGCAGATCATCAGAAGCCTCTGGGAGGATGAAGCGCTGTGCAACAGCGTGCGGGAGATTCTGCAGTCCATGAAAGAGCTTACGCTCTTCGGGCGTACCGGCAGCGAGACCGACCGGCCCCTTCTGGCGAGCATCTGGAGGTTGGGGGAGCTTGAGCTCTACGTTGAGCTTGTCCGCAAGCTCGGGACTCTGCTGGCTCAGCGGTCCCCGGCGAGCGAGGGGCTGAAACTGCTGGAAGAGGAGCTCACCTCCCGCGCCTCGGATGCCGCATTCGTTGAGCTCACCCGGGCGCTTCCAGAGCTTCGCAAGGGACTCAAGCTTCACCAGAGCGTCACCATCGGTATCAATCTGGATGACAAGCTGCGGCCGGTGGAGGCAGCGTTGCTGAGCGTGAATCCGCAGCGCTATAGACAGGGACAGTTCCTGTCTGGTTTTTTCCGGCAGGCGGTCGGGGACGAGTTTCTCACCCGCACCTATATTCATCAGAACGTAGCAGACGATCCATTTGGTCTGCAGAGCAGGGAGAAGCTTCCGCTCTCTCCACTCTTTGACGAGCTTGATTCGGTCTTGAAGGCCATGCTCAAGCCGCTCGCTCGCGAGCTTCGAAAGTACCTGGGGGTCAATACCGCATTGATGCGAGGGATTGTGCCGGAGCTGGGCTTCTATATTGGGGCGGTAGACTACTTCCGGTTCCTCAGAGATGCCGGATTCGCGGTCTGCTTTCCCGCTCTTGCTCCAGCCGCAGACCGGCGCTCACGGTTCACCGGGCTCTATAACGCGCGCCTGGCAAGCCGCTGGGGTGAGAGCCGCACTGCTTCCGTCATGGTGGGGAACTCTGTTTCCATGGACGAACACGCGCGGCTCTACGTCCTCACCGGTCCGAACGGAGGCGGAAAGACCACGTTTACTCAGGCAATCGGCATTGCCACCGTGCTCGGGCAGGCAGGCCTGGCGGTTCCAGCCGAGCGCGCGGAGCTCAGTCCTGTTGACGCCATTCTTACTCACTTCCAGACAGATGAGAACTATGAGGATGAGATAGGCCGATTCGAGGATGAGGCGCGCCGACTGAGTGCTCTCTTTGACGGTATAGGAGGCTGCTCTCTGGTGCTGCTGAACGAGCCGCTCGCCAGCACCAGTCCGGACGAGGCGGAAGCCATAAACCGCTCACTCCTTGAGGCGCTCTGCGTCGGTGGTGCGCGTGGGGTAGTGACTACGCATTTTCACGGCCTTGCTCGCTCCTCTACCACCATCAATAGTAGTGTTGACGGGCTGAGCGCCGTTGGCACCCTGAGCGCCGGTACCCGGGTCGTTCAGGGCAAGACCGAGCGAACGTTTCAGATTCAGGAAGCTGATCCAGAGGGCCAGAGCTATGCGCTGGAGATAACCCGACGTTACGGCCTTGACCGCGAGTCACTGCGCTCGCGGATCTCCGGATCATCAGACGCGGACGCCGCCTCCTGACTCTCCCGTGCCTTTGAGGGCGGCTTCCCAAAGTAGCCGGCGAAGCGTCTGACGAAGGAGTGATAACTGACATACCCTACCGACCCGGCTACCGCTTTCACCGGGAGATCGGTCTCCCTGAGAAGCCGATGAGCCCGCTCCATGCGGACTCGAATGAGGAACTCCTGCATGGACTCCCCGGTGTGCGACCGAAAGACTCTGCTGAAGTGAGAGCGGTCTATCCCAATGTGGCGAGTGACATCCGCTACGCCTATCTCCCGCTGGAAGTTCTGATTCATAAACGCCTGCGCCTCTGCCACAAGCTCAGCCGCCGTGGTGCGCGTGGAAGTTCCGCTCGTTGTTCCCTCGTACACTGCTGCAAGCGTCTGGTAGAGCAGGCCTACCGCCCGCATCTGACTGGTCGGCCGGTGAGAGGCAAGTGTCCGCGCGGTCTCCTCAAGGAGCCGTGCCACCTGTGTGGCATTTGAGAGTGTGAGTACGGGCCTCTTTTCAGTCAGGCCGATGTTCTCAACAAGCTCCAGTGCGTGCATCCCGTCGAACCCTACCCAGCGGTACGACCAGGGTGTCTGCTCAGACGCCTGGTAGAAGACGTGCTGGAGCGGACGGATGACAAAGAGCGAGTGCGGACCAAGCTCCAATCTCCTTCGACCGGCATAAAAGCGGCCGCTGCCGCCGGTGACAAGGTGCAGCACCAGATGGTCCCGGACACCCTCCCAGCTGTGCAGAGGCAGACACGACTGGCTCCCGGCGTAGAGGACCCCCACCGACCAGTCCGGCGGGAAGCTGCCGTACGCGGTGTGAAACGCCTCCGACTTCATCTTATTCGTCATTGGCAAGGACGAAGTCTGCTGTCCTTCGTTCCGGGTTTACTCCCTTCACCGTCACTCGCACCCGGTCTCCAAGACGAAAGACGGTACCTTCCTTCCCGATCAGGCGGTGATTCGCGCGGTCCAGTTCAAACCACTCCTTACCCAGCTCGCTCACATGTACCAGACCGTCAACCAGGTACTTCTCAATCTCCACAAAAATCCCCACGCTCGCGACACCGGTTACCACACCGTTGTAGCTGCGACCAATCTTCCTGCTGAGGAACTCCAGTGCCTTCAGCTGTCCGTACTCCCGTTCCGCATCCGTTGCCAGCCGCTCCCGTTCGCTCGCGTGCACGCAGGTCTTCTCCAGAAAGCTCCGTAATCCTGCCGACGCCCGCGGCGGTCTCCTGCGGCCAAGCAGTCGCTTGATCAGTCGATGCACCACCAGATCAGGGTAGCGACGGATGGGTGAGGTGAAGTGGGTGTACGCCTCCATGGCGAGCCCAAAGTGTCCGCGGTTCTCCGTAGAGTAGACCGCCTTTGGCAGCGCCTTTACGGCAATGGTCTCGACCAGCTCCTTGAACTCAAAGTTCTCTACAATGGAGAGCACTGCCCGATAGTCGTCGGGACCTAGCTCCTCTTTGTCGTTGAGCTTGTACGGGATGCCCAGGTCGCGGAGCGTATCAATGAGCTGGTTCAAGTCTGACTGCCTCGGCCGGTCGTGTACCCGGTAGATTCCGGGTACACGTGATTCACCGGCAAGCCGTTCGGCTACCAGGCGGTTTGCAAGCAGCATGAACTCTTCCACAAGTCGGTTCGACGCCCCGCGCTCGGCGGGACGTACGGAAACGGGAACCCCGTTCTCGTCCACCTGGATCTCACGGGAAGAGAAGTCAAAGTCTACGCTTCCGCCGATCTCTCGCTTGTGTTTTAACGTCTGTGCGACCAGCTGCATGAGGTGGAGCTCACGGGCAAACGGGTCGTTCCCACCCTGGAGGACATCCTCAACCTCCTGGTAGGTGAATCGCCGTTTGCTCTCTATGAGCGATTCGAACATCTCAACCTCGTGAATGCCTCCGAGGCTGTCGAGCTTTGCTACCACGCTCATGGCGAATCGCGGTTCGTTTGGTACCAGGCTGCAGACACCGTTGGACAGGTGCTCGGGCAGCATGGGCAGGACTCTGTCCACCAGGTAGACGCTTGTTCCCCGTTTCCACGCCTCGGTATCAATGGGATCGTCGGGCTCCACGTAGGCGCTGACGTCCGCAATGTGAACCCCAACCCGAAGCATACCGTTGTCCAGCTGCTCAATGGAGACCGCGTCGTCAAAGTCCTTCGCGCTCACCGGGTCAATGGTCAGACAGCGCCAGTCACGGATATCACGCCGGCCGCGGGAGATCCGTGCCGGGTCCGGCGGAGAGATCTTCTGAGCTACACGGGTGACCTTCTCAGGGAAGGTGAGATCAAGGTTCCGCGAGAGAGCAATGAGCTTGAGCTCCGCGTCTGCGTCGTTGCTGCGGGCAATGACGGCCTCAAGGAGAGCGATCGGGTCTGAGCCCTCGTTCCATGAGTCAAAGCGCGCGCGCACAACGTCTCCCTGTCTCAGCTCTGCCTGCTCCGTTGAGCGCTCGCCGTCTTTGAGGATCAACGGAACCGGAGATCGGTTTCCTTCAGCCACGAGCTGCCAGCGATCTTTCGCCTTGCGGACTCTGCCAATTATTGGGGCGCGGCTTCGTTCCTTGACCCGAACGACTCGCCCCGCGGGCTTGTCCGGTCTGGTGTCCGGGAGCAGCTCCGCCTCTACCGTGTCGCCGCTGAGCGCGCGGCCAAGGTGATCAAATGGAATGAGAATGGAGGTGTCAGGGGTCTGGACAAAGCCAAATCCTCTCGTGGTGAGTGTAATGGTTCCGGTGCTTATGTTTTGTTTAGACATGGTTTTGGAGGCAGCTCAGCGCATAGTGCAGGTTCCCACGGCGCGTTTTGTTGGTCAAAAGGGAGCGGCGAGACAGCTGAAGCTGAGCCTTACATAAAATATACTCACAGGTTGTGACCACTGAACAGGCCTGTCTCTGCTGATTCTTTGCAGCAGTGCTTGAGAACCGAAAACTCTTCAGCTCGTGCGCTCTCCGTACGAAGTTTATAGAGAAGCATTGGAGGACACATGAAGCGTGCCATACTATCGATCGTCGCCCTGGTTCTGCTCATAACGCCGGTTATGGCGCAGGACGCGGGAGAGGCTCCAGTAACCATGACCGGTACCTGGTTGCTCTACCGTCTGGATACGATCGGAACGTTCTCCCTGAACGAGTACCGGACCAACGCTCCCACCAGCAGCTTCGTGGATGCGACCCTGGTTCTCGACGGCGAGGGCGGGATGACATCGGACTCACAGAGCCTGCGCTTCATAAGCTGGATGATGAACGATCAGTTTCTCGTGTTCGAGACGCCGAGCGGAAACGCGTTCTACAAGGTCCGCGATCTAAGTGAGGACGTGCTCTTTCTGGTGAGTGTGGTGGTCACCGAGCGCAACGCATCGGTCACCCAGATTGAGAGTAACCCCAGTGCAAATCTGATTCTTGTCAGAACGGCTAACTGACGCGGCTACAGTCGAACCTCGGACACCTTGTGCGGGTCACCTTCGACCACCTTGTTGCGCCCACTCTCTTTTGCATCGTAGAGTGCCGCGTCGGCACAGTTGATCAGCTGCTCGACCGTGAGTCGTAACGGGTGACTCTCTCGGTGATCGTGCGCCAGTCCGGCGATTCCAATGCTCGCCGTCACCGTCCGGTCTACGCCCACAAAGTGTGTCTCCTCAATGGTCCTCCGGACACGCTCTGCGACCTCCAGCCCAACCTCAAGTCGTGTCTCCGTCAGCACGGCACAGAACTCTTCTCCACCAAAGCGACCGATAATGTCGGTGGACCGCAGGCTCTCGTTGAGCACTGAACCGAGTGTTCGAATGACCTCGTCGCCCACCGCGTGTCCGTACGTGTCGTTGATGCTCTTGAAGTGGTCAATGTCAAGCATGATACAGCAGACCGGGCGTGAGGCGTGGAAGGAGCTGTCTATCTCTTTCTCTCCGAGCTCCATGAACGCCTGACGAGTGAGCACTCCGCTCAAGTGATCAATCTCAGCACGCATCTGCATGGTCTGGTAGAGTCGCGCGTTCGACAGCGCAATGGAGATGTAGTCTCCCATGGTCATTGATGCTCGGATCTCATCGCCAACAAACTCGTGGCTCTCGCGAGCAAGGACAAAGACACCGCTCACGCTGCCCCGCCAGATCAGCGGTACCAGAAGCAGGTGCGGAAGCTCTTCCTTTGGAGCATGAACCGTCTCCGGAACCCGTGTCTTGAGCAGACCGTGGAGCCGACGCAGACGCTTGCGGGCGAATGCCTTCCAGTTCTCTGCGGTAACGTCCTTCGAGCCGCCTATAAAACGCAGCTGACGCTCTTCGAGCTCACACACCATCGCAGACTGAAATGAGACCACCGATCGCAGCTGCTCAACCACCGCCTCGACTGCGGTGGGAGCATCGAGCTTGGAGAGCACCACCGCTCCTGCCGTGCGAAGCGCCTCCGCTTCATTTGCCCTGTTCTCCGCCAGGAGTTGGGCCGCCTGCAGCTTCTCCCTCATTTCATGAAGCCCGGTGATGTCCTGATCGTGAATAAGAAGAGAAAGCGGTCTGTCCGCTGCATCGCGCTGCTCTACAATTCCCTTGGAGATCAGCCATCGGTAGCGCCGGTCCGCATCCCGGACGCGGTACTCACATTGAATCTCTCCCTGCTCACCGCGGAACAGTTCCCCGATCATGCGTGCCAGGTGCTCACGATCGGAGGGATGGATGGCCCGCAGCCAGTCGGCCAGCTCCCCGTTCGACTCTGATTTTCTTCCAAACTCCCTCTGTATTCCAGCAAGGTAGGATGAGCCGAAGGTTTCACCGTTCTCGTAGTTAATGTAGTAGACACCAAAGGTATCAAGGATGGATCTATCAAGCGCTATGCTGGCGTCTACGTCCGGCGTCATGCCCAGAGTATGTGGCAAAACGGTCCATTTTGTCACCCGGGTTTTTCATTGCCGGTTTGTCCCAACCCGGATACACTGACCCGGAATAGAGGAGGCAAGCATGGCAGAACAGACGGTACAACCACCACGACCGCTGCGCTACGGTATGGTCGGGGGCGGCCCAGGCGCGTTTATTGGTGATGTTCACCGCCGCGCGATTGCGCTTGATCCAAACACTGAACTTGTTGCCGGGGTATTTTCACGCAATCAACAGGCCAGCCTTGTAACCGCACGGTCGCTGCTGCTGGACCAGTCGCGCATCTACCGCGACTACCAGAGCATGGCCGACGAAGAGGCAAAGCGGGACGATGGGATCGATTTTGTTGTAATTGTCACCCCCAATGTCTCCCACTTTGAGATAGCGAAGGCGTTTCTGCAGGCAGGCATTCACGTGGTCTGCGACAAGCCGCTTACTACCGAGCTCGCGGATGCCGAATCCCTCGGTGCCCTCGTCAGGGATACCGGTCTTCTGTTCGCAGTGACCTACACCTACACCGGGTATCCGATCGTCAAGCATGCGCGTGAGCTGGTCAGAAGCGGAGCGCTTGGCACCATTCGCTTTGTGAACGCGGAGTACCCGCAGGAGTGGCTCGCCCAGCGCTCAGAGGATGAAGAGGGTAACCGGCAGGCAGCCTGGCGCACCGATCCATCGCAGAGTGGAAAATCGAACTGTGTCGGCGACATTGGTACCCATATAGAAAACATGGTCAGCTACGTCACCGGCCTGGAGATCGAACGCCTGAGCGCCCGGCTGGACTCATTCGTGGAGGGCCGGACGCTCGACGACAACGCCACCATCATGGTCGACTACGCCGGCGGTGCCCGGGGACTCTACTGGAGCAGCCAGATTGCGATTGGGCGGGACAACGGGCTTCGCGTTCGGGTCTTCGGAGAGAAGGGTTCGATCGAGTTCTTCCAGGAGGAGCCGAATCACCTCACTCTCTCCCTGATTGATGCGCCAACCCAGATCATCAGTCGCGGACGTGATGCACTCGGCACTCGTGGCGACGGACTTGTTCGCGTCCCTGCCGGCCACCCGGAAGGCTACTTTGAGGCATTCGCCAATATCTACCTCACGTTCACCGGAGCGCTTCGAAAGCGCCTCTCCGGCGAGAAGCTGGATGAGGCCGATATGGACTTTCCGCAGGTAGAGGACGGTATTCAAGGCGTCCGATTCGTCACCCGTGTCGTTGAGAGCAACGAGAGCGGCGGCAGCTGGACACAGTTTTAGAATCTCAGGAGGAACAGATGGCAAGACCAGTAACGCTTTTTACAGGACAATGGGCAGACCTGCCGTTCACGGAGATCTGCAGGAAAGCAGGCGAGTGGGGCTTTGACGGACTGGAGCTCTGCACCTGGGGTGACCACTTTGACGTTCACAAGGCGGCGGCAGACTCCGGCTACGCAGCGCAGCGTCGCGAGATACTGGAGAAAAACGGGCTCGGCTGCTGGTCAATCGGCTCACACATTGTAGGTCAGCTGGTGGGCGACAATCCCGACCCACGAAACGACACGTTTGCACCGGCTCACCTGGCGGGCAAGCCGGATGAGATTCGCAAGTGGGCTACTGATGAGATGAAGGCGACGGCCGCAGGTGCGAAGGCGCTGGGTGTAGACGTTGTCACCGGTTTTATGGGCTCTCCCATCTGGGCGTGGTGGTACAGTTTTCCCCCTACAACCGACCAGCAGATTGCAGACGGGTACGGTCGGATCGTCGAGCTGTGGGGCCCGGTGTTCGATGAGTTTGACAGGAACGGGGTGAAGTTCGCGCTGGAGGTGCATCCCGGAGAGATCGCCTACGATCTGTACACCATGCAGCGGCTGCTCACGGAGTTTGGCGAGCGCAGGACGCTTGGCGTGAACTTTGATCCCAGCCATCTGATCTGGCAGGGAATTCAACCCCATCTGTTCTATCGCGACCTCGCCGAGCGGGTCTACCACGTACATATGAAGGACTCCAAGGTGACCCTGGACGGACGGGCCAGCATTCTTGGCTCTCATCTGCCGTTTGGCGACCTGCGTCGCGGGTGGAACTTTGTCTCAATGGGGCATGGCAGCATTGACTTTGATGCGATCATGCGGGAGATCAACGCTTCCGGTTACACCGGTCCTCTCTCCATTGAGTGGGAAGATAACGGCATGAGCCGTGATTTTGGTGCTCCGGAGGCACTTGCGTTTGTACAAAAGATCAACTTTGGAGCGAGCGAGATAGCGTTTGACGGAAGCATGGAGAAATAGTGTGAAGCAATCTGTTCCAATGCCACGCAGATCGCGGGTAACCCTGGTTGTCGCGCTCTCGCTGCTTGGTCTTGTCTCGCTCTCGGCAACCGGCGTGAGCCAGGAGAGCGGCCGGGCCGGCGTCGCCGAAGGGCCGCCGCTACAGGAGCTGCCGGTTACTGCGGTAAGCCTGTTCACCACCGGTGTGGGCTACTTCCAGCACGACGGCACGGTGAGCGGCACCGGACGTGTTGATCTCACCTTCGCCGCCGCCGACATTGACGATATTCTCAAGAGTCTGGTCCTCCAGGACTTCGACGGCGGGACGGTTGAAGCCTCCTATCCCTCCCAGGAACCGATTGGCCGTATCCTTGACAGCTTCTCCATCGATATCTCAGACAATCCGTCCTTTGCCGAACTGCTCACCCGGGCACGAGGGGAAGGGATCACAGTGGAAGTTCCCGAGCCGCTTTCAGGAACCGTCAGCGGGGTGGAGTACCGGGCGGACAGTGACGGAAACCGCGTCCCCTACCTCCTCCTTCGTACGTCCGGCACGCTCCGGCAGATACCGCTCTTTGAGGTCCGGTCGCTTGCGTTCACCAGTGCGACGCTCCAGGCAGAGCTTGACGCCGCGCTTGCTGTGATATCTGATAACCGCCAGGAGGACAAAAAAACAGTTACCATCACCTTCTCCGGGCAGGGGCTCCGGCGAGTTCGTATCGCCTACATCCGACAGGTGCCGGTCTGGAAGACCAGCTATAGAATGGTGCTCGCTGACGACGGGACTGCACAGCTCCAGGGTTGGGCGATCGTGGAGAACACCGGGGAGAGCGATTGGGAGGATGTCACGCTCCGGCTTGTGGCGTCTCAGCCCATCTCTTTCGTCATGGATCTCTACTCACCAATCTACCGTCAGCGGCCCCGGGTCAGCCCTCCGCTTGCCGCGACTGTTGCTCCACAGGAGTACGATCGCGGCGTGGCCGCACCACCCAGCGTCTCCCGCAGCTCAGGTGCTCAGCCCATGTTCGACTCGGCTGAGGAGTCTATGGCGTTGAGCCGGCCCCGCGCAGAACCCGAACCGATCGATCTGGGCGCCGGTGTGACGTCTGCCGCTCAGCTTGAACCTGGCGCGGTCTACCGCATTGCAGAGCCGGTACGGATTCCTCGACGCGGCGCGGCGCTCATCCCCATTGTACAGACAGAGATTCCGGTGGTTTCGAACTCCATATACGATCAGAGCGTGCTGGCGAACCGGCCGCTGTCCGGTGTCCGGTTTGAGAACACCACCGGTCTCCAGCTTCCCGCAGGCCCGGCCACCGTCTTTGACGGCTCGACCTACGTCGGTGATGCCCAGCTGCCCCGCACAAATGACTCGGAGACACGCCTGTTGAGCTACGCGGTGGATCTCCAGACATCCATGTTGACGCGTGAGCAGCCGCAGCCCACCACGATCACCCGGATCGCCGTCTCCAGCGGAACCCTCCGGGTCACCCGCGAGACGAGAACGACTACCGAGTACGTGGCCGAGCGTCTCTCAGCTGAGGAGACCACGCTGATTGTTGTCCATCCCAGGCGGCCTGGTTGGGATCTCGTCTCGCCGGAAGCTCCGGCGCAGGAGCTTGCTGCAGAGTATCGATTCGAACTTGATCTGCCCGGAACCTCATCCCGGACGCTCGCTGTGGAAGAACGCTCGGTGCGGGTGCAGAGTGTCTCACTGCAGTCACTCGGGGAAGCTGATCTGCAATTCTACGTATCACACGGGGAGATAGACGCCCGGACGAGAGGGATTCTCGAACGGGTGCGAGCCCTGCGTTCTGATCTGGCCGCGGCACAGACCGAACGGCGAGTGATTGAACAGGAGATTTCGGCCATAACGCAGGAGCAGTCGCGCATTCGTGAGAACATTCGGGTTCTTGACAACGACACGGCACTCTACCGCCGCTACATCGATACCCTGACCGAGCAGGAAGACCGGCTTGGTGAGCTGCAGCAGCGGCTCTCAACGGCCCTGGAGGTCGAGCGGACGGCGCAGGACGCGCTGAGCGGGTACATCGATACGCTTTGAGGTATCTCTCTGCTACCGATCGAACCCGGGCGGTACTCTGGAGAAGAGTTCCGCCCACCGTTCGGTGGCGAACTTCTTCTCGCGACTGTAGGTGTACACCCCGTTCTGTTCCTGCTCTACATCCGTGAGCTGGGTGTAACACCAGCCGGCAACCAGGGGATGATCGTGCAACGCGTTCATGAGGTCGGCTATTCGCTCAAAGAACTCCTCCTCTGTCGCCGGCCCGTCGCCGTAGCCCCAGCCGCCGCTACCCCATCTGACACCACCGAACTCGTCAACAATGTACGGCTGGCCCTCGTAGCGTGGCGCGTGACGCTTGACGGGTCTGAACGGATCGTCACTTGCTCCCAGACGAGAGGTCAGTGAGGCCCCGTCGCTCGAGTAGTCATGGACGGTGTAGAGATCAGTCTTCCAGTGTACGCCGCCGCTCGAGCTGTTTACCGGACGGGTGGGATCGAGGCGACGGCACATCTCGTAGGCCTCAGTGTGGTTGATCCGGTGGGCCCGACGGTTTTCGACGTCCCAGGTCTCGTTGTAGGGGGTCCACGCAACAATTGACGGGTGGTTTCTGAGTGCGGAAACGGTTTCCGCAAGCTCCGTGACAAACGCCCGCGTGGCCTCATGGTTGTTGTAGTCCAGCCCCCAGCTCGGCCACTCGGCCCAGGTCAAATAGCCCAGGCGGTCGGCCCAGTAGTAAAAGCGTCGCTCAAACACCTTCTGATGAAGCCGTGCTCCGTTGAAGCCGGCTGCCATGCTTATCTCAATGTCCCGGCGCAGTGACTGGTCATCCGGGGCCGTCCAGATACCGTCCGGATAGAATCCCTGGTCAAGGACAAGCCGCTGATAGACGGATTCCCCATTGATTTGGAGCGCTCCGCCGCGGCAGCTCACCGATCTGATTCCGGTGTAGCTCTGAACCCGATCTATCTCTCTGCCGTTCTCCGTCACCGACAACTCCAGCCCGTAGAGCCAGGGATCCCCGGGCCACCACAGACGTGCGTTTGCAATGGTCAGGGTGACGGGAACTCCGTTGCGGCAGATCGCGCGCGTGGAGGTCAGCGGCTCCCCCTCTCCCGTCTCTTCAACTCTCTCGAAAACGGTGACGGTAAGTTCGGCCTCAGCGGCTCCGGCAACGTAGCTCGGGATAACTGTCACCGAGCCTTGATCCGGGTCGGTGAGAATCACCAGATCTTCGATTCCTCCGGGGGAGACCGCCTCCAGCCAGACGGTCTGCCAGATTCCGGTGGTGCGAGTGTAGAGGCAACCGTAGCTTTTGCCCCGTTTTGACTGTTTGCCGCTCGCCTGGTTGCTGAGGTGGATGTAGTCCTGCACGGCAACCAGAACTTCCACGGTTTCGCCGGGCTGCGCCCAGGCCGTGATATCCAGAGTGAACGGTGCGCTGCCGCCGGTGTGAGACCCGGCGTAGGAGCCGTTCACGTATACATCGGTATGGAAATCCACCGCACCAAAATGGAGGAGGATACGCTGATCCTTCCATGCTGCAGGCACCGCGACGCTGCGGTGGTAGAGCACTCGCTCGTGGAACTCCGTGTCGCCAATCCCTGAGAGTGGGCTTTCCGGAGCGAACGGGACCAGAATCTCCTGCTCGAGCGCTCCCCTGTCAGGGGCAACGAACTCTTCAACAGCCGTTCCGTAGCGGTGGGGGGTGCGGGCAAACTCAAAGCTCCACACGCCGTTGAGGGAGAGCCAGTGCTCCCGCATCAACTGTGGCCTCGGATGTTCGGGGCGGGGTGTCCTACTGTCCATATTCTGCTCCTGGTAATTCATCTGCGGTATCCCACAGGGCGTGAAGGGAGCGCAGTAACGGTGAAACAGTACCATGTCCCTCTTGCTATTCCAATCCAGGTGGGTGTAAAATCACCGAAAGAGGTTATGGAGTTTTAATAGACTCAGGGCTTTATAGACTCTTTAGGAGGTGTCAGTATTAGTCAGTCCGAACTGAGTCAGGAGATGCTGCTTGCACTCATAGATGCCTTGCCGGGTGCCGTGGCGCTCGTGGAACGAGCGACGGCCCGGGTGGTCTACGCTAATCGGGCGCTTCGTGATCTGGTTGGGGATCGTGCGCTGGAAGGAGCATCTACACTCGGAGATCTGGAGCGGGGACTCTGCGGAGACGATCGGGACCAGCTTCTTGCCGGTGCTCGTACATGCACCGGCGAGGAGAGTTTCGTCCGGGTGGTGGCTGACGGGGCGCAGATGGGCTGGTACCGGGCCAGATACAGCTTGCTCGCGCAGGGGTTGCTCTCACTTCACATAGACCAGCTTGTGGTTTCCTCAGAGCCGAGCAGCGAGCTGAAGCTTGCCGCCCGGCTTATGAACCGCTACATGGATGGCCTGCCGGACGTCATGTATGTCAAGGATAGTGCCGGGTGCTATCTCGCCTGCAGCAGCGGCCTTGCGACGTACCTGGGTCTCGAGCGCAGCGAGATCATTGGACAGAATGATGCCCGGCTCTACGGAGATCAGCAGGCCGGGCAGTTTGCCGTGCGCGACCGTGAAGTTCTGGAGAGCGGAAGGCCGGTCCGCCAGCTTGATCAGGGCGTGGACGCCCAGGGGAGAACCCGCCACTTCGACACCATCAAGACACCGCTCGTTGGCACAGATGGAGAGAGTCTGGGGGTGCTTGGGGTCTCACGCGACATCACAGACCTCAAAGAGTCCCGGAGTGCAATGAAGCTCCTCATGGTAAAAGCCGAGCAGGCGAATACGGCAAAGTCGGAGTTCATTGCCAACATGAGCCATGAGATCAGAACCCCCATGAACGGCATCATCGGCATGGCGGGGATTCTAGGCGAAACAGAGCTTACATCCGATCAGCAAGAGTACCTCGCGGTCATCTCCCGCAGTGCTGAGTCCCTGCTTGCTATTGTGAACGACGTACTCGACTTTACGAACCTGGTCGAGGGCGACATGGACCTTGAGCTCATGGACTTTGACCTGCGCAACACAACTGAGGATACGGCCGAAATGATTGCCGCCCTGGTCGCAAGGAAGCCGATCGAGGTCCTGCTCGACATTGAACCATCAATTCCCCTTCAGGTGCACGGAGACCCCGGGCGTCTGCGCCAGATACTGCTGAGTCTCGGCAGCAACGCCGTGAAGTTCACGCAAGCAGGAACGGTGACCATCCGGTGCGCGGTTGCCGCACGTGACGGTGCGCAGGCAAGAATCAGGTTTGAGGTTGAGGATACCGGGATTGGAATAGCGGAGGGGATGCGCGAGACAATCTTTGCTCCGTTCTCCCAGCAGGATGGATCCCTGACGCGCCAGTTTGGTGGTACCGGCCTGGGTCTTTCAATCAGCTACCAACTGACTCAGGTGATGGGTGGAGAGCTTGCCTACACCAGTGCCATCGGGCAGGGGACGCTCTTTACGCTCGAGCTGCCGTTTCCCGTCGTGGACCATCCGCGTGCCGTGAGCAACCGAGTGGACTCTTCGCTTGCCGGTCGGCGAGTCATTGTGGTGGATGATACTGAGACAAACCGCACGGTCATGGAGCGACTGCTCGCCACTGAGTTGGTTGCCGTGACGACTGCTGCCTCTGCGGAAGAGGCGCTGCAGCTGATGATCTCCGCCGAGCATGCTGGTACTCCCTATGAGGTCGCGCTTCTGGACAAGCAGATGCCGGGAATGGATGGCGAACAGCTGGGCGTGGCCATACGAACCACTCCTGAGCTTGCATCTACCAAACTGCTCATGCTTGCAAGTCTTGGCAGGCGTGGAGACTCGAGGCGCCTGAAGGAACTGGGATTCAACGGCTATCTCACCAAGCCTATCCGCAAGGACGAGCTTATCTCCTGCGTTCGCCTGCTCCTTGACCAGGCGGCCGGAGGGGATCTACCCGGAGAGTTCGTTACCCGACATCTGACCGCGGAGGTGAACCGCCAGCCCGTTCGTGTGCTTGTAGCGGAAGACAACTCGGTCAACCAGCTGGTAGCCGTAAAGATGCTGGAGCAGCAGGGCGCCCAGACACTCGCGGTTGCGAACGGCCTTGAGGCACTGGACGTTCTTGAGCGGATGCCGTTTGATCTGGTCCTCATGGATGTTCAGATGCCTGAGATGGATGGGCTTGAGGCCACAAAGCAGATTCGCAGGCCCGGAAGCTCGGTTGCTGACCACGACATACCCATTGTGGGAATGACGGCCCAGACGTCTGAAGTGGATCGGGACCGCTGTCTTGAAGCCGGCATGGACGAGTTCATCCTGAAGCCGCTCACGCCGACGGTGATCGCCTCCCTCATCCGTGATCACGTGTTGCAGCAGCCCTCAAGAGTTCGTTCGGTGCCGGATGAGGAACCGCACGCGCCAACCGGAGAAGTGCATTTTGACGCTGAAGCGGTCCTCTCTCGGATTTTTGGTGACACCGAGCTTGCCGCTGAGCTTGCGCAGATCTTTGTCGATGAACTTCCCGTTCAGATCCGTGAGATCAGGGAGGCCATAGAGAGCTCCCAACCGAAGCGGGTCGCGAGCGCGGCACATCGACTCAAAGGAACTGCCTTTGCCCTCGCTGCGGACAGACTGGCAGAGCTTGCTTCATCCGTGGAAGAGACGGGCAGGGCCGGGGAGGCAGACGCCATGGAGTTTCTTCTCCGAATTGAGCAGGAGGCTCAGATGCTTCTTCCACAAGTTGAGAGCTGGCGATCAGTGCTTTCCAGCTGATTCCCATTGTTGAGTACGAGATCTCGCCATATGTTCAAGTATAATGAACCGACTTCCGGCGGCGCTTGTGTGCCTTGCCATGCTCATCTCCTGCGGTACCTCCGGCGGAATTGACGACACCGCATTGAGTGCGATCGAGCTGGCAACTCTGCGCTGCAACCTCTACGGCGAGTGGCAGGAGCAACAACCGCCGGGGGGAGAGGTGGTTGGCGGACAGGCGTGGCGCTGGCTCTTCTTTGATGACGGCTCAGGCGTACGAGCGCCGGTTGCCCGCAACTCACCGGAGCGCGCCCGCGCATTTTTATGGTCGCTCGAGGGGGCCGAACTGCGCGTCAGCTTTGGGGGATCCGACGGCACAATCTATCGCCGCATGGAAGCGTGGGACGCCGAGCAGATAAGCTGGTACGACTACCAGATCGGCCGTGAGAAACTGCTGCTCCGCCGGTCTGTAGGCCGCCGACCGGCGAGGTGTGAGACCCTCCTGGCTACTTCACAACCTGAGAGCTTCTGATCTGATTCGTGCTCTCACCGTTTCGCCTCAGTGACAGGAGGTTGTCTGTTGTGGTCTCCGCAATACTGGCGACCGCCTCTTTGGTGAAGAAAGCCTGATGGGCCGTGATCAGCACGTTGGGAAAGGTCTGAAGCCGTGCAAAGGTATCGTCCTGCATCACCTCTTCCGAGAGGTCTTCAAAGAAGAGGTCTCCCTCTTCCTCGTAGACGTCCAGCCCCAGGTAGCCGATTCTGTGGTCCTTGAGTCCGTTTATCACCGCCGCGGTATCAATAAGCGCGCCACGGCTGGTGTTTACGATCATCACTCCGTCGTTCATCTTGCTGAGAGACTCAGGATTGATGATGTGATAGGTGTCCCTGTTGAGCGGGCAGTGCAGACTGATAATGTGGGCTCGCTCGTAGAGCTCATCCAGAGAAACGTAGCGCACGCCCTGCTTCTTGAGCTCATCGTTGGGATAGAGATCATACGCCATGACCTCGCAGCCGAAGCCCTGCATGAGGCCGGCAAAAATCTGCCCAATCCGTCCGGTTCCTATGACACCGACGCGCTTTCCGTGCACATCAAACCCCAGCAGTCCGTCAAGACTGAAGTTCTGCTCTCGAACCCGGTTGTAGGCCCGATGGTACCGCCGGTTCAACGCAAGAATCAGCCCAACGGCATGCTCCGCCACCGCATGGGGACTGTAGGCGGGCACTCGAACCACGGGAATGCCCAGCTCCTCCGCCTTTTCCAGATCAACGTTGTTGAACCCAGAGCAGCGAAGGGCAATGTACTTCACGCCCAGGCGGGACAACTCCTGAACCACGGGTGCGTCGGCAGTATCATTTACAAAGATACACACCGCCTCATGCCCCTCTGCCAGAGAGACCGTCTGTCTGGTCAACGTTGGTTCAAGGAAAGTGAACTCCAGGTCAGAGTCGCGATTCGCTTCCGCAAACGACTGCTCTACCCATCTCTTTGTACTGAATACGGCTACTCTCATAGCTCAAAGATGCGCCTCAGGCGCCGGTATGTCCAGTGCCGCCCTTGTTTCTTCCTGGCCCTCCGCCTATCATCGTGGGTATGAATGCACCTTTGAAGATAGGACTCGTCGGCATTGGCCGTGCCGGATGGGGCATGCACTGTGCTGAGCTGGAGTCTCGAACGCAGAAGTTCCAGATTGCCGCCGCCTGTGATCCGGACGCCTCCCGACTGGAGAAGATGGAGACCCGTTACCCCGGTCTGCGGACGTACGCCACCCTTGAAGGGCTTCTTGAGGATGATGAGATTGATCTTGTGGACATCGCCACCCCGTCCACCCTCCACGCCGAGCAGGCAATTCTGGCGTTGCGGGCGGGGAAGACCGTTTTTCTGGAGAAGCCGATAGCGACCGCTCTTGAGGACGCGAGACGGATGGTGGCTGAGTCTGAGGCTACCGGTTCGCCAATCTACTTCCGGCACAACCGCCGATTCGAGAGCGGGTTTCAACACATCCGTGAGATCATCGCCTCGGGTATCCTGGGTACGGTATTTGAGATCAGGCTTCACCGACACAGCTTCCAGCGGCGTAACGACTGGCAGACGCTCAAGAGTGAAGGGGGTGGTCAGCTCAATAACTGGGGACCCCATATCATTGACCACAGCCTGCGCTTTCTCGACGGTGAGATCGCCTCCATCTGGAGCAATCTGAAGCTTGTGGCGGCAGTTGGAGACGCTGAGGACCATCTGAAGATTGTGTTTACGGGAAAGAACGGCTGCCTGGTGGACATGGAGATCAGCGGCGGGATCGCCCTGGGCCAGCCTACGTTTCTGGTCTTTGGCACGCGGGGAACTCTGAGCTGCGACGGAAGGGAGATCACACTCAGATACCTTGATCCGGACCAGAAGCTGGAAGATATTGCTGCTGATCCCGGGAGCCCGGCCATTGACGGGGCGTTCGGAAACCGGGAGCCGTTGGCATGGTTGGACAAGACCGTCCCTGTTTCACCTGCTCTGCAGGTGACTCCGGCGAGCATCTGGGATTATCTCTACGAGACCATTCGAAACGGAGCCATTTTTCCAGTTTCCACTGAAGAGGCGCTTCAGGTAATGGAGGTAATACATGAAGTCAAGAGCGGCACGCCGTTCGCGTAGCGGAAAGAGTGCGCGGGTTGTGCGGAGAGCTGGAAATCCTCCGATTCCTGCGCAATGGTTGAGCCTAAGAACTCTTGAGGAGGAGTACCATGGGTGAATATTTAGACCAGATTCCAGAGCCGATCCAGGAGCACATCCGACAGATCACCAGAACCTCGGGTCTTCCGGACGGCGACGACGCGGTTGAGACAATTGCACAGGCCTGGCTTGAGAAGAAGGAGATTTTTGAGAAGCGAGTCCAGGAGAATCACCTTCAGGAGAGCGAGGCATTTGCTGCCGACGAAGAGCGGGGTGCGCTTCTGCTCACCTATTCAGGCTCTCTCATTTCCATTGGACCGATGGTGGACGGCCTTCGAAACGTTGAGTACGCAAGCATCGGTCTGCGGGAGGACGTTCCCGAGCGGGCCTCCCACGACGAAGCACAGCTCTCCGGGGAGGTGACCGTGGACTCGATTGCAGAGTTTGATCCCGGCCCGATCGCCAAAAGCTCAGCAATCTTTATGATTGCCACTCCGCAGGACGAGATGGATCCGGAGGAGGAGGCAAAGCTTCTGGACAACGTGACCCAGGTCCTTTCCGAGGACTTTGTTGAGGTCAACAAGACGATAATCAGGGGATAGGCTATCCACCTGCAAGAACTACGGGCGCGCCTGCGGGACCTTCTGGCTCGCAGGCGACCGCCGGATCCTGACCAGCTTGCGGCGGATATGCACGCCGGCATCTCTGCGATGGAGTCGCTCTCTGAGCAGGACCGCCCCTCAGACTCAGACGGCAGGCCGGGCGGACTGGTCCTTCTTCGCCACGAGACACCGACGGTGGTGGTGCCGGACATCCATGCGCGGGCAGACCTGGTCGTCTCTATTCTGGGTCTGACTGCACCGCGTCATGGGATCGATGTTCCGCTCCTGCAGGCTCTCTCTGAGCGGCGAGCTCAGCTCGTCTTTGTGGGTGACTACGTTCACGCGGAGGCACGGGCGCGGGCTCGCTGGCGGCGCGCGTTTCAGGAGTTTCAGACCGGCTTCAGCCGACGGAAGGCGATGGATGAGGAGATGGCCGAAAGTCTGGGAACGCTGCAGATGGTCGCGCTCCTGCACGCGGCGCTTCCGCAGAGTGTTTCAGGGCTGAAAGGGAATCATGAGAATATTGCAAACGAGGACGCAGAGGGTAACCTGCCGTTTGGCAAGTTCGTCTACGAGGGCGCAATGGTCGCTGAGTACATGCACCAGTTCTATCGTGGTGCCCCGCTTGAGGCGGTCTACCAGTTTGAGAAAACGCTCCCGCTTCTGGCCGTAGGTTCCCACTTTATTGTGGGTCACTGCGAACCGGCTCGTTTTGTCCCGCGCGAGGAGCTCATTGCGTACCACGGCAATGCCGAGGTGGTGAGGTCACTCACCTGGACTGCGAACGACGAGGCGCAGCCGGGGAGTGTGGACTCCATGCTCGAGCACTATCTGCCCTACACGGATCTCGAGGACGCAGTCTATCTGGGTGGACATCGGCCTGTGTCGGGACTCTTTTATCTGCGAGCCGGTGGTCGGTACGTTCAGATTCATAATCCAGACCTCTTTGTTGCCGCTACGCTGAGTAGCGGGCGGAAGTTCGACCCTTCGCGGGATGTGATTGAGGTGCCGGAGAGCCGGAGCGCAATTGATGGCTAAGACACCGGAGCAAATTGGAAAGTACAAGGTGATCAAGGAGATTGCTCAGGGAGGCATGGGCTCTGTCTATACCGCCCAGCACCCGACTCTCGATCGGACCGTCATCATCAAGAAGCTCACGCTTCGGGGAAATGCGGACATCCGCGAGCGCTTCCGTCGTGAGGCCCAGATCATGATGGATCTGCGTAACGACTCCATAGTGGATGTCTACGACCACTTTCGTGAGGGGGCGAGCTACTACATAGTCCTGGAGTATGTGGACGGGCTTTCGCTGGATGAGCTTATCAAGCAGCGTCGCTACATCCCCAACCAGATTGCGCTCCTCATCTTCCGTGAGGTGTGCCGTGCCCTCTACTACGCACACGAACGCAATGTGGTCCACCGGGATATCAAGCCGGCGAACGTGCTGCTCAGCTCCCGTGGTGATGCCAAACTGGCCGACTTTGGAATTGCGACTATTCACGGGGAGAGCGATTCTGAGCTAACCCGGGAGGGGATGACACTGGGTACACCCAGCTACATGGCCCCCGAGCAGTTTCAGGATACCCGGAGCGTTGACTACCGGGCAGATATCTACTCCATGGGCGTCATGCTCTACGAGATGGTGACCGGCAAGCGGCCTTATCCCGGTTCGTTCACTCCAGAGGTCCTGAACCGAATTCAGAAAGGTCAGTATCAGGCTCCCAGACGCATCAACCCCAAGGTGTGGCCGTTCACCCAGAAGCTGATCCGTCGTATGCTGCAGCCGAAAGCAAAGCGGCGTGTCAGGTCACTCGGCCGGGTGGTCAGGGTTATCGACCGTCAGCTGCGTGTTCGTTCCCAGGCCGCCGCCCGACAGGCAATTTCCGCCTATATTGGCGGGGATGAGCTGGTAGCTGCCGAGCGCAGGCGCAGTCGCAGCTGGATGGCGCTGCTTGCCGCCGGTCTACTTGTCTCCGCGGGCATCGCGCTTGCCGTTGCCGGTGGGTATCACCGCGAGCTGCTGACCCCGAACCGGGTTGGGGCGGTAGAGGTTGTTGTTCGCGTTCAGAAGGGCAGCAAGGATGCAGCAGAGCTCTTTCTCTCAGGACAGTTGTTCCGGGACGACGGCAACGAGATACCGGAGGTGGAGAACGGGTTGCTGCGGTTCAGACGTGAGCCGGACCTGGAGAGCGAGCGGTTCTACGCATTCCGGTCCCAGCGTGTCCATGCAGAGCCGGGAGCGTACCGGGTCAAGCTGGAGGCGGAGACGCTTCTGTGGTGGGAGTCATTCGAGCTCCTCTCCATTTCCGATCGGGTGACCGGTGCCGCGGTTGTCCCGGGTCTGGCGGACAATGCCCAGACGGTGCAGGTTGATCTGGTACAGCAGCCCGCGCTGCCGGTCGCCGTTGAGTGGATCGTTCGCGACCGGTCGACCGGTCGTGAGCTCGGTTCGCCGCGCATCTCTGTTCGCATTGGCGGTAACTGGCGGCCGTGGAGCAGCACGGTCGCCCGCCGGATTGTTACCGGTGATGTCTACGCATTTCAGTTCAGCCATCCCGGCTACCGGGCACAGACGTTCACCCTGCTGATAAAACCGTTCCAGAGTCAGCTGTTGCTCGACGTCTCTCTTGAGCCCATAGAGTAGGAAAGGAGCCCCTTATGTCGCGATTTGTGAGACGATTGATCTATGTGGCCATGGGCATTCTCGGGGGTGTTGCGGCATGGCCCGTCCTTGAGCTTGCGGTCTTCTATCAGGCCTGGTTCCCCTCGTACCTGTTGTTCAGTCTTGCTGCCGGCGCTGCGTTTGGCGCGGTCTTTGGTGCGTTTTCCGGGGCAGTCGAGGGGATCATTGCCGCAAATACAAGGAGCATCGGCTGGGGAGCTCTCTTTGGTGCGGCCATTGGGGCTCTCGGGGGAGCCGTCGGCTTTCTTCTTGGACAGCTTGTCCTGCTCCTGCTCGGCGAGCTCTTTCTGCAATCCACCCGGGAGTTTGAGACGATCGGTCAGCCGCTCTCACGTGCTATCGGCTGGGGTGTTCTGGGTCTCTTCGTGGCAAGCGCAGAGGGGATTCGCCGCCGCTCCTGGCTCAAGACGATGATCGGGATTGCCGGCGGAATCACCGGTGGCCTTATCGGCGGCGCGGCCATTGAGTACGCGCCGCAGGTGCTTCCCCAGGCGCTCGCGAGACCGGCAGGTCTGGCGCTCTTTGGCGCACTTATTGCCGTATTCTACGGACTTGTCGAGCGGCGTTTGAGCTCAGGTGTCCTCCGACTGCTGAATGGGCTCTACCGCGGTAAGGAGTTCATTCTGAACCAGCGTTCGGTCACCATTGGCAGCGAGCCGGGAGCTGACATTTTCCTCTCCGGCTATACCAGGGTGGAACCGCGGCACGCACGCCTGCAGGAACGCCGCGGAGAGCTCTACCTGCTGCGGGAGGATAACGCGCGGCCGGTGAAGCTGAACGATGAGCCGGTCCCTGAAGAGGGCTCCGGTGTGCTCAAGTATGAGGATGTCCTGCAGGTGGGATCGGCCAAGTTTCTCTTCCGGCCTCTTGCGCTGATCGCCGGACTTTTGTTCTTTGGGCTGGTTCTTCCTCAGGGGGCGGAGGCCCAGAACGCTCGGATTGGCCAGATTGACTCGAGCGCGCTCCTTACCCGTCAGCAGGTCGATCTCTACGTGAGTGTGACCGACCGCAACGGTCAGCCGTTGGAGTCCCTCTCCCGGACAGATTTCACCGTCTTTGAGTCTGATGACGGCCAGACATTTTCTGAGCTCGATATTGTCGACTTCCGCAGCGGCATTGCCGAAGACGAAGGGATCACCTTTTACCTGGTGGTGGACAACTCCGGCAGCATGTACGACACGCTCTCCGGCGAATCCGCTGACAATTTCGCACAAACACGAATGGCCGCTGCAACCGCGGCCATCAGGAGCTTTCTCGACCAGATTGACAACCCGAACGACCGTGTAGGCCTGGCTGTGTTCAATACAAACTACACCGTCCTCTCTCCACCAACCGAGTCCGCCCGGGCAATCGTCGCACTCTTGAGCGAGATAGAGGAGCCCGGCAGACAGGAAGCCTACACGGAGCTCTACCGGGCAGTCGCCTTTGCCGCCCGTGATCTCGAGACCGTTTCCGGGCGGAAGGTGATCATAGTGCTCTCAGATGGGGAGAACTATCCCTACGCGGTTCACAGCGGGGAGCCGCATCCGGTCTACGGTGAGCAGCCGTTTTCAGTCGAGCAGACGGTGGATACGCTGCAGAGGCAGGGCTCGAGTGCGTACGCCATCAACTTCGCCACCGCTGGAGACGCGGGGCTGCGGCGCATTGCGGAGGAGAATGGGGGTCTGGTGTTTGACGCCGGCGACCGTGGGACTCTGCAACAGGTCTACGCCGACATTCGGGAACGAACGCTGCGCGAGTATCGTATCAGCTATCGGGCAAGCACCTCTCCCACCGAGCAGCGCTTTGTCCGTGTCCGCGTGGGCACCCGACCGGCGGTTCGAGCGACCCGGCGGTACTATGCCGGAACCCTCTTTGGACTGCCGGACGAGTCGATTGGCTGGATGACGCTGCTGCCTCTTCTTGTCGCGCTTCTCCTGGGCGCGGCACTCGCCATGCTGCGCTTTCGAAACAACAGAACGGGAGCGAGTGTAGAGGTGCTCAACGCCCGGGGGCGGGCGACTCAGGTGATCGATCTCACCAGCCCCCAAACCGTCATTGGGGGAAGTGTGGACGCCGACGTCACGATTGCCGGTTCGCCCGATATCCGCGACAGTCATGCAACCATTGTTCGCAATGAGCGCAGCGGTGCGTATACCATTGTCAGTGACCACGCGGTCATGGTGAACAACAGGCCAACCAAGAAGAGGACTCTGACCGCTGGAGATGTCGTCCAGCTGCCGGGTGCTACGGTTGTGTTCGACAATCCGGAGAATCCGGACTCTTGATCACGCGTTTTGTAGAAGTCTGGCTATTGCCGCCGGGTATCCTGATCGTTGTGCTCGTTACGATCGGCGTGTTTCTTCTTCGTCGTGCATCCCGACTTGCCGGGGGCGAGGACGCCGGCGCCCGGGCGCTTCTGCCGTTCCGCCATGCCGCAGTTGTGATTCTAGCTGTGGCGGCACTGCTTTATCTGCTGAGCATGTCGGCTGTCTCGCGGATGCTGTTGGGGCCGCTTGAGCGGAGGGTGAAACCAGCATCAGAGACTGAGCTCAACTCTGCAACGGCCGTTGTTGTCCTGGGAGGCGGCCTCACCGTGGTTGGTGCTCAGGCGGTCTCTGCGACCGTGCTTGTTGCAGGTCCCGATCGCTTTGCGGCTACCTTGCCTCCAGAGGCACTCGTCCGAGTGGTGGAGGGGGTTCTGCTTGCCCGACTGCTTGAGGTCCCACTGGTTCTATCCGGCGGCCGGGTCTTCTCCGCGGCTTCCTTTCCGACTGAAGCGGAGGTGGCGTCCGCTCTGGCAGAGAGGATTGGTAACTCCCAGGTCCAGATCTGGATAGAGGCAGAGAGTCGGTCAACCGCGGAGAACGCTGTGAATGTTGCCGCGCTCCTTGGTTCAGGCCCGGTGGCGCTTGTGACAAGTGCCTCCCATCTTCCGCGTGCGGTTCACTCCTTCGAGCGCACCGGCCTTGCGGTGCTGCCTGTCCCGACTGCTTATCGCGCGGACCGCCGTCCGTTTCACCCCGTTATGCTGCTGCCGACTGCGGATGCGCTTGAACAGAGCGCGACCTGGATGCGTGAGCAACTCGGGCGGCTGTGGTACGCCATCCGGGGTATATAGTACAGCGGTTTTGCTACTGGTCAGCTGCTCATAGATAGGGTAGAATGGAGTGGACGGATAAAATGCTCATTTGCGAGTTCTGGTCTGCTGACCAACTTGCATGGAGGTGGGATGACAACTCTTATCGTTGAAGATGACTTTACCAATCGGCTCATTCTCCAGAAGAGGCTTGAAGAGCACGGAACTGTTGAGATTGCTGTGGACGGTCACGAGGCGATTGAGGCTGTCAACCGCTGTCTTGAGACCGGGGTGTGCTACGACCTCATCTGCCTTGATATCATGCTCCCTGAGATGGACGGACAGGAAGCCTTAAAACGTATTCGCGCCGCCGAAAATCAGGCCGGCTTCTCAGTTGGAAAAGGCTCGAAGATCGTGATGACCACTGCGCTCAGCGACTCTCAGAACGTCATGAGTGCATTCCGCGGAGACGCAGACGGATATCTGGTGAAACCGATCGAGCGGGACAAGCTGGAGCAGCAACTGACCGCGCTCGGTCTTATACAAAAGTAACGAGCTCGTCGCTGGATTCATTAGCGATAATTGACAAAAATTAGATTACCCTTCATAATCGTATTACCGACAGGAGGGTTCTCGTGGACTTTGACATCAACGACGACCGTATTGATATCGCTCACCGACTGATCCTGCAGATAATCGACTCGTTCGCTGCACTTCCCAAGGATGCCGAAGAGGAAACGGTTGTACGCCTGATCGAGCGTCTGAGGGAGCACGCCACCGATCACTTTGCCGAGGAAGAGCATATTATGGAGGACGAGCTGCGGATGGACGCCGACTATCTGGCCGCCCACCGCCGTGACCACAACCGCCTGCGGGATATGGTGACGCAGGCGAGCGACGCAGTTGCCCGTGACGGCGTCTCCAGTGCGGAGCGCATCCTGGCTGAACTTCGGGAGGCAGTCAAGAAACATATCTTCACCCTGGACGCGCAGATGGCCGAGCCTGTTGCCCGGCTTCAGAAGGGCGGCAGCTGACGCCGTAGTGTGGTGAACTCAATCTGCACGCGATATCTTTAAAGCAATTCCAAAAGTTTAGATAGCGTACGAAATGGAGACCTCTTGAATCGCGTACCCACCGTAGTGGCTGGTTTACTCTTGCTCCTGTCTGTGCCACACCTGTCTGCGCAGGAACCGTCGGCCACACAGCTGACGTTTGTTTTTTCGCTCTCTGCAGGTGCCGAGCAGCCCGGCCCCGTTTCACGGGTAGTAGCGTCTTCGGTGGAGCTCCATCTGGAGCAGGAGGGCATTGCAGTGATCAACAAGAGCCGGCCGGTAGAGGCCGGTTCCCTTTCGCCGTCGCTCGTGGAGTTGGCAGGTGAGATTGGTACCCCGTGGGTTCTGCAGGCGATCGTTCAACAGGAACAGCAGGAGCAAGTGACGATTCTCCTCCAGCTCTTCAACGCCCGCGACCGAACCCTGGCAGCTGAGGTTGCAGGCGAGGAGGCCGTGGGACTCAGGCTTGACCGCGCCGTTGCCGACCTGACGGCGGAGCTCCTGGACGTTGCCGGCGACTTGCTCTCCCTACCGGGCACCGAGACACGTCCGGCGAGTCCCCGGACGCCACCGGTGGAAAGTGAGCCGGCTATCAC
>CAZREG010000012.1:0-11908 GCA_964599075.1 uncultured Spirochaetaceae bacterium | reverse complement strand
AGACACGTCCGGCGAGTCCCCGGACGCCACCGGTGGAAAGTGAGCCGGCTATCACCCAGGTTATCACGCCAGTTATCAACCCAGCTATCACGAGTGAGGCTCTCCCGGATCACACCCTGGCGATCGGTCTGCGCTACACCCCGTTCGTGCCGGTGGCAGGGAGTGGCCGCTACATCAATGTCACTCCTGCCGGTATCTCCCTTCTGGTTGCCGCGCTTCCCTTCGACACGGACGCCGTTGCTGTGGGTCTTGGATTCAACGGACTGGTCGCAGAGGCTACGGGAGTCGCTGCAACTGCTACGCTGCAGGCAGCCTCCATCTCACTTGTGGGTCGGATCTCCGGGACAGCAGGACCGGTTTGGCCGTTTGCGACCGCCTCCGGTGGTGTCACACTTCTTCTTGCTGAAAACGAGCTTTTAGGCTCCTACACCGCCCTGGTTCCGTCGGGCTCGGTCGGGCTTGGGGTCGATCTGTGGCTTGCAGACGGGCTTGTGATGCAGCTCTCCGTTGGCTTTGAGGTGCTATTCGAGCAGTCCATTCTAATCATGGGCTTCTCGCCGGGCGTTGGCCTGGAACTGAGGATATAAGTATGAGAATCGGTAGCACACGAGTGCGGTTGCGACTCGCCGCCGTTGGGTTTATCGCCGGCCTGGCACTTGCATCCTGTGGGAGTCCGCTCTCCCTTCTGCAGCTTCTTGATGGCCCGACGGGTGAGCCGCTCACTGTCTCACCAAACAAGGGGATCATCACGGTGAGCAGCTCGGTGACCCTTACCGTGGAGGGTGGCTATCCTCCCTACCGCTACTCGGTCATCTCCGGGATCGGCACGCTGAGCGACAACGTCTATGTGGC
The DNA here is from genome assembly GCA_964599075.1 of uncultured Spirochaetaceae bacterium. Classification (GTDB taxonomy): domain Bacteria; phylum Spirochaetota; class Spirochaetia; order DSM-27196; family SLST01; genus SLST01. Next base: position 11,056 of record CAZREG010000012.1, on the reverse strand, counting down.
GCCTGCTGTCGCGAGCCAGGAGACGATCCGTGTCAGCGACCGCGCGGGGAATACGGTGGATTCAGTGTTCCAGGTGAGTACGTCCGGCGGCGGCCTTCCGCCGTTGACCGCAGACATACGGTACTCAGTAACCTCCTATCCCACTGGAGGGATTGAGACCCCTGCCACCGCCCTTAGTGAGACCTTCACCATCACGAACTCAGGCACGGTAGCAGGCACCCAGGATGTGAGCTGGAGCGCGTTTCTCTCTCCAGACACGGTGTTCGATTCAGGAACAGATATCCCGATTGGCTCCGGTACTCTGGCCGGGGGACTGGCCGCGGGAGCCACCAGCGGCCCGCTGGCGCTCAACGGCACCTGGCCGCTTGGGACAGATCCCTGGCCGTACTACATCATCATCCGGATCAGTGCGAGCGAAGACAGTGACAAGAGTGACAACCAGGTGATCACCGCCCCCTTCCAGAGGTCTGTAAGTGGAGGATACGACTACACCGTTGCAGAGATCAGCCTGAACTACCCGTCGGAGACCGCCAACACTGCCATCCGCGACATCTTCACCCTGGTAAACGTGGGGGATGCAGCCGGCTCGGCCTACGACTGGAATCTATACCGTTCTACCGACAGCGTTATTGGTGGCGACACGCTGATCGCAAGCTCAGTCGGAAATCCGGGGCTTGGCCCGGCATCTGCGACCACCATAAGTCCCGTCCCGGCGCAGTGGCCGGAGGTGGCCGCCCCGACACAGTTCTGGCTTGTTGTGGAGATAGTACCATCCACCGCCGATGAGTCGCCGGGTAACGACGCGGCTATCCAGGGTCCCTACACCGTGAATCCGGCCCCGGACTACCGGATTGACTCGGTCACGGTTCAGTACGCGGCAGGAGAGGTGGCACAACCACTCGATACGACCGGGCCGTTTAACTTCAGAATTGCCAACGACGGAGCAACGGGAAGCGCTCCGGTGAGGTGGGACGTGTACGTCAGCGACGACGAGCTTCTTGACGCCTCCGACTCTCTTCTGACCAGCGGATTCCTTGCCGGTCTCGGCGCCGGCGCGACCACCGCCGCCATTGATATTGGGGCAGAGTCCTGGCCTGCCGAAGGCCGAATCTACTATCTGTTCTTTGTGGTGGACGCGGCTGATGACACGAACAGTGTAAACAACGTTTCCCGTTCCGGAGCCATACCGGTTCCGTACCGATACGTCGAGGGTATTGAGAACAACGACGACACCGGTCCAACGCTTGCGCCCCTTACCAACGTCTCCAACCTTGGCCCGTCGCTTGGGACCGGCGGAACGCTTGATCCCGGAGAGCTGATCCTCATTGAAGGAACCGGTGACGGCGCCCTTGGGTCTGATACCTACGGAATGATCCTTGGGGCCGGCACCACCACGGTCTCTACCTGGGCAATCTGGGGAGTGACCGCTGATGGGATTGACCTCTTTTTCTGGGATGAGTCCAACTACGGATGGGACTCAGTGTCCACCGCCCCGTTTCGGGAGCCTGCAGCCGGTACCTACACAGAGAGCGGGCGTACGCCTGGAGAACGGGTGTACGTTTCTGCGAACTTTTTTGCGGATCTTACCACGGATTACGTGCTCTACATCCTTGGTGAGTAGGGGCAACCGATAGGGCTTACCGCGCCACCCTACTCCTGCTCGGGTTCCACCAGCCGTTCGAGCCTGCGGAAGAAACTCTCGGTGGTGGGGCCGGTGACAGCGGCGAGAGCGGGATACTGCTGCGAAAGATTCTCAATCTGCGCTACGGTTCGAGAGGTCTCGGTCGCAAGCGTGGCAAGCAGCGCGTCCAGCTCTGCGAGTGTCTCACGGGTTGCCGCGGCACGCTGCTCTCTCACCAGCGCATCAAGATACTCGTTGAGCTGAACTCCCAGGTCGGGGTAGTCCGCGCGTACCGTCTCTGATCCCACAATTCGCAGGATCAAAAGCTTTGACTCCAGCAGCTCGAGCTCATTGTCCGGTGTGCCGGTCCCAGGCCGCTCGCTCCGGAAACTCTCCCGATAGAGATTGATCTGACGGACAAGTTCCCGCTGTTCGGCCACCCTGCTGCGCAGAGTGTCCAGCTCTTCACCAAGCGATTCCTGCTCGCTCGAGCGTTCAGAGAGACGGGCCTCGAGCCGGGTAATCACCGTGTCTGTTGACTCGAGCTCCTGTAGCGCCGCCGCGAGCTCCTCTTGCAGTGTGCGAAGCTGTGCACCAGAGTCCCGCGCTGCAAGCTCGGTCTCAATCTGCGCCAGCCGCTCGTAGCCAGTTTGCACTGCCGGGATTTGCGAGAGGGCGGCAACGTAGAGCTCGCGGGCCTGCTCCCGGCTTCCGTCGGCGAACGCGGTCTCCGCCTGGGCGGTGAGCTCGTTGACCTGTTCAATCAACCGGGCCGACTCCACGAGCCCCTGCGCATCAACGCTCTGTGCCGATCGGGTTCTGCGCAGGCGCTCCTCCAGGGTGGAGACGAGAAAGAGATCGACCTGACGCCGCCGCTGTAGTTCAGGCACCGCCGCCACCGTATCATCCTCCAGATACGACCGCAGCTCGGCCAGCGACTGCTCGGCCTGTTCCAGGCTGCCTGCCGTCAGTTGAGACCGTATCTGAGTGTAGAAGCTGAGAATTTGGTCCTGGATCAGAGAAATCTGGCGCTGCTGCTGCTCGAGCGCTGCCAGAAGTTCTACTGCCGTCTCCCGTTCACTTGAGAGTGCAGCTTCACGCTCTGCGAACTGTGCCTCTAGCTCCGTCTCTCGCTCGGCAAGACTGGCACGCAGAGTCTGCCGTTCCTGTTCGGCGACATTCAAGCTCTCCTGATACTCAGAGAGCGCCGCCTCTATTGCAGCTTCCTGCGCCGCGACGTCTCCGTCAGAGGCCTCGCGGATCCCGGCGAGCTCGGCCTCCAGCTCCAGTTCAAGCGCTCTGCGGAACTCAGCAAGACGCGCCTCCCGTTCGGACTCCGGGATAGTGATGCCTGCCAGGCGTGCCCGCTCTGCCTCCAGTTCAGCGTCAAACTCTGCTCGTAGAGCGGCCTCCTGCTCGGCAAGCCGACTCTCAGCGGACCGCCGGATCTGCGCGCGCTCCCTCGCGACGGAGGCGAGCTGTCGCTCTATCTCTGCGATCTCTGCTTCCTTCTCAGATAGTTGCGCCTCTGACTCTTCGCGCAGCGCCGACAACAACCGCCCCTCTGCAGAGCGCACCGTTGCCGTCTCCGCGGCGATCTCCGCCTCCTGGACGGAGAAAAGCCGAAGCAGGAGCACGACTCCGGCCGCGGTGATCAGCAGGGCACAGAGATTCACCAGAAGCGGCAGACCCGGACCCCGCTTCTGCGGGGTGACAGAAAACGTGTCCGGACCAACCGGGATGCGATTCTCATCTATGGCTCGCTGGATCTCACGCTCGATCTGGGCCTGCTCTTCAGCAGACCCAATGAACTCGTCCTTCTCCTCCGGCTTCACCAGTCTGAGATGACTCTGAGATTTCAGGTACTCTACCGCCCGTCTGTACAATCCACTCACAGTGCTTTCCAGCGTAGATTTTATCGCAGCTCGACTGATGGATCAAATATCTTTATAAAAGTTAATATGATTATTCGTTGACCGCTCCGGCCGAAGCCGCTACCATTCCGATGGCATGAAGATACGCGGCAAGATCATTGTGATTGTTCTGCCTCTCCTTGTTACCCCGCTGCTGTTCGCCGGGCTTATCTCCACGCTCCTGGCCCGAAACGGCATCACCGGTGTTGCAACCCGCTTTCTTCAGTTCAAGGCTGAACAGATCGTGACCTACGCCGCCGGACAGTGGGCACTGCTTGAAGAGAACGCGCTCGAGGGTCAGCCGGCGTTTCGCACGGCAGCGATCGATGCAATCTCCAGTTTTGCTGAAGGGGTCGTCCGCTCGGATAGTGAGCTCATCTTTGCGCTTGACGCAGAACGGGAGGTAGCCTTCTCTGCAGGCGCGGTCCCGGTTTCCTCCGGTCCCCTGAAAACGGGAGATCCGGTCGGTGGTGCTCACACTGGCTGGGTTCGCCTCTCCGCCGGTGGTGCCCCGCGCGTCGCATTTGCGATCCCGTTCACGCCCTTTGACTGGACCGTCTATGTCTCGGAGCTGGAAGCGGTGTTCTACGCCTCCACTGAATCGATTATCCGCACCGTAGCCATAGTCCTCGTTGTCTCAGTGGTTGTGTCGTTGCTGCTCCTCATCTACTTCTCCGGATACCTGACCCGGCCGTTACGAAACGTGGTGGATGTCATGACAACCATCATAGAGACAAACGATCTCTCCGAGCGCGTTGACGTCCTCTACAACGATGAAACGGGGCGTCTCGCGCACACCTTTAACATTCTCTCCGGCCACCTTGAGCAGGCCTACGATCACATTAAAGCGCACGCAAAGCGGTCTGCCATGCTCCACATAAAGGAGCAGAAGACACGGACCATGTTTCAGAAGTATGTGCCGAACGAGGTTATCGAGCAGTTCTTTGCGAATCCTGAGCGGATGCTCGTTGGGAACAATCGGAACGTAGCCATCCTCTTCTCAGACATCCGGGATTTCACCGCGATCAGCGAACAGATGAAACCCGATCAGCTGGTGCAGACACTCAATGAGTACTTCACCCTCATGGTGGACACCGTCATGAGCCACAATGGCATTGTGGACAAATATATCGGGGACGCCATCATGGCGCTCTTTGGAAACACCATTCAACGTAGTGACGACGCGCAGCGTTCTCTCCATGCTGCACTCGACATGGTCGATGGCCTCAAAGATTTCAATCGCTGGCAGGAACGCCGTGAGTTGCCTCCGTTTCACATCGGCGTGGGTGTCAACTACGGAGAGGTCACGGTTGGTAACATCGGCTCTGAGAAAAAGCTTGACTACACGGTGATCGGCGACATGGTGAACGTAGCCTCCCGGCTCGAAGGACTCACCAAGCGCTACAAGTGCCCAATTGTTATCTCGGAATCTGTACACAGCCGGATCAAGGCCGATATTGCCTCCGGTGCGGTCGCCGTTCGTCTCCTTGACGCGGTGCAGGTGAAGGGGCGCCGGCAGGGCCTTCGTGTCTATGCTGCGGCGCGGGGACTTTCCAGTGAGGCGCAGGAGGCGTGGGAGCTGCACAACACCGGCATGGAGCTCTACTACGGGAAAGAGTTCGTTGCAGCCCGTGAGCGCTTCTCCCGGGTGCGAAGGCTCATCCGGGCAGATCAGGCGGCGGTGGTGATGATCTCACGATGCGACCAATACTCCCAGAAGCCGCCGGGGCCGGAGTGGAATGACGGCGTTGTGGCGTTGACGGAGAAGTAGCATCCGGCGGTTCCGGTTGACCACACTCCTGCGATTTACGATGCTCTTTCAGAGAAGAGGAGTTCCACTATGCATTGTTTGCAATCGATGACGCTGTTCATCGCGACCTCCAGCGGCGACCAGCTGTTTCGCATTCGGTAGCGGCTATCCCGTGGCCCGTCCGTTTTCGCATGCGCGCATTGGCTGGATCCTCTTTATTGGCTGTGCGGTTCTCTACGCTGTCGCGAACGTTCGCGCCGGTGACTGGCTGAGTCTTGGAGGCAGCATTCTGTTCCTTGTAGCGTGCGTAGTCTTCCTGCTCGACCCGACCGGCCGCAGGCGATAGCGCTGTGAACCCGCCCTTCAGTCTCAGAGAAATCGTCCCGCTCACTGGTATCCTTGCCTCCGCGCTACTGGGTCTTGGTCTTCTGGTGCGGCTCCTTCTTGCCGAGCCCGCTACAGTCGAGCCCCCGGTGCAGACAATCGAGCTCTCAGACGGCACCCGCCTCGCCTACATCAAGCAGGGGTCCGGGCCGCCGATGGTTGCGATCCACGGCAGCCCCGGCAGCAAGGCCGATTTTTCCGGACTGGCGCCCGAACTCTCCGGCGAGTACCAGATCTACTCCTTTGACATGCCCGGCTTTGGAGAGTCAAGCGACTGGGTCGCGAACTATGGATACGTAGCCGCTGCGGACTACCTGGCGGAGGCGATTCGTTTACTCGGACTCGACCCGGTGATCATTACCGGCTTCTCCTGGGGTGGCGGAGTGGCTCTGGCGTTCGCCGCGAATCATCCGGATCTTACCGCCACGCTTCTGCTCATTAATGCCGTTGGCGTGCCGGAAGGCTTTCACACGGGGAGGTACTGGACGGAGGTGGTGCGCTACCTTGCAGCGGCTCCGGTGCTGTTTATCTATCCGGGTCCCCTTGCCGGCGGGAGCATTCCCTTCTCAGAGCGGTTCGGCTTCTGGCGCGGCTTCCTGGATGGAGACACTCGTGAGATACGCGCGCTCGCCCCGTCGGTCACGGACCCGGCGGTCATTGTGCACGGTGCCTCCGACACGGTCGTGGGAGTGGAGAGTGCGCGTGCGCATCACCAGCTCATCCCCAGGAGTACTCTGTACCTCTACGACGGTGGACACGGTTGGATCTACCGGGAGTTCGGGCCACTCGCTTCAGCTATTCGGGAGGCCATGAGTGAGTCACGCCGGTAGATCGTGGCAAAGCGTTGTTCTCACCGTCTGGGCTGCTGCTCTGTCGGTGGCGTTGCTGTTTGGGTTTCTCCAGGCGCTGCTCATGGCAGATATCTGGTGGATATCACTGCTGATGGTCACCGTTCCGGTTGGCGCTTTCCTTCTGCTCCGTCTGTTCATAGGGGCGGTGGCCAGGCAGCAGTACTGGGCTCGTACGCTCCTGATGATCATTGCCGCCGGTCACCTGATCCTTCCCGCTCGCCAGCTGCTTGGCGTCCGTCCGGTCTCAGTTGATGGTCTGCTTGCGTGTGCCGCAGCCGCTGTTCTGTTCTCCACCGTCCGCCGCCGGCGTCCCGGGTTGGCGAAGGGCGGGCAGGAAAGCTGATGCTCACCGGTTATTGGGGGGCGCTCTCCGCCGGAACCGGAATACGAATCTCCACTCGCGTGCCGGTCGGTGTTGTTGTGCTGCTCTCAATCCACATACGACCCCCGAACTTGCGGGTGACGTAGTACGCCTTTGTCAGACCGAATCCTCCACCGCGGGTCGGCCGGCTGAGAATGTTCCGGGCACGGTGACCAAACTCGACAACCTGAGAGAGTTCTTTTTCAGGGATGCCCACGCCGGAGTCTTCTACCACAAACCGCAGCTGCGCCTCTGAGACGTGCAGACCGGCATCGATCTTTCCTCCCGGTGTCGTGTACTTGCGAGCATTCGCAATAAGGTCTCGCATGACGTCCTGGAAGATGGCCGGCATCTGTACAAACTGACCGTCCGTTGAGGAGATATGAAAGTTCACGAGATAGTTCGATGTCGCATGTTCGGCAACGTTGTAGACAATTCGGTAGCCGCCGTGGCTGTTCTGTTCAATCGCTTGCAGCACCTGCGTGAAGTTGTTGCGAAGCTGTGCAATGTCATGATCCACCCAGGCGTCGGGATCCTTACTGCGTGCCACGATCTCCCGTGCCCGCACCCGGAAGATATCAAACACCGTGGCAAGGTTTGCGCGAATGGATGCAACCTTCTCGCGGCTTCCAGCTGGTGCCGTCTCCACCAGCCCGTCAAGAGCGGCAGAGAAGGTTGCGATCATGTCGTCTACGTGAGCGACGGTCTCTGCCGCCCGTTCGGGATCCCGGAGCTGATCTGCCGCCTCGGTGGTGCGATTCTCCAGCAGATCGATCTCCGGTCGGTCTCCCAGTGCCTCGCGAAGGTTGTAGATCTCCCAGGCAAGCACTCCAAGGACGTTGATGACACTGTGCATGTCCAGGAGAGTGGACTCTTGCAGGGTGAACTCAAGCTCACGTTCGATCTCCATCAGTGCGAGCGTACCCCGGGTAGAGGGTCTTCCGCAACAGGATACCCGGCAGCCGAATCGTTATAATTGAACCATGGTGAATTTGAGTGACGTTCCAAAGGTTGAGCTTCATGTCCATCTCGAGGGCGCAATGCCTCCGGATACTCTGCTCGAACTCGGCCGGCGGAACCATATTCCGCTTCCGTTCTCTACGGTCGCAGAGGCGCGCGACTGGTTTCGGTTTCGCGACTTTCCCCACTTTGCCGAGATCTACCAGACGATCTCCCGATGCATTGTGACCGTTGAGGACGTGGAGCGGCTGGCGCGTGACTTTATCCTCCGGCAGGCGGAGCAGAACATTCTCTACACGGAGATCACCTACACCGCGCTTACGCACTTCAAGAATCACGGCCTGCTGTTCCGGGATCAGATTGCAGCACTGGAGCGGGTGCGGCTCTGGGCAGAGACGGAACTGGATGTTTCCTTTGGGGTCATTGTGGATATACCGCGTGACTACGCGACCTACGAGCAGAGTCAGAGCGTTGCCCGCTGGGTGATCGATTCAGTCGGTGAGACGGTAGTTGCACTGGGGCTTGGCGGCTACGAGGTTGGCTTTCCGCCCGAGCAGTTTGCGCACGCCTTCGCGCTGGCTCGAGCAGCCGGGGTCCCGGCGATATGCCATGCGGGGGAGACTGAAGGTCCGGCGAGCATTCGGGGCGCTCTGGATGAGCTTGGCAGTCTGCGAATTGGTCACGGCGTCCGCTGTCTGGAGGACGAACAACTGGTTGAGCGGCTGAAGAGGGATCAGGTTGTACTGGAGGTCTGTCCCTCGAGCGAGGTGTGCCTGGGCGTCTTTCCCGACATGGACAGACACCCACTGGCAGAGCTGGTGCGGCGTGGGCTCGCGGTGACCATCAACTCGGATGATCCAGCCATGTTTGACACCACCATGACCCATGAGCTTGAGCTCTCACTCTCTGAGCTTGGGCTTACGACCAACGATCTGGGCCGTTCCATGGTGCTGGCCGCGGAGGCCTCCCTGGCCGGCCCGCGGAGGCGGCCGCGACTGATAGAGCGTGTTCGTGAGGGGTGGAGACTTTAGCCTGCCGGGCTCATCAGTGCTACCAGCTCCTGCGAGGGTGCCTGCACTTGGTCGGCTGAGCCGGAGAGTACCGCCTCACGCCACTCCGCCCGGGTGCGGGCCTGGCTTGGGGTCTCTCCGTAGAGGCGCCGAAAGTACTTGTTGAAGTACTTCAGATGAGAGAATCCGGCGTCCATCGCAATGTCTACCAGCCGTGCATCCGTGGCAAACATCCGTTGAACCGCCCGGTTGGTTCTGATGAGCCCCAGGTTCTCCTGAATGGAGAGCCCTGTTGCCGCCTTTACCAGATGACTGACGTAGTAGCGGCTGAGCGCTACGTGTTCGGCAAGCTCATCCAGAGAGACCGGTCGCATGCAGTTCGCCTGCAGGTAGCTTATCACTGCCCGGACGCTGTCCAGCTGCACCGGAAGATCCTCCGACTCATGGCGCTCACCTCCCGGCGTGACGGCTTCCCGCACCAGGGTGGCAAGCAGGGCGGTGAGCGAGCTCAGGCATGCAAGTGGAAACCCCTCCTGCTGATCGGCAAGCTCACGCGCGAGGGTTTCGAGCTCCGCACGCACCGCAGTTTCTACCGCTGGGGTCCATTCGGCGGCCGCGCTGAATCGCCGCCCCTGGTAGTGTGTTGGTAGCAGTACCGGGTCACTAAGATCCACCTGGAGTGCAAGCGTCAGCGTATCCGGACTATGGCCCACCAGCGAGTGGACCTGAAACGGATTCGCGAGAAAGAGATCCCGGGGGCCCAGAACGGTAGTACCGTCAGGAAACGAGACCGCGATCCGGCCACGGACCTGCATCAAAAGCTCGAGCTCCGCATGCCAGTGGCTGCCCACGTAGCTCACACTGTTGAAGAAACAGCGCAGCGGCAGCTCCCGGTCATGAGGTATCTGCTCGTAGGCAAGAGGATCAAACTGCGATCTCACCAAGCAATGGTACGCGTGAGGCGCAAGATCGTCCACTGCGGAGTGCAACAGTGGTGTGGCGCCGCGTTCAATCCTCACCGATACTTCCTTTATCAGGAGGCCCCGGTGAACGAAAGAGAACGGTTCTTTGCATCCCTGGCGGGTGAGACTGCATCCGGGTACGCGTTTGTCCCCATCACCATGATGTATGCGGCAGACCTTACTGGAGTCTCCTACCGTGAGTATGAAACGCAGGCTCCCCTGCAGATTGCCGGGCAGCAGGCGATCGCCGAGCGTTTTGGCGCGTCTGTGGTCTCTGCAATCTCAGACCCTGCTGTAGAGGCGGCAGACCTGGGTGCGCACGTCTCGTTCCCGGAGAGCTCGCCGGCTCATATGGTGGAGGAGCGCTCCCTTCTTGCGGAGGTCTCCGCGCTGCACGGGCTTGTCAGCCGCGGGACCGTGGCGCCGGAGAACGGGCGGAGGATGGCGAACCGTCTGGAGGTGATACGCGGCCTTCGGGAGGCTGTGGGCGAACAGTGTATTGTGGAAGGATGGGTTGAGGGCCCCTGTGCGGAGGCTGCAGACCTGCGGGGGATCAACCGCGTCATGATGGACTTCTTTGGAGATCCGGATTTTCTCACGGAGCTTCTGGACTTTATAACCGAGCAGGAGATCCTCTTTGCCCGCGCGCAGATTGACGCCGGAGCGGACATCATTGGAATTGGTGATGCGGCCAGCTCTCTCGTGGGACCGGAGCTCTACGAACAGTGGATGGCGCCGCGAACACAGCGCTATGTTGATGCGATTCATGAGGCCGGGGCACTGGTGCGCCTGCATATCTGCGGGCGAACCGAGCAACTCGCTCCGGTGATCGCCCGTTATGGGATCGATATGATCGATATTGATGCCGGCAACGACATTGGCTCCATGCGCGCGAGTTTCGCTGCCGCAGCGCCTGACGGGGTGGGTCCGGCGATCGCGGGGAATCTGAATCCGGTCACCGAGCTCAAGGAAGGAGACCCGTCCTTGATTACCAGGCGGCTGCACGAATCCCGTGACGCCGCCGGTCCCCGGTTCATGGCAGGTGCCGGCTGTGAGGTGCCCCGGAGCACCCCGGAAGAGAATCTGAGTACTATGCGGGCGTTTGCCCGGTTGGAGGTGTGATATGAATGGAAAGGAACGACTGTTTGCCAGTCGAATCGATATAGCCCCGGTCGAGTGGGACAATCAGCGCAAGGACTGGATTCGTCCCCCGGTGGACCGGGCAGTCTTGAAAGAGCTTGCTG
>CAZREG010000011.1:0-60277 GCA_964599075.1 uncultured Spirochaetaceae bacterium | reverse complement strand
GCTAGCCAAGGGAAACTTATGGGCGGCGAGGCCGCCGGACGTCTGCAGTTCGCTGTGCGAGATCCCCCTTCACTTTGATTGCGCATCCTCCGAGAATCTAAGCGAGTATGCGTGTTCGGAAATGGCAAATCTGTCTACTTCTCTTCCTGACGGCTGGGCTTATTGCTCCGGCTGATGAGGGCGTTCACAAGCTTGCACGGGATGAGACGATTTACGGCATTGCCCGGCGGTATGGTCTGACGGCAGACGCCCTTTTGTCCTACAACGGTATCAGTGACCAGGAAGCAAGATCGCTTGCGGTTGGCTTTGAACTTCGTATTCCCGGAACCTACGTGGTCAAGCAGGGAGAGTATCCGTTCTCCATAGCTCGGCAACTTGGTGTGAACTGGCTCGAGCTGCTCGAGGCCAACGGTCTTACACGAGACGCTGTGGTGCGTCCTGGTGATCTTCTTGTGATTCCGGGTGGCCGGCAGGCGGCAACTGCACGGGTCGGGGAAGGTGAAGGCAACAACGCTTTGGATGAGGGCTCTGAGAGGACGGCCGCCTCCGGCAACCCGATTACGAGTGTCACGGTAACAGAGGGCGCGGATTGGCCACACCCAGGTCGGCGGCGTGACTACGAGGGCCGGTTTTCGGCGGTTGTCATTGACGGTATCGCAGGTGATGAGATCAGCTCGGTTACGGCTGGGCAGGTGAGTTACGTGGGCCCGTTCACCAGTTTTGGACGAATAGTGATCGTTCAGAGCACGAATGGGTACCAGTACGTCTACATGGGCGTGGATACTCTTCTGGTCGACACTGGTGATCGGGTGGAGCGGGGATCTCCCATTGGACTTGTTGGATACTCACCAGCGCTCGAGGACAGTGATGTGCTGTTCACGGTCTGGAACGGCACACGCTTCGTGCATCCTTCGGTGGCGCCGCGTGGATAGGTTCTCTACAGACACTCGAAAGGGCAGGGATGTGATCAACTCAGGCGTCCTGGTATCGAACCGAGTTGGTCGCAGTGGTGATTCAGCGGACGGAATGGATGCCCTTTCCGTCTATCTCCAGCAGATCTCATCCTACGAGCTGCTATCGGCGAGCGACGAACAGACTCTTGCACACGCGATTGTTGAGCTACGCGATAAGGTGTCTCACGCGGGAAGTGCGACGGGTGCTGAGCAACTGGAGGGGGAGCTCAGCGGTCTGAAACATCGAATGGTACGCGCGAATCTGAGGCTCGTTGTGTCTATTGCCAAGCGCTACCAGCATCAGGGAATGGGCCTGCTAGATCTCATAGACGAGGGCAACATCGGTCTCATAGAGGCAGTGGAGCGTTTTGATCCGCAAAAAGGGTTTCGATTCAGCACCTACGGGACGTGGTGGATTCGTCAGGCAATTGTGAAGGCGCTGGCCGACAAGGCGCGAGTAATCCGGGTTCCTGTGCATATGTTGACGCAGATTCGGCGTTGCTTTGCGGTTACCAGGTCTCTTGCTGATGAGCTTGGGCGTGAGCCTACCGCTGATGAGCTTGCTGAAAGACTTGGCTGCGAACGGGATCAGATAGACGAAGTGCGCCGTCTGACTCAGGACACCACGAGTCTGGACGTGACAGTTGACGAGGACAATGCCACTCGGCTCTCTGACTTGATAGAGGATGTCGATATGCGCACTCCGACCGAACAGGTATTCCAGAACGCGGTCCAGGACCATGTTCGCGAGGCCTTGGGTGTTTTGACTCCTCGAGAGAAACATATCATCAAGCTTCGATTCGGTATCGGGTCTGAGGGGCCTTACACTCTTGAGGAGACGGGGAGTCGTCTGGGAATCACGCGCGAGCGCGTTCGCCAGCTGCAGGAGAAGGCGATTCGCAAACTTCGCCAGCTTGGCGCGATCCGCGCTTATCACGACGAGTTCTTGGGCTGAGGAGAGCTCTCTCTCGCCTACAGTCGGAAACCGGTGATGAACACCGGATAAACACGCACCAGAGTTCCAAGGTCAATGCCGATATAGTCTGTGTCCAGACCGGTGAAGTAGCCGCTGTTGTCGTATGGGAACAGTCCGTCAATCTTGAACGCGCCCCCGGCGAACCAGCCAAAACCGTCCCCGATGGCCACACCGGCGGTCACGCGCGCGGTGGGAAAGAGCGCTCCTCTTGCCGGCTGAAAAAGCGATACAAAGCGCTGTTGCGCGTCGGCTCCGTCACCGGCGCGCACGAGGCTGAAATCAATATCGAAGTAGAACGGTCTATTGGTGATTCGAACACCCGCCCCGGCTCCTACTTTCAGACCTTCCAGGTCAAACCACTCTCCGCCGCGGTCGAATCCCAGGTATGCCAGTGTGTAGAACAGGTTGCTCCCGTTCTGCACGCCGACCCAGGTGGTACTCTCTCCCTCCCACCAGATCGATGTATTGTTGATGCCGTAGCGAACGAGTGACACGAGTCCAAGAGGAACTCCGTACATCTCATTCGAGATGTTTACGAGTCCTATCTGAGCGCCGGTGACGGTGTCGCCTATATTTACCAGACCCAGCTGAGCGCCGGTCACCGCGCCGCCAATGTTCACGAGGCCGATCTGGGCGCCGTTGACCCCCGCTGCCTGATTGTACACGCCGGCTACCTGGACACCGTTGATCATCCCCCGGGCGGTGTTAAACACTCCTGCGTACTGCACGCCGGTGAAGTCGGCGCCGGCAATGTTGAAGACCCCTGCCGTCTGGAGAAACGATCCCTGGCCTTCGACTTCGTTGAATACTCCAGCAAACTGGGCCCCTGCCGAACTCCCGTGTACCAGGTTGAATACTCCGGCGCTCTGTACACCGCGCAGGTTTCCGCCGATCGTGCTACCTACTCCCGATAGTTGCACTCCAGTGAGGTTTTCGTCTGTCTCTGAGAGCAGAGAGGCGAGCTGTCCGCCCTCCACCCGGTATGCGTTTCCTACCAGAAGCCCGGCGGAGAAGTTTACGTTTGGAGCGGTTTCTTGAGTAACGTTCGATCCCGGGAACAGCGATATCGAGACCGGAGAGGTGGGCTGGTTATCACCACGAACGCGATTGCGGTCGAGAAAGGTCACCCGGAAATCACTGCTTCGAACCATCCTAAGACTCCCGCTCTCAAGAGCGACTGAGTGTTCGTAGTTTCGATCTCCGCCCTGCAGGGTAAAGGTATACTCGCCGGCTGGAAGCGCAAGGCGCATGGGAGCGCCCTCGAGCTTGTTGACTTCGGCAACAATGCCGGAGGCTGCGCTTGATATGTAGAGTCGGCCGCTGATCTCAGGTTCCAGTTCGACGCCTGCGTCCACAACGGTGAGATTGGTTAGAACCAGACTACCGGTTCCGCTGAGCTGAAAGTCGAAGCTTGCCGTCTGTGGTCCCGCCAGGCTGTTGATGGTTCGTTGGAGTGTCTGCTCGCGCGCGTAGACGTACGCTTCCTCGAGGGTTACGATCCGATCCTCAGAGGAATCTGCGGCGCCTCTCAGGCCGCTGACAAGGTAATGGGTGAAGAAGCTCGAGCGTAGTGAGTCGGACTCCTGGCTGTCCTCGTCTGCACTGCTGGAGCTGAGGAAGGCGTGGCCGGTGATGTTGGAGCCATCGGTTGGAAGAAGTGGGTCGGAGAATGAGCCGCCCTTGAGTCTGGTGAACGCACCGGAGGCACAGCTATCGAGGATGGCGATTGAGACATCCGCTTCAAGTGAGTTGATTGCGGCTCGAAGGGAACCGTAAGGCATATGATCCTCACCGAGCATCAGGCCGGTCTCGTCAGAGTGTCCGGAGTAATAAAAGACGATCTCAGTCCGCTCGACCCGCGCGCGGTCTGTTCTGATGCGGGAGGCGAGATGGTCGAACTGCATCAGGAGGTCGGCACCCGAGGGGTCTTGAAGGACGTAAGCGTCCTGCATCCGAATCCCGCCGGCCTCCGTCATGACATCAGCAACCCGGTTCGCATCACTCACTGCCCAGCGAAGCAGGACGCGTTCGATTCCTCCGTCGTTCGCACCAACAAACAGACCATAGCGGCGTACACGGCTCTCCTGAGCGACAGCAGGAGAGCAGATCATCATGGAAAAAACCAGGAGCATAAGAGCGAAGAACGGGCCACCTCTCATCTCAGTTCTCCTTCCGAATTGTAAACTCTGTGGTCATAAAAGGCTCGCCCAGCTGCGGGCTTGCATCCAGATCGCTTGTGATCTTGGCCCCTTGGATCTCGATCTCCGTTGCAATCTGACGACTATCAAAACTCTGGTCCGAGGTAACGAGAAAGAAGCGTTCGAAATGCGGTGCGTCATCGAGCGTGAAGGAACGGGAAAGGCGTTGCACGCCGCCCTGTTCGAGGCGGGTGGAATCGGTAGGGAGAACTGGATAATGAATGGTGAGCTCACCGTTACCGTCTATGCTGTAGACCGCGCCGTGTCGGGCGCCGGACGCGTTGTAGGCTACTTGTACCCGATCACCGGCGGACAGTGTTTCCCCGGACTCTATGGAGCGAACACCACCGTCTGTAGCCAGGTAAATGAGTAAACGTGCCTGCGAACCCTTCAGCCGCACGGTATCAGCTGCCGATCTGCCGAGGAGGTCGCCCTGTGGGGAGTTCTGGAACACAAGCACAAACATGAGCGCCAGTGCCGCGAGGGCAGGCGCCGCGAGAAGGAGAGCGCGCCGCGGCTTTGCACGTGAGGACCCGTATGACCGGCGTGCAGCCGGCTCGTGCGTCTCATACTCATTCTGCACCCGTCTCGCCACCGCCGACGGTGGCATCTTCTTCAGGATCTCTGCATTTTCAACCCGTAGCGCCTCAATGCGCTGTTTGAATTCCGGTGCCTCTTCTACTTTACGGGCGTGTGCTTCATCGAGTTCTCCAAGCAGGTACTGCTCAAAGTACAGATCCGGGATGTGGTCACGCATGACGGGATCTCCTATATCTCGCTGAGCTCAACGCCGCGTTTTCTGAGTGCGCGCAGGCGCTTTCGTACTCCGCTGACCGAAAGACCAACCTGAGCCGCCGTCTCTTCAAGGGTGAAGCCGTCAACATAGTGGAGCACAGCGATAGTCCGGGTAGTGTCCGGCTCTCGGGCGAAAACTCTGTCGAGGAAGTGTCCGACAAGCGTCTGTTCCTCGGGCCCCTGATCTCCTGCGATTGTTTCAAGAATCTGGTCATCCTTCGTCTCTCCACGACGTTTTTGTTTGCGAATTCGGTTGAGGCAGACGTTGGTGGCAATAGTATAGAGGAGACTCGACGGCGCATAATCCTTAAGCGAGGACTCTCTCCTGAGAAGCTCAACAAAGACATCCTGCATCGCGTCGAGTGCTGCTTCTTCGTTCCGGAGCATAAATCGGCACCGGCGTAGAACCATGGGCCCATAGGTGCGGTAGTACTGTTCAACGTCAATTGCCACGTGTGTTTCCTGTCGCCCACTGCACACTCCTGTAGGTGGAAAACGCGGGCAAGCTAAAAGTGTCACCCGAATTGTACCGTCAAGCACGGTGAAGTTACAGAGGCCTGGCCAATCTGCTTGTTCGAGCAAGGTGCGATCCGTATAATCACGCCAGGGAGATGGCTGAACACCGACGAGCAGACATTGACGAGCTGAACTCACAATCCTGGCTTCTTGCGCCGTCACATCCGGCACGTGCGCTCGAACTGGCACGGGATGCGGAGGCGCGCTCGTCCGACAGCCGTTACTCCGCCGGCGAGGCTACCGCGCGTCTGAATGCCGGCTGGGCATGTGTCTATCTCGGCCGACTGGACGAGGCACTCACCTTCATCTATAGCGCGCGGTCTTTTTTCGAAGCGACTGATGACGCCATTCATCTCTCGGAGGCCATAAACGCACTCGGTGTGATAGCCCAGCGCCTTTCAGAGTACGATCTGGCGCTCGATCACCTGCAACTCGCTCTGCAACTGGCGATTACCTCCGACAATCCGGAACGCCGGGTGGCGGCACTCAACAACCTTGGTGAACTGCATGAGAAACGCGGGGCGCTGGATGAGGCATCTCACTGCTTCGGGAGCGCCGGGAGTCTGGCAGAAGAATATGACATCACTACTGCGGTACCCGTTATCAGTTGCAATCAGGCACGAGTCCTTTTGCGGCGCGGCGAGCTTGGACGCTGTAGGGAGGAACTCGATCGTTCGCTTGAGACGGCGTGTGTCCAGGGGGATCGGGTTACGGAGGCGGAGGTTCTGCAGCTCATGGCGGCCCTGCAACAAGCGTCTGGAGGCTCGGTGGATGATTCCACAGCGGAGGATCTCTATCTGGAGAGTCTCTCGATCGCGCAGGACTTGGGGATGCCGGACAGCATCCTCCGCGCGCTCCTGAGTCTGTCTGAGCTCTACCTGGATGGTTATCGACTGCAGGAGGCCGTGGTGCACGTTGAGAGCGCCGCGGAGTTTGTGACGACCGCCCAGCATCTGCGGTCGGCGGCACCCGTGTATCGCCGTCTTGCAGACCTGCTTGATGAGCAGGCGGATCTTGAGTCGGCCGTTGCGGTGCTGCGGGCGCTGGACCGGCTTAACGCGCGACTCGATGGTACCGGAGTGGGCCGGCGAGCACAGACTCTGCGACACTATTATCAGCTCGAGCAGGCACACCGCGTTGCTGATACGATCCGAGAGAGGAATCTAGAGCTTCAAGGTGACTGGGAAAGCCTGAGCACCGAAAACAGCATGCTCCATCTGCTCTACCGTATAGGGTCGGAGCTCACCGCCTCGCTCGACATGAGCGAGCTCTCTCAGCGGCTCTACGCACGGATCAACGAGACAATGCCTGCCGACGTATTTGGTCTTGCGTCTTACAACCAGGAAGAGGAGACACTTGAGTTCACCCACGTTGTTGAGCAGAACCAGAGGCTTACGCCGTTCTCCGTTCCGGTTGACTTACCTACGAGCTTTGGCGGCTGGGTGATACGAAGCGGGAAGGAGGTTCTCCTCAGTGATGCCAACAAAGAGTACCGGCGCTATGTGAGTGAGCGGAAACCGTTCGCGACTGGAGACAGCCGGAGCCTGATCTTCCTGCCGCTTGGTGTAGAGGAGCGAATCATAGGTGTGCTGACCGTCCAGAGTTATCGGAAGAACGCGTATTCGAGCGAGCAGATCGATTTCTTGCGTATGCTTGCACCCTATCTGGCTATTGCAATGGACAACTCGCAGAAGATGGAGACTATTGTCTCGCTGAACACCAGCATCCGGGAGGAAAAGCAGGCTCTCGAAGAGGCGTATCAGCAGATCAATCATATGGCGAATCACGATACGCTGACCGGACTCTCTAATCGTCGTCTCGTGACCGAACTGGTGACTGAACATGTGAGACTGGCAGAGCGCCAGGGCGCCCTGTTCGGGCTCCTCTATCTGGATCTGGACAAATTCAAGCCGATCAACGATACCCACGGGCACGTTGTAGGGGATCAGGTTCTTGTGGAGATTGCACGCAGACTGCAGGGCACGGTTCGCCAGTCAGACAGCGTGGCGAGACTCGGCGGTGACGAGTTTCTGGTTTTGGTTCGGGACATTGCCAACGAAGAGGCGATTGTTCATATAGCAGAGAAGGTACACAGCGCACTCCTTGAACCGATTCAGTTTGATGGACATGCGTTTTCCCTGACGGTGAGTATTGGCGTCAGCATCTTTCCGCGTCACGGGTCAACATTCCACTCTCTGGTCACGGTTGCCGATCGAGCCATGTATAAGAGCAAGCAGGGGAACAACTCGTTTGTCAGCGTAGGGTAGGGGTTTACTCCTGGAAAGAGAGCTCCTTCTCGATCATTGTGTCTCCGTCAAAGACGCATCTTGCCCGTAGACGTCTCCCTGCCAGGACATGAGGCAACCAGTGCCGATCGTCCTCCCACATCTGTTCGTATGGGATGGCCTCCTCGTTAAACCAGAGCGGTATGGCTTCTTCGGTTTCTATCGGGGAACCCGAAAACGTTTGGGTCACGAATACATCAACACAGAGCGTATAGCCGTCGACGAACGCAAACTCCAGCCCGGCCATCCACTGCAGTCGTTCGACCCGTAGCCCCACTTCTTCGTGAGTTTCGCGTATCGCCGCTTCTGCTGCGCTCTCACCGTGCTCTATCCGACCTCCCGGAGCGTTGATCTTGCCTTGTCCAAGTCCCCGGAGCTTACGGATGAGCAGAACTGACCCGTTGTTTCGCACGAACGTGAGTACTGCGCGTTCGCTCGGGGTGAATTGACTCCAGTCGTAGCGTTCACTCGAATGTTCCATGAACCCCACTATCGCATTTGAACATGAATTCTGAAATATGGTAGACTCTGCCTTGAGGCCGATCGCCTCCGGAGAAAATTAAAGAAAGGGAAGCCCACTATGTTAGGATTTTTGGTTGTCGCAGTGGTAGGTGCGCTCGGTTTCGCAGCCGTAAACTTTTACGGGGTGAAGCGACTGGACACCGGAACGGAGATGATGCAGGAGATCGCAGCCGCCATTCAGGATGGTTCTGATGCGTTCATTACCCACGAATACAAGATCATTCTGGGTATATCGATTCTCATCGCGGCGCTGCTCGCGGTAGTTGTGGCGTGGTACACTGGGGTTGCCTTCATCCTTGGTGCGCTGATGAGCGCCTCGGCCGGCTGGGTGGGGATGAAGATCGCCACCCTTGCCAATGTCCGCGTCTCTAACCGTGCGCGAGAGACCGGGAGTCTTGGAAAGACCCTTCAGGTTGCGTTTCGAGGCGGAAGCGTCATGGGGCTTTCGGTGGGTGGGTTTGCACTACTCGGACTTGGAATCGTCTACGTGGTATTCGGAACGGTGATGAATCAGTCCAGTCCGGCGAACCTGATCATTATCCAGAACTGGCTCGGAATCAACTTCATTCCGTTTACCATGACGGTATCCGGATACGCACTCGGCTGCTCTCTGGTTGCAATGTTTGACCGAGTCGGTGGTGGTATCTACACGAAGGCGGCTGACATGGGCGCCGATCTGGTTGGAAAAACTGAGGCTCATATTCCGGAGGATGATCCTCGAAATCCCGCCACTATAGCGGATAACGTTGGAGATAACGTCGGTGATGTGGCCGGCCTCGGCGCGGACCTTCTTGAGAGCTACGTTGGATCAATGATCTCAAGTGTCGTTCTTGCAGCTTATATGTTCTTTACGACCAGTCAGGCAGCGGAGCCCATCAGTAACTCGCTTGTGACAAAACTGATTAACTACCCGCTTATGTTCTCCGCGATAGGCGTTGTGGCCTCGATCATCGGAATCCTTACCCTCCTTTTGAAGAAAGTATCCGACAAGCCCCACCGGGAGCTCAACGTTGCAACCTGGGTCAGTGCTGTCCTGACTCTCGCCGGTACCGGGGTTCTCACCTGGTTCATGTTTGGTGGTGAGAGTTTTGCACCGGTTCTCGGGTTTGCTGCCGGTCCGCTCTCCCCCTGGCTTGCAGCAGTTCTTGGCATTGTCAGCGGTATAACCATTGGGCAGCTTGCCGAGCACTTCACCAGCTATGACTTCAAGCCGACGCAGGGGATTGCCGCCGCAAGTCGGCAGGGAACGGCACTGACAATCACCCAGGGTCTTGCTGTTGGTATGAAGTCTACCTTTTACCCGATTCTCATGCTCGCCTTTGCCGTCATAGGTGCCAATGCGCTGGCCGGTCTTTACGGGGTCGCGATGGCCGCTATCGGAATGCTGAGCTTTGTTGTTGCTACCGTCTCGGTGGATACCTACGGTCCTATTGCCGACAACGCCGGCGGCATCAGCGAAATGTCAAAGCTCGACCCACACGTTCGCGAGATAACTGATGAGCTCGACTCCGTGGGAAACACTACAGCCGCGATTGGTAAGGGCTTCGCCATAGGCTCGGCAGCGCTAGCCGCGCTCTCTCTCTTTGCCTCCTATCTGTACTCTCAGGCAGGACCGGCGAACACCAAGGGAATGTTTGAGCTGGTGCTCGATATGATCAATCCTATGACCCTGGCGGGGGGACTGGTGGGCGCAGCGCTTCCCTACCTGTTCTCGGGTATCCTCATTGAGGCTGTTGCAAATGCGGCACGGAAGATGGTGGATGAGGTGCGTCGACAGTTCCAGGCGGATCCCAAGATTCTCACCGGAGAGACCCGGCCCGACTACCGACTCTGTATCGAGATTTCCTCTGCCGGCGCTATCAGCGAGATGAAAGTGCCGGCAATGATTGCCGTGCTCACTCCGCTCGTGACCGGCTTCCTTCTTGGACCTGACTTTGTGGGTGGTCTTCTGATTGGAACCACACTGAGTGCGGTTATGCTCGCGCTGTTTACCGCGAACGCAGGTGGTGCGTGGGACAATGCGAAGAAGTACATTGAACATGGACACCATGGCGGTAAGGGATCAGAGGCTCATTCAGCCGGAGTTGTTGGCGATACGGTCGGCGATCCGCTGAAGGATACCGTTGGTCCGAGCCTTGATATCCTGATCAAGATCATGGCGGTTGTTTCACTGATTGGTGTGAGCGTATTCCAGCGCTACAATCTGTTATCCCTGTTCTTTTAGGAACGATGGCCCGGCGCATTGCCGGGCCTTTTTTTGCCTATGGAGTCAAGCAAACCATCCTCATCTGAGGGCCCAGACAGGCCGGAAGAACTGATCGTTGAGGTGTATCGACAGTACCGTGAGCAGATTGAAGCGGGACACAGGCCCACTCGGGTTCTGCTCACCACGTCGCAGTACAACCTGCTCCAATCGTATCGCGCCCGGCTTGGTGAAATGCCGGACAACCAGTCGGACTATCTTGAGCGGTATGCCATCTTTGGCCTGGAGATGCATCTGTCGGACGCGATCACTCCGGTGGTGGAGTAGCCGGCTGCCGCCTACTGAGCTCCTTGATACGGTCGTAGGGAAAGAATCCTGTCGTGTGACCGTCGCTCCACTCAATACTCACCGCGTAGTTTCCTACACTGTCCACGTTCTGAGGATGGATATCCGCGGGGATGTCCGCCTCGCTGAGCGTCTGCTCACCGGTAAACTCATCTACGCAGACTGCACACTGACAGGCGGCCCGCAAAGTCCTGTTTGCGACTGAGTGCTCGCCTCCGTCCGGCCAGCGGAGCGTGACGTATTCGTTGTCGGCGAGTATCTCCGGATGAGTGAGACCGGCACGGCTTCGGCCAAGCTCACGTATCATCTGTTCCAGAGAGCTTTCAAGCTCTTTCGATCTTGGACTCTTCACGGTGGGGCCCCCAAACTCGCTTGGTGAGATGGGAAGCCCGCCGAGTATGGGCAGGCCGTAGTGGGTACTGATTCGCTGAGCCGCACCCTCTCCAAAAATGCGGTACCGCGTACCACTGTCCGGCGCGACAAAGTAACTCATGTTCTCGATCACTCCAAGAACCGGAATGTTCACCTTATCAAACATCTTGATGGCTTTTCCCACATCGGCGACCGACAGGACATGAGGGGTTGTGACAATGACTGCGCCATCCATCTGGACGCTCTGTGTGACGGTGATCTGGACGTCTCCGGTGCCGGGTGGTAGGTCCAGAAACAGATAGTCAAGCTCTCCCCAGGCGACCTGATGGAGGAACTGCTGCACGTAGTTTGTGACCATTGGGCCGCGCATGATTGCTGGAAGTTCGCCAAGCCAGAAGCCGAACGACATGACCTTCAAGCCTTCGAACTGCTCCGGAATGACGAAGTTTGATTCATCTCCGGAGAGGCCGACTCCGTGATGCTCGAAGAGTGTAGGGATGCTGGGTCCGTATATGTCCATGTCCAGCAGGCCCACCCGATAACCGTCGCGCGCGAGACTCATGGCGATTGACGCTGCAACGGTAGACTTGCCCACACCGCCCTTTCCGCTCGCTATCGCTACAATGCTGTCTACTTGCTCGAGCCCGCTCTTATCAGCCCGCAGGGTGCGTTCGGGGCGTCTGCTGGAGAGCTTTACCTGGACCGATTCGACTCCTGCCAGTGCTCCCACCAACTTCCGGGCCTGATCGCGAAACTCATCTCGAACCGGGCAGGCCGGGGTTGTGAGCTCGAGCTCAAGCGCAACGTGCCCCTCGGCTATATCGATTTCCTTCACGAATCCCAGACTTACAATGTCTTTATTGAGGTCAGGGTCATTGATTGCTTTTAGTGCATCGAGTATCTGTTCTCTATCTACGGACATGGAGCCTCCGTCTCAGAAGGGTATGGCCGCTATCCGGCTCGGTCAACAGTGATTGAGCCAGTCACGGTGCAGGCGTGTGAGGAACAAGATCGATCTGAGGAAAGAGGGCGTGAAATGGACGACTGATGACTCGTTCGTGGTAATACTCCCAGGCGAGTCCGCCACGGGTTTCTACTCCGTTCACGGCGGCATCCAGTTGGGTGAGATGCGCGGCGAGTGCATGTAGCTGATAGGTGCGGGGAGAGTCTCTGCCTGCGGTTACCGGCTTCCAGGCTGCAAGCGCAAGCAGCTCAACCGGTCCTGATAGCTGGAGCGGATCAATTGAAACGAGGTGCGTCTGCACCGGATTACTCTGTCGCTCGTCAAGCAGCACAAGCGCCCGAGCTACCGCCAGGCCGGTAGCCTCGTGTTCGAAGTGCTCGATCACTTGCGACGGTCCATCGGGCGAGATCAGGAGTTCGGGACGGTACTGTTCAATGAGGTGTGCCAGTCGCCAGGCGACCGTCTGTTCTCCTCCCCACCGCTGGAGAAGGCGGCGGGGAGTCATCTCATCCAGGAGGGTGTTGTAGGGATGATTCGGTAGACTCAGACGGACATAGTGCTCAACCCCCAGCCAGCCGAGTGCCTTGCGTGCTTCGGCTATTCGGACGGACGCGAGTTCCTGCCCTCGAAGTTTATACCCTGGGTAGCGACCCTGAAGTGGTCGCGCCGGATAGAGATCCTGTCCGCTTTCACCGTCGGTGAGCAAGATCTGAACACCTCTCTTTCCGGTGGCATCAAGTGCTGCAAGCAGGGCGCCAAAGTCAAGTGACTCATCATCCGGGTGTGCGTGAATCGCAACAAAATCCGCGTTAAAAAACGGTATCCGGTCGGTGTCGCTGTAGACCTCAGGAAGCTCCCGTCCGCTTGCCGGCGGCATGGGACGCGCATCGAAGTATCGCACCGGGGCAGGGCGGGCGTCCCGCACCGGGTATGCCGAATCTGCCGGTACCGCTGTGTTCGGCGGGTGAGCAACCGGGAAACGGCCGAGCACGACCGGAGAGAGGACCAGTACCAGAACTGCCGGTATGAGCCAGGGCATTTTCTCAAGGTGATACGGCTTGGGCTCTCGGCGAAGACGCCTGCGTTGGATGCGGGTAACCGTGAGTCGAGCTTTTGCAAGCCGGAGCTGGAGACCCTCGACAAGGACGATCTGCTCTTTGAGAAACCCCTGAACCCGAAGCGCAACTGTCGAATTGAGCACAAATCTGTCCCCTTGGGTCGTGATCGTTATCCGGCTTTCCTGGGGAAACGCCTTGCAGGCGTAGTGGCCGGGAATGATGAGCTTGTCCTGGGGACTGAATCCAACAGTTGCAGGATAGCTTGAAAGGGTGAGGTTTTGCGAATATCCGGGAGCGGTGAGCCCGAGTGAGACTTCCGGGTCACGTGCGTTCCACTCACGCGCCCGTCGCAGCAGTCGGGTAAAGTGCACGTGCTCCCGAATGAGCCATGCAGTGAGCGCGGCGGTGGAAATGGCTGCGAGTAGGAGAAGCAAAGAGAGAAGAAATCGGACGGGTGATCTGCCGACAGAGGCGCCATGCGGTAAAGACTCCCCGCGAGGCTGCGTGGCAAGACTCTTGTTATCAAACGATGGTTCTGATAGGCGTTGCAGTGAGGCAGGCGGAGTATCCTCAGTGGGTACGGTAACAACGTGAACACGAGAGTCCTGAAATGCGGGAGTGTCGAGAGCGGAGTGAGGCGAAGGGCCGTCGAGGTGAAGAATCACGAGCTCGGCAAAGGAGGGAAGCGGCGCACTTGCCGGGTTGAGCTCCTCCGCGTCAGTGACGAGCAGGACCCGGCTCTCAGAGGCTGCGGCTCCCAGTCTGGCTGCGAGCGTGAACAGAGCACGCGTGGGAGAGGCGCGTCCAAAGAGACGCTCCTCCCGGATCCGCGTGGAAACGGAACGGAGAGACTCATGCTCTCCGGCGTGCTCGAGCGCGGCGCCTGAGCGAAGCGTGAACAGCGAGGCAGATGTTACCCCCAGGCGGTCGAACAGTTCGGGCAGCTGCTCGAGCGCACTCTCTGCCCGTGATCCGGAAACGGTCGGAAGGCTCATGCTGAACGACGCATCAAACAGAATGAACACGTGCGCCGCCGCCTGGTGTGTGACCAGCAGGAGCACCAACAACGCAAGTTTTCGCACGCCGCCACTATACGGCCAGAAGCGTGCATCTGTCCACGAGGGCGGAACGCTCGCTACACCT
Source organism: uncultured Spirochaetaceae bacterium (assembly GCA_964599075.1). Classification (GTDB taxonomy): domain Bacteria; phylum Spirochaetota; class Spirochaetia; order DSM-27196; family SLST01; genus SLST01. Next base: position 45,947 of record CAZREG010000011.1, on the reverse strand, counting down.
CTTCAGTGTACATCACCAGCGGATATCCGGCATCTGAGGCCTGCTTGCGCACCTTTTCCACGCGGGAGGTGGCCACGTCGTAGGTGTAGACACCCACTATAGCCTTGCCTCCCTGATGAGCCGCGAGCATTATCTTTCGTGCCTCCTCGCGACTCTTCTGAAAGATGGACGAGAGCAGGTGGACCACGAACTCCCTGGGCGTGAAGTCATCATTGACCAGTATCACACGGTACATGGGCGGTGGAGCAACCTTGTCTTCCGTCCGTTCTTCTACATCCGTGCCTCCCCCGGGAGGCAATAGGGGGTCCGCCATATTTCGTCCTACTCTGCCGGCAGAAGTGTTACCTGCACGTAACGGTCATCGTTCAGGTAGCGTTGTGCGGCCGCGGTAATGTCTGCGGCCTCGAGCGCCGCTACCAGGTCAAGATATCCGAGTATCGCATCGAGTGACCGGCCATTCTTGGTTGCAAACTCTATCTGATTAAGCCAGAAGCTATTGCTGGTAAGTCCCTCTTCAAAACTGGATTTCTGCGTCTCCTGTATGCGTTCCAGGTAGCTCGTCTCGAGAGTGGTTGACCGAACTTCTTCAATAACGGCAAAGACGCTCTCGGTAAGCTCAGCAATACGTGCCGGGTCCGCCCTGAAAGTGATCAGAAGCCCGTAGCGTTCCTCTGGAATCTGACCGAAGATTGCCTGGACACCAACACCATAGGTTCCCGACTCATCCTCCCGAACGACCTCTTGCATTCGGATGCTGAGCAGACGCTCGAGAGCGCGGATCGTGTAGTTTTCCTGCTGTCCGAACGTGTACTCTCCAAAGTAGGCCACGGCAACCTCTGCGATTGGCTCAATGCCGGAGCGGACAATGTCGGTAGTCGTACTGTCCGGCCGCTCAACCCCCACGTCCTGCCATCCTGTATCCGTGCCAGGACCCGGAAGCGAGGCAATGTAGCGCTCCGCCAACGGGCGGAAACGGGATAGATCGAGATTCCCGACAAATACGAACGTGAAGTCAGAGGCGTCGGAGAATCGATCGCGATAGATGTCCACTACATCATCAATGACGATGCTCTGGATGCCGGCGGAATCAATGGGTACCGCTCGTGGATGGCCGTCGTTGTAGAGTTCCTGAAAGCGCTTACTGAACTGAAATGAGGGCTGGTTCGCCTGGTTTGCTATGACTGCCTGAAACTGAGTCCTCAGAGCTTCAAACGTGGATTCGTCACGGCGGGGGCTCGTCATCTTCAGATGCAGCAGTTGCAGCATGGTTTCAATGTCTTCAACGGATGCTGAACCTCGGAGCCCTTCTTCATATGAGTCGATGTACGGTGTTACGCTGAGTGAACGCCCGGCAAGTGCCCGTTCAAGGTCCGGTGGTGAGAAATCTCCGTAGCCCATCTGTTCGGTGAAGGTCGTGGCATACTGAGCACTGCGATACGATTCAAGAGGCACTGTTGAGCTTCCGCCGGGACTGTAGGCGGTCATGAGGATCTGATCAGCACGGTGCTCGGTGGGGTAGACTATGACTCGCGCTCCATTGCTCAGTGTCCACTGCTGTGCACCGTCGAGCGCAAGAGATTCCTCGCTGATTACTCGTCCGGCTACCGGAAGCCCGGGGAGCAGCTCCCCGGCAACTTCTACGTCTACGTATGGCTCAACCTGGACGAGTTGAGCCTGGGTGAACGCATTGCGAAGTTCCTGCTCGGTGACTTGCGGAAGGTCGGCCGATTCGATTGCGCTCACCATGACCACCCTGTTCTCCTCCTGGAGGTAGGTGTCTGCGAGCTCATTGATCTCTGCAAGGGTAATTTCGGGCAAGAGCTCCCGATAGAGCTCCCGCTCTGCCGGGAGGCCTGGAATCGCCTCATTCTGCAGGTACGCACGAACGTACTCGTCGGCAAAGGTTCTGCTGTTCAGATTGTCGCGTTCCCGGTACGCCTGTTCGATTCCGCGCTCTGCATTGCGTCGTGCCCGGTCAAGCTCACTCTCGGTAAATCCGTGCTCAATGATCCGACGGGTTTCCACAAGAAGGGCTTCTACGGCAGGCGCGACATCATTTCCTTCAACTGCAGCCGAGAGTGCGGCGGCAGCCTCTGTCCGTACAAGAGATCCGCTTGACACCGAGGCATCCAGAAAGGGAGCACCCGGCTCACGGGATATCTCGGCGAGCCGGGAGTTGAACATGGAGGAGAACAGCTGCCCCATCAGGAGCTCCCGATAGTCTTCGCGGGTGATCAGCTCCCGGGCATCCCGCTTTACGTAGAGCGACGCCGTGGTGTAGGCGGTCTCCGGGTCGTCGGCAACGACGAACCGCGTCTGTTCGTGGGAGGGGATCTCGAACGTCTCGCGTGGTCGAGGGTCCGGGGACGTCTCAATCTGAGAGAAAACGGTTACAATCTGCTGCTCAACGGCTGCCGGATCAAAGTCTCCTACGGCCACGATAGCCATCAACTCCGGCCGGTACCAGTCCCGGTAGAAGCGCTCGAGCACTTCCGGCTCGAAACTCTGGATGAGCTCAATGTCACCGATCGGCAGCCGCTCTGCGTACTTGGAGTCACCAAAGAGCACGGGGTACTGTACGTCCCGCATGCGAGCGGTTGCACCCCGACGAAAGCGCCACTCCTCTACAATGACACCGCGTTCCTTGTCGATTTCTTCCGGATCGAGAGTAATGAGCGCGGCCCACTCGTAGAGTACGTTCATAGCTGTGGCGAACGTCTGTTGATCATCGGTGGGAACATCGAGCTGATAGACGGTCTCGTCGAAGCTCGTGTAGGCATTGATATCGGGTCCGAACTCCATCCCAAGTCGCTCGAGAAACGCGATGATCTCGTTTCCCGAGTAGCTCTGCGTCCCGTTGAACGCCATATGCTCGAGGAAGTGGGCAAGACCCTTCTGATCTTCATCCTCAAGAATAGATCCAGCATTCACGACCAGTCGCAGGAAGGCTCGGTTCTCCGGTTCACTGTTCTCCCGGATGTAGTAGCGCAGTCCGTTTTCAAGAGTTCCAAGAGTAACAAGAGGATCTACCGGCAACGGCTGGTCGCTCGTCTCTCCCACCTCGCCCATAACGAGCGGCGGTCCGTCCGCTCCCTGTGGCGGAGTTGCACAGGTCAAGAAGAGAAGGGGAAGCAGGAGAAATAAAATGATTCGGTACGACTTCATACGGGAAATATACGCACCCAAACGAAAAACGGCAGCCCAATTGAGCTGCCGCTTCTCTTTACTGGCTCAGTAAGGACTGGCTCAGTATGGCGAATCAGTCCCAACTGAGACTGCCGGTCTGATATTCGGTCACTCGTGTTTCGAAAAAGTTCTTCTCCTTCGACAGATCGGTTGCCTGGCTCATCCAGGGGAACGGGTTCTCCACATTGTACTGCGCCGGCAAACCAATCCGCTCGAGGCGGCGGTCTGCAATATGCTCAACGTAGCGAACGAACTGTTCGCTGTTGATTCCTACAATACCGTCAGGACAGGCATCCCGAGCGTACGCAGCCTCCAGTTCCACAGACTGCCTGATCAGCCCTACCAGCTGTTCCTGGAACGCATCGGTCCAGACCTGAGGAAACTCCTGTTTGACAGTGTTGATGACGTCACAGCCGAAGGCAAGGTGCAGACTCTCGTCACGCATGATGTACTCAAACTGCTCACCAATCCCTACCATCTTTCGTTGTCGCTTCAGTGCGAGCATCATCGCGAAGCCGGCGTAAAAAAAGATGCCCTCCATGATCACATAGTAGCCTACCAGATCGTGAACGAATTTCTGCACGTTGGCCTCACCGTCGGTGGTGAAGCTGGGGTCAAACACGCTCTCGGTCAGTTTGATCACGAACTCGTCCTTTCCGCGGATTGAGGGAATTGTCTCGTACATACTGTAGATCTCTTCAGGGTCAAGGCCGAGTGAGTCACAACAGTAGATGAAGGTATCGGTGTGGACGGCCTCCTCAAATGCCTGACGCAGCATGTACTGGCGACACTCCGGATTGGTGATGTGATTATATGCAGCGAGGACAATGTTGTTCGCCGTCAGACTCTCTGCGGTGGAGAAGAAACCCAGGTTCCAGAGGATGAGCCTGCGCTCAAGCTCACTGAGACTGTTGCTCTTCCATTGCTCAATGTCGTCCTGCATGGGCACCTCTTCCGGTGTCCAGGTATTCGCAAGCGCATCCTTGTAGTGCTGGCGGGCCCAGCTGTAGGTCATGGGAAGGATCTTGTTTGGATCTGTCTTTGTGTTGTTGATAATACTCATCTCTAAATCTCCTTGTTGGATGTTGTCGGCTGCCGCGGACTACTGACACGACTCACAGTCGGGATCAAGAACGCTGCACGCATCTCCAACCTGAGTGGCGGGCAGGTCCACAGCCTTGACTGATGAAGCCGCTCCACCTGCCGCCGGCGGTTCATCAGGCACAAATGCTCCGTTGCCGTCCGTTGCATCCGCCGCGACTGAGTTGTCTCGCTTCTGCGTGTATCCGTACTTCTTGGCGTCGAGCGTGGATTTCTCAATCTGACTTGCTCCAAGGGTGCGAAGATAGTACGTGGTCTTCAGTCCAGCCTCCCACGCTGCCATGTAGATATCATGAAGCTTCTTGCCGCTTGCTCCCTTCATAAACACGTTGTGACTCTGGCTCTGATCAATCCACTTTCCTCGAGTAGCGGTCACTCGGATAAGGTGAACCGGATCGATCTCGAACGCCTCTTTGTAGAGGTTTTTGATTTCCGCCGGCACTCCCTCGATCTTCTCCAGACTTCCATCATGAAACTTGAGCTGGTCGAGCATCTGATCGTTCCACAGCCCGTGAGCCTTCAGATCTCGAACGAGGTATCTGTTTACTATGGTGAACTCACCGCTCATATTTGCCTTGACGTAAATGTTCTTGTAGATCGGCTCTATGCAGGGGAAACAGCCGGCGATGTTGCTGATGGTGGCAGTAGGCGCAATCGCCATGGTGTTCGAATTGCGCATTCCGTGTGCTTTTACATGCTCGCGAACAGGGGCCCAGTCAAGTTTGCTCGCCCGACTCATCGCGATGGGAATACCCCGCTCACGTTCAAGAATATCCACGGTATCAAAGGGGAGTATGCCGCGATCCCACTTTGAACCTGCATAACTCTCGTAGGTACCACGTTCGGCTGCCAGCTTAGACGAGCTGAGAATGGCGTGGTAACTGATGAGTTCCATCGTCTCATCTGCAAGCTCGACAGCGCGATCGGTGTAGAATGGTATCCGAAGAGTAAACAACGCGTCCTGAAATCCCATGAGTCCCATGCCAACCGGCCGGTGGCGGATGTTGCTCCGCTCTGCCTCGATCGTCGGATAGAAGTTGATATCTATGACGTTGTCGAGCATCCTCATTGCGGTGCCCACCGTCTCGGCGAGCAGATCGGCATTGATTCCGGCCTCCGTAATGTGACGAGAGAGGTTCACGCTTCCGAGGTTACAGACCGCGGTCTCATCCGATGAGTTGTTCAGCGTGATTTCGGTGCAGAGGTTGGAGTTGTGGACCACGCCTGCATGATCCTGCGGGCTTCGAACGTTGGAAGGATCCTTGAATGTGATCCATGGATGGCCGGTCTCGAACAGACGTGTCAGCATTTTTCGCCAGAGCTTGAGAGCCTCCACCTTTCGGAAGTGCTTGATCTTTCCGGTTGCAGCCTGAGCCTCGTAGCTGAGATAGCGTTTCTCGAACTCCGCCCCGAAAGTTTCGTGCAGATCGGGCACCTCGTCCGGGGAAAAGAGAGTCCATTCCGCGTCCTCACGAACTCGTTTCATGAACAGGTCCGGAATCCAGTTTGCGGTGTTCATGTCGTGTGTTCGCCGGCGCTCATCCCCGGTGTTTCGGCGCAGATCCAGGAAATCCTCAATGTCCATGTGCCAGGTCTCCAGATAGGCACAGGTTGCCCCGCGGCGCTTGCCGCTGCGGTTGATGGCCACCGTAGTGTCGTTGGCGATCTTGAGGAACGGAATGACCCCCTGGCTCTCCACGTTGGTGCTGTGTATGTGGCTCCCGGTGGCGCGGATACTTGTCCAGTCGTTACCGATTCCGCCGGACCACTTACTCATCTGGGCGTTGTCACCAATGCACTTGAAGATGTGCGTGAGATCGTCTTTGACGGTTGAAAGATAGCAACTGGATAGCTGAGGATGGGTGAGCCCGGAGTGAAAAAGAGTAGGGGTGCTGGCTACGAATCGCAGGGTGCTCAGCACTTCATAGAACTCGAGCGCGCGTGTCTCTCTATCCTCCTCATTGATTGCAAGACCCATGGCCACCCGCATCCAGAAACTCTGAGGAGTCTCAATGACCATACCGTCCACACGAACGAAGTAGCGCTCAAAGAGTGTTTGGATGCCCACAAAGCCAATCAGATCGTCGCGATCGATCTGGAGACCGGCCGCAAGCCTGTCCAGGTCGTAGTCGAGAAGGGTATTGGCAAAGAGACCCTCCTCCACGCCGCGCGCAATACCGGCCTTGAACCCTGCGGCGTAGGCCTGCGGGCGGTCTGCATCACTTACCGAGCGCCCGAAGACCTCTCGGTAGAGTCGCTGGCGGTAGAGCCTTGCGGCAAGAGCGTCATAGGCGGGATCCCTCTCAATGTAGCTCGTTGCGGCAAGAAGCATTGCCCGCTCGAGATCCGCGGTTGTGACTCCGTCAAAGATGTTTCGTCCAAGCTCCTTCACAAGAAGATCGATTGAGATATCTGAGGTGTACTCATCTGCGAGGCGCTGAAACGTGTCGATGATCTTGTCAAAACTGAACGCCTCGCTCGCCCCCGAGCGCTTGACGACGCTGATCTCTCCCAGGTTCGCCTTTTTAAGCAGTTCCTGACGTCGTATCTCCCGGTGCCGCGCCCGCTCTTCCCGGTAGAGTATGTAGCGCTTACTTACCTCGTAGAGCTTGTGTTCAACCAGCTGCCGCTCGACAAGATCCTGTACTGCTTCAACATCCGGGTCCGAATCAGCAAACTGCTGTTCGATCTCCTGAAGAATAGATGCAAGCACTGCGTCGAATGACTGGTCGCTCTCTTTGCCTGCTGCACGGAACGCCTTTTCCACAGCAGCAGAGATGCGTTGAGGCGCAAACTCCTGAAGGCGGCCATCTCGTTTGATAATGTTCATGTTCCCTCCCATGCTGACTCAACAATGCTGAGTAGCCCGATGAGAATAGCAAACTCCCACCAAACCGACAACCACATTATCGGAAAAAAACGCTATATCTGGTGTATTTTCTGCTTTTCAGGGGGTCTGAAACACTATTGAGGTGTTGAGTGGCTAATCGGCGAGCGGACCGAAAGTCCGATCGGAGTACTTGCGTACCCTGCGAAGGGGATGTTCGTGCAGTTCCTGACGAATGTCTTCACTCAGTACCTCCTTCAATCGCTCGAGCGCCTGTCCCACTGCCTGTTGAACCTCCGGGTCGGAGTCCCAGCTTGCGAGCACTACGCCGGCAGCAGCGTGAATGCCGTGCAGCCGGGCGAGGGCACGCGCCGCCTGGAGTCTCGACTGCGGATCACGGTGTCTCAGTCGCGCGAGCAACTGTGCAGAGTAGCCGGTTGCATCAAGAAGATCGGAGAGCGCGGGAAGTGACTTCTCAGGAGCCTCAGCGACGGTGGTCTGAAGCAGCTGCTCGTTGTGCCGAGAAACGGCGGTGACGGCGAGCTCGATACTATCCCTCTCGACCGAGGTCGCCGTATCAGCTGCATGCCGGCCGGCGATTAAAATCAGCGACTCCGGGTTCGTGACACGGGCAAGTGCGTGTGCAGCGGCCCCCCCGATCGGCTCCGGTGTGCCGAGCAGATCGAGGAGCGTTTCTGTCGCGTGAACGGTACTGTTTCCGGCAAGCGCGGAGATGAGACAGAGCCTGACCTCCTCAAGTTCGTCGTTGTCACACACCGCCTCCCGAAGAGTCGCAACATCCCGCTGTGCCGTGCTCGCGGCAAGGACTTCGGCGAACGCTGTGCGCACCCGGGTCACCGGATCACGGACGAGCCCCGGGTGATCTCCAAGGATTTTCAGCTCATCGAGTGAGTCGAGTGCTTGAATAGCGGATACCCGTACATCAGGGTCCGGGTCGCTCAATGCGGCTTCAAGCACCGGACGAAACGGGACGGAGTCGATCTCCGGGAGAGCCGACAGGAGCGCTGCGCGCACCGGTGCGTCCCCAGTTTCAAAAAGTTCGGCTATGACACTACGGGTGAGTGCCGGGGCCATGGCGTGAGCAATCTGTACAAGACCGGCGACGGTGGAAACCGGAAGGCTGCCTGTCGCCTCGAGCACCGGCCGAATGACGTAGGAAAGATCAAGCTGACTGACAAGGTAGAGCGCATCCGTACGAAGCTGGGGCCCTGCCTCGGTCGGGGACGCTTCAAGAATTGAGAAACAGGCGGCGAGCACGCGAGCGCTGTCGAGTCTCAGTATTGCTCGCCGAAGCGACTGGCGTTCCGGAAACGACTCATCAGCAAGCGCGGTGAGCAGGGGCTCGGCGAATAAGGTATCCCGCCCGCCGGGTATCGCATTGAGAACTGAGCGAAGCAGCTCCGGGCGCCGGCGAGCGTAGAGCTCTCTGAGCAGCAGTAGCAATGCCGCATCATCACCTCTTGCACCAACGGCAGCGGTTGCTGTCTCGTAGAGCTGAACGTAGTTGGGCACCACCCGCTCCTGCATGCGGAAGACTCGCTCAGCCACCACTCGTACAAGATCCGGATCGCCATGCACCATCAGCAGCTGCGCGCCGAGCAGGAGCACCGCCGGACGGGTGGTGTACTCAAGGACGCCGAGGAAATCCGCCACGCGAACCTCGAGTGCGTTGGTAAGCACCCTGCGACGGCGTTCAAGACCAGTCCGATCGCCAAAGTCGCTCTCCTGGAGAAATCGTTCGAGCACGCCCGCCCGACTGAGCATGCGCGCGGCAGGAAGCTGGACCTCCGGGTCGCCTTGTTCGAGCCAGTCGAGCGCGATACTTGTCTCTGAATCGTCTTGTGGGTCGAGCAGCGGTGCAAGATGGGAGCGTTGCACGCTCGAGAGGGTAGCGAAATTGAACGCTTCCTTCCATGCTCCGGTGCTGCGCAGCCGCTCGACGGCCGCCTTGCGGACCGAGGCGACCGGATCATCGAGGGCCGCGGCCGTCAACCGTTGCACCCGGTCCTCACTCTCTACCGGGATGCTCTCTACGGAGAGTATGCGGTTCTCCGGCTGAGGATCGTCTATTGCAGAAAAGAGGAGCCCAAGCGCCCGGTGATCGCTGCTGCCGCTTATCACTCTGAGCGCGAAGTTGCGGACGTTCCACTCCGGGTGGACGGCAAGACTCTCAAACTCCGCACCCCAACGCTCTCGGAGTAATCCGGCATGGTGAGCATCAAACGAGCGGCCATCACTCGACGCCGCCAGTGCCTCTAGGCGTGAATCGGGCGACTCGGAGTCGAGATAGCTGATGAGCAGATCGAGCAGGCGGGGCCGACGCAGTCCAAGGAGAAAGCAGGCGAACAAGCCTTCGTTCGGGCAGAAGTTCAGAACCCGTCGGAAGTCTGCGGGTCTGCCGCGATCCATGAGTCGTTCTACCCACAGCGGGGCTATGTGCAGCTCTGAGACCATTCCGGGTGCCACAGTGCGTTCGAGTCGCTCTATGAGTCCGCTCCTGCGCAGGAGCTGATCGGGAGAGAACCCTTCTCCCTGGCGCAGGGGAAGTGGAGTTTGAACGAACAACAGAAGGCGCCGCCTGTCTCTTACCCGTTTGGCTACCACCAGCGCAACGATCAGTGCGGCAACCGCTGCTCCGGCCGCTACGAGTGAGGCCAGAGTCAGAGAATCCGCAAGACGTTGTAGAATCATGGTCGATCTCCGTTGGTGAGCTGCCCGCCGGCAGTTTCACACAATTCTACCACGGGGTGGCTCGATGGGGAACGCTATAAAGATGTGGTTTTGATTTGCGGATTCTTTGCGATAGGACGTTGCTCCCCCGCTTGGACTCGAACCAAGGACCTAGTGGTTAACAGCCACCCGCTCTACCAGCTGAGCTACAGGGGAATGATTTTTGAAACGTGAACATAGCTCACTGCCCGGGGAAAGTCAAGTCTCAGGCCGGCTCGACAGCCGTTGGTGTGTCGTGCAGAGTTCGCTCAAGTTCGCGGCTTGAGTACTCTTCTATGTAGCTGCGGATCATGGCACGCTGCGGGCTGCTGAGCAGGTCGAAGGCGAGGCTGAGGGTGCGTTCGTTACGAATGACGCGCGCGCTGAAGCTTATAATTGCCTCTCCCACGCGGAGCGAGCAACTGGGAATGAGCTGTCCAACGCTGAGATCGAGTATGAGCTGGCGCTCGCTGGGGACAAAGCTGATCCCGGCGGCGGAGAGATCCTCCACCGTTCCCGATACGAGTTCGAGTCGCTTTGGATGGGTGACGAGGAAGCTGATCCGGTCGAGCAGCGTGGGCACGTGTCGCTTCTCTGTCCGTGAGTCTCCAATGTCACGATACCGACTCACAACTTCCTTCAGCCGTGCGAGCTCCCGATGGTCCTCAAGGCGCTCGTGAAAGATGCCGTTTACCTGGAGCGCCTGCGCCTTGTCGGCATCCTCATGATCAAAATCGCGGCCGGTGAGGAGTACAAAGACGCACTGCTCACGTGCACGGCTGTCACGGAGAAAGACTAAAAACGGTTTCCAGTGCCTGGGGAAATCCTGACCGCTGAACAGAACAACATCCGGCTCAAGCTCGTCAAGGTTATCCATCGCCTTGATCGGGTTGTAGTACTGAATGATCTCAGCGCCCCGTGGCATGAAGTTCTTGCGTATGTAGCCTTTGATCTCTTCGCGCTCAGAGACGAGAAGTATCTTCATTCTGCTCCCCCGGCCTTACTCAGCTCCCAGATTCGTGACCCCGTAGTCGAAAATGTACCACACGCCGTCTGATCTGCGAAGCGAATACGTGTACCGTTTGATCTCAGTGAAGGAGGGGTAGGAGAATCGCAGGTCCATGACAACGGTGGCCTCTTCCGGTGAGTAGGTGGTACGTACCATCTGGTAATCTGAGGGGACAGCGCTGAGTTCCGGCTCAACGATCTGCTGCTCGACCTGCACGCGAAACTCGGCAAGTCGGTCGCCGCGGTCCTGTGCACTGAGCCGGCGATAGGCGCGGGCGCGGGCCGGATCGCTGAGAAGCAGACCTTCAACATCGGTATAGAGGAAGTAGCGGTTCCAGGCGCCCTGCTGCAACGCATTGAGGACGAACTCCACAACCTGATCGGGCGGGAGGTCCTGGGCCTGCAGGATGGTCATTGTCTGTTCGTCAATTCGAGCCTGGATTGAGGCCTCTGCGTGTAACGGCGGTCGGACGGTGAGACTCAGTGTGTTGGATGCGCGAAGCTGGGGTGCTCCCGTGAAGAGCTCCGGGAAGAAGATGGCCTCAATCCGGTAGACGCCACTGTCACGGAGGGAGACAAACGTGCTTAGATCCTCGACGAAGCTGAACTCCTCTCCGGGCTCGAGTGCAACGTCCCGGTAGAACAACTGTTGATTGGTGGTTCTCTCCGTGATAAATTGCGGCGCGGGCGGCAACGGCTGATTCTGCAGCGTGCTCACCGTGAAGTTTATGTTGAACATGCGGTTTTGGGCCAGCTTGAAACGGAACGTCTCGCCGGTGGTGTTTCGAATGGTCATGCGCACGAGGATCTCGCTGCCTGGAACGTAGATGCTCTTATCCTGGTACCCAATGTGCAGCTCTTGTGAAAATACCGAACTGACTCCCAGCACAATTCCTGCCAGCAGCAGTAGTGCACGTCTGGCTCGCTGTCGATTCATCTCTGCCTCCAACCCGAGGAAATGCAATGGCTGATCTGCAACAGAAGCTCGCTCAGGGACTCAAGGGCCATCAGCCCTGGCGTTCCCTTACCGACCGGCTCGCGACCGGTCGCTTTCCCTTTTCTGTTGCGGGACCTCGCGGCGCATATGCGGCGTTCGTCCTTGCCGAGATAGCACGGCGAGGAGCAGCCCCCCTTCTTATTATCGTACCAACCGACCAGGAAGCTGAACTCTTGCGATCGGATCTGGATTTATTCGGGATCTCACCCCTTGTCTTCCCCTGGTGGGGCAGCATGCCGTACCGTCCCCTCGCGCGTACTGCCCCCGTTTTTGGTTCAAGGACCCGGGCGCTCGCGGAGATGATGACCGCCAAGCCGTCCATCGTGATTGCAAGCCTTCGTGCCTTCCTCACACCGGTCCCGGATCCGCAACGGTTTGGTGAGCGGCTGCACTGGATAGAGGTTGGACAGGAGTTTGATCCCGTTGCGCTGGGAAATCGACTGGAGCAGTACGGCTACAGTCGCGTGCCCAAGGTCAGTGTGCGGGGTGAATACGCAGTTCGAGGAGAGGTGGTTGATCTGTTTCAACCGGGGGAGGACTACGCTACGCGGATAGAGTTCGCCTTTGACGAGATTGACGAGATCCGTCAGTTCGAGGTGGAATCCCAGAGCTCTGTCGGGAAACTGCGCCGGTTTCTCCTTCACCCCGAGCGCGAGGTTGTCTGGGACGACAGCGAGATCGAGCAGGCGCTCGCTCAGATGGCACGCATGACTGAGTTCCGTCATCTCAATGACCTGGCCGGGCAGCTTGCCGAGTTTCGCTGGGTAGCCGGGGAGGAAGCGTACTTTCCCTTCGCAGACGCACAGCGGCACTATCTGCAAGAGTATCTGCCGGATAGTGCGGTCCTGGTGTTCACCGAGCTCGAGCGGCTGGTCTCGAGCTACGAGGCGCTGGTGAAAGAGTACCAGGGCCTGTTCTCAAGCGAACGGGTTCGGCGCGACGTTCCGCGTCCGAACCGGATCCTCCGCTCGCTCGACGAGGCACGGGAGCAGAGCGCGCGGCGGGTTGAGCTGCCGCTGCTCACCGACGCAACGGGGAGCGAGGTCATCCGACTTCCGAGCGACCCGCCGCGGAGCTTCTTTGGAAACGTTTCTTTCCTGAAGGAAGAGCTGACAAACCTCACGGCGACCGGGCACCAGATTTTCATCTTCGCCGACAGTGAATCTCAGGCGAACCGAATACGGCATCTGCTCAGCGAGTTCGAGCTCGAAGTTGTCTCAGGTCGTATCTCAAGTGGCTTCTCCTTGCCCGAAACCAAACTCATTGTCATTGAAGAGAACGAGATATTCGGTCGCCGAAAGCGGGTTGCGAAATCGGTCAAAAAGGTTCACAGCGAGGCTATTGAGACCTTCGTGGAGCTCTCTCCAGGCGACTACGTGGTGCACGTGAACTACGGGATCGGGAGGTTCAACGGTATCAAGCGGATCACCGCAGCCGGCAATGAGCGTGACTATATCCACCTTGAATACGCCGACAGCGAGTTCATCTATACCCCGATTGAACAGGTGAATCTCATCCAGCGCTACATTGGAAGCGGTGGGGAGGCTCCTCGACTTGATAGAATCGGCGGGAAGAGCTGGGAGAGCCGCAAGAGCAAGGTGCGCAGGAACGTTGAGGACCTCGCCGAGCGGCTGGTGAAACTCTACAGCCGGCGCAAGCGCTCGCGCGGCTTCGCGTTCCCACCTGACACCGAGTGGCAGATGCAGTTTGAAGCAACGTTCCCCTACGAGGAGACCGCGGATCAACTGACCTGTATAGAAGAGGTTAAGGCCGATATGGAGCGCCCGCTTCCCATGGATCGTCTTGTCTGCGGGGATGTAGGCTACGGGAAGACCGAGGTAGCCATGCGCGCTGCTTTCAAGGGCGTGACTGCCGGCAAGCAGGTTGCCATTCTTGCGCCCACCACCATTCTCGCCGAGCAGCACTATGAGACACTCAGCGAACGCATGAAAGAGTTCCCCGTGCGCATAGGGATGCTCTCGCGTTTTGTGCCGGCAAAGGAGCAGAAACGGGTCATTAACTCGCTCTCAGGGGGCGAGATCGACATAGTCATTGGCACGCACCGGCTCTTGCAGAAGGATGTTCTCTACAAGGATCTCGGACTGCTGGTCGTGGACGAGGAGCAGCGGTTTGGTGTAAAGGACAAGGAGCGCCTGAAGGAGATCAAGACCTCTGTAGATACCTTGACCCTCACTGCGACACCAATTCCCCGGACGCTTCACATGTCGCTGCTGAAGATCCGCGATATGTCCATCCTCAAGACGCCGCCTCACAACCGGCTCCCCATTGAAACGGTGATTCAGGAGTTCAATGAGGATCTGATTGCACGCGCTATCCGCAATGAGATCGATCGTGGCGGGCAGATCTACTTTCTTCACAACCGAGTTGAGACACTCGACAGTATCGCCGGCTTCCTTCAGGAGCTCGTGCCCGAGGTGTTTGTGGAGAAGGCCCATGGTCAGATGACCTCCTCGGAGCTCGAGGACATCATGCATCGATTCATCCACGGGTCCTTTCAGGTTCTTGTTGCCACCACGATTATTGAGAACGGCATTGATATCCCGAACGTCAATACCATAATCATTGACCGGGCCGATATGTACGGAATCAGCCAGCTCTACCAGCTGCGTGGACGGGTCGGCCGCAGTGACCGGCTCGCCTACGCCTATCTGCTCTATCCCGATCAGCGGGCGCTGAGCGAGATCGCGATGAAACGGCTGCAGATCATCAGCGACTACACGGAGCTGGGCAGCGGGTTCAAAATCGCTCTGAAAGACCTTGAGGTACGAGGGGCGGGGAATCTTCTCGGGCGCGAACAGAGCGGCGACATCCTGAGCGTCGGGTTCGATCTCTATCTGAAGCTTCTTGATGAGGCTATCCGTCGTATTGATGATCAGGATGCCGAGCCGGATGAGGAGGTCTACCTTGAGCTCCAGTACTCCGGTTTTATCCCCGACAGCTACGTGAGTGAGCCGGCCGAGAAGATGGAGCTCTACAAACGGGTCGCCGCCATCTCCACAGAGGAGGATCTCGAGAGTATTGCCGGTGAGATCCAGGATCGGTTCGGACCGCTGCCGGAAGAAGTTCACAGCCTGGTCTCGCTCGCTGAGATCCGGGTGATCTGCAAGCGGCTGAACATTGTCAGTCTGCGCGAGCGCAGCGGCGAACTAGAGCTGGAGTTTGGCAAGGTGGCGAAAATCAGCCCCGATCGGGTTGTGAACCTGATTCAGAGCTCCGGAGGATCGGTGCGTCTGGATCCAAAACGCCCCAACGTTCTTCGCATGGATACCGGAGCTATTGGACTGAAAGAGAAAAGTGAGTTTATACGGGGAAGACTCTCTACCCTTATTGCCTGATGGTGGTACACTACGGGTGTGGCGCCACGGCGAGATAACATGGAACTGGTCTGGAGTATCTCTGAGCTCTCCAGCCTCTTTGAACGAAAGACGAATACCGACGGCTTTCTCCAGGAGGTCGTTGATCACGTAGCTGAGCACCTTGAGGCAGACGTCTGCAGCATCTATCTGCTGGACGAATCGGAGGGAAAGCTTGTGCTGCGGGCAACGAAGGGACTCGATGCGGATTCAGTCGGCCGGGTCACCCTGGAGCTTGGGGAGGGTATCACCGGGACCGCCGTCAAGGAACTGCGTCCGATCCGCGAGGCACGGGGGGCCAAGAATCCGTCGTATAAGTACATTCCGGGAACAAACGAGGAGCAGTACCAGAGCTTTCTGGCGGTTCCAATCCGTCGGGGACTAAACCGAATAGGTGCGCTTGTTGTTCAGCATGTCAGACAGGCGCAGTTCACCCGAGAGGATACTCGAGCCCTTCAGGCGATCTCCGGCCAGCTTGCCGCTACGCTTGAGAATGCCGAGATCATCATGGAGCTGCACGCGCACCGTGAGCCGCGCAGGCGGGAGCTCGCGCCCCTGCCGGATCAGATTGACTGCAAGCCGGCAAGTGAGGGGATCGCGATCGGGAGGGTTGCCCATCTGGGCCTCGAGAATCTGCTGGAGAGCGACCACGACATTCATGGTCACCATCCCCCAGATCACCAGGAGGAGCTGTTCCGTCGTGCTCTCGAGCGCACGGATGCTCAACTGGAGCTGTTGCACAGAGAGCTTGATGAGCGGCTCAGTGACATTGCGAGTCTCATCTTTGGAACCCATCTGCTCATGCTTCGAGATGAAGATTTCTCAGGTCAGATGGTAGAGTCTATCCGCGCCGGTTATTCCGCCGCGAGCGCCGTTCGGGCGGTGACCGCCCGCTACGTGGGGCTGCTCTCTGGAAGCAGCAACAGCCGCACCCGCGAGAAGACCCAGGATATCCGCGACCTGGGGAGCCGCCTGCTTCGAAACCTGACCCCTGACGAGCACGAGACCGGAGATCTTCGCGGGCGTGTTGTGGTATCCCATGAACTCTTCCCATCAGATCTGGTCCGTATCGCCGCTGAACATGCGGAGGGGGTGATTATATCGGGTACAAGCGCAACCGCTCACATAACGATTCTTGCCCGCAGCCTTGAGATTCCATCGGTGCTGCTTCGCCAGCCTGAAGAGGTTCGACTCACCGAGGATGAGCTTGTTGTGGTGGACGCATACGAAGGGCGAATCCACCGTGACCCGACCGAGGTGCTGCTTGAGCAGTTTCGCAGCACCCAGAGGGCGCACGAACAGCGTAGCCCCCCCACCGAACGTGGGCCTGCAACGACGCGGGATGGGCAGACGGTACAGCTTCTTGCCAATGTGAATATCCTCCATGACGTGGAGCTCGCCCGCCATGCCGGTGCTCAGGGAATTGGTCTGTATCGCAGTGAGTTTCCATTTCTGGTGCGAAACGACTTTCCGAGCGAGGCCGAACAACTTGGTATCTACCGGAGAATTGCCGATCGAATGGACGGCGGGCCTTTGGTCTTTCGGACCCTCGACATAGGCGGTGACAAACTGTTCAGCGAAGCAGATTACACCGAGCGCAATCCGTTTCTTGGGTTGCGCGGAATCCGGTTCAGCCTGGCTCATCAGGAGCTTTTCGATGAGCAGCTGCGGGCAATGCTTCGTGCAGGGGCGGGGCGTGACCTTCACATTCTGTTTCCAATGATTGCCTCGGTAGACGAGTTTGTGGCTGCACGGCGCCGAGTGTTCGAGGTCAGGAAGCAGCTCGCCCGCGAGAAACTCACCCACAATACCCGCCCCCGTTGTGGGGTCATGATCGAGTTGCCTTCTGCTGTTGAAGTTGCCGACAGTCTGGCAAAGCGGGCGGACTTTCTGAGCATCGGTTCGAACGATCTGGTGATGTATCTGCTTGCCGTGGATCGGGCGAATGAGCATGTGCAGGAACTCTACCAGCCGTTTCATCCGGCCATTCTTCGGGCGTTGAAGCGGGTTATCGAAGCTGCAAACTCCGCCTCCTGTCCGGTCTCCATCTGTGGGGAGGTGGGTGCTGATCCGGTAATGCTTCAATTCCTCGTTGGCTGCGGCCTTCGCACCATCAGTGCCGACGCCGCACGTATTCCAGAACTTCGTGCCGTTATCGAAACTCTGAGCGTGACACGCTGCGAGCGGTTTGCCGCAAAGCTTCTGAGTTTTGATCAGCTGTCCGGCGTCCACGGTTATCTGAATCGCCACGCAAGCTCATGAGCAGACCTGAAGAGTATCGCGATCGTGACCATATCAAGAGCTACGTACGTCGGGCGCACAGGATGAGCCGGCACCAGCGTGATGCCTATCTGCGGCTTCGCGAGCGGTTCTGCGTGCCCGTCTCAACGGAACCCATCGATCCGGCAGAGCTTTTCCCGGTCCCTCAACGCCCCACGGTGCTCGAGATTGGTTTTGGTATGGGAAGAGCCACCGCTGAGCTGGCAGGCAGCAGACAGCAGACAAACTTCCTGGGCGTTGAGGTCTACACGCCAGGGGTAGGCAAGCTGCTCTCGCTGATCGAAACCCATGGACTGGACAATGTGAGGCTCATCCATGACGATGCAATCCGAGTTCTTGAACAGATGATTGCTCCGGGGACGCTCGCCGGTATCCATCTCTTCTTCCCGGACCCATGGCCGAAGAAACGCCACCACAAGAGACGCATTATCCGCCCGGCACTCACCGCGCTTATGCAGTCGCGGCTTGCCAGAGATGGCTATCTCTACATGGTGACCGACTGGGAGCCGTACGCCGAGCATGCCCGAGAAGTCCTGGAGATAACCCCGGGCCTTACCAATCCGTTTGATGGCTATACCACCATGCCCTGGCGGCCGCGGACGGCGTTTGAAGCGAAGGGCAGGGCAAGCGGTCGTCCCATCCGGGAGCTCTACTTCACCGTAACCGCGTAGTCACTCGTGCTCTGATCTGGTAATATATGCACAAAGTCCGCATATCTATGCAATCAGGAAAGGATGCAATGACTACACGAGAAGAACAGTTCCTTGACGCGCACGTCGCCCGTGCGGAACGAATGACCGTCATAAGCCCCGAAGAGTATCTGAAGTACAACACAAAGAGAGGCCTTCGCAACAACGACGGGACGGGGGTACTGGTCGGGCTGACCGAGATTGGCGAGGTACACGGCTACATCATAGACGAGGGAGAGCGGATCCCCGCCCCGGGGCGTCTGAGCTATCGCGGTATCGACCTGTCGGACATTGTACACGGGTTTCAACAGCAGGGGCGGTTCGGATTTGAAGAGACTGTCTACCTGCTTCTCTTTGGGGACCTTCCGACTCAGGCGAGTCTTGATGAGTTCAAGTCCCTTATTGGCGAGAAGCGTCAGCTTCCTACCGGTTTCACAGAGGATATGGTTCTGCGTGCCCCGAGCAGCGATATCATGAACAAGCTCGCACGCAGTGTGCTCGTCAGTTACTCCTACGATGACGCTGCAGAGGTGCGCACGGTGAAGAACATCCTCCACCAGGCGATTGAGCTGATCGCGCGCTTTCCTACCATTGTCGCGTATGCGTATCAGGCGAAGCGACACTACTTTGACGGTGAGAGTCTCTTTATCCATGCTCCGGAGCCGGATTTGAGCTCTGCGGAGAACTTTCTGCAGATGATCCGCCCGGACCGTGAGTACACCCCGTTGGAGGCGGAAACGCTTGATCTCGCGCTTGTTCTTCATGCCGAGCACGGCGGAGGAAACAACTCCGCGTTCACGGTGCACGTGGTATCATCGGCGGCAACAGACGCCTACTCGGTGATCGCCGCAGCGGTTGGCAGCCTCAAGGGATCCAAGCACGGCGGGGCGAGCTATCGAGTGCGCGAGATGATGAAGGACATTGAGGCGCATGTCAGTGACTGGTCAGATGCCGACGAGGTTCAAGCCTACCTTGAGCGAATACTGCGCAAGGAGGCGGGCGACGGATCAGGTCTGGTCTATGGAATGGGGCACGCGGTTTACACCGTCAGCGATCCGCGTGCGATTCTTCTCAAGCAGAAGGCAGCCGAGCTCGCCGCAGAGAAGGGACGTGACGATCAGTTCAATCTGTATCGGCTTGTAGAAAGCATGACTCCAGCCGCGTTTCGTGCCGTCAAGGGTTTCGACAGGGTAATCGCACCAAACGTGGACTTCTTCTCCGGTTTTGTCTACTCAATGCTCAACATCCCTGAGGATCTCTACACGCCCATCTTTGCCGCAAGCAGGATCTCAGGATGGTGCGCCCATCTGCTGGAGGAACATGTCTCAGGAAGCAGGATCATCCGTCCGGCGTACAAGTGTGTCATGCCCCGCCGACCGTATATCCCGATAGGGGAGCGAAAGCCCGCGGGCAAGTCACTTCCCGCGTAGCCTTACGCTTCTGCTTCTTTCGCCGCCCTGGCTGCGGTGATCACGTCATCGGAGATCTTGCCGGAGATGGGACTGTAGTGATCGAACTCGAGCTCAAAGCCGCCGGTGCCGGAAGTGATTGACTTGAGGTCTATGGCGTAGCGTAGAAGTTCTGCCTGCGGCACCTGCGCCTTGATCTCGATAATGCCGCCGCCAAGCTGCTCCTGACCCATGACTCGGCCGCGACGGCCGGACAAGTCGCCAAGGACATCGCCGAGGTACTCATCTTCAATAAAGACGTTGAGGTTCATCACGGGCTCGAGCAGCGTTGGGGAGGCTTTCTGCATTGCGTCATTGAGCGCACCCCGGGCGGCGAGCTTGAACGCCATCTCCGAGCTGTCAACCGGATGCTCCTTGCCGTCAAGGAGCTCGATACCTACGTCAACGACCGGATAGCCGGCAAGAACGCCGGAGGACATCGCCTCGTGTAGTCCTTTCTCAATTCCGGGAATGTATCCCTTGCTGACTGCGCCACCCTTGATAAGGTTGTCGAATGAATAGTGCCGGCCTCGCTCCAGGGTTTTGACTCGGATTACCACGCGACCATACTGGCCATGACCGCCGGACTGTTTCTTGTGAGTGTACTCCGCCTCTGCGCCCCTGGTGATGGTCTCGCGGTAGGCCACCTTGGGCACCTTGGTGTGCACCTCCAGCTTCCCGTTCTCCTTGATCCGGTCGAGGATCATGTTCAGGTGCAGCTCGCCCATACCGCTTGCGACTGTCTCCCGGGTTTCCGGGTTGTATCTGACCAGAAAGGTCTTGTCCTCCTCTGTCGCTCGGTTGATGAGCTGCGCGAGCTTATCTTCATCTTTGCGATTCTCCGCCTCGAATGCGACTGAATGGACCGGCTGGGGGAGCTTCAGCGGTTTGAAGTGCACCGGATTCTCCGCGGTAGCATAGGTATCGTTGGTCTGCGCGGTGGCGACCTTGGACATGACTCCAATGTCACCGGCAACGATCGTATCCACCTCATCAAGCTTTTTGCCGAGTGAGGTGTAGAGCTTACTTACCCGATCCTTGTGTTCTTCGCGTACGTTGTACAGCTCTGTCGAGTGATCCAGAACACCGGTCATGGTCTTGATGAAGCTCAACTTTCCGGAGAACTGATCAATGCTCGTCTTGAAAACAAGGCCGCTGAACTCGGCGTCCTGCGTAATGGGGACGCTCTGTTCTTCGTCTGCCTTGAGAACCGTCTCGTTGATCCCGGCCGGGCTTGGGCCGATGTTCGCAAGGAAGTTGAGAAGACTTGTAATGCCACTGATCTGCGTGGCAGAGCCACAGAGCACCGGAACAATCTTGTTTGCGCGCAGACCCTCGTTAAGCCCACGGCGAATCTCCTCGATCGTCAGCGTCTCCTCTTCGAGATACTTCATCTCCAGCTCTTCGTCGCCCTCTGCGGCCGCGCCAATGAGATCGGCGTATGCGGCCTGCTCGCGTTCTTTCTGATCCTCCGGTATATCAATGGCGACCTCGGTCTTGCCTGCTTCGGGTACCAGGTACGCCTTCTGCTCGATCAGGTTAATGACCCCTGCGTGCTCGTTTCCCTCTCCAATCGGAATGACGATCGGGACAAAGGTCATGTCGAACTTTTCACTCAGGTCTGCTATCACGTTGGCAAAGTCCGCACGCTCCTCGTCAATCTTGTTCACAAATACGAAGCGCGGCATATTCCGCTGGTTCAACCGCCGCCAGAGCTTGATCGTCTCTATTTGGACGCCCGCCCGTGCGCCAACAACGAGCATCGCGCTCTCAGCAGCGCGAAATGCGGCAACTACCTCACCAACAAAGTCAGATGCTCCGGGAGTGTCAAGGACGTTGATCTTGTGATCGTTCCAATTAAGATGGCCGAGCGTGGTGTGTATGGAGAACCCGCTCGAGATCTCTTCGTCTGTATAGTCGGAAACCGTCCTGCCGCTCTCAACGTGTTCCGGTCTGTCAATGACCCCGGCGCTGTAGAGAATTGCCTCGACAAGACTCGTCTTTCCGGTTGCTCCGTGGCCTGCCAGCGCTACGTTACGGATCGACTCAGTCGTGATGCTCATCAATTGCTCCTTCGTGGGGTGATGTACCGTATGTGTCAGGATTCTGTTAAGACACTATAGGGGCCGGTTTTCCGCTCTGTCAAGCTTCCCGTGCGTGTGCGCTACGTCTTCTCGAAATGGCTGAACTCAAGTGAGTAGGTGCCGCGTCCCTGAGTTGCTGATCGGAGTGCCGTCGAGTAGCCGAATAGTTCCGCCAGTGGTGCCGTTGCGTTGATATGCTCAGCGCTCGGGCGTGACTCTACGCTCTGAACCAGGCCCCCACGCATGGTGATACCGCTTATCACATCTCCCATGAACTCCTTCGGAACAATGACGACGAGCTTCATGATGGGCTGAAGCAGAATAGGACCTGCGTCGCGACAGGCATTGTCAAAGGCCATGCTTGCCGCCGCTTCAAAGGCAAACTCCGTGGAGGTTGCCTCAGAGTAGACGGCATCTACGAGCCGAGCTTCTACGTCTACCGCTGGGTAACCCTGGAGTATACCGCTCTGCATGGCGCCGGTGACACCGCGTTCGACGGCAGCGTGGAGCGTCTGGGGAAGCAGATCACTCGAAACTGCGCTCTCATAGTGGTTGCCCGTGCCGCGCGGTCGCGGGGAAACCTCAATGGTGATGTCCGCGCTGTTCTCTTTGCCGGCAAGAACCCGCTGAAACGTCTCGCGGTGGCGGTTCTTCCCTGAGACGGACTCCCGGTAGGTAACCTGCGGCTTGCCTACCTTCGCGCCAACGTTAAAGTCATCTATCATTCGCGTGACGAGTACATCCAGATGGAGCTCTCCCATGCCTGAGATGATGAGCTCTCCGGTATCTTCGTCTTCACGGGAGAAGAACGTGGGATCCTCGCGTGACAATGTCTGGAGAACACCCTTGAGCTTGTCACGCTCGCTCAGCGTCCGTGGCTCAATGGCAACGGAGATGACCGGCTCTGGGAAGTGCATCCGCTCGAGCACAACCGGAAACCCCTCGCTTCCTACTGTGTCGCCGGTTTGCGCAATCTTGAACCCGATGATCGCGCCTATCTCACCGGCGGTCAGCTTATCCACCTGTTCGGTGCGGTTCGCATGGATGCGAAGCAGCCGATTCACCCGTTCCCGCTTCTTTTTGTTGTGGTTCATCACCGCCGAGCCGGCTTTGATCGCGCCGCTGTAGACGCGGACAAAGCTCATGGCGCCCGATTCGCGCTCAGTCTGGATCTTGAAGACAAGTGCCACGTCCGGCCCGTCTTCCGAGCGCTCGAACTCCACCTGGGTCTCTTTCCTCGGGTCTATCCCGGTGACCGGTGCAACCTCTTCCGGCGCCGGGAGGTAATTCACCACTGCATCAAGGAGGGGTTGGACTCCAACGTTTTTCAGGCTCGCGCCAACAAGCACCGGCACCAGGGTGAGGCCCACGGTCTGCTCACGCAGTATGTGGTCCAGAAGGGAAGGATCTACCTCCTTGCCCTCCAGAATGATCTCCATCAGCTCATCTGAGTGCGTGCTGAGCTCGTCAATCAGCTTCTCCCGCCAGCGCTGGGCCTCTTCCTCAAGCTGTGGCCGGATTGGCTTTCGCTCGATATTCGCGCCGCTCGCCTGCGCGTCCCAGTGGAGCTCCTCCATCGATCGTAGATCAATGACCCCTTCAAAGGTGTTCTCGCGTCCTATAGGGATCTGCACTGCCACCGGGTTCGCCGTGAGCTTCTGCTCAATCTCCCGCACCACCTCTGCAAAATCGGCCCCGACGCGATCCATCTTGTTCACATAGGCTATGCGGGGAATGTCGTACGCGTTCGCCTGTCTCCATACAGTTTCCGACTGCGGCTCTACGCCACCGACCGCGCAGAAGATCCCGACGGCTCCGTCGAGCACCCGCAGCGAGCGTTCGACTTCTGCAGTGAAATCCACATGACCCGGCGTGTCGATAATGTTCACCTGATGATCACGCCAGAAGCAGGTGGTAGCTGCGGACGTGATGGTAATCCCCCGGTTCTGCTCTTGCGCCATCCAGTCCATGACAGTATCTCCGCGGTCCACCTCTCCGATACGGTGACTGCGACCGGTGTAGAACAGGATCCTCTCGGTGGTGGTGGTCTTACCCGCATCTATGTGCGCCATGATGCCGATATTTCGAATTTTCTTTAGAGACATGTGCTCTCCTGATGGTGCTTGAGACTGAAACTACCCTCAAACACCAAAAAGGAAAAGCGACGCTACTCTTTACCAGGGTTCTCCTGGAGGTCTTCAAGGATTAACCGTCGGACGTAATCTGAGAGGGAGGCGTTCTGGCCCTTTGCCTGCTGAATGGCGATCCGGTAGAGCTCGTCACTGCAGCGAATGACCATGTTGCGGGTAAGCGGCGCGGCACCGAGCCGTACGGTTGCCTTCTTTGCTTGGCCACGGGGGCGTCGGGGCTCAGTCGGTGCACTGTTCATACCGTAACGGTACCACAGTGATTGGAGCTATTCCACTATTTAAGGGGGAGTCGAGATAAAAAAGGCCATCCGAAGAGGATGGCCTTTGTGGGCGCTGAGGGATTTGAACCCCCGACATCTTGCTTGTAAGGCAAGCGCTCTCCCAGCTGAGCTAAGCGCCCAAGAGTGGAAAATCTATCATCCTGGTGGCGACCGGTCAAGGTTGTGAGTTCGCATGTTGTGAACGTGCACCATCGGGCTACGCTAAACATTCGCCGGATCAGTGTGTATGCTTGCGTATGGGCGCAGACATTTCGGGCAGGAAGGTATTCCTTCTCAATCCTCCGAGCGTTGTTCAGGAAGAGCTGATAGACATTGTGCTTGCCGCCGAGTACGAGGTCTACCTGTTGCACGACGCAGCCCGGGCACTCAATGTCTTTCAGAGGTTTCGAGAATCGGTCGTATTTGTGAATGTCGATAGCCCCCTAAAAGATGGAGACTGGGAGCAATATGTATCTCAGCTCATGGAGCTTGGCATCAGTGTGGGGGTTCTGAGCTACAACAGCGACCGCGCCCTCGCTGAGAAGTATCTCATGGAAATAGGGGTACAATGTGGCTTTATTGCTCTGAAGCTCGGGCTTCAGGAGAGTGCACGAACCATGCTTCGGGTACTTGAGGCGAATGAGGCGAGGGGACGCAGAAAGTACGTTCGCGCCCAGCCGCAGACCGACAGCCGAGTTGGATTCAACGTTGATCTGCCCAACGGCTCAGTGAGTGGCGAGATCCTGGATATCAGCTCTGTTGGTATGGCGGCGCGGTTCAACTCACCGGTCGATCTAAAGCCGAACTCTCTGCTCAGCGACATTCAGCTCAAACTGAAGGCAACCCTGGTGCGAACCGACGGCGTGGTCCTTGGTGCGCGGGATGACGATCGTTCAGTCTACGTGGTCCTTTTCCGTTTCCGGAAGCAGGAGACAAAGCCCCGACAGCAGATCCGCGCCTTTATCCATCGGTCACTGCAGGAATCGATTGACGCATTGATGAGATAGCGCGCGGTACTTGAGCTTCATTCTCGTTCCTATTACCGTCAGCCTCATGACCGATCAACTCTTTTCATTTCTCAAGCAATCGCCCACACCGTTTCACGCGGCGAGTGCCGTGAGCGCTCAGCTGCGAGAAGCCGGGTTCATCGAGCTCAATCTCAAAGAACGACTGCCCCTTCCGCTTCCACCAAGAATCTTTGTTCGAACCGCGGGGGCAGTATTCGCAATTGATGTTCGCGGCGTACTGCTTGAACACGGTGTAACGATCCTTGCCGCACATACTGATAGTCCAGCGCTGAAGATCAAGGTGCATGGAATTCGCGAGAAGGCCGGGGCTGTTCTGGCACCAACAGAGGTCTACGGGGGACCTATTCGTGCTACCTGGCTCGATCAGCCGCTCGGGATTGCCGGCGCGGTTCATCTGGAACATGGCCTTTCCCGGGAGTTCGTGCTTGAGTCGACGGTGATCATTCCGAACCTGGCAATTCATCTCAACAGACAGGTGAATGAGGGCTATGAATACAACCCTCAGGAACACCTCACGGCGATCATCGGCCTACCTGCCGATGGGAATGACCCCGGGCCCGGTGCATCTGAAAGGTTCTTGTCCCGAGTTGCTGCGGCCGCGGAAGTGGAGCGTGAGCAGATCAGCGAGATTGATGCGTACCTCTTTGACGCCGCATCCCCACAGCGGGCAGGCCTTTCGCAGGAGCTCTACCTTGTGTCACGGATAGATAACCTTGCAGGATGCTTCTGTAATCTCTCCGCCTTCCTCAGTTCATCGGGGAGCCGCCCGGCAATGCTCGCGCTCTACAACCACGAGGAGATCGGCAGTCGATCGGCAGAAGGGGCCCTGTCAAATGTGCTGTCCACAATCCTCGACCGGACGCTCCGTGCTCACGGGCTTGATGAAGAGGATCGGGAGGTGGTACGCCAGAAGTCGCTCCTGGTGAGTAACGACGCGACCCACGCAATGCACCCAAACTTCCCGGGAAAGTACGACGAGCACTACGCCTGTTCGCTCAACGGGGGACCGGTGATCAAGTACAGCGCGAGTTACCGGTACGCAACCACCGGTCCAACCGCGGCCCTGTTCCAGAGCGCCTGCAACGCCCAGGGTATCCCGGTACAACGATTCGTGACGAGGTCCGACATGCGAAGTGGCAGCACGGTGGGGCCGCTGGGGTGGGCGCAGACCGGCATCGCGAGCCTGGACGTTGGACTTCCCATCTGGGCCATGCACAGCATACGGGAGACGGGGGGCGTAAAGGATCTTGAGCTCATGACCGGCGCCCTATCTGGGCTGCTCTCCCGGAGCTGACGGATGCCCAGAGTATTTCCGGGTGCGTTGATACTCCTCTGTGTCGCCACTGCGTTATCTGCTGATTCCCGGCCGGCTGACGCGATCCAAGCGACAGCCCCGGTCCTGATTGATCTTCCGCTCCGCGACTCCTCCTACGTAAGCTGGGAGACATTCCGTGAGTACGTGCTCAGCCGGGATCGGTTCGCTGACGCGATCTATCTGCGGGCCGTCCATAGTGCCTACGTGAAGGCAACTCAGGCGGAGGGCGTGAGTCTGGTCGTGTCCCTTGCGCAGATGATCCATGAGACCGATTTCCTGCGCTTCACCGGCGCGGTGAGTGCTGTTCAGTATAACTTTGCAGGAATCGGCAGCATTGCTCACGGAGTCGCCGGAGATCGGTTTCCTGATGTGACCACCGGAGTGCTCGCTCACGTGCAGCACATTCGAGCGTATTCCGATCGCGACCCATTGGCTCTGCCCCTTGTGGACCCCCGCTTTTCTCTTGTACAACGGGGAAGCGCAACCACCGTGCGTGGGCTGACCGGACGCTGGGCAACCGACCCCGCGTATGCAGAGAAGATCCTCGTTCACGCAAACCGCCTTCTTGAGCTGCAAAGAGCGCACGGGCGGCCATTGCGCCACCGGCTGTAAGCAGGTAGCATCTGCTCGTGACGGTAACCGAACTTGTCGTGGGGCTCGAGAATGAGCCGGGCCGGCTTTCAGCAGTTGTCGAAGCTCTCGGACGCGCCGGAGTAACGGTGGTCTCGCTCTCGGTTGCCGGAAGCGGTTACTTGGGGCAGGCCCGCATCTTTACCGACGATCACAGGCGAGCCCGGACAGTTCTGATGGCACTTGATGTACCGGCCCACACCGAGGAAGCGATCGTGGTGGAGACACCGGCGGCGGGTTCGAGAATGGTGGGGCTACTCGACCCGCTCTCGCGGGAAGGAGTCAACATCACCCACCTGCAAAGCTTCCCTGTGGTCGGCGAGAGCGTGATTGTCTCATTGTGCAGCAGCAATACAGCGCTGACTGTGGGGGTGCTTCAGGAGCACGGTTTCAAGCTTCTCGATCACAGCCAGCTTATGATTCGCCTCCGGGGGGCAGGATGACCGTTGCGGTGGTAGGGGCCGGCCCGGTCGGGCAGACGCTCGCAGCCAGATTGATCTCCGGGGGAAACGAGGTTTCGCTGGTGGAGATCAGTGCGGAAGTTCGATCCCGGATAGCCAGAGACGGAATTACGCTGACCGGCGCTCATGAGTTGCGGGTGCCGGGGCCGGTGCTCTGTGCCTCGGTTGACGAGCTTGCCGGGCAGACTCTCGACGTGGTCTTTGTTGCGGTCAAGGCAACAGCGACCGAGCTTGTGGCATCGGCGATCTCCGACGTCTGCGACAGCGGAGCGACGGTAGTGAGCTGGCAGAACGGGATTGATACAGAGCGAATGCTGGTCCCGATAGAGCCACAACGGATCGTCCGCGCAGCCATAAACCACGGCGTTCTCGTGGAGTCGAGTGGCGCGGTACGCGTGGCATTCGAGCACCCGCCTCACCTTGTCCGGGAGTTTCATCCTGAGGGCCGGGAGCGGGCGATCGCCGTTGCCAGGGTCCTCACGGACTCAGCGCTGCCGACCGAGCGGGCCGAGGAGCTCGAGCAGGCGGTGTGGATGAAGGCTGCGCTTAACAGCGCGCTAAACGCAATCTGCGCGCTGACCGGGCTCACGCTCCACGAAGCGTGGCACGACTCGTACGCCGGTGAGCTCGCTCGGAGTGTTCTCAAAGAGACAATCCAGGTCGCGCGGGCGAACGAGATCCTGCTGGGAAAGGGGTTTTACCGGTACTGCCTGGATTACCTTGCCGCGGTGGGTGCTCACAAGCCAAGCATGCTGCTTGATCGTGAGGCCGGCAGACGGACGGAGATAGACTTCATCAACGGCAAAGTTGTGGAGTATGGACGGATAGCAGGGGTTCAGACTCCCCACAATGTGGGGCTTGTCGCGTTGGTCAAGGCGGCCGAACGCGCGACTCGTACGAATGCACGGTCGCCGGACAAGGAGTCACAATGAAGAGAGTAGTACGATTCGCCGTGGTAGCAATGGCTATGGTGGCGTTAACGGGTTGCGTGGATGTGGTTCAGTACATATCTGGTGATGGAACCATCATTGATGTGTACCTGAGGCTGACGCTACAAAAGAGTGCCTTTGAACTCGCAAACAGCTTCGCCGATGAACCTCAGGACATGACTGAGATGTTTGAGGACGATTTCGAGCTTACGGAGGAAGAGGTCACCGCCGAGTTTCCCGCCGGCATTGAGCCTGAGTATACACAGGTGAACTCCGAGTACGAGTACGGGTTTGAGCTGCGCTACTCCGCGGACAGGAGCGTTTTTGCGCAAGCACCGGAGTCGAGTGCCGGTTTCATACCAACAGTCACCACCCGTGGAATCCGGATTCCTGTTGCTCAGGCTGAGTCTCAGGAAGGCGGGGAGGCCGGTGGCGGCGATGGAGACGAGTTTGCGAATGCGTTTCTCGGCGGTTCAAAGTACCGGCTCATGATTTCCAAGCGTCTGGTGAGTCGAGTGAGTGACGCGCGCATTGTCAACAGTGAAGGTGACCGTGATGTGCTGGTAACCGAGCTGCCTGATGTCTGGATGGTCGAGTTTCCGACCTCGCTTTGGCTGAACGCCGAACAGGGGACCTATCTTGACGTGAGGTTCTGATGCGCGCTGCCGTATGGCCGGCTGACGCACAGCCGGTGCGGCGGTTGCGTCCCGGCTCCCGTGTTGCAATCGTCTCTCCAAGTAACGGTCTTGCCCCTCTCTTTCCAGCGGTCTACGAGCGTGGACTTGAAGCGCTTCGTGCGCTGGGTCTGGAACCGGTGCCATTTCCAAGCGCCGGCAAAACGACTGAAGAGCTCTACCGGGATCCGGCTGCCCGTGTGGCTGACATCCACGCCGCGCTGGCTGATGAGAGTATACACGGGATCATTGCAACCATTGGGGGCTATGAATCCGTGCGTCTTCTGCCGTTGTTTGACAGTGCGCGGTTCAGGCGCAATCCAAAGCTGATCCTTGGCGGCAGCGACGCCACCACCTACACGCTCTTTGCACGGCGCGCCGGCGTTGTCTCGTTTTATGGGCCCTCCGTGATGGCTGGATTCAGCCAGGCGGATGACCTTCCGAACGAGTTTCTCGAACACGTGAGATCGTTTCTCTTTGGAACGTGGGACCGCTATCGTTACACACCGTATCCCCATTTCACCCACGGTTACACCGACTGGTCGAAAGAGAGCCGCGGCCGGATCGGCACACTGCATGACAATGTCGACGGACCGAAGGTCCTTCAGGGGCAACAGCCTGTTACCGGTCACCTGTGGGGCGGTTGCATTGAGGTTATTGAGTTCCTGAAGGGGACGCGGTTCTGGCCTCCGGTGTCATTTTTCGACTCGTCAGTGCTTTTCTTTGAAACATCAGAAGAGAAGCCGTCTCCGGATCGTGTGGGGTACATGCTTCGAAACTACGGGGTTGCCGGCATTCTCCACCGTGCGGCCGCGATTCTCTTTGGAAGGCCCAAGGACTATTCGGCGCAGGAGCAGGACAGGCTCGAGGAGCTGGTGGTTCGCATTGTCCGCGATGAGTTTGGTCTCTCGCAGATCCCTATTCTCATGCGAACAGATATCGGCCACACCGATCCGAAGTGGATCTTTCCCATTGGAGCGCAGGCTAAGATAGACCCGGCTGACGGACGAGTGGAGATTCTCAGCCCCCCGTTCGAGTAGCCCGGGCCGGGCCCAGATAGCCGGCCGGGCAGATGGAGTGCCAGATGTCCATTTCAGGTGGGGGTGCGGTTACCGTGACTGAAGAGCCGGGCGGAAACGGTACTTCTAGCCGGAAGGCATGGAGACAGATACCGCCCCCGTCAACGGTACGGCGGGCTCCGTACTTCACGTCACCGCGGATAGGCCATCCGGCGGCGGCAAGCTGTGTCCTGATCTGGTGGTGACGACCGGTTGAGAGCGTGACGGCAACGAGGGTATAACGGTCACCCGTGGCGACCGTCTGGTAGTGAAGCAGAGCGATCTTACCGCGGGGTGAGACCCGTGAGCGGTTCGACCGTCGGTCGTGTAACAGGGTATGCTCGAGCGCACCCTCCGAGGGTTCAACCTGACCACTGACGATCGCCAGATAGCTCCTGGCGATCTCATGGCGGGTCAGCAGGGCCGAGAGGCCGGCTGCCGATTCCGCACTGCGTGCAAACAGGATAAGCCCCGACGCTCGTTGGTCAATGCGATGAACAACGTGCAGTTTCTCCGAGAGTTCGGATTCGGCCAGACTCAGGGTGCTCGGGTCCGGGGACTTGCCGGGTTGCGCGGGCTCACCAGGGGCTTTGTTGCAGATGATAAACTGCTGGTTGACGTAGACGATCCGGGACACCGGTCGATCGTACCACAGAGTGACTCACCGTACCCATCACGGAAAGGGTTGAAAATCGGTGTGAAAGTGTGCCATCCTTCTGGCCTGGAGAGTGAGCCGTGAAAGAAAGTGAAGAGATACTCGAGCAGGTGTCACAGACACACCAGGGAGAAGCAATGCAGGCGAGCGTGTTCTATGTCCAGGTAAAAGACGATCTGAAGAAAGCCTTTGAGGACTTCTTCCCTCATATGTCTGATGCGTATATCGGCATGGCGAAACTGTTTGATCCGGAAAAGAGGTATCCGGTGCTGGCCATAGAGCGAGTGACCGTGTTCACGAAAGACGGCGACGAGACCGAGAGTGCACGATTTCTTGTTCCTACGGAGAACGGAAACTTCATCTGGATACAGTGTGAGCTCTTCGCGTTCGCAGGCATGCGCGAGTAGTTCATGCATGCCCGATCGAACCGTGAAAGATAATCGCTCTCGGCTTCAACTACCAGGCCGCACATTGAAGAGAGTGTGCCGTTCCGGGAGATCATCAGCTTTCTAGACGCTCGAGCACCCTTCGAAGTTCCTGAGAGTTCTCAAGGAAGTACTTCGCGTTCGTTGGTCCCAGCCCGATCCGGATCGAGTGCGCGTCCTGTGGCAATGCCGCAAACAGATCCTCGTCTGTGAGGTCGTCACCGGCGCACAGGATGAACTGGTAGTCCGTCTCATTCAGCCACAGCTCGGCTCCCTGAACTTTGCTGGCAACGCTGCTTTTTACCTCGAGCACGCGGTTGCCCTCGAACGTGGTCAGGTTGTGGTTTACGCTCATGCTTATCAATGCGTCCTTGAGCTCTGCCACCCGAACGAATGCCAGGTCAGGGTCACTGCCGCGGAAGTGCCAGGCAAGACTGTGCTCCTTCTCTTCAAATCGGCTGCCGGGAGTTCGATCGGCATGCAGCTGCATGATGGGCGCAAGCTCATCCTTCCACCCGTCGTCTGTGTGTATGAGATGCTCCCACTCACCGTTCTTCCGTCTTACCGAGATCCCGTGGTTGCCTATCAGACCTATCTCGTAGGATCCAAAATGTTTGCCAAGAAACGATTCACCTCTGCTGCTGATGAGAACGACATCGTTGCTCGGATCTCCGGCAAGTGAGCGAACAAGCTCCTTCAGTGGTTCATCGGGGACTGCACGTTCGGGCTGATCCATGTAGGGAAGAAGTGTGCCGTCGTAATCAAGGAGAATGAGCCTTCGGGAGGCTGCGGAGTAGGCGGTATTGACGGCGGCGAGCGTGTCACCGGCAAGCCGCTTCCCGAGAAACTGCTGCTGGTGCTCGACTGCTGCCTCGAGTTTCGTCATGAAATCGGCTGCCCAGTAGTGGATATCGTACCGCTTGAGGCGCTGCTGCATGCGCCTGTTCCTTGCCGATTGTTCGCGTTCCGGCATCTCCATGGCCAGAGCGAGGCTATCGGCTATCTCTTCGAGTGCATGCGGGTTGACAATGATTGCCTCACTGAGCTCACGCGCCGCTCCGGCGGTCTCACTGAGCACAACGGTCCCCGGGCCGTCGCCCTTGGCCGCCACGTACTCCTTTGCAATGAGGTTCATTCCATCCCGCAGAGCTGTGACAAGCAGACAATCGGCCTCCGCGTAAAGAGCAGAGAGATGCTCGAAGGGGAATGTGCGGTAGAAGTAGTGAACCGGTGTCCAGGCAATTGTGCTGAAACGCCCGTTTATGATGCTCACCAGCTGGTCGACCTCCCGCTTGAGTTCCTGATACTGAGGGACCGCCGTTCGGGAGGGCGAGACAATGATCACCATGCTCACCTCACTGGCATAGCGTGGATACTTCTCAAGAAATCGCTCGTATGCTCGCAATCGTTCGGGAATGCCCTTGGTGTAGTCGAGTCTGTCCACCGAGAGCACGAGCTTTTTTGCCGGTCGATCGGCCTGCACCTCAGCAATTCGCTTCTGCACCTCCGGCAAGCTGCGGGCCTCGGAGTATCGCTCGTAGTCGATTCCCATGGGAAAGACGTCCACCCGCACGATCCTGTTCTCATAGCGAATGTTCGCCATCTCGTGATCGTAGCCCAGCAGCCGTCTTACGCTCGAAAGAAAGTGCCGTGCATAGTCGTACGTGTGAAAGCCAACAAGATCGGCTCCCAGCAGTCCCCGAAGGATCTGCTCGCGCCAGGGAAGCAGCCGGAACAGCTCGTAGGACGGGAAGGGGATATGAAGGAAGAATCCGATTTTGGTCTCCCTCTGGTAGTCCTTGATCATCTGTGGCAGCAGCAGGAGCTGATAGTCGTGTACCCACACAATATCGCCCGGTTCAATGAACTCCTTCACCCGTTCAAAAAACTTCCGGTTCACGTCCTGATACGATTCCCACAACCCTTCGTCCCAGGTGACGAAGGTTGGAAAATAGTGAAACAGCGGCCAGACCACGTTATTGCAGAACCCGTAGTAGAACCGCTCGAGATCTTCCGCCGTGAGGTTTACCGGCACGCACTTGTACCCATCTCGAAGTTCCTGCTCTATCTCCGCTCGTTCGCTCTCCGTGAGGGAGTCGGACGGCATGCCGCTCCAGCCGATCCACAGGCTCTCCTCCTGCTCGTGGAGTGAGGAAAGGCCGGTTGCAAGTCCACCTACACTTGGGGTATAGGTGAAGCCATCGGATCCACGGGAGACAGAGGTAATCATTCGGTTCGACACGATGATGGTTTTTGGCATACCCTAAGCCTTCCGCTTCTCTGTGCCTCTGTCAAGGAAGCGAGTCTTCCACAACACTCGGTAGGGCGAAATGGACACCATGCACCAGGACACCGCACATTTTCTCAAGAGCCTCGGATTTCCCGAGTTCCATATCCATCACAGCTTTAATCACTTCGACTTTACCCGCCCCGGTCGACGGATTCTGGTGATTGGTCCCATGGGCTCCGGGAAGACCGAGTACTCCTCCCGCGTCTGGCGCGATTCAACCGTCGCTCTTCACAAGGCTGAGGCCCTCACTGCGCTCACAGCCACCGACGGCTGCGACCGGCGCAAGGTGTTCGTGGTACGGCTCAATATTGACCGGCAGCGATTCACCGAGTATCCGGATGACGCACTTGCGTTTCGTGGAGGGTATGAGCGTTGCGGTGAGAGTATTGCGAGTATTCATGACAGCTTCGACCTTGAGAAACTGATTGCTGATCATCCGGAGTACGGCACCTGGATCATAGACGAGGCGTCCTTCTACGACGAGCGCCTGGCCTACGTTATAGACCGGGAGAGTCGAAGACGCGGACTTATCTTTATCTTCCCTACGCTTATACTCAACTTCAGGCGAGAGACATTCAACGCGACCGCCCGCTTTCTCCTTGAGGTCTCCACCGACGTGTTCCCGCTCACCGCATACTGCGAAGAACAGAGCTGTATTACCGATTCGTTCTACACGTATCGCTATTATCGGGTGAACGGAACTGAGTGTCCGGCGCTCTACTTTGACCCGCTCATCATCATTGGGGGTGACCGCGAGAAGGAGGACGCGCAGGAGCCGAACTATTGCACCCGCTGTGACGCTCATCACTATCTGCCGGGGAAGGAGTATGTCTTTCTCGTGCTCAAGCCGCTCGGCGAGGCAGCATCCCGGGGTGAGCTCGGGTCGCTTGAGCAGGAGCTGCGGCTGATTGCAGACCGATCACCGGATTCGAGACTCTCCCGCGACTTTGATGACCGATACTCCGGTGAGGATGGAGTGTACAGAAACGCGTTGCTGGTGGACTGCATTGCTGAACGAGCACTGCTCTATCTCTACGTTGAGCTCAACCTCGTGAGCGCAGAACAGGTACGCACCCTTGTCGAGCGTCTGGGCCTGGATGTCGCATATCTGAGAAAGCGGCTTACGGACAACCGCAGATATGACGTGATGAGCTGATTTGCTTGACATCATGTTGGCGCCTCTATACCGTGACCGCATCGCGGTATGCGATAACAGTTTCGTAACAAAGAGAGGTAGGTATGAAGCGAAGACTATTCACCGTCTTGGCTCTCGTCGCTGCAATTGGCCTTGTTCTCGCCGGTTGTCAGCGTGCGGAGGAGGAAGGGGCGGCCGAAGAGGAAGCGGACGATTTCGCGGTGGCAATGGTCACCGATGTCGGCGGTGTAAATGACCAGTCGTTCAACCAGTCTGCATGGGAAGGGTTGCAGCGGTTTGAAGACGAGTACGGTGCCCGGGTCTCCTATGCTGAGAGCGGACAGGGCTCCGACTACGGGCCGAACCTGGAAACCGTCTACGACGCGGACAACGATCTCATCTGGGGTATCGGCTTTCTGATGGCTGACGCTATCAATGAGGCGGCAACCGTCAATCCGAACCAGAACTACGCCATCATTGACTTTGCCTGGCCGGACACCCCCGACAATCTTGTTGGTGTAGTGTTCCAGGCTCAGCAGCCATCGTTCCTGGTCGGCTACATTGCCGGGAAGATGACCGAGACGGGAACCGTCGGTTTCGTCGGCGGAATCGCTGGTGAGGTCATCGATCAGTTTGACTTTGGTTTCCACGCAGGCGTGAAGTACGCAAATCCGGAGGCGACAATCCTTCGCCAGTACGCCGACAGCTTTACCGATGCTGCAATTGGAAAGTCAATTGCCAGCCAGATGTACCTTGAGGGTGCTGACATTGTGTTTGCTGCCGCCGGTAGTGTCGGGGACGGTGTCATTGAGGCAGCGCGTGAGCAGGATCGCTGGGCAATCGGTGTCGATCGCGACCAGAACTACCTGGCACCCGATCACGTGCTCACCTCAGCGATGAAGCGCGTTGACATGGCGATCTTCAACGTGAGTGAGGCCCTTCTGAACGATGAGTTCCCGGGTGGGCAGACGCTCGTGCTTGGTCTTGCCGAAGAAGCGGTAGGCATTGCACCGACCAGTGACATGCACGTGCCGGCCGACCTTCTTGATGAAGTTGCCGGTATCCGCCAGATGATCATAGATGGCGAGATTGAGGTCCCGTTCAACGAGGCGACCTACATTGAGATGGGCTACGGCGACTGACCGATAGCAGTAACGAGAACGGGGAGCCTGTACCGCAGGCTCCCCTTCTTTTGCACAGGGGTGTAGAGGTGGTAGAGAGTACGACACCGCGCGTCGAGATGCGTGGCATCCGCAAGACGTTCGGTCCGGTCGTTGCCAACGACAACGTTTCGCTCCAAGTGAGGCCGCAGGAGATTCACGCGCTTCTTGGCGAGAATGGAGCGGGGAAGACCACGTTGATGAATGTGCTCTACGGTCTGTATCCGGCTGACGCCGGAGAGATTCGCCTCAACGGCAAACAGGCGCATATTCATGAGCCAACAGACGCGATTCGGCTCGGAATCGGCATGGTTCATCAGCACTTCAAGCTTGTGGAGCCGTTTACTGTGGCGGATAACATCATCCTTGGCAGCGAGATTACCGGTCCCCTGGGAGTACTTCGTGACGAACAAGCGTCGCAGGCAGTCCTGGAGTTGAGCCGGCGTTACGGGTTTGATGTGGACCCGAAGGCGATTATTCGGGACGTAAGCGTGGGGACTCAGCAGAGGGTGGAGATCCTCAAGGCGCTCTATCGTAATGCGGACGTCCTCATCCTTGACGAGCCCACCGCTGTTCTCACGCCTCAAGAGATTGACGAGTTGATTGTCATCATGCGTGGACTGGTGGAGCAGGGCAAGACGATTATTGTCATAACTCACAAGCTGCGAGAGATCAAAGCAGTTGCAGACCGGTGCACAATCGTGCGCCGGGGCACGGTCATAGATACCGTGGACGTGGCTACGACCACCGAGCAGCAGCTGGCATCCATGATGGTGGGACGCGATGTGAGCCTGAAGGTTGAGAAAGAGTCTGCAGCGTCAGGGGATGTACTCCTGTCCATCAGGGACCTCACAGTGCGGGACAGTCGCGGCCTGGCCGCGGTGGATGGTCTGTCCCTCGAGGTCAACGCTGGTGAGATACTCGGGATCGCCGGAGTTGATGGAAACGGACAGACTGAGCTCGTAGAAGCAATAGTCGGCGTCCGGAAAGTCGAAACCGGGTCAATTCGTATGTCGGACAAGGAGATTACCAACCTGTCTCCCCGGGAGGTGATGCTGAGTCGGATAAGCTCCATCCCGGAGGATCGTCAGCGCCGAGGACTCATTCTCGAGTACACCGTTGCCCAGAACATGGTGCTTGGAATCCATGGCCTTGCACCGTACTCGAAGCGAGGCATACTCCAAGATCAAGCCATTGGTGAGCGGGCGGCGAGGCTCATTGAACAGTTTGACGTCCGACCTCCGGATGCCGCGTATCGTGCCGGATCGCTGTCCGGGGGCAATCAACAGAAGGTGATCATTGCCCGGGAAGTAGGCAATGAGCCTCAGGTCCTCATTGCAAGTCAGCCGACACGGGGCCTGGATGTGGGCGCGATCGAGTTCGTTCACAGATCTCTGATTGATCAGCGAGATGCCGGCAAGGCCGTCCTTCTGGTCTCACTCGATCTTGATGAAGTAATGAACCTCTCAGACCGTATTGCCGTGATCTATGAGGGGCGTATCGCCGGAGTCTTTGAGGCCTCCGAAGTTGATGAGCATCAGCTGGGCCTTTTAATGGCAGGAGGAGCCAGTGAGCCAGTTTCCTGAGTCGGCACCCTCCAAGCCTGTCAAGACGAGAGAGCAGATCGGGTTGATTCATCGGCCGATCTTTTTCGTCGGTGTTTCGGTTGTTGTCGGGGTCATTGTCGGAGCGATCATTCTGCTGATTGCCGGGTATAACCCCCTGGCGGCCTACGCGCAGATCCTTCAGGGTGTCTTTGCAGGGCCCAGGAACATCGGCGCCACAATCGTGCGTTCCACGCCCATCATCATGACCGGTCTTTCGGTCACGTTCGCGTTCCGAACCGGACTGTTCAACATTGGCGCGGAAGGGCAGTTCATCGTTGGCGCAATTGCAGCGGCTCTCGTGGGCGCATTCGTTCAACTACCGGCTGTTCTTCACGTCCCGTTGGTTTTTCTTGCAGCTGTAATCACGGGAGCTCTCTGGGGCGGCCTTGCCGGATTTCTGAAGGCTCGATTCGGCGTACATGAGGTTATCGCAACGATCATGCTCAACTGGATCGCGTTTTATCTCAACAACTACATTATTGGTCTTCCGGGTGTGCAGCGCCCCGAAAGCGAGAGCTCACAGAAGATTCTTGACAGCGCACGGATTGATGTCCTGGGTGCGTGGAAGCTCTCCGAGGAAGGTCTTGCCTGGCGCGGAGAGAACTCCGGTACCTTTTTTGCAGAGCTCCTGCGCAACGATATGAACTTTGGCATCCTCATCGCCCTGATCCTTGCCCTGATCGTCTGGTACGTTCTGCATCGTACGACCCTCGGGTACGAGCTGCGAGCCGTAGGATACAACAAGGATGCAGCAGAGTACGGCGGGATCAACGTCCAGCGCAGTATTCTGGTCTCTATGGCGATTGCCGGTTCCCTGGCGGCGCTCGCCGGTGCGGTGCAGGTAATGGGGCGAACCCAAGAGATCACCAAACTTGCAATTATGGAAGGTAACGGGTTCGACGGTATTGCCGTCTCGCTTATCGGTAACAATACTGCGTTCGGAAATGTCTTCGCTGGTCTTCTTTTTGGGGGTCTGGTTCAGGGCGGTACACGGCTTCAGGCCCGTCTTGGAGCTCCCTCTGAGATTATAGACATCGTGATAGGCACAATCATGTTCTTTATCGCAATACCCAACCTTGTCCGAATCATTGTGCGTCGGATGCGGCGTACGGGCGAACAGAAGGAGGCTTCGGATGCTGCTTAGCATTGGCTTTCTGGTGGGTCAGACCCTGATGTACAGCTCTCCGCTCATATTCACATCACTCGGTGGCACAATGTCGGAGAACTCCGGTGTCGTCAATATCGGACTTGAAGGCATGATGGTAGTCGGCGCCTTCACGGCGGCGGCGGTAGGATACTTTTCCGGCAACCCCTGGCTTGGTTTACTCGCCGCCGGCGTCGCCGGTGGTTTTTTCGGGCTGCTGCATGCCGTTGCGTGTGTGACGTTCAATGCAGACAATGTGGTCTCCGGTATTGCCATTAACTTTCTTGGTCCGGGCTTCTCCTACTTTGTGAGTCGTCTGCTTTTCGACGGAGCCACCCAGACCCGCAGTCTTAGTCTTGAGAGCAAGATTCCGCGGCCGTTGAACACGTTGTTCGAGACGAATACCTTCTTTGAGCTGGTGTTCAATAGATATGCCACTGCATACCTGGCGCTGATCATGGTAGCCGTCGTCTGGTTTGTGCTCTACCGAACCAGATTGGGCCTGCGTATCCGTTCTGTGGGTCACCACCCGGAGGCCGCTGATACACTCGGTGTCCGTGTGCGACGGGTTCGCTTTTTCTCGGTCATCAGCTCAGGAGTTCTTGCTGGTTTTGGAGGGGCAACGTTGAGTATAGCTATCATTTCTCAGTTCAGACCCGGGCTGATTTCCGGTCAGGGTTTTATTGCACTCGCGGCCATGATCTTTGGAAAGTGGCGACCGCAGGGCGCACTGCTGGCGTGTCTGCTCTTTGGTTTCGCGCAGGCGTTCGTGGTGTTTCTTGGCCTGCGGGCGGATGCGATTCCAACTCAGATCATGAGCATGCTGCCCTATGTCCTGACCCTCATCGTACTTGTAGGATTCGTCGGGCGATCGTCGGCACCAAAGGCGGTCGGAAAACCGTTTGGGACGGTCGAATAGATGCAGAATGAGTTGCTCTGGATCGCGATGCTGGTGGCCAATTTTATTGCGATCCTGCTGGTGTATCGGTTTACTGGAAGGGTAGGACTGTTCGTCTGGATACCTATTGCAACCATTGTTGCAAATTTACAGGTACTGAAAACCGTTGAGATCTTTGGTCTCACCGCCACCCTTGGTAACATTGTCTATGCCAGCACGTTTCTGGTCACTGATATCCTTGGGGAGAATTACGGGAAGCGTGACGCCCGTCGGGCAGTTGGATTTGGATTCGTTTCCCTGATCTCGCTTGTCATCCTGATGAATCTCGCGCTCTTGTTCGAGCCTGATACCACAGATTTCGCCCAACCCCACCTGGAGGCGCTGTTCACGATACTCCCCCGGATAACCGGTGCAAGCCTCTTCGCCTACCTGGTAAGTCAGTATCACGATGTCTGGGCGTATCAGTTCTGGCGTAATCGATTCCCCGGCCGCCGGACGATCTGGATCCGAAATAACCTGAGTACCGTTGTCAGTCAGCTCATCGATAGCGCTCTGTTCTCTTTCCTGGCATTCTTCGGTGTGTTTGAACTGGAAATCGTGATAGAGATTGCTCTTACGACGTACCTGTTCAAGCTTATCGTTGCCATTGCCGACACGCCGCTGGTTTATCTTGCAAGTGCGTGGCATTCAGGTGAACAAGTGCGTGAGCTTTCGGGGGATCCGTCATGATTGAGCCGCTTCTCGAGCGCTATAGAGCGGATGAGCCCCTCTTCGTCGGAGACGTCCGGGCCCACTTGTCCGGCTCCGGTTCAGAGCTGGCTTTCGTGCTTACCCTGATTGATGGGCAGGCCAAGAAGGCCGGCTCGATCCCTGTTCCCTCCGTTGAGACGGTCGATGAAGAGTGGCAAACAATCCTTTTCGACTATATCCAGGCTGAGATTTACAACACACTGACTACGCTTGGCGGCTCCCGTCTGGATCTCTATCTCAATCATAGAGAGGATCTGCGTGCTCTGGTTGAGTCTGTCCTGGCGTCATTCGAGACCGATGTCTCCCGTGCGCAGCGCCGCGGCGTAGCCCGGGTTCTCAATGTGAGCGAGCGCATGCTTGATGCGCTCGCTACCGGCGGCGAATCGCATTCTGACGGACGGGCGCGTTTTGTGATCAACCTTCACGAGGGGGTTGCCCCGCGGCAGCCGAGTGCAGTGAGGTTCTCGGCGCAGAAGAGCTCCGTATTCACTGAGGTCACCACCAATCTCGAAGGTCGAACAATCTGCGGCCTCGATGTAGGCGGAACTGATATAAAGGCCGCCCTGGTGGTAAACGGTGTCCTCGTGGCGCTCAAAGAACATGACTGGAATCCGGCCGTGTTTACAGATGTCGAGCAATTGATCGATCCCGTGGTCGACACCGTCCGACTTCTCAACGCTGTCGCGGTCCTGGCAGAACGAGCCGGGAAGGGCGATGACGTGAGCGCAGACCAGGCACTCTGTAAGTCGGCGCTGTCACGAGAGTGCTCGGCCGAGGAGCTATCAAGGATCGTCGGCTCACTCGACAGCAAGATCGCAGCCCGCCGGGTGGTCGACGGGATTGGCCTCTCGTTCCCGGATGTTGTCGTCCAGAACAAGGTAGTGGGAGGAGAGGTTCCCAAGACCATCGGAATGCGTGGCAATGTCGATCGCGATTTCGAGGCTCAGTTTGCAGAGCTGACTCGTCTAGATGAACGGTTGCAGAAGCTCTGCAGACCTGACGGCGTGGTTATGAGCACAAATGACGGGCCCATGGCCGCATTCACTGCAGCCGTTGAGCTCGCCGCGAGCGCTCATGCGGGTTCAGTATCTCACGGCGTCTTTGCCCATACTCTTGGGACAGATCTGGGAACGGGTCTGGTGCTCGCAGACGGATCTATTCCCCAGATTCCGCTCGAAGTCTATAATATGATACTCGACATTGGCTCCCGATCGGCACGGACGCTCCCGGCAATTGATGTACGCAGTTTGCGAAACACAAACACCAACGTTGCCGGGACAATGCAGCGATTTACCAGTCAGACCGGCGCGTTCCGCCTTGCACAACGCTACTTCTCCGGTGATTCGCCTCAGCTGCTCGAGGCGGCTGCTGATCTCGGTTTCCTTCGTGTGGAGACCGTTGATGGCGGTTCCGTCACAGTTGTTCCAGAGGCACCAGAGGACAAGCGAAAGGCGTATCTTGAGTATCTCATGCAGTTGACAGAGAGCGAGCCGGCTGCCGCCGCTATTTTTCGTGACATTGGCGAGTTTCTCGCACTCACTTGGAGGGAGACCGAGCACCTATTGGAAACCGGCATAAGTTCCCGCTTCCTATTCGGACGGCTTGTCAAAGTGCCGCAGTGCTTTGCCCTGATGCAGGAGGGTGCCGCAAGGCGAGAGGAGAACCTTGTTCTCCTTGCTGCCGATAGTTCCATGGCGTTCACTCCGCTTATGCGGCAGCTTGATGACCTTGAAGAGTTTACGGTAGCACAGTTCGGTCAGGCGATTGGTGCAGTCTACTTTGCAAACCAGGCCCTGCTGAAAAGCAGATCTTAGCCCGAGCGCCTACTCCTTCCAGGGGAAGATCATTCCACGAAGGGTGCGTTTACCCACCCGATCCTCGTCATCTATCAACAGAGCGTCCCAGGGGATTTTTCTACGGTTTGCATCCGGGTTCTCCTCAAGGTAGTCATACTTGTATAAGCGAAGCTTCAGCCCCACCTGATGCCAGAGCATCAGGCCGGTAACCCCGGGAATGAGGAGCGCAGTGAACACGGAGCCCACCGCAATAAGCAACGAGCCGATACCGAGGAGGATCGAGAAGAAGGTGTTGTCAAAGAATATGACGAATGACTTCCGCAGGATTTTCCGGGCACTGTCATCAAGCTGTGCGCGGATAGGCAGATAGTACTGGCTTGCGAGAAACCAGATGATGATCGCCCAGCCAAGGAATACAATCGCCGCGAATCCGAGCAGGTTGTTCATGCTCGCGTAGACCGGAATCCCAATCTGGAGGACAAGTGCTACCGCACAGAAGATAAGCCCGAGAATGAGAGATGATTTCCAGGTTTCCTTGAAGTAAGAGAGAAACTTCTTGAACTCCGGTGCCTGGTAGTTGGCAATTTCTCGCGTAGCCATGGCAACCGCCCCACTGTAGAGAAAGAAGAGTATGATGCCCACTCCAACAACGAAAAAGAAGAGCAGTACGCTCACCTGAACCGCAGGACCGGATAGCAGAACAGGAACGGTGATGACGGCCACGTAACCCAGGTTCATGATGACGATCCCGAGAAAGTGGTCCCACATGTCGAAGAAGGCCTTCTTGATAAGAAACCCGAACATGCGCTGCAATATAGTGAAAGAATGACGCTGTTGTCAGTGGTCAGCACCTTCCTTAGACTGGAGGCGTGAAGAAAAGACGGAATTCTTCCAGACGTAAGCCCGGCCCCTTTTCGCTTCTTGTCAAACCGGCTGGACCTGATTGTAATCTTCGCTGTACATACTGTTTCTATCTAAAGAAAGCTTCCCTGTTCGAGCGAACCGAGCATCGGATGTCAGATGAGGTCCTTGAGGCGCTTGTTCGTGGTTACATGGCGACTGAACAGCCCGTGTACTCCTTCGGCTGGCAGGGCGGAGAGCCAACGCTTATGGGCCTGCCGTTCTTTAAGCGAGTAACCGAACTCCAGCAAAGGTACGGTCGACCGGGAACAAGCGTTGCCAACGGGCTGCAGACGAACGCGACGCTGATAGATGACGCACTTGCCGAGCATCTTGCTCACTATAACTTTCTCGTTGGCGTGAGTATCGACGGGCCCGAGAACATTCACGACA
This sequence comes from uncultured Spirochaetaceae bacterium, assembly GCA_964599075.1. GTDB lineage: Bacteria > Spirochaetota > Spirochaetia > DSM-27196 > SLST01 > SLST01. Next base: position 2,565 of record CAZREG010000011.1, on the reverse strand, counting down.
CCTATCGCAGATCAAACGATGGCGGACCCACGCAGAGACGAGTCATGGGTTCCGTGCGTCGCCTGCGCGCTCATGGAGTTGAAGTGAACGCGCTCACACTTGTGAGCCAGGCCAACGTGAAGAGCCCACGGGAAGTGTACCGTTATCTCCGCGAACACGGCCTGGATTTTATGCAGTTCATACCGTGTGTCGAGTTCAGGCCGGACGGCCGTCCGGCACCCTTCGCAATCTCCGGGGAGGAGTGGGGGAGATTCCTGACTGCCATCTTTGAAGAGTGGCTGAAGGAAGACGTTCGCACCGTTTCTATTCGCCACCACGATGCATTGATGAGCTTCTTCCTTGATGGGAGTCGTCACACGTGCACGATGGGTGGCCGATGTGATTCGTACTTCGTTGTCGAGCACACCGGAGATGTCTATCCCTGTGATTTCTACGTGGAGCCGGAACTGCACTTGGGAAACGTCAATACCGAAAGCTGGCAGGCCATGACAAACTCGCCGATCCGCAACCAGTTCGCCGGCCAGAAGGGAAACTGGGCGAGCGTCTGCCAGTCGTGCGATCATCTGCCATACTGCTCAGGCGATTGCATCAAACACCGCGAGCATGCCCCGAAGGGACTGGGAAGCTGGCTCTGTGACGGATGGGACGCGTTTTACAGTCGGGCAACACCTGAACTGCGAAAGCTGGCGGCTGAGGTGGCTCGAACGCGGAGTCTCTCCGGTCCGCTCTGGTCGCCTGATGAATGGGACCCAGAAGCTCTCTGCTTCTGTGGTAGCGGTAGAAAGGCAAAGAACTGTCACAATCGTTCTTCGAACCAGTTTACCACGGCCTGAGCGACGCGATCCTTCTCAATATCGTCACAGAGCTGATGGCTGCTCTTCTTAAGGACGAGATGGGCGAACTCGCCGCCAGCGCGGTTTTTGCGGATGTACTCTACCACGCCAATCGGGACTGACTGGTCCTCCTCGGAAGCAATGACAAGTGTATCGGCCTTCAGGCGTACCAAGGCCCGACGCCCCCATCGCTGCATCCTGTAGAGTTCCGCCACCATCGATATGTAGGTGTGAGTGGAGTACTCCTCACCGATTTCCCGGGATAAAGGGTTTAGCTCCTCGTTTGGTTTCCAATCCCCCTGGATACGTCGAACAAACGGCCTTATGAATCGTGCGAAAGGAATAAAACGATTACGGGTCAGAAGTGCCGGTGCCAGAAGAGCGATACGGGGGACCTTGTATTTTGCTGCAACAATGGTGGCCATTATCGCTCCCATGGAGGTACCGACAACCAGCACCTCGTCGTGCGCTTGTCTGAGATCCAGGTAGGAATCTATCGCCCGGCGAAGCCAGTCCTGTGCCGTGGTCTGCAGCAGGTCGGCCATCCGGGTACCATGGCCGGGTAATCTCGGTACATGGACGGTGTAGCCCGCCGCGCCAAGTGCCTTGGCAGCAGAGGCCAGCCGACCGGGCCATCCGGTCCATCCATGCAGAAGGAGGACGGCCGTCCTGCCGCCCTCGATGTAAATGGAGCGGCCAGCTTCGAACTGGGAGGTATCGATCGGAATGTGATCGACAAACATACAGTTACATTTGCTCTTTTGCCTTCGGTTGTCAACTCCGCACTCATGTGACAGAATCCGTCGCATGCGTGTGGGTTTTCTCTGTGATCCGGCTCAACTTGAAGGAGCCAAAGAGTTCATGCGGGCGCTGCGGCGCTATAGCATCAAAAGTACCGGGCTGACGATTTCCAATCGGTGGCAGGAGGCCAGCAGCGGTGATCTGAATCGGATGATCCGAGATTTCACGCATGTTGTAGCGATGCCGACTCACACACTGCCGGACTGGTTGGTCTACGTTCTAGGCTACAGTGTCGGAAGGAACATTCCTGTCGCTATTGTCGGGACAGATCCGTTACCTGCAGCCTTCTCCCACGCTTCTGTCGTTGCAGATACTGATGTAGAAAACTATCTCATCAGCGAGCGCAGCGTCTGGCAGCAGAGCCACCGGATTGATCTGGCCAGAACCAGGCTTCGTGGACGTGAGCGTGACCCGGACTTTCCTGGTGTGGCAGCGTGTAATGGTAACCTTGAACTGGTAGATGATCTGATCTCAGTCGGTGTGTCCATGGATGCTCGCGATTCAAGCGGCGTACCCATTCTGGTTTCCGCAGTACGATCCGGCTCAGAGTCAGTTGTTCAGAGAGTTTTATCCGATGGGGCGGACCCGAACGCATCTTGTGGTGATGGGGGCGAGACCGCACTTTGTGAGGCGGCGAGCCGCGGTTTGGACAAGATCGTCGGTATTCTTCTCTCTCACAGTGCGGACCCGAATATGCGAACAACGAGCGGTCAGACCGCTCTCATGCTTGCGGCCTCCCAGGGGCACGACGGGATAGTTACGCACCTTCTATCTGCTGGCGCGAACCCATCGCCGGTCGACAGCCTTGGAATGACCGCAGTGGACTACGCGAAGCTTTTTGGTAAGGCGGAGGCTGTCCAAGCCATTTCCGCGCTTCTCCCGTAGTGTCACGCAGCTTGGGGAACCGAAGCACCGGCACTCTTTTCCCGGT
>CAZREG010000010.1:0-69397 GCA_964599075.1 uncultured Spirochaetaceae bacterium | reverse complement strand
TCCGTGGTTCGCACCTTAACAATACCGGAGACGGGACTTGAACCCGTACGACCTTTCGGTCAGGGGATTTTAAGTCCCCTGCGTCTACCAATTCCGCCACTCCGGCATTTTGTGTAGTGTATGCGGGTGGGTACCAGTAGATCAATGCTGCTCGAGAGAGCAATCGGAATTGCGCTTCAGGCACATCGGGGTCAGAGAGATCGGGCAGGCGGCGCGTATATCACTCATCCGCTTCGTATGATGGGAAGAACTGCAGACCCCGATGAGCAGATTGTCTCTGTTCTCCATGACTGTGTAGAGGACGGGCTGTCGAACGGGGTCACATTGGAAACCATCCGGCAGGCCGGTTTTCCCGAGCATATTTTGGACGCGGTTGACGCTCTGACCCGGCGGACGACCGATGCGTTTCCCTCTCTCGAACAGGAGGAGTCGTACACGGAGTTTGTGACCCGGGCAGCAGAAAACCCGCTTGCTCGTTCGGTGAAGCTTCTCGATCTCGCCGACAACATGGACCTGACTCGCCTGCCCTCGATCGAATCCGAAGATATTCGTCGACTCCAACGCTACCGGCGAGCCTGGAAGGAAATCACCGGGCGATAAGCGGCCTTGTTGATCCGCGCCTGTTCTATTAATTTATAGAGAGTGATAAGCACGAATCTTAACGCGGTTCCACGATGGGAGCGATCGCGCCGCGCAACAGAGCCTGAGACTCATGACGTAGAGCGCAGTTCGGAGTCACAGGATTCTGAAACCGTGAAGACCGGGTCCGGCAGCCACGGAGTGCCGCGCACCGAAGATCGTAGCCACCACGACGAGCGGGACTCTCAATTGGAGCGCCAGGAAGACGAGACGGACAAGGAACAAGACAGCGGCGAGTTCGACACCTACGACGCGCAGGGTGAGACCCACGAGCATACGTCCCGTGTCATTCATATTGATGAAAAGGCGTAGCCCCCTGGCTCAACTTTGCTATGGTATAGTCGACTGATGACTCGCGCAGAGGCAATCCTTCGACTTTTGAAGATCCACACAGGACACAAACAAAAGCTCGAGTCGGCAGTCCGGCAACTTGCCCAACAGGCCGCGTCACAGGCCCGCAGCGTTATCAGGTCGAGTCATCAGCACCATGCCGAGTGGCCGGCACTTGAAGAGGCTGCACGGGTGGCACGGGGACTCCCGGCAGCACGGCGACACGAACTTCTCGCTCGGCTTCCCGTCTCTCTCGCCGAGGAGTTTGAGTCTGCCCTCTACGCATTCGAGGCGCTGCCGGAGCTTCCCTCACGAGTTGCTCAGGAAGTGCTCAGAGCGTGTTCACACCGGGATCTTGCCCTCTCCCTAATTGGGGCTGACGCGCGAACTGAGGCCGCGGTACTGGACAACGTAAGCGCACGCGCAGCAACGATGATCCGTGAGGATCGTGAGAGCGTCATCAACGCTGGTGAGATCGGCACGAAGGACGTGACCGCCGCGCGGGAACGGGTAGCCCATCTGATTCGCACAACAATGAGAGCCCTTGGTGAACACTCTATCCAGGAATATCCGGCCGGTTGAGCAGCTGGTAGGCCCGTCGCGGCTCGTGGACCCTCGTCAGGACCACAAGACCCACTGCGGCTGTAACGAGCGTAATCCCGAACAGCGCGCCGTAGCCTAACCGGTCTACGACAACACCTACCAGAAGCCCAAGCGGGGCAACAAGCCCGATGAACAGGCCGCTCACGCCAATAAACGAAGGGACGCGACCTGGAGGCGCAAACTCAATTGTCATATTGAAAGAGAGAAGCTCAACGCTCCGGCTCACTGCAGCAAGCGCGATAAGCAGGTACGCGAACGGCAGATCAACGTTGAGAAGGCCAATAACGCCGCTTGCCATCAGGCTCACAAAGCTCGCGATAAACATCGGCTTGTATCCGATTCTGTTTCCAAGTCTTCCGAACACAGGATTTACAGCCACGAATACCACGGCAGTGATGATTGAGAACAACCCCGCCACTCCATCGGTGAGTCCGAACCGTTCGGCAAGATAGACGGGAAAGAAGCCGGTAGTGGCAAAGCTGACGACAAGTATACCCCGCATCACAATGTAGAGTCGGAAGCTCCTGCTCGAGCCGAGTGCGTACCGTATCCGCTGCGGTATCGACCGTGTCGTCGAGCGTGCTCCCGATCGAGCCGGCTCACGGACGCGGCTGACAACCCCGAGCCCAATGAACAGCAGTATCGTGGCAATCATAAAAAGCCAGGTGTAGTTCAGGGGAAACGAAACACGATCAAGAACGACTCTTACTGCGACACCACCGCCTATGCCGGCGAGGTAGCTCAGGATCGACCGCAGGGCTCCCAGTGTTCCCCGTTGCTCCACCGGGATGGTGGTTGAAATAATGTCGAAAAACGCAGGAATCGTGCAACCGGCTGCCATCGTCGTAACGTACGTCGCAGCGATCACGAGAAAAACCATGGCACCTGGAGCAGGCACGGCAAGAAAAGGAATCAAGAGTCCTACGACTGCCCACGGCAGTCGTTGCAGCACACCCACGCGAACGGTATAGGGAAGCTTGCGGTCAAGTGACTCAATGTGAGCCGCGACGAATATGCTGGGAATGTTGACCCCGAGCACAACGCCCACAGGCAGGGCGGCGATTGCAATGCTGGAGGCTCCAAGCCTGTTTAACAGGAGCGGCAATACTGTCTCTATGGAAATGAAGATCATCCCGAGAAAGAAAAACACGCCATCAAGGGTGAGCGCGGTGAAATTATGTCTATAGTCTTGTGACTGCACGCCTGATCGTGCACGGATTTGAAGAACGACTCAAGCCCGCTGGGCGCAGCGTCGTCGGCACGGTACACTGTGAACGATGAACTGGCCTGGTAATGGTACGCTCCTGGCAACATGCGCCGGTGGTGCGGAATCTTTTCTGACTCATGAGCTTCGTTCCGCCGGACTTGAGCCGTTGGGGCATGAGAACGGCGTTGTACGCTTCACCGGACGCATGCCCGAGGTTGTCGCCGCGAACCGGCGCCTTCGTACCGCAAGCCGGGTCCTGGTGCCGCTTGTCTCCGGGAGCGTATCGAGCTACGACGAGATATACCGGCTGGCCCGATCGCTAGACTGGTCGCGCCTCATCTCTCCCACCCAGACGATCAGGGTTTCGGCGGTGACCCGATCCCGCAACCTGACCGACTCAAGCTTTGCTGCTGTTCGCGTGAAGGATGCGGTGACGGACTCTCAGCGGGCCAAGGCACGAGACCGTTCCTCCGTGAGCAAGCGCGACCCGGACGTTGGACTGTCGCTATTTGTTTCGGGAAGCTCTGCAACGCTGTCACTCGACAGCTCCGGCAGGCCGCTGCACGAGCGGGGCTACCGGCGACAGGCCGGTGAGGCGCCACTTCGGGAGAATCTTGCGGCGACACTTCTCCTTGCCGCTGATTGGGACCGGGAAAGCACGCTCTTCGATCCGTTCTGCGGCTCAGGAACCATCGTTATAGAGGCTGCACTGCTTGCCGCTGGAACCGAACCGGGTGCCCTCGGGCGCCGCTATGCATACGAGAACTGGGTCTTTACCCCGACGCCCCGGTTGGAGCCTTCGGGTTCCCACGGCGGGCCACGGCGGATGCCGACCATTGTCGCATCTGATCACGATGAGCAAGCTGTGGAGATGGCTCGCGCGAACGCGCGCCGGGCCGGCGTTCACGAGTACATCGATTTTTCCGTGGCTGATGTTCGTGCACTCTCCCAACCGGCCGCTCGTGGTGTGGTGATCACCAACCCACCGTACGGGGAACGAATGAACACCGAAGCGGTGACCCAACTTATGGCGGACTTCGGCCGCTGTGCGAAGGAGGCACTTGGCGGATGGACGCTTTTTTTCCTCAGCGTCGGCAGGTCCGGCGCATCATCAGTCGGACTGCGCACCAATCTGGTTGCCGAGCTCTACAACGGTGGGATCCAGACAAACTTCTACCGGGCGGACATATACCCGCCGCGACACTTGCCGGACGACGCAGTAGATTAGCAGAGGAGGCTCGATCGTGATCATTCGCACCCTGGGGAAACTCATTGCGCTGCTGAACTCTAACTCCCGACCGGGAGAGATTGGGGCCGGTATAGCGTACGGCTTTGTGCTTGCCGTCGTTCCGGCGAACAACCTCCTCTGGCTGGCGCTGTTCGTCCTTGCCTTTCTGGTGAAGATCAATCTGGGACTGACGCTCGTGTTCAGTCTTCTGTTCTCGCTTCTCACCCCGTTTGTCGACCCGCTTGTCGATTCACTCGGAGTCCTGATTCTCAGCAGCCCTCTGCTGGAAGAGCTTTTGGCGGCGCTCTACGCCGTTGATCCCATGCCATGGACCCGTTTCAACCACGCGCTGGTGACCGGCGGCCTGGTCTCCGGTCTGCTACTCTTTGTGCCGCTCACGGTGACTTCAGCACTCCTGGTCCGTCTGTACCGCCGGCATGTGCATGATCGGATCATCAACAGCAAGCTGGTGAAGGCCTTCACAAAGCTGCCGATTGTGCAGAAGATTGGTGCAGCGGCAGTCCAGGCGCGCCGGCTCTGGCCCGGCGCTGCGTAGGAGCTTCAGATGGGAACCAGAACTCCAAAGCTGTTTCGCTCGCCTCTTCCGGAGAAGAAGTACCGCAAGCGAATTGAAGCGCGTATCTTCCTGGAAAACGATCGCCGATTTCTCCGTGAGATCACCACGGTAAGCGAAGATGGAAAGATCACCCTCTCGCGTGAACTCACCGATGCGGAAGCGAAACGGCTTGGTACCCTTGTCAAGCAGGCAAAGAAGAACAGAGGTGCTGTCCGGCGCGGCAAGCTCGCGATCCTGCTGGCGATCGCCGCAAGCGTTCTTGCATTCAATCTTCTGTTTCGCAACATGATCGCTGAGAGAACCGCGGAACAACTGCTCGAGCGAGTCTTTGAGGCAGAGAGTGAGATAACCGGCATGAACTTTCGTCCTCTCGCGGGCACGATCGCGTTCGACTCTCTGGTTGTCGCCGACCGCGCCTCCCCTATGACAAACCTCTTCGAGTTGTCCAACGGTCGCCTCGGCGTGGATCTCTGGCAGGCGTTCCAGGGCAGTATCGTTATTAATGATCTTACGGTCTCGGGTCTGGCGTTCTCGACCTCCCGCGAGCAATCCGGGGCGCTGCCGGAAAGGGGGACCCGGACAGCTCCGTCCATCCGGCCACCAGCCGAACGATTCTCGCTGGACACTCTTGGATTGCCTGAAACGCTCGACCCCCAGCTGTTTCTTGAACAGAATTTGGAACTTCTGCGGACGCCCGAACGGACGGAGGCGTTTGTGGAGCAGAGCGAGCGCTTTGTCTCTCAGAGCCGTGACACCATAGCTCAGAGCCGTGAACAGACGATCGAAACGTTCGAGGAGCTCTCCCAGTTCGCCCGGACCGACTTCACCGCCGTGGAGAATCCCCAACGCGCACTCGAGCTCTACAACCGGTCGACCAGCCTGCTTGCCGAGACAGATGAAGCAGTCCGCAACGTCCAGACCCAGATAAGTGAGCTGCAGTCTCAGACCGCCGCCCTGCTCGCTGAGGGGCAGGCGCTTCCAGCCGTTGTGTCTGAAGATTTTGAACGTCTGGTGGATCTTATTCCGGACATGAGAGTCGACGGCCCACAGTTTCTTCGGGGGCTTGTGGAACCTGTTGTTCGCGACGCACTGGGAAACTGGTACGGAAGAATTGCAACCGGATATGAGTACTTCCAGAGGGTACAGGCCCTTCGGGAGGGCCGCGAACCACGGGGTTTCCAGCGGAACAGTACGGTTGTGCACTACGAGACAACCCGCTACCCGGTTTTCCTTCTTGAACAGGCGTTTTTCTCCTCAACCGGAGCGACCGAACTCGAAGCGACTCTTCAACAGGTCTCCAGCGATCAATCAATCAACAACTCGCCAACGCTGCTCGACTATCAGATGGTTCGTGATGGTTCGACCACCTCAATTGGGGCTCTGCTCGATCTGCGCGAGGAGGCTGACGTTAACCTTGCTCTTACCCTCTCTGCCGACAGCGTTCCGGTGGTGATTACCGAGGGAATCGGTGCGATCGGATTCGAACGTTTTACTGGTGAAGCGTCGATCGACGTTGCCTACCAGAGCGGCAGCCGGACCGAAGGAACGGCTCTCATTGAGGTCGCTGAACCGGCTTTCTCCTCCTCCGCAGAGCTCTCGCAGATTGGCCGTTTCGTGGATGAGGTTGTTCGACAGAGCGGAACGGTAGTGATCAGAGTCTCGTATACGATTGACGAACAGGGAGTTCTCTCGCTTGCCGGTACCAGCACAAATCTTGACCAGGCGTTTGCGGGGGCGATTCAGCAGCAGATTGATGCAACGATCGCAGAGTTCCAGCGGGAGCTGGACGCCGCGCTCCAGTCCCTGCTCGAAGGAGATCTGCAAAGCGTCTCTGCACAACTCGACCGGGTCGTCGCGATAGAGCAATCAGCCGAGCAGCTCTTGCAGCAGGCTGCTGAAAGCCGGGAGCTTGCGCAGTCAGTCGTTCGTCGCGCAGAGGAAGCGGTCGCCTCACTCCGCCAGGAGGCCGAACAGCAGGTGCAGGATGCCGTTGAGGACGAGGTCGAACGGATCAGAGAGCGTCTGCCACTTCCTGGATTCTGACACCCTCTACTGAAGCGTTACCTGATCAAGATCAACCACTCCGGTGACTACTTGATCAGTGGCTCGCTGCCAGCGGATCACCGCTGCGCGGGTGTCCGGGCCGTACCAGCCATCTACGCCGTTCGGCCCAAGATCGTACCCACCTCTATCCAGGTGGCGCTGAAGCCCCACGACGTCTTCACCGTTCATCCGGGTGGTGCAGAGGTTAAACGAGAGCACGCGAGCGCTCCGATCGTTGCGTCTCGGCTCAAGCACCAGAAGAGCCGCACCTGAGTCCGCCGTTGGAAACATAATCAGCTCCGCAACTCCGTCCCCGTTGAGATCCGTCTGCAGTAGATCGGGGACACGATTGACTTCGTATGGAATCCGGGCCGGACTCACAGCCACAAGCTCGCCGTTGCTGTTGTAGAGGCGCGGGCGGATCTCACCTCGGCCGGCCGTCAAACTCTCCCCAACCCCAATAAGCAGAAGCGACTCATCGAACGGACGTATCCGCCAGGCACCCGTTGTCGTGAGCCGATCTGTAACCGCCAGAATATTCGGTTCCAGGACACAGAGGCTACCAAGCTCCCCATCTGCCTGCAGGCGCAGCAGAGATAGCGAGAGAGAGCTACCGACAGTGGGCGAGAGCGGATAAGCTCCCTCATCAGTTTGCGAGAAACGGAGTTCTTCAAGCTGCGGAGCGCTCACCAGCTCGGTGGACGTCTCCACCTCCCAGTAGCGCCTTGCCTCACCCTCAATGCGTCTGGTCACCGGCCGATGCGTCGGCGGGAGAAGAAACTGGGCCGGAATGGTCCGGGGACCAATAAGTGTCGCGATCAATGTTGCCTCCGCGTGCACAAAGACGTAGAACGCGGAAACGCCGTCTGATGTCTCGATCTCAGTGACCAGACGCTGACCGTCTTCAGCTTCCACGACCGCATAGGAGACTACTCGCGCTCCGGTCGGCAGACCGGTGACCGGAATCTCCCGCAGCCCGTACTGTTGTGAGAAGAGAACCACCGGAAGAAAGAAAAGAAGCATCCGTAACCCATAGTGACGCATCGCTCCATAATGCAACTGATCGGCGGCCTGCTGCAACCGCTGCCCGGGCGCCGAAGCTGTGATAAGATGCTCTATGACCTACGACCAATTTCAAAGCTGCTGCACCGACCAATCCTTGCCTGACGACGCCTCTGAGCTTGAACGCTCACTCTATGAGGACTCCAGAGGGGATTGGGATACCGCCCACGCCATTGCCCAGAGGATTCCCTCACGACTCGGAAGCGCGGTACACGCCTACCTGCACAGGAAAGAGGGTGATACTGGAAATGCGAACTACTGGTACGGTCGAGCCTCGCGGTCACCGTTCGAGGGAACCCTTGAACAGGAGTGGGAAGAACTCGCCCGTGAGGTAACCGATTAACTAATGGTGCTGACTCTCAGGGTGCTCTCAATCTTTATACCTGCGGCATTCTCATTCGCAATGGCCTCTACGGTTGCTTTATCCTTTTCAGAAGTGCAGCGACCGCTGAGCTGAATGAACGGCTTGCCAAAGAGCCCCGGCTTCTCAACCTTGACGGTGACGTAGTTACCAGGTTTGACCTGGTCTGAGCCCTTGATTGCATTATCAATGTCGTCACGAACCTTCTTTGCTGATGCTGCCATTTGTACTCCAGTTCCTGAAGGTGTACTCTCATCGGGCGAAATCGTCAAGAATAATTCCGGAGGAATGCAATGTCAGAGGCCGCAGAGAGCTATAATCCGCCCCAGGGCGCCCAGAGCGCCCACACAGTGAGCACACAGGATGGAGAACTGGCGTACGCCGCGGAAGCCAATTGGATGGTTATGCGTGAACGTGAAAAGCCGATCGCCGAGATATTCTACGTTTACTATCACGCCGCCGAAGGCGATCGGAAGCGACCGCTCACGTTTGTGTTCAACGGAGGACCCGGTGCCGCCTCAGCCTATCTTCACATGGGCGCAGTGGGACCCCGAAGAGTCGTCTTCCGGGAGGATGGGACTCCTCCCCCACCGCCGGTTTCCCTTGAAGACAACAACGAGAGCTGGCTTGGATTCACCGATCTTGTCTTTGTTGATCCGGTAGGCACCGGGTTCAGCAGGGCGCTGGACAAGGATGAGGCAGAAAACAAAGACGAAAAGCCAAACGCCGACAAGGCCTTCTGGAAGATACAGAAGGATCTGGACACCCTTGGTGAGTTCATCTCTCGCTTCCTCGGCTCCCATAATCGCTGGGAGAGCTCGATCTTTATTGCGGGCGAGAGCTACGGCGGCTTCCGCGCCGCGAAACTGACCAGACTTATCCAGGAGAAGTACGGCGTTGGCCTCAATGGAGCGATCCTCATCTCTCCGGCTCTCGAGTTCGCACTGCTCGACAGTTCAGACTACGACCTTCTTCCATGGACCGATATTGTGCCAAGCCTCTCAGCAGCGGCCGCCTACCACGGTCGTGCTCAGGGTGGCCCAGATACTGCGAGCGAGATACTTGCCAACGCCGAGGAGTTCGCGACCACGGTGCTTCCGAAACTCCTGCTACAGGGGGATGGGCTTGATCAGAAGGAGCGCGCCCGCATAGCTCGTGCGTATTCAAGAATCTCGGGGCTCGACTATAAGCTGGTGGACAGGACGGGGGGACGCATCTCCGCCGAGCGCTTTGTCCGTGAACTACTCCGTGACCGCGGACTTATCTGTGGGCTCTACGACGCTACGGTGACCGCCCCCGACCCCTTTCCCGATCGGGAGACCTATCACGGAGCAGATCCCACGCTCCGCTCTATTGAACGCGTCTTTGCCGCAGGTGTGAACACTCACCTCAGAGAAACCCTGGGCCTGGTCACAACACGTGACTATCACCTGCTGAGCATGGAGGTAAACCAGGGATGGCAGATCGACATGGAGCGTCACGCTCTGCAGAGTCAGATTGGCGCGACGGATGACCTTCGATATGGGATGAGCCTCAATCCTTTTATGAAGGTGCGCATTACCCATGGTATCTACGACCTGGTGACGCCGTACTTTTCATCGAACCGGATTGCAGGACTGATGCGGTTGGCCCCGGAGCTGCGCCGGAACCTCTCGCTCAAGCACTACAGCGGCGGGCACATGTTCTACGCCTGGGAGAGTTCAAGGCGAGCGTTCTCAAGCGACATTCGCGAGTTCTTCACAAGCGCTACAGGGGAATGATTCAGCCGTCAAGCGGGACGTTCGACTCCAACTCTTCGAGCCAGAGTCGGGCGCTCGCGTCGCTCGGGGCACGCCAGTCGCCGCGAGGTGACAGAGAGCCTCCGGAACCCACCTTGGGAGCGTTCGGGATACAGCTTCTCTTAAACTGAGAAGTCTCAAAGAATCGCTTCAGAAAGACAGCAAGCCAGCGTACAATCTCTGTGCGATCGTACGCACGCCTTTTCTCTCTCGGGATGTCCTCGGGCCACGATCCGCGGTCCACGGCTGCCCATGCCTGCTCGGCAAGGTAGGCCACATCGGACGGACGAAGGCCATAGCGGGTCGTGTAGTAGAGGTGAAAATCCTGCAGATCGTACGGACCGATCTCAGACTCGCTGAGCTGATGGGGCTCATCGCCACCGCTCTCTGCTGCAGGGATCAGCTCAGGACTGATCTCTGTATTCACAATGTCAGTCAGCACCGAGGCGTTCTCTGGACCGAACTGCCCGGTCTCCGCCGACCACCGGATAAGATGCTGAATCAGTGTCTTGGGCACCGACGCGTTCACCGCGTAGTGCGACATATGGTCTCCCACCCCGTAGGTCGCCCAGCCCAGGGCAAGTTCACTGAGATCACCGGTCCCCACCACCAGACCGCCACGCATGTTCGCCACCCGGAAGAGATGGCTTGTTCGCTCCCCCGCCTGCACGTTCTCAAAGGTGATGTCGTAGACCTCCTCTCCCCGTGCAAAAGGATGATCAAGGTCACGAAACATCTGCATGCAGGCCGGCTTGATGTCAATCTCAGCAGCCGAGACGCCAAGCGATTCCATCAGTTGCCAGGCGTTGTGATAGGTTCGACTGCCGGTTGCGAAACCCGGCATGGTATACGCAAGAATACTCTCCCGGGGAAGCCCGAGCAGGTCCACAGCCCGGCAGCTGACAAGAAGGGCCTGTGTTGAGTCGAGTCCTCCCGAGATTCCTATGACCGGGCTCCGTATCCCGGTCTTTTCCATTCGGGTCACAAGCCCCTGGACCTGGATGTTGTACGCTTCCCGGCACCGCTGGTCACGTCGCTCTTTACCAGCGGGAACGTAGGGGTAGCGCTGAATCTCGCGTTCCAGACGGACCGCATTCCCGACCGGCTGCCAGTCAACCTCAACGGTACGAAAATGACCGGACACCCCACGGGCTGAAGCGTTGTCGGCAAAACTGGTCATGCGCATCCGGTCCTGGATCAGCGCCGCAAGATGGATATCAGCGGTCACTATCTGTGGCTCAAGAGAGAAGCGCTCGCTGGAGGCGAGTAGTCGTCCGTTCTCGTGAATGTGCGCGTCGCCATCCCAGGCGAGATCCGTCGTACTCTCGCCGAATCCTGCAGCGGTGTAGGCGTACGCGGAGATACACCGTCCGCTCTGGTCCTTCCCCATCGACCGGCGATAGTCTGACTTCCCGATCGTCACATTGCTTGCGCTGAGGTTTGTGAGCACGGTCGCACCGGCGAGGGCCGCTTCACTGCTCGGAGGAACAGGAACCCAGAGGTCTTCACAGATTTCGGTGTAAAAGACCAGACCGGGCACCTGTGCGGCTGCGTAGAGAAGATCGGTACCAAACGGGACAGTCCGGCCAAGAACCACGGCCTCCTGACCAACAATCCCGGCCCCGGAGGTGAAATGCCGTTTCTCGTAGAACTCCCGATAGTTGGGTATGTAACTCTTTGGTGTCACCCCCAGGATCTCACCGCCAGAGATCACGACGGCGGTGTTGTAGAGAGATGAACCAATCCGAAGCGGTGCACCAACTGCGCACATGACCTGGACGGTGCGCGAGAGCTCACACAGTTCGGCAAGCCCCTGTTCCACCGCGGCAAGAAGCGCGTCCTGGTGAAACAGATCGTCGTTCGAATAGCCGGAGAGACAGAGCTCAGGAAACACTGCCAGAGCAACCTGCCTCTGCTCTGCCTGCCGGAGAAGGGAGGCGATAGAGCTAACGTTCCCGGATACATCACCAATGGTCACGCGCGGGATGGCAACGGCGATCCGGGCAAAGCCGTGGCGGTAGAAAGAGTCGTATGGAGTCACGTCTTCACGATATCCCCAAGCTCGTGGCCGGTCAATCGCACCGGTACCGTGCAAAATTCCTTAAAAAAAGAGCAGTCACACGGCAGACAGGCTCTTGAGTCATCCGTTTCGCCCATATATAGTGCCGTGTAGGGTATTTCGAGTCTTGAGACACAAGATGTAGAGTTTGGTAAACCGTTAGGATGGAACAATGCGCTGCCCGCACTGTGAGAGCAATGAAGACAAGGTAGTCGAATCCCGAACACTCGCCGACGGCACTGCCATCCGTCGCAGGCGGGAGTGCCTGACCTGCGGCTATCGCTACACCTCCTACGAGCGCGTAGAGGAGCGACCGCTTATGGTCGTCAAGAGTCAGGGAGGACGGGAACCGTTTGACCGTGACAAGCTCGAGCGAGGGGTCCTGCAGGCGATCCGCAAGCGACCGGTGACCGCGAATCAGATCTCCGACATGCTCGCTGACATTGAGGACCAGGCTCTCAACCTGGCCAAATCGAATCATGAGATCGGTTCCAAGGTACTCGGAGAGATGGTACTGCATCACCTCTACGAGCTCGATCGAGTTGCCTACATACGGTTCGCATCGGTCTATCGGAACTTTGAAAACGTAGAAGAGTTTGTTGAAGAAATTGAGGGACTGAAGGCCAAAAAGCTCGAGAGCGAGCCATTCACCGGAGGGCAAGAATGAGGCGCGAGATTGACCAGCCATGGTCGGAGTTCTTACAGAACACAAAGCGAGAGAACCGCGTATACCTGCAGGAGCAGGTTGTTCGCCACGTTGTCAAGCGTAACGGCAGTACCGAGAGCTACAACCGTGAGAAGATCCGAAGCGCCATTGAGAGTGCGTTCCAAGCCGTTAACGAACAGCGGGATGCAGCCTACCTTGACGGATTACTAACGGCAGTCGAGCAGAAGCTCACCGGGTGCATGGCCTCGCGTCACCCGAACTCTGCCCCGGCGATCGAAGAGATTCAGGATCTCGTTGAGACCGTGCTGATTGAGGCGAGAGAGGCAGTTGTCGCCAAGGCGTATATCCTCTATCGGGCCCGCCACGAAGTCATGAGAGATACGCGTAGACTCATGCTTGATATCAACACCACGATGGACGGCTATCTGAGCCAGAGCGACTGGCGGGTGAATGAAAACGCCAACGTCAACTTCTCCCTTGGCGGTCTGATTCTCCACAACAGCGGGACCATCACGGCGAACTACTGGCTGAAGAACGTCTACCCGGAGGCTGTTGCTGAGGCTCATCGAAACGCAGACTTCCACATTCACGATCTGTCCATGTTCAGCGGCTACTGCGCGGGCTGGAGCCTGCGTCAGCTCATTCAGGAAGGACTCGGCGGAGTTGCAGACAAGATCACCAGCAAGCCGGCGAAACACCTCAGCACACTGGTACAGCAAATAGTCAACTTTCTCGGGGTCATGCAAAACGAGTGGGCCGGAGCGCAGGCGTTCAGCAGCTTCGACACCTACCTCGCTCCGTTCGTGAAAAGGGACAATCTGAGCCTGGATGAGACTCGCCAGTGTATCCAGAGCTTTGTGTTTGGAGTCAATACGCCAAGCCGCTGGGGCAGCCAGGCGCCGTTTACCAACATCACTCTCGATTGGGTGGTTCCCGGTGATCTTGCAGACAAGGCTGCAATAGTAGGTGGGAAGGAGCAGGGGTTCACCTACCGGGAGTGCCAGCAGGAGATGGATCTCATAAACCGGGCGTTCATTGAGATAATGATCCAGGGCGATGCCAACGGGCGCGGCTTCCAGTATCCCATTCCCACCTACAACATCACTCAGAACTTCGACTGGGATTCAGAGAATGCACGACTGCTGTTCGAGATGACCGCCAAGTACGGGACACCCTATTTCCAGAACTTCGTGAATAGCGATCTCGACCCTGGTGATGTTCGCTCCATGTGCTGCAGACTCCAGCTTGACAAACGGGAGCTGAGAAAACGCGGCGGCGGACTGTTCGGCTCGGACGAGTTTACCGGATCGATCGGCGTTGTGACGATCAATCTGCCGCGGGTCGGCTATCTTGCCGCGCACGAGAGCGACTTCTTTGCCCGACTTGATCATCTGATGGATCTCGCCGCCGAGAGCCTGACCATAAAACGAAATGTAATCAACCGACTGCTTGAAGCCGGGCTGTTTCCCTACACCAGTCGCTACCTCCAGCACCTGAACAACCACTTCTCAACTATTGGTCTGGTGGGCATGAACGAGTGCCTGCAGAACTTCCTTGATGTGGACATGCTTGACCCAGCGGGTCGGGAGTTCTCACTGCGCGTCCTGAAGCATATGAGAGCGCGCCTTGCGGACTACCAGGAGAAGACGGGCGATCTGTTCAACCTGGAAGCCACCCCGGCGGAGAGTACCAGCTACCGGCTTGCCAAACACGATCGAGAGGCGTACCCGGACATTGTAACCAGCGGAGACAACGATCCGTTCTATACCAACAGCAGCCAGCTGCCGGTCAGCTTCACGGACGACATCTTTGAGGCACTCGATCTTCAGGACGAGCTTCAGGTCCAATACACCGGAGGAACCGTGTTCCACGGTTTTCTCAGTGAGGCCATAGAGAACTGGCAGACCTGCGCCAAACTGGTGAAATCAATCGCTCAGAATTACCGGCTGCCCTACTTCACCCTCTCACCGACTTTCTCCATCTGCCCAATCCATGGCTACCTGACCGGCGAGCACTTCAGTTGTCCCCACTGTGCGGATGAGAAGAGGGCCGCCATTCGCCAGGAGATAGACGCATTGCAGAAGGAACGGACAAAGCTGCTGGAAACCGAGAACGCATAGAAGTACAAAATGAGAACCAGAACAGGGAGCACATTATGAATCGAGTTAACGAAATCGATGCCAGGATTGCAGACCTCCAGCGTCAGTACGATGATGTGGAAGGTACGCCGACGGAGATCTACACCCGAATTGTCGGCTACTACCGCAGCCTCAAGAACTGGAACCTTGGGAAACGGGAGGAGTACGACCATCGCCTCACGTTCACCGGTAAACCGGCGATTGACGACCAGGCAAAGGATCAAGAGCACGGAGTCCCTGCGGATCCCACCTGCTCTGCCGCCGGCGACTCAAGCTACCTCTACTTTTTCCGCCGGACGTGTCCCAACTGCCCTCCGGTGCAGGATGAGATCGAGGGCTCCGGACTCCCGGGAGAGAAGGTTGATGTTGACACCAGCGAGGGCATTGCGCAGGCGATTGCCTACCAGGTGCTCTCAACGCCTACTGTGGTGCTGCTCAACACTGACGGTACGGTGCGCGCAAAGCTTTCCTCCCTCGAACAGGTCCGCGCGATGCTTCAGACCGTAGCGTGAATGCCCTTCTCGGGCTGGTCAAGAGCTCATTTATTGACTACCCCGGAGAGATAGCGGCAACGGTGTTCACCGCCGGCTGTAACCTGCGGTGCCCGTACTGCCACAATCCCGAGCTCGTCGACAGTCAGCCACCTGTCGATTTTCTGCCGCTTTCAGAAATTGTTCGCTTCCTTGAACGCAGGCGTGACCACATTGGAGCCGTCTGCATCACCGGCGGCGAACCGCTCCTGCAGCCCTGGCTCCCTGAGCTGATCTCTACCGTGCGAGACCTGGGGCTTAAGGTGAAGCTTGACACAAACGGGTTGCTTCCCGATCGGCTTCCCGGCCTGAAGCTCGACTACCTCGCCGTTGACCTCAAGCTCTCTCCGGCCCGCTATCAGCTACTCGGGAGAGCTGCCGGCGCACAGGGCAAGCTTGGCTGCACGATGGAGTGGGCACGCCGATCGGTTCCGTTTGTTGAGTACCGCACCACCGTTGTTCCCGGTCTGGTTGAAAGCTCTGACATAGAAGCGATCGTTTCGTTGCTCCGTCCCGGGGAGAGGCTCACCCTGGCGGCGTTCCGGCCCGGCAGGACCCTCGACCCCACCTACCGTTCGATTCCTGCCCCTGAACCTGCTATGATGGAAGCATACCGGCAGCTTGCCCGTGCGGCAGGGCTGCTCTGCGAGGTGCGCGACCATCGGAACACTACTAGAGGATCAGTTTGACGATCAGGCGAATCCCGGAACAACTATACGGGTCAAACCGCGAGACCCCTACTCATTTGAGCTCAAACACGTGCGCGAGCTCCCTTCACCGGCTTCACTCACCGCGCGGCGCTCAGCTGAGACTCGACTGGTATTCTTCCTTCCCTACTCATTCGACATTCGGCCGGACACCTACGATCCCGACGGGTTCTTTCAGGACATCAAACTCTACCTCAGGTTCAACACGCCCTTAATACCGATCGATGAGCTCTGTGACCGGAACAATGAACGGTCCCCTCTCACCCGAGTCTTGCAAATGCTCGACAGCCCGGCAGATACCGATTTTAGATCACTGGACTACGAACTCAGGCTGCTGGGAGCGGTGATCAAATCCAATCTTCGAGATCTCACCAGCCCGGACAGCACCATGCGGCCACAGCAGAACGTTTCCTGCCGGACTGCGATCACGCGGATTGACGGTCTGATTCGCGATCTCTTACCGCTGCGCGAGCATCTCGAAAGCACTTCGGGCCCCATTCGCGAGCGGCTTGCCCTGGTAGATGAACATCTCTCCCTGACAGTCGAGGAGTACCTGTGTCGCCTCTTCGCCGGCGAGCAGGACGGCACGCTCAAAACAGAGCTCGCCGAGCGTATCAGCGCGGAGCACGATTACCGTAGGCAGCACGAATATGCGAGTGTTGTTTCCGGCGGCGCCCCTGAAAGTGAGACTGAACAGTACGTCTATCGCCAGAAGCAACTCAAACGCTTTGCCACCAGTGTCCTTTTCTTTGAAATAACCAGAGGAAACCAGTCAAAACGAGTGGAACAGCTCCTCTACGCACTTGCTGCAGGACTCGCAATGGCCGTGGCAACCGCCATCTCGTTCATTGGCCAGATCCGCTTTGGTTCCATCTCTCTTGCGCTGTTCACCGTGCTGGTGGTTGCGTACATGATCAAGGATCGACTAAAGGACCTGATGCGTTCGCTCTTCCACAGGACACTCGGACGCTTCTTCTTTGACCGCCGAACCGTATTCCGTGACCCGTCCACCAATCGGAGGCTTGGAGTAGTCAAAGAACGTCTCGCATTTGTAAGGGAACATCAGATCTCGCCGCTGGTGCGGGAGACTCGCAATCGCGCGCCGTTCGAACAGCAGCTTTCACAGACGAGTCCTGAATCAATCGTAGAGTATACAAAACGTCTTACGGTACGCGAGCGCCGGCTGCATCGCATTCATACCCGCCTCGCCGGGATAGCAGACATAAACATCATAGACCTTCGCGGTATCCTGAGACACCTATCGGATCAGACTGAACGGGTTCCGGTTCCTTCCAACGACGGGATAACGTTCGTAGATCAGAAACGGATCTATCACTTGAATGTAGTAATCGTTGTTGACGGACACGCTGAAAAGCTTCGAATGATCGTGGACGGGAACGGCATTCGCCGTATTGAACATAGTGGCGGAGGGACTTGAACCCCCGACCGAGCGGATATGAGCCGCTTGCTCTACCGACTGAGCTACGCCACCGAGAGCCGTTAAAGTATGCAATAGCGATTCGTCTGTCAAGAAGCGCGTAAACGGTTGCCCTGATGCCGGCGGCCGGACGCCTACACCAGATTGTGTACCTGAGCTCTACCCATCAGCAGCGCGTTCCAGTAATTCCGTCGCAGATAATCGGTCTTGTCGTCGTAGAGCTCCATCCGACTCGATCGTTGCTGGAGATACCGGACGGCTTTTCCCACTACGGTCCCGGGGTCCTCGAGGCGCAACTCCCCGCTTTCGGGAATGATAAGACTGTAGAGGTAGAAGTAAACCCTGTTATGGGGATCAAGGTCACTCATTCCCATGTCGTGGGTCAGCCGGTACATTTCATGCAGTCCCTGCTCGCGTTCTCCGCTCTCGGCAAGCACATAGCCGTGCAGCGCGTTTATCTGGTTGCGCAGCACCCGATCACCACGGACAACGCCAATGGCAAGATCCTCCATTGATGCAAACCCCGTCGCCCAGGAGATCGCCTCAGGGGTGACCGCAGTAGCGGTCTCGAGCTCGAGTGCCTGGTCGAGCACCTGGAGGGTCTCGGTATGGTCACCACGACGAAGGAGAGCCTCGGCGAGAAACAGAAGCGCTTCTGGGGATACCGCAGAGTTGGAGAACACCTCGATCGCACGGGAAAGGCGTCCCTCGTACACCTGGCATCGTGTAGTCCAGCGCTGCATAACCTGCTCTGCATTATTCAATCCGTACAATCTTGCCAGCATACGACCGCGCCCAAAGACGGTTGCAGCCTCCTCATAGCGGCCAAGCTCGAACGCCGAGCGGGCAATCGCAAGGCTGGCAAACAGTTCCAGTTCATGCATGCCGGCCGCCGTGGCTCTATCAAGCAACGCGTGCGCCAGATCATTCGACCGGCTCAGATTTCCTAGAATAAACTCGGTGGTCACTAACAGTCGTCTCGCACGCAGCTGTTCGACCACATCATTTGTGTCGTCCGCCGTCATTGCCGCCATTCGGATATATTCGTGACCGCCGGCAAGGTCTTCCTGAGCCAGTCTCAGCATCCCATAATCAAGGTTTGCGCGGGCAAGCCCCACCTCATCGCCATGGTCCTGATACTCGACGGTCGCCTGCTTTAACAGCGCCACACACCGCTTCATGTCGCCCTGGTCCTTCGCCGCCCGCGAACGAAAGAGGACGGTATCCCCCGGAAGAAGAGTGACTTCGCCGCCCTCGAGCGAGCTCAACGCACGAACACCGGCCTGTCTGTTCTGTTGCAGCAGCGCGAGCCGAAGCCGGTGGGTGAGCAGCACTCCCTGCATAGCTCCCCGCACGCGCGCCCCGAACGCCGCCGCGGGGACCGAGTCGTAGAGCGCACGGTGTGCATGTGCCGGTTCATGCCTGTCGATCATTCGCCGTATCATACGGCCGTAGACTGCGGGAATCGCCTGATACTGGCTGCACTCTCGGAGTACCTCAATCACGCTCAGAGTCGCCGCGACCCTTCCCTCCTGCACCTCGGTGTACAGCGCCTCACCCACACGCTCGGACACGGTGCGTGCTGAGGTTCCAAGATTGATCTCAAGGCGTCGACGGAGTTCCGGGTGCACTGGATGCAACCACCGCTCACCCGTTACAAGTCCCAGATTCTGCAGGTGGTTCAACACTGCCGGCAAGCGAGCCGAATCGAGACCGAGTGAGCCGGCCACCGTTACAAACCCCTCTTTGGAGAGAACCGGCGAGAGATAGCACAAGGCAAGCAGAACCTCCCGGACGTCTGAGTCTTGACGAGACACAGCTCTCCAGGCAACATCTGCAACACCGATCTCATGAATCTTCTGCTCCTCAAGTTCGTCCCAGTATCGGGAGTCTGCAAGGTAGTGCACGGCAGTGTCTGCCCGTCCTCCACACACGCGCGAGATTCGTTGCCAGTTTACGCTATCTCCCCAACCGGGAAGACCAATCTGTCCCAGATAGTCCCTGATACGACTCACCGTCACCGTGCCCGCTCGCACCCGTTGATACTCCAACCCACTCACACCCGATCCCGATACGCGCCCGGCGGTGCAGAGAATCGCGGCAGCCCCGTCCCCGCTCTGACGGCCGGTGGCCCGGAAGAACAGATCGAGACTCGCCTGATCCCAACGGTCAATATCGTGGCAGACCACGAGGGGAACGGAGAGATAGTGCGCCATTCTTCTGGCATAGGACTTCAGATAGAGGTCAAGCGCCAGGTACAGATCAATTCCAAGAGCATCCGGAACGAGCATGGTGGATGCTGGATGCTGAAGGTATGAGACTGACGCCGCCACTGTTGACCAGACAGCCTGCTCAGCTCCGGTGAGCCAGAACGGAGTCTGGTGGACGTTCAGTGAGTCGAAGAGAGTAGAGATAGAGCTGAAATCGGCATCTCCGGCAAACTCACCTATCAACGGCGGAGCTGCAGGGTCCGCTGAAACAAGGATCTCCTGAGCACGCTTGGCGTTTGCCCGCCCCATCGACGGGTCGGCAGAGGTCAGAAGCACCGGAGCGACGGTCTGCGCTGCACAGGAGAGAAACTCAACAAGCTGATCCACGGTGGACTCATTGAGCGCGAGTTGATAGACGCTCCCTGACAGAGGAGCCGCATCTTCGTGACGCCCGGTGACTACGGTAAGCTGCTGCCTCCCCACAGCTATCTGCTCTACGGCAAGATGAGAGTCAAGCATCGGGCGTGCCTGGTCACTGAGCACAACAAGGTCATCAAGGAACACGGCGCTCAGCGCGTGTATGGCTGAGGAGATAGTCTCACGGATCGGGAGAGCAGAGAAATCCACGTAAACGAGCCACCCTGAGAGTTCAGAACTGCGGGCGAACAGGAACTGATGAAAGTGGAGCGTAGTTTCTACCACCCCCTGGCGATCATCGGCATCTGAACGCTGGAATGCGAACAGCCACGTTCCGGCAGAGTGTTCATGAAATGTGGCACCCTGAACCTCAGCAGTGGCAATAAGCTGCCGTCGCAGGCTGAGAACAAGCTCGGGATTAACCCGCATAATTTGATGCTCACCGAGGATCTGAACTGAAATCGTATACATGGCGCGCCTCTGTCTTACTCATCGCCAGAAAAGGGAAGAGACATGACGCTTCGAGATGCGCTTAGATCTCGTCAACCGGAAGATTGCGCGCATCTGCAACCCCTTGGGTATCAACGTCTCCTCGGTACTCCGGGCCGTAGATATACTGGAGAAGCTGCTCGTGGTCGTCAGGATCAAACTCCATGAACTGAATGGCAAGATAGACCCTGTCTGTATCTTTGGATTTCCGCATCACCCGCCCGCGTACCGGAACTTCCCGATCTCCGAATGAGATGCGCATATCAAGGTCGGTAAAGAGCAGAATGTCGGAGACCTGCGCAGGAATTCCAAACAGCGCACCGGATCCGGAGATATCGAGTATTTCGGATGCGCCGTATTGGGCTGCGCGCGGGTCAGATTTGAAGTAGCCGTTCATCTTCAGGGAATAAGAGAGAACTCGCGCCTGTTCGATCACGAACTCAAACACGTCCGGAGCGAACTTCGTCTGATCTGATCCTCCGCGGACAAGCTGCATGTAGCCGATAACGTACTGATGATAGAGAATGGGACAGTAGAGTTCGTGATAAACGTTGCGCTCCTTGTTGCGGTTCACGATTCCGCCGATCTCCTCGAGCACGTCAAACATGTCCCGACCCGCATCGCTCTCGGTCGCTATCACATCGTCCTGCTCCAGAATCCGCTCACGAACATCCTGAGGGCGAACCTGGGCAACCGACCCGTAGAACGGCAGCACGAGCACCCGACCGGTTCGAGCAACGATCCTCTCCTGAAACGACTCAGGCTTCCGTTCGCGAAACATCACGATCTTGTTGTCGGAGGCGAACTCAGCTGCCCGTTCACGGAAGTTCTTCAGCAACTCGGCTATCTGCGAGGGGTCAAATCCGGGCTCCACCCCCGGATCATCGACAGGCTCAAACTGATCGCTGTCCGGATAGTCAAGCTGGACGGTCTGGCCCTTATGCAGAAAGCTCACACTGACCCCGCGAGGATTCTTGATTCGTTCAAATGACCGATTGAGATCGCGAAAGATCTGCGCAGGCAGTTTGACCTCCGCTCTCTCGTCCGACAGGTCAATGACCGCACTGGTGAAGGTCATGGGATTGTTGCGGAAGCGAAAGTAGAACGACATCTGTTGTGCGTCGGACGGAAAAATGTCGTCCGGGAGCACCACAACGATCCGCTCATCCCCAAACTCTGAGAGGCGACCGGTCAGACGCTCTTCCCGGATGTGCACCTCCACCGGAGTTCGCTTCTCCACCATCTCTTTGAGTACAAACTCTTTTTCTATTCTCTGAATTCCACTTGCCATCAATTACCACACAAGCCGCGGATTCGAAGCCCCCGGCGCGTAGGGCGCCTGAGCCTCAGATGCGGACGCCAGTTGAATACCTGCAGTATACCACCTGCCGCCGTCGAGTACCAAAACCAGCTCGCCAATGATCGCCTCGTCCATACCAACCCGAAAGAGCATGCTGTACCCGCCACCGGGAAGCTCGAGTGAGGACGACACCCTCACAACGGGCGGCTCACCGGCGGCAATTCTCACTGCAGCGAGCGCACGCTCATCATACACAGCTACTTCAACCGCTCCCGCATCCACATCCCGGATGAGCTCATGCGACAACTCCCAGAGCTGTCGTTCAAACGCTCCAGCCGGCGGTCCAAACCGACCTATATGGTAGTCAACGGGGAATGAGGCTTCAGATCGAGCACGCAGGCGCTCGAACGCGGTCTCCCGAGGATCGATCACGGCCGCCGGCGAATCCGTTCGCGCGGTGCGCTGCTCACCTTCCGGGGTGAGCGCGAGTCTTTCAGAGCGTTCGCTCTGTTGGTTCTGCGCAGAGGTGGCCTCTGCGACCACCCCGGAATCCTCTTCGCCCGACCGGCCGCAGGAGAACAGCAATAGACTCGTGAGAATGAACACGGGACCGGCTGGACGTCGCATTTCCGCATACTATAGAGTGGCCGGGAGATGAATGTAAAGAAAGACGCGCTGGAGCACCTCGACCACGACTACACCAATCCGGTACGGGATCCGCTGTGGAAGCATATCTACCTTTCAGATGGACTGCTTGCCGTCGTTGAATCAGTAGCGTTCCAGCAGCTGAGCAAGATCAAACAACTGGGACCGGCCTACCTTGTGTATCCCGGCGCAACGCACACCCGCCTTGCGCACAGCCTGGGTGTCTACCACATTGCCTACCGGATGATCCGTACGCTGCTGCCACACGAAGAGTGCCCGGAAACAGGTCGAGAACTGGTAGCCGCCTATCTCTGTGCGGCTCTGCTTCATGACCTGGGCCACTTTCCATTCACCCACAGCCTGAAGGAGCTGCCGCTGGAAGAGCACGAGGCACTCGCTGGGAAAATGATCCGCGAGGGCGAGCTCTCCGTCATTATTCGGGAGAAGGTTGGCGTTGATCCATGGATCGTCGCCGCGATTATAGATGAAGCAATCACTAAGAATGTCTCACCGGAGATACGATTCTTCCGGACGCTGCTCTCAGGAGCCCTTGACCCCGACAAACTCGACTACCTGAACCGTGATGCATACTTCTGTGGCGTACCCTACGGTGTTCAGGATATCGACTACGCCCTGAGCCGAATCCGGCCAAACGGGACCGCGGGCATAGCACTCGAGCAGACGGGGATCTCTGCGGTGGAGAACGTGCTGTTCAGCAAGTACCTGATGTACCGGGCCGTCTACTGGCATCGCAACGTTCGTGTCGCCACCGCAATGATCAAGGATGGTCTGTACGCTGCGCTCTCCGATGGTCTAATCCGGTCGAACGAGCTGTACGGACTCAACGACGAGAGCTTCTACAACAGCTTCGCCGCCCGCTCCGAGCCGCCCTTCGAGCTCATCCGGCGCGTACACAACCGGCAGCTCTTCGTTCCCGTCTGCGACCTGCAGTATGAGGAAAACAGACGGTCACACGCCGCGCTGGCCGATCTCTCTCACCGTCGCGAGCTCGCGCAGACTCTTGTGCAAGAGCTCTCGAGAGAGACCGGAACGACGGTGGATCCGCTCCATGTCATTCTTGATATTCCTGAAGCGGTGGGCTTTGAAGTGCAGTTCCCCGTGATCACACGGGATGCGGTACTCGACTATCCCGACGCCGGAACCGTATTCACGCCGCACGTGATCAGCGACTTCACCCGCACCCTGAGACGAATCAGGCTTATCCTGGAACCCGAGCTTGCAGCAAACCTCTCTCATCCTCGGGAACTGATGGCGGAGGTCCTTGATTCCAAAGATTGATCAACTGGTGCCGGCTGTACTACACTCACGCAAGAGTCGCCGATGAAGTACTCCAAGCTCATGAAAGAAAGAGTTAGACGTGTTCGAGTCATCATGCGGGAGCTGGGCCTTGAGATGCAGGACGGTGACCTCCAACAGGATTCCTTCTCAGCGGCTTTCGAAAGCGCGGATGGATTCGCCGGCGCGATCTACATAGATCGTGAGAGCAAGTTTCTCGAGCTGGGATACACGTTCTCGTTCTCCGAGAACCTGGGAACGTTTGTTCAGCAACGCCTGGAAGAGATGCTCAGGATCTGCTACGAGTTTGGGTGTTACTGCAATCTTCAGACGACCATCAAGGAGATAACATTCTCTGTTTTCACCAAGATCTATTATGCTGGATTGAACTACTACGCCCTGAAGGAAACCTTCCGGGACTTTCACGAGGCAGTCGAAGAGCTCTCTGAGCTTCTGGAGTTCAGAAATCGTCTTGAAGAGGAGCGCAACGATGGCCACACGTAGCGGCCTGGTGATCAGGAACGTTCTCGAGGATGCCGTGCTCAAAGTCGTGAATCAGATCTGCGATGATGATGCAAACTCTCAACAGCCAAACTACATGACGGGAGATGAGTGCAGAATGGACGTGGCCTGTTTCGTGCTCAACCGTGTTCCTCAGCGCTACGTCAGCTCCGCGCGAGGGTTGGCTCATATTGAGCAGGAGATCGAGCAGGATCAGCAACTGTTCGTCGATCTGGTAACGCTCACTCACGAGGGCCTGCGCCGAGTGACTACGGTGAGGCGAAGCTTCTACGGAGATGAACCGGGGACCACCAGCGTAGACGGGCCGCATTACTTCTTCCCAACCATCAAGGGACGGTTGTTTGATGCAGAGAGTTTCGCAGCCATTCAAGACGCGGAGATAACTCTGTATCGTGACGACTCGCTCGTGCGAATGGTCGACTCACGCTGGGAGAATCCTTACAAGATTGCCCAGCCCACTGCAGGCACTTTTCTGTTCTGGCCGCAGCCAGTCGAGGCGCCGCCAGAGGGGAATGCTACTTTCGAGTTCGAGGTACGGGTCACCGACGCCCGTTACCAGCCGCTGCATCACTTCTTCACGGTGAATAGAATTGCGAGCAGCGACGGCACGGGTGCCCTCATTGCCACCGGTGAGCTCAAATTGCCGGATCTCTATCTCGCGCAGGTGGATTGAAGCACAACTCTCTAGAACTGTTCACTGACTATCTGAACGTCCTGAATACGACCCATGCACTCCTGTTCAACAAAATGCAACGCTTTCTGCATGATCTTCTCTCCGTGCACCTTTGAGTTGGAGACAACCGCGGCACCAAGCTGAGCGAAAGATAGACTATCCTGTAGATCAACCTCTGCCGCTGAGATTCGGTAGCGCCGGATGAGCTTCTCCTTGATAGACTTTACAACCCGCCGCTTTTCCTTGATTGAACCTATCTCAGGAAGCTCTATGATGATCTGGATCATGGACACGATCATGTCTACTCGTTGAGGAGATCCTTGATATCGTCCAACTTCAGATCCATTGCTCCGGGATTCTCGCTGTCCGAGCTCCGGTCCTTTAACGGCAAGTAAACCTCATTGTAGAGCCGGCCAAGTCGATAGACCTCATCTCCGCGATAGAGCGGCGGAATTTTTACTTCAAGGTTGTACGCTTTTTCATTCATTCCGCGCGTCATGATGTGCACAGGATCAGACACGGTGAGAGCGAAATGGGGGCTGTAATAGACCATAAACGCAAGCACAAGGAACACAATCACGCCAAAGTAGACAAGATTCGTTCTGCTCTGCTCCTGATTGACGGGCCGAAGGTCAAAGAAGACCCGATACTCACCGTTTACACCAAATCCGTAGTCTGTTGGTCCAAATAGCTGATCGTAGTACTGGTCGTCGTAACGGGAGTACACGACCCGCCCACCCTGCTCAATCACCAGCAGACTGCGATCTATCTCAGCCACCCGCTCAAACGTATCCCGGTCGTTCTGATCCGGAGCCATGTCATCCACCTGCTCAAGTAGCCGAAGGGTCCGCTGCTGATACGCTCTCTCCAGGCTTGGTGCCTCGAAGAGGCTAAACAACAGGCCTAATGCAAAGACCGCTGCTACAACCGTAGAGACCGCTACTGCGAGAACCTTGGTCACATGGCGCTGGGCCATCGCGCTGTCGGTATTGCGGATTCGGGCGAAGATCTTCAGCACGCGCAGGAGACGCAGGATACGTGCAATCCGAATCGCCTTTACCACCTTCAGGACATTCAGGATGGCTCCGAACCCCACCACTGTTGCAGAACCCGTGAGGTAAGCAAGCATTGCGGGACCCGAGCTCAGGAGCAGCAACGGAATAGAGGCGAGGAGATCTATCCATCCGCGCTCATGCCAGAAGTATCTCGCCGTGCGACGGTTCACGAATGCTGCGTACAGCCGGCTGAGAAACTCAACTGTAAAGAACAGATCGAAACCAAACCCCGTGAACAGCAGAACCCGTCTCACGCCCCACGACCATCCGGCTAATACCGCATAGTCCTCAAGGAAGGTCTGAACCAGTACAAGAAGAATTGCGACTACTACAATGTTCTCAAGAAATGACCGTTTCTCTACCATGCTACCACCCACACTCCGCTGCGATCGAGTATAGCTCGTCCAGCATATCAATATCGAACCCGTAAAACTTGTAATTCCGCCTGGCAACACTGAGCCAGCTCTTGTCCGGGGGGTCTGCCCCCCTGTCCACCTGTACGTTCGGCTGAAAATTGCGCGCCCGCGCAGCAAAAATCCCGGCAAGCCGCGAAGTTGCCTCGTCGTATCGGTTATCCAGGTACGAAATATTCGCGTTTACCGCACTGGTAATCACTTCATCAGGAAGCAGGGAGAGCTGTTTTCGCGCCGTGGCAAAAACCTTCTCTGCAAACTGACTCTGAATGATGCCGGTGAGCTGCTCTGCGGGCCGGTTGCCGGTGCCGGAAGAGACAAGTGTAATCACCGGTTTGAGAAGCAGGGTGCACTCCACCATTGCTGCAATCTCTTCCTTCCCCATCTGCAGGCGCTGAACCCGGGTCAACTGGCGGTGGATGTAGGTCCTCCGTATCCAGATCTTATCCATGTACCTTCCAACAAACCCAAAGGAGAGCGCGGCGTGTGGGCCGGTCATCACACGCCGCGCCTCCATCTTGCCGGAAAAGCCTTGCAGAACGTTCTTTATCTCATCCCGGATCTTCTCCGACCCGGCAGCCTGCTGGCGCAACATGGCGGCAAAACCCATTGGTACCCGTTCCACCAGCTCATTGAGCGAGGGAAGAAAGCTCTTGTCTACCTCCTGCCGGAGGGCGTCAAACAAAAGTGATACAATCTGGTACCATGGCTTTCCCGGAAAGAAGTTCGTGGAGTTCAGCGTCGGCGCCAACTGAGACGCGTTCGCATGAAGAAACTGAATTATCTGCTCCTCGCGCTGCAGTGGCGTGAGCGGTTGCAGGGCAGGATTCGCCAGGAGCCGTGAGACGAATGCAGTCGCTTTCTGTTTTTCAGCATTCATTCGTTATTACTCTCGGTCTATTTGAGTGCATTTATTACCAATGGTCCACCGTGTGAACAGGCCCCCAGTTCTACTCATCGCCCTGATTGTACTCAGCATCTGCCCCTCTGTCACACATGCTCAGGACCTGTCCCAGAGCGAGGAGGCGCCGGAGTCGATCTTTCAGTTCGATATTGGCGATGCGGAGGTCGATCTCTTTCTCTCAGGTGAGTGGCAGGCGCGCTCGGAGTTCGGCTACACCTGGAGGATTCCTCTCTCTTCTGCCACCCCGGCGCAGCTCTCAATTCCCGGTCTCGCTGGTCCACTTCCCCTT
This sequence comes from uncultured Spirochaetaceae bacterium, assembly GCA_964599075.1. Classification (GTDB taxonomy): domain Bacteria; phylum Spirochaetota; class Spirochaetia; order DSM-27196; family SLST01; genus SLST01. The sequence continues at coordinate 41,817 of CAZREG010000010.1, read as the reverse complement.
GCAAACCGTGTGGATCTCACCATCAGTCTCTGGTTGCTCGAGCGCTACTTTCTCGAAGCTTCCATCTCGGATGAGTTCGATACCTCCACGCTCCTGCTCGGATACGTTGGCGCGCCGGGAGAGCTTGTTCAGAGCGTGCGGATCGGCACTACGGGAATCGGGATGCGGTCCTACCCGTATCTTGATTTTGGAGGCGGTGAGAGCTCCGGCGGACAGGACGGACCGGGAGCGTCGGTCTTCCTCCAGACCAATTCAAGCGAGCATGAGGCAATGATTCGTTTCTCCCCCGGAAGCCTTCAAACGCTCACCTGGTCCAACGGCCGGGTAAGAAGCGCTGTTGAGACAGAGACAACTGAGTACATTCGCCAAACCTTCTACGTGCTGCCGGACGGAGGGCTCACCACGCTTCGCCTCTACCAGGAGTCACCGACTGGTCCGCTCACGGGAACGGACGGCCGCAGATATCGCGAGCTCTCAATAGATGAGATCGCCGGTTTCTCACTCGTAGATGGCACCGTCCGGTTCCTTAGTAAGCTTGATCGCAGGACGCTAATCTACTACGAGGTTGCCGGCGTGCCAGTGGGTTCGCCTGCTCTCGGGCGAAACGCGTTCTTTGGCCTCAATGAAGAGCGGGTTCCGGACGCCTCTCTGACCCGGGATTTCTCTTTTGATCCCGCAGAGATTGACGAGTTCCTCGCCTACCTCAGCGCCGACCCCACCACCGACGGACCTGATCCAGACCCCGAACTCTCGGTCTCAGATGTCAGAGTTACCGTAGGTGGCGTTGATGCTCTTGTTCTCCATCAGCCCGGACGGCTCTCGCCATTTGAGCAGCTCTCGTACTACAAGACCGCAGCCGATAGCGGGGCCTACCGAGTGGTCACCGCGAGCGGGGTGAGCGTAGGCAGCTCGCTTCAGTTCGTAGCGGACGCATTTTCGCCCGTGGTCGCGGTGAGAGCCAATAATGCGGACCCACGCGCCTTTGAGAATCGATATCCGTTCGCCAGCAATCTGATTGAGATCCCCCAGCCGCAGATCTATCCGGCAGCACAACACTCAGCGGCCCCGCACCGGATCGTCAGCGAGCAGATCTCTCAGGCTTCAGAGATCACGCTTGCCGCCGGCACGATCCCGGCAACGGTTCGGGTGCTGCGAAACGGCGTACCGGAGAGGCAGTTTACGCTGACCGATTCCGGCCTCCTCGTTTTCGATCGACCGTTATCCGCGCAGGACGTGGTAGAGGTCCGGTTTCGCGTATCAGAGGGGGACTCCACCGATGCGCTCATTGGGATCGGCAACAGATTCTACCCAGTGGAAGGCATCTCTGTAGACCTGGCGCTCGGGGCGCGCTGGAACGCGAGTGCCGGAGCGTACAGCAACCAGCCCGCTGAAAACTCGGGCTCTCTTGTCCTGAGCGCCGGAGCAGCAGCAGACGAGCGCTCCGGGATTGGGGAGTGGATAACCGGGCGCGCGAGCTCTGCGCTGAGCTTCAGCTCCGCCGACACCACCGGAGTGCTCCGGGTAGAATCGATGGACGGAGCAGAGCTGACCCTCCCGGTGAGTCCCTATAGCCAATTCCCTGCAGCACCCCCGGTTGTGGATCCGGACACCGGTGACGGTCTGGCGGTCTCCTCAGCCGAACGGGGCATCCTGATCCACCGGGACCTCTTTGTCCCCGACGCGTTCGGGAATCGCAATCTCTCCTCACACGAGTTTCGAGCCGAGTTCCCGGCCTCCACGGTTAATGACGGGGAACGAGCCGGACCCTATCCGGCCCGGGTTTCGCAGGCAGAGTATTCGGGTACCGCCATGGTTCTGGAGTACGAGATCCCGCCGTTGGCCAGCTGGGTTGGCGGACAACTACAACTGGCTGACTCTCTGGATCTGGGATCGGCTGCCGAGCTCCGCCTGCCCTACCTGCTGGATGAGGGCGCCGGTACCACGGAGGTCTACCTGCAGCTCGGTGTGTTGCCGGAGGATCTGGACGGGGACGGGACACTTGACAGCGGCAGTGGCGCGTTACCGTTCAACGACAGCCGGACGGGCGTCACCTTTCTCGCAGGAACACCCCAACCGCCTCAACTGTTCTACTCCGAAGACCAGAACGGAAACGGGCTTCTTGATCCTGGTCTCCCCGAACGAACAGTCACCAAGGGGCCACTCCCGCTTGTTCCAGGCGAATGGCGGACACTGACCATCCCTCTGACCCGCGCCGAGCGGGCCCGCCTTACTCGGACACACGGTGTAGCGCTGTTCGTGGTACGGGATATCGCCGACGGATTGCCCCGATCCGGGTCCGTGCTCGTTGGTAATCTGACGGCCGGGACAGAGCCCGTATCACTCGATACCCCGGGAGCCCCGGTAACTGCGCAGGCACGGGCGTTGAGCAGAACAAACAACCGGCTTGCCATGGGGCTATCCGGCGCATTCTCTGAGCTTGATGCCACGCTTCTCCGGGATGAAGTGAACGGCAGTCATCTCTTTATTGACTGGACGGGTCTGACAAGCGGAACTGTTCTCCTCACCCGTGCAACGAACGTTCCGCTTTCCGATTACGGAGAGCTTCGGGTTTACCTTCGTAATGAGGCTCCCGCCACCAGCCCGGTGGTATCCATCCGCGCAAGGGGGCTCTCCGGCATCATTGCAGAGGAGTCGGTCACACTAGACACTACCGACTGGCGGGAGCATCGGGTTGTATTGCCTGATCGATGGGACGAGAGGGTCACATCTGTTGAGCTAGAGCTCTCGGCGGAGCAGTCGGGTACGGTGATCGCCGACGAGATATCCTTCTGGAACCCGAGAAGCTCCGTCGCACTATCCGCAACTCTCGATCTCACCGTCACTCCTCCCGTTGACGTTGCTCTGGCAGGCGTTCCGCTCCTGTCCAATCTGGTTGTCGGGCAGGAGTTTTCGGTGCAGTCCGGTCGGCTGGCCTCAGACGGACAAGCCGGCGCCGGCTTCGCATCACGAACCTCACTCACCGCTGACCTGATCTCAGGGCGATTTCTTTCAGCCGCTGATATCAGCTCCACCGAGGGAGCCACCGGTCTCGCGTTTTCCCACAGCGCTGAGCGACCAATCGGAGACCTCATTCTGCTCCAGGACGAGTTCCGCTCTTCAACGGGAGTGCCGGGCGAACGCTGGCGGCATGCCGCGTCCCTGGTCATCAATCCAGCATCGACTCCGCAGTTTGAGGCACACTGGTCCCAGGAGAACGGGAGCGAGCAGACCAGGGAGTGGGAACTCTCCTTCCGGGACAGAGGAGCGTTCGCAGAGAGTGACCTTGCTGCAACTTTCTCCGAAACCAGCAATTCGCTCCAGCGGGATTCCTACGCTTCACGGTGGATTTCCGGGTTCACCGGAATCCTTGGGACGGAAACGGTGGACTCCCGCAGCCTTGCGCTCCGCGCCCGACTGACCAGCCCGCCGCAACCAGTCGGCATTGAATCAGGCTTAAGCCTCTCGGGAGTCAGCAGCACCGGGATCACTCCGGCGCGTTATCAGTTCGATACCCTGCTCGCCATTCCGTGGGCGCTTGGTAACGGACAAGAGATCCGGCTGCAGCTTGATCGCGTGACCAGCCTCTCTACAACCGACGTGCCTGCGGCGGGAGTCTCCGCTGAATACGCGCGCTCATTCTCCACGCTTGCAACCTACCCGGTCGCATTCTCAACGGTTCCCGTCTACGAGGTTTTTGATCCTGAGTTTCAGGAGCGTTTTGCGCAAAGCTCCGCAGGAGCGCTCTCAGCCCGTTTTGTACCGGCTCTCAGCGTCTCTTTCCGCGCTCCTGCGACACCATCGGTGTTCTCTCTTCTCAGACCTGTCTCCGCCTCGCTTGCGATCGAGCGAACCGCAGAGAGAGACGCTGACGCAGTACGTTCCTACTACGGCAGTGAGGCAGAGCTCTCGTTTGTCTCTGTCAACCTCTTCGGACGGATGGGTGTCGTTCCCCTGTTCCGGCTCTACGACAGTGACGAGTTTCAGACCCGGATTGCGCTCAGCTCTCTCCAGAGCCCCGGGAACGAGTGGCAGCACAAGCTTCTCGTCAACCAGCAGACGCGGTTTTTCCTGCCGGCCGACACAAGGCTCCAGTTGGTCACCGAGCTCGGGCTCCTCTCCCCGGCTGGCGCTGCAGCTACAGAGTTATCCCTTCAGTCGGCACTCGAGCTTACCTGGATCTCACATTCCCGCAATATGCAGCTCGAGCACTCAGAGCTTCTCGAGCTTGCGCTCGACCAGGGAATGGGACAGTTCTCCAGCGTCCGGGTCAGGCACGAGTCTCGCATTCTCTTCAATGAGAGCGGCAGCGCATCCGGTTTTCTTGGGCTGGCCGTCGCGCGGGCGACCACCTCAGCGGACGTGTTACTCATGGGAATCGAGGCCGGAATTTCAGGCAAGCTTCGGTACTGAGTGTGGATTTCGAGATTCCACGCGGTATATTCCCGCAAAGAGGAGGATTTAATGCACAGTGCTCGAACAACGATAGCATCGCTGCTGCTCACGGCGGTAGCCGCACTCTCATTTGCCCAGGATGAGCTCGAGTCCCAATCAGCGCCCGAGTTTGGCTTAGGGCTCACGCTCGGCGCACAGAGCTTTCCCAATCCTGCATATATTCCCGGCGGAGAGGCGCCGGAACTGCTTACCTATCAATCTCTTGGCCTTACTCCCGATCTCGCGATCGGAAAGTTTGGCGTTGGGCTTGATCTTACCCTGAACTACCGCTTCACCGCCGGCGACGGGACCGACTTCGAGGTCCGGCCTGAAGATTGGATCCCGGGTGACAGTCGTAACTTCTTTGAGGTGTACCTTCCCAAGATCCGCTATATCCGGTGGGGCACAAAGGGTGAGCCGCTTTACGCACTCTTCGGATCTGTGGACAACGGGATTCTGGGAAACGGCTTTATCATGGGTGGTTACACCAATACGCAGTACCTGCCTTCTCAACGATTATTCGGCCTCAGCCTCGACGTGGATGGCGCACTCTTTGACTTTCCGTATCTCGGCATAGAGACCTTCGTCGGAAACCTTGCCGCTTTTGATCTTGTGGGAACCCGCCTCTTTGTGCGTCCACTTGCCGGCACGGAGATACCCGTTTTTGACGGTCTGCAGATCGGTGGAACCGCGGTGGCCGACTTCAATCCTTTCTATTTCGCAGAGGATGATCCGGATGCGACCGCCACGATTCCTTTGCTGCTGCCCTCCGGGACGAGCCAGGAAGAGGCTTCTGTCGCCATCTTTGGTGCCGATTTCCGCCTGCCGATTCTGGCAAACCCTGTGATCTCCCTCGCTGGCTTTGGCGATCTGGTATACCAGAACGGCAACCTCGGTGGTATGCTTGGAACGGGTGGCCGGCTGCTTGGCGTCATGACCTACGGAGCGCAGCTTCGGCTGCTCGGTGCGAACTTCCTCCCCGTGTACTTTGACAACTCCTACGATCTGTTCCGCGCTACCAAGTACGCCGTCTACGCCGGGGTTCCCGGATTCGCCACGGAGGGGTACGTAGGTTGGTTCGCCTCGGCGGGTTTCTCGCTGATCAACGACCAGCTTGTGTTTGCGGCAAATCTTGATGGTCCCTTCCAGGTAGACGAGTCGAACGTACTCAAGCAGCCGCATCTGCTGGCGACGCTCTCCGTCGGGGAAGAGCTCCTGGCAGGATTCAGCGTTGATGCCAGCTATGACAAAAAAGGCATCCTCAGCTGGTCGGACCTGATAAACCCGGAGAATGCCGTCATTGGCGCCCGGGTAAACTATCGCATTGAAAACGCGACAATCTCTCTTGTCTACGATCTTCGCTATGATCCATTTCCACAGCCTGGTGCTGACGAGTGGGTTGTTACGTCAAAGATTGAGAGCGCCATCTCGCTCTTTTAATTGGGGGAAACCATGAGACGACTTTGTACCATACTGATCCTTCTGCTGCCGGCGGCCTTACTTCCGGCGCAGGAGCTTGTCTTCTTCGACGGTGAGGTCCGCGTCTACGAGCGCGTTGAAGGAGAGCTCTTTGAGCTACAGGACTCCCGTGACGATCTGTTAGCCTTCGGATTCGGACTGAACGTAAACTACGTTGTCCGTACGTTTGACGGTTTTGCTGAGATTCTTCTGCCGAACGGCCACATATTAAAGCTCGATTCGGACACCGAAGTACAGCTGCAGTCGGTGCTCGCACAGGGCGCGCCATCCGGTGAGGATGTGGTCTCGGTAGCCACCGGTAGACTGCGATCCGTTGTAGCGAATCTCTCGGGCACCGGCAGAGGTTTCCAGGTACGGACGCCGACCGCCGTCGGTGGTGTCCGCGGCACTGACTTTGTCACCCAGGTAGGAACAGATCAGGAGATTATCGCGGTTCTTGAAGGGTTGGTGAACTTCCAGCAGCAGGGCGGCAGCGCACTCTCTCTTGGAGCAAACCAGTTTGCAAACGCACTCGCGTCAACATTCGCCGTGAGTCAGAGCCAGAATATCACTGAGCAGTTCTACGGTACCCTTCAAAATCTGTCGGAACAGGTCCAGCAGGCGCAACAAGAGATTCTTGCCCAGCTCCCTCAGCCTGAGGAGGAGGAGCCTGAGGAACCTGCCGAAGACCCTGAGCCAGAGGAAGAACCGGAACCGGAGGGAGAGACAGAGGTACAGAATGTCGAACCGGTTATCGTGACCCCTCCTGAACCCCAGACAGAGGATGAATCACCGCAGCCCGAAGGCCCGGTCGAGTCCGCCGTAAGCGGCTTTATGACCGGCCTGACTGAAGCACTCGGCATTGAGATTGGTTCGCTTACGCTCGACGGAGTGACATACGGCAAGGTGATCGCCCAACCTACATTTGAGTTTGGCGATCTGCGGGCTGGGCTCTATCTGCCGGTTATCTACTCCGGTAATCTGTTCGACTCCAACGACTGGTACCGCCCGAAAGGGAACGACGAGTGGTCGTTTGGCACCGATCAGGACTGGAGCGCGGACCCGCTACTTGCATTCGGCGACCTTGTCGGTGACCTTGCATTAAAGATCAAGTTCATCGAGTGGGGAAATCAGCGAGACGAGTTCTTCTTTAAAGTCGGTAACTTGAACACGCTCCAGCTCGGCCACGGGCTTCTCATGCGGGACTACGCAAACGACACAGACTTCCCGTCTGTGAGACGAATCGGCTTCAACATTGGATTTGACTTTGGTGGTGGCGGGTTTGAGGCTCTCACAAATGATCTGGCGGCCCCGGAGATATTCGGACTGCGACTGTTCACCCGTCCGGTTCCCGGCCTTCCGGTCGCGATCGGGATAAGCGGGGTGACGGACATTCGGCCCGCCGCGGATTTGCCGGCTACGGATGACCTGGGTAACACCATCTTCACCGTAGAGCGAGCTGTGAACCCCATCTTTCTCAATCTGGCCCTTGATCTTGATATTCCGATTGTGGAAACCACGCCACTGTCGGTGATCGCCTACGGTGATGTTGGTGGTCTGCTGCCGTATCTGAGAAATAGCGGTGGCGGCCTGGACGCAGGCCTGCAGTGGCAGGCGTTGAGTCAGAGCACCGGCGATGGGTTTGAGCTCCGCAACTACGGTATTGCATCCGGCGTGATGGGCAATATCACCCTGCTCGATTACCGCCTGGAGTTCCAGCTCTTCCACGGTATATTCGAGCCCGCATTCTATGGAGCCGACTACGATCGCACCCGTGGCGAGGTTGTTCGCCGGACGGTCTCATACCTGCAGAATCCTGGTGCGGACGAATACCAGAACATGACAGTCGGAATCTATGGAGAGGCGGGATTCAGCCTCTTTGATCTGATCCGAATTGAAGCAGGTTATCGCTGGCCATGGACTACTGACCCGAACACAGATTCAATCATCATTGGTGATGAGGATTTTCTTCTCGCGAGTCTTGAGCTCCAGGAGGGGCTGCTACCGCTCGATATCAGTGCCACTCTCAGCTATGAGCGAAGTTTCTTCGTGCCGACCCTGCTCGGGAACTCCGGCTTTGAGGGTGCAAGACTCTTTGACGAGAATACGGTGCTGAAGGGACAGATCGTCTATCCAGTGGCACCGATCATGGATATCGTGGGAACCGTCTCCAGCGGAGTTCTCCGAGACAGCAACGGGGATATCATCTTCGAAACCCGGAACGGGCAGCTGAAACCAAAGTTTGGTCCGGTCATCAGCATTGAAACGCGTCTCGGCGGCGCCGGGTTCTAGATCCTGGCTGGACTCTCTACCGGGGGCTGTCTCACTGGAGACAGCCCCTTTTTTGTGCATGCACAGCACGGTAGAATAGAGCCATGTCAGATTTCCCGAGAATCCACGTCCTTGCTCCAAAAGTTGCCCAGAAGATTGCCGCCGGGGAAGTCATTGAACGACCGAGCGGCGTGCTCAGAGAGCTCCTTGACAACAGTCTTGATGCACAGGCGAATGCGATCGAGGTGCACCTTGATGGCGGTGGGAACGAAGAACTTCGGGTGGTCGATGACGGCACCGGGATGAGCAAAGCTGATCTGCAGCAGTGCTACCTAGCGCACGCGACCAGCAAGATCAGGGAGGTAACAGACCTTGAGCAGATCCGGACGCTCGGTTTCAGAGGTGAGGCTCTCAATGCCGTAGCCAGCGTCAGTCGGTTGAGCATCACCAGCGCTCCGCAGGGACAGATCCCGCACGAGCTTATCGTAGAGGGCGGGAATCTGGTCTCCCTCGGGCCCACTTCCGGCTCTGCAGGCACAACCGTTGTGGTGAAGGAGCTGTTCTACAACGTTCCGGCGCGCAGAGCATTCCTCAAGAGAGGAGCAAGCGAGAGCGCGGTAGCCAGAACTACCTTTCTGGACAAGGCGCTGCCGTTCCCTGAAATTTCATTTCGTTTCTCCACCAGCGGCGAGCTTCGGTCGTTTCTCCCCCCCGACAGCCTGATAGGCAGGATCACCGCAGCATACCCCGAACGCACCGAGCCGGCAAAGCTTCAAGAGCTCGTCGGGTCCGGCGACGGTTTCTCCATGCGAATCGTCGCTGGAGAGCCCTCTGCCCATCGCAGAGACCGGAAACAGCTTCAGGTGTTTGTGAATCGGAGACGGATCTGGGAGTACGCGCTCGTCCAGGCGGTGGAGTACGCCTATCGCAACTACCTGCACGGGGGTCTCTACCCTGTTGCCTACCTTTTTCTGCAGGTGGAGCCCGAGTTGGTCGATTTCAACATCCACCCTGCAAAACGAGAAGTTCGGTTTAGAAATCTGCCTGACATTCACAAGCGTATTGTAGGCACTCTCTCCGGGTTCTTATCAGCCTTCGATAACCGGTCCGTACTGATGGACTCGCAGTTCGATCTTCCCGCCACGGAAGGCTCCCAGGTTACAGAGAGTGCCGGGAGATACGGAAGTCCCATGTCCGACACAGATGCTCTACCCGGAACCTCGCAGAAGGCGTACTCCCCCGCTACGCTTCCTCCGCGGGGTCGTGATGGCCATCCACGACCAGGCCCTGCTGCAACTTTTGATTTGGCAACCCGATTTGCTGCAGACAAGCTTGCCGAACGCACCCGTGAAACTGTCCCCTCCGAGGGCTTCCGCTACCTGGGGCAGATCATGAATCTCTTCCTGGTTGTTGAGATTGAGGATACGCTTTACCTGGTCGACCAACACGCTGCCCACGAGCGCGTGGTCTACGATCGTCTTCGTCAGGGAAGCGGCGGGCAGGAACTGCTGTTCCCCGTCGCATTGGAGCTTGACCCCTCCGCCGCTGAGCGTGTCTCCGAACAGATCCCCCTGCTGCGATCACTTGGAATAGAGCTGGAGGCAAGCGAAGAGGGCTGGGAGCTGACAAGTATTCCGGCGACGCTTGCCCTCAGCCCGGAAGAGATAGCCGGCATGCTCATTGAGCTTCTTGATCGGCCGACCGACTTTGAACGCGAGCTCTTTGCATCGCTCAGCTGCCGTTCAGCCGTCATGGACGGAGACTTAGTAGCGGCCGAGCGGGCGCAGGAGATACTGAGCAAAGTTTTGCGGATGGACAACGCCCGGTGTCCGCACGGCCGACCTCTTTGGATCTCGTTTACAAAGGAACATCTTGCTGAACTTGTGGGCAGAACCTAAAGACTTCCAATGATCTGCTCTACCGCCGCACGTTCGCGATAGTCCGGATTGCTCTCAAGGAGGTTGGAGAGCACCGTACGTGCCTCCTCCTTGTCGTCCTGTGCAATCAGCACTTCACCCAGACGGTGGTGCGCCGCCCAGAAGCTGGGATTCACTTTGAGCAACTCACGAAGACCTGTCTCTGCCTGGGCGAACTGATCAACCTGCAGGTACGCCAGACTCAGGTTGTATCGAATCTGTGTATCATTGGGCTGGAGCGAAATGGCAACCTGGAAATGGTCAATCGCATCAGCGTAGAGCTCCTTGTGAAGATAGACGTTGCCAAGGTTGTTGTTCACCTCCAGACCATCAGAGTTCAACTGGTAGGCTGCAAGGAGATAGTCGAGCGCCTCATCGTAAAGCTCCATCTCATCGAGCAGCCGACCCAGCTCATTTAAGGCCTTGTAGTATTGATTGTCCAGGCTGATCGCCGTGGCGTAGCTCTCAAGCGCGCCATCCTGACTTCCCAGAGCCTCCCGGACCTGCCCGAGGTTGTAGTGATACACCGCGTTCTGTCCGTCAAGTTCAACCGCACGCTCCGCCGGAGCCACGGCAGCCTCGCTTCTGCCAAGCTCAAGGCGCGTGAGTGCAAGGTTGTACTGGTAGGGTGCCACCCCACTGTCAAGCCGTACAGCCTGCGCAAAAGAGCCTTCAGCCCCTGACAGATTGTTCTGGAAGTACTGGGCGAGCCCAAGCCGGAAGAAGTAGTTCGCGCGATCAGGCGCAAGCTCGACTGCCCTGGTCAATGCGCTGACAGCAACCGGATAATTCTGCAGCGTCGTGTTTATGATCCCTACGCGATACAAGGCCCGGTGATCGTCCTCATCCACCTGGGCCGCGAACTCAAACGCTTCAAGCGCGCGGTTGGAATCGTCGAGCGCCAGATTCGTGACGCCCAGGTTGTAATATGCGTTCGGGTAGTAAGCGTCAATCCCCGCCGTGGTCTGGTAGCTGGCCCGTGCATCGCGGTAGCGTCCGGCTCTGAACTGGCTGTTTCCCAGCTCAAAGAAGATACTCGGGTCTTCCGGGTTCAGCCGTGCCGCAGCACGAAAACTTTGGATGGAATCGTCATAGAGCTCGGTTTCCTGATAGATCTGTCCCAAGAGGTAGTGAGGCTCCCACACCTCGTCGTCGCGTTCGACGGAGCGGTTGGCAAGCCGGATAGCAGTCTGTCTGTTCGTGAGGCTCTGGGAGTCTTCCTCAAAGTAGCTCCGCGCACTCCTTGCGAGTGCGAGCGCGTGAGCCGTGTCTTCAGCGGCCTGGTTCTCAAGATCGATCCCGAGCACCTCATCAAATGATTCGCGAGCAGTGTCAAACCGTTGATCCTCAAGCGCCTCAAGGCCCTCGGCCAAAAGCCGATCGACCCGTTGTTGCTTCTCCCGCTCGGCGGCACTGAGTCGCGCGAGTTCTTCCTCCCGCTGTTGGGCGAGCTCTTCTTCACGTAATCGCTGCTCTTCAGCCCGCCGTTGCTGCTCTGCGGCCAGCTCAGCGGCTATCTGAGCCTCCCGTGCCCGTGCCTGCGCCTCAGCGGTTCTGGCAGCCGCCTCCGCCTCCCGTTGCCGGGCTTCGGCCTCCGCGCGTCGTGCAGATAGCTCCGGATCATCTTGTGAAGACTGACGCTCGGCGGCCTCGCGAGCGGCAGCTTCATCTGCAACGCGCTTCTCTCTCAGGATCTCATCGCGGAGAGTGCTTGCCTCTTCGTCGCTCGCGTCCTCAAGAAGAATGCGGTCGACGAGATCCAGCGCCCGCTGGTACTCGCCTGCCTCCAGATACTCCTGAGCCAATTGCAAGGTGTTGGCGCGAAGCGTGTTCACCTCCGGCTCGTTCTCTTCTCCTCCCCTGGTGAGAAGGACGGCCGTTGTGCCAAGGAGAAGAAGCAGTACCACACCGCCTATTATGAACAGTTTCTTTTTGTCAAACACCGAAGGCCCTCCCGTCGGTCGATCTGGCTCAATTGAATATCAGTCGTCGTCTGCAATATCAAAGTCATCTTCTTCGTACGTATCAATCGCTTCATTGCCTGCGGACATGTTCTCCGTGTCCTCAGTAGAGGTACGAATGCTGTCAAGTACGTTATTCAGCAAGGCTTGCCTGCGCTGTTCAGCGAGCTCCGCTGCACGGCGCTCCTGTTCCTCTGCAACACGGCGCTGCTCAATCTCCTGATCGAGGAGTGCGATCATCCGCTCAATCTCCTGTCGCTGGCGGTGGTCGGGCGCAAGCGAAAGCACTGTTCGATAGTCCGACAGAGCGCCCGTGTACGCTTCACTCCGGACCCGCGCATTCGCCCGGTTGAGAAAGGCGGAGGTCGCAAACGGATCCAGGGAGATCGCCTCACTGTAGGCGTTTATTGCATCACCGGTTTGATCGAGCTGCAAGAGGTTGTTACCAATATTAAACTGTACGGTCGCACGATCAATCCCCGGAACCGTCTCAGCCCGGCGAAGAACCTGCAGCGCCTGTTCATGCCGACCAAGCTGCTCATAGCTCATGGCAAGATAGAGATACGCGCGGGCGTTACCAGGCTCAGAAGTCACAACCTGCTCAAATATCTGAGCTGCCTGCTGCGGTTGGTTGTAGAGAAAGGCGTCGGTGCCGCGCTTGAACAGCTCCTGTGCAACTGCAGACGGCGAAAGGATCAGAAACAGAGCGATAACGCCAGGCAGCATCCGACGCATTTGACAGCTTTCTCCAATCCGCGTACTCTTGCCGGTAGCCGCTCTGAGGAAAAAGGATACTGTTCTACGTATGGGTCTGGTCATAGCTATTGTCATTCTCGGCATCGGCATCGCCGCCATCGCCTTCTTTCTCGTGCGATCTCTTGTGAGTCCGAAGCGCGTTGACGCGTTGCGGAAACTGCTCAAACAGAACAAAACGCAGTCGGTCATAAAGGCCGCAAAGCAGATCGTTGCAAAAGATGCTCGCAACGCAGATGCTCATTACCTGCTCGGGCTTGCATACGATCAGGAAAACAAACAGGAACTCGCCCTTATGGAGCTTCAGACGGTCAACCAGATCGGCAACTTTGAAGGACTTATTCAGGAAGTCCCCTTTCGCAAGAAGATATCCGAGCTGTACCTCAAATTCAATCAACCTGAGGAAGCTCTCAAAGAATATTTATTGCTACTCAAACGCGAGCCGGGCAATTCGGACTACTACTTCCAGGTTGGTCGCATATTTGAAACCCGAAACCGAACTGACAAGGCTCTGCAGTACTACCAAAAGGCGGTCGAGCTCAGCCCCGGCAACGGCGAAGCGCGTGCCCGTCAGGGCCTGCTCCTCTATCGCTCCAAGAAACCGGTAGAGGCCCGTGCGGCCCTGGACGCCGCGGTCCGTTTGCAACAGGACAACTACGAGGCCTGGTACTACATTGGGAAGATCCTCAAAGAGAGCAAGGACTGCATCTCAGCCATGAGCGCCTTCGAGAAGGCGACCCGCGATCCGCAGTTCAAGGTGAAGGCACTCATCGAACGAGGCGGATGTCTGATCAACATGGGACACCTGGACAGGGCGGTCGGTGAACTTGGACGCGCTGCGAAACTGGCCGACGAGAGCAGCAGTGAATCTCTCTATGCCCGGTATTTTCTTGCGCACTGTTATGAGAAGAAGCGGGACATTGAACAGGCGATCGAGGAGTGGGAGTTTATCTATTCCCGTAAACCTGCCTTTCGTGACGTTGCCGAAAAGTTGAGCAAGTTCCAGGAGCTTCGCACGGACGACCGAGTCAAGGACTACCTGACGGTGGGACAGGAGCAGTTCCTCGAGATGTGCAAGGCAATGACATCCGTCATGGAACTCACCATTCGCGACATCAGAGACATATCGGGCGGGGCGGAGGTTGTCGCGGTCGAAAATACTTCGAAGTGGCGCAATGCTCGTACACTGCCCAAGCTCATTCGGTTCCTGCGCAGCGCAGACATGGTTGATGAATCAATCGTCCGCGAGATTCTGGAAGATATGAAGCAGCAGAGCGTCTCGCGTGGCGTTCTTGTCTCAAGCGCCGGATTCAGTCGCCTCGCTCAGGACTTTGCTCAATCTCGTCCTGTCGAGCTCTACGGAAAAGACAAGCTGCAGTCGCTCCTGCAACAGATCAATATCTGATGAAAATCCTCGCAGTCTCGGATCACATAGATCCGCTAGTGTACTCGGCCGGAATCAAGAACCGTTTCGCCGACGTGGACCTGGTGCTCAGTGCCGGGGATCTTCCAATGGAGTACCTCGGCTTCATCAGCGCGAGTCTCAACAAGCCTATCTTCTTTGTGTTTGGAAACCATCATCTCAAGCATCTCTCTCGTTTCAGGCAATGGGGCGTGCAGGGAGATTTACACCGCTACCGTATCTCCGACACCGGAATAGGCGATAACTATTTTGGTTCAACGTACGTTGGCGCCAGAGTTGTTCGCCATGAAAATCTGATTATCGCAGGAATCGGCGGGTGCAAACGCTACAACCGTGGCGAGAATCAGTTTACCGAGTTCCAGATGCTGCGCTTGATGCTGAAGATGGCCCCCAGGCTCCTGTTCAACGCCGTGTTTCATGGGAGAGCTCTGGACATTCTTCTGACACACGCAGCCCCGTATCGGGTAAATGACAGGCCCGATCCCACCCATGAGGGTTTTAAGGTTCTTCGTTGGTTTCTCCGTACATTTAAGCCTCAATACATGCTGCACGGTCACATCCACCTCTACGACCTGAACACCGAGCGCGAGGTGATGTACGAGAAGACCAGAGTTATCAACGTCTACGACCACTTCGTACTGGATTTTGATGCCGAGTCGCAGTAGCGTCTAAAAGGAGAGCCATGAGCAATCCATTTGTAAAGCACGAGGCGAACGCCGACTTTCAGAAGGCGAGGAGTCGCGAAACACTGCATACGATCCTGAATCTGCTCAATCCGAGCCAGCAGGAACTGCTCTCTCTCCGTGAGGTGCGGGAGACCCTCAAACCAAAGAGTGAATCCTACCGCGGCCTTCAGGTCGTTGACATCGACCGGATTGTTGGCTCTGAGGGCCGGTATGCCGATTTTAACCGGAATTTCCTTCCCAGGCATGAGCATCTTCGAAATCGATGGACCCGCGTTGACGAAGCTCATATTCAGATGGTGAATCTCCCTCCGATTCGACTGTATGAGATCGGCGGAGTCTATTTTGTTCGTGACGGCAACCACCGGGTTTCAGTGGCTCGGGCCCAGGGCGTGAAGAAGATTGACGCTGAGGTGGTCTCTCTGGACTCCGAAGTCAGACTGGACGCCTCACTGACCAGGGAGAAGTTGAAGCAGGCCGTCGTTGCCTACGAACGGGAGCAGTTCTATAAACAGTCCCGCTTTGACAAGATCTTTCCGGACTACGACCTTGAGTTTACGGCCACCGGTCGCTACGATGAAGTTCTCCAGCATATCTATGGGCACAAGTACTATGTGAATCTGAACTATCAGGAGGAGATCCCGTTCGAGGCAGCCATGCGCTCCTGGTACAGCCACGTTTTTCTGCCTATCATACATACCATTCGGGAACAGAAAATTCTCAGCAGGTTCCCCGGAAGAACGGAGGCAGACCTCTACGTCTGGCTGGTCAAGCACTGGGATGAGTTGAAACGAAAGTACGGCACGGATTTCTCTCTCAACGACGCAGCAGATGACCTGTCACGGAAGTTCGGGAAATCACTTATGGAACAGATCCGCGAGTACTTTCGCAAGCGACGGGAACGGAAGATCCGCGAGAAACGAATTGCCCGCGGTGAGATCATTGACGATGAATGACTACTGGGAGCGTGGAGTGACCGGAAACGGTCCAGAGATCACCGGCAACTCCTCCTGTCCGGCGGAACGCTGGTACAGAAATAGTACCCGGCCGTCCAGATCAGCGAGACTGGAACGAAGCGCGGCTTCCATACGGCCCGGTTCCAGCGACTGCGTGAGGACCAGGTCACCAGAACGTGTATAGGCACGCAGCACAACCGCAGAAGCTGCTCTGAGAAAGACATCCCCACCCTCTTGTTCCAGGAAAGGCTGCTGGATTGGGAAGTCAGCAAGCGGGGCTGAGAGAAAGAACTCGCTTTCAACCGAATTACCCGCCGCGTCTTCCACTACAATGGTGAAACGACCTCGCGGAACCCTCTCACTGTTCGGCAGTTCAAGATCAGAGTGTCCGTACCAACGGTCTCCACCATACTCAATCACCTGCCAACTCGCTTCATCGAAATCCCAGAGAATTTCTGACTCTTCATGGACTATCAACACTCGTGAGATGTCCTGCGGGCCATCCTCATCCTCAGCAGCAACAAAGACCCTCAGTGCCTCGCGTGGCGAACTCTCAGCCGGATCGGCGACAAGATGGAGGGAACGGTCTACAAACAGAATCTCCGGCGGGCTGCCCGAGCAAGCAGAGAGTACCAGCAGAAGTGCGAACAGGGCGGCGGTCTTCACCGTGTACCCTCCCGGATTACACCGTCGTCCATCACGACACGACCGTCATGTGCGAGAGCCACAAGCAGTGCCCGGACACTGCCATGGCTCAGATCCAGATGAGCGGCAAGGGTGCGCGAGTCGGCCGGCAAGAGAGCCTTTATTAGTCCGAAGAGCTTCTCAACTGCATGCGGAGTGGAGAGATACCCTTTGCCCAGCTCCACGAGTGCGCCTGACCGGTACAGCTCCTCCGTAATAGGCTGATATCGTTTCTCCTGATACCGTTGTCGATGAACAACGCCAAGTTCCTCTATACGGTCAAAAATGTGTCTGGCCGCAGGAGAGAGCGGTTGGCGGGTCTGGTCCTCTGAACGGCTCATATCAGTGGGCATGACAGGGCACAAAAAAGGACGCGCAGCGCGCGTCCCTCCATGCAGACAGGCCAGAGCTAGTAGCTCTTGGATGCCTGGGCCTTTCGAATCTTCTTCTGAATCTTGCGCTCAAGGCTCTTCTTTTTCCTGTTCCGGATCGTGGATGGCTTCTCGTAATATTCACGCTTTTTCCACTCGCGAATAATCCCCTCTTTCTCCACCATGCGCTTGAAACGCTTGATGGCTTTCTCAAGGTTCTCGCCATCATCTACCTTTACAAAGGCGATAAGAATCACCTCCTTTTTCTATGGTCTTCTGTCAGAATGTCAAAAACCGCACTCAATGTCAACCTGGCCACAGCAGAGACTCATCTGTGAGGGAGACCGGGTCAACCGGCACTCCCGCGATACGGACTTCCCAGTGCAGGTGAGCTCCGGTCGCAAGTCCCGTGGCTCCGACAGAACCGATGATGGAACCGGTGCGTACGATCTCCCCCGGTTCAACAGAGACCGAGTTCAGATGGTAGTACAGCGTGTACACGCCTGGAAGGTGCTCAATGACCACGGTTCCACCGGTCACGATCCGAAACTCCGCCATTCGCACAACGCCATGCCCTGAGCTAGCGACGCCGGTTCCCGTGGGTGCCGCCAGATCGAGTCCCACGTGAATCGTCCGCGCATCTGAACCGTCGCTGTAGAGAAACCTTCGGCGGACCCCGAACTGCGAACTCTCCCGTGTCCCGCGAGGAAGAGGCCAGCCCAGCGCGCCAGTATGAAAAACCGCTTCCGGGTCGCTGGAGAAGACCAGCTCAGTGAGCTCCCTTGTCTGACGCGTCTTCTCAGGATCGGGAACACTACGCAGGAGCGTCAACCTTCGGTCGAGTGCTATTTCCTGGGAGGGAAAATCCCGGCTGGAAACGGTAACAGTGAGCTGCTGTGGCGCACCTGAGGCCTGCGTCACGTGCAGAACGTAGGGCCCTGGTCGTACGGTTGAGTCAACCGGCACAAGGACGGTGGTCACGACCGCCATCTGTCCCAATCGCATTACCACCGACGCTCCCCTGGCGACAGGTACTCCCTCACGAGTTTGAAGCACCACAGTGACAGGCTCACCACTGGGAATGAGCAAGCGGAACACCCCTCCAGGGCTGACTACCGAAGATTCAACGATGAACACCGTGGTCCGCCGCGCAGAGGCCGTAGTGCCCGCCATATCAACGGTAATCCGTTCCTGTGCACCAGCGAAGCCCGCGACAACCAGTAGCACACAAGCGACAGACAGTGATCTCATAAACTGCGAGCGAGGTCCATCACTGCGAACCGGGGAGTCTCGTTTCCCTGGTAGTAATTGACTTCCATGGAGAATACGACGTCTACACTCTCACCTTTCGAGAAGTCGACACCAACGCGGTCTGCAGCATTCCAGAACACTGCGGGCCATCGTGCGCTCGCAGTATCAAGCGTAAGCCGCAGGTGCTGGTGCTCCTTTCCGATAAAGCTGACATCCGAGAGCACCAGTTTGCGCGCGAGGAAGAGCAAAGGATCGTTCTGCTGGCCAAACGGCGCAAACAGGCGAACCGTATCAAGAAGTTTCGGCGTCAGATAAGCCTCCGGTAGCTCTGCGTCGACATCAAGCGTGGCGTCCTGCGGGTCTTCAAGCGACATCTCCCTCATGACACTCTGGAGCCTCTCACGGAGTACCGGAACTCTCTCCACCTGAAGATGGAATCCCCCGGCTGCATTATGGCCGCCCCAGTCATCCAGAACATCGTCGAGACTCTTGAGAAGATCAGTCACCACCAGTCCACGGGCGGTCCGAACGCTACCTACCGCCTTTTGGTCCAGCACGCTGACAACGGCAGCCGGCGCATTATAGTAGCGGGCCAATCGACCGGCGATAATCCCCGTGACACCGCGGTGGATACCGTCGTCATGAACCAGAACAAAACGCTCCTCGTTCGCGGAAAAGCTCTCCCGCGCCTGGTCCTGGATGCGGCGCCAGGCCAGATCACCAACTTCCCTTCGCTGCCGGTTGAGGTCGATGATGTAGTCCGCCAACCGAGCTCGTTCAGCATCCTCGTCGGTGAGCAGCAATCGAACCGCAACGTCGGGCTCACCCATTCGACCGGAGGCGTTGATCACCGGGGAGATCGACCAACCAATGTCACGCGAGTCGATCTGCTTCCCAATCAGCTTCTGGCGAACCAGAAGAGCGTGCAGACCCGGGCGCGGCGTCCGGGTCATACGCCGCAGCCCCTGTTTGATGAGAATGCGGTTCTCATCCTGTACCGGCATCATGTCGGCGAGCGTTGCAAGCGCCACAAGGTCAAGTACAGACTCGAGGTCCTCCCCGACCGCCTGTTCCTTGCGGCTCACAAAGGTTGTGAAAAGGCTCTGGAAAACATCGATCTCAGAGGGCTCCTTGCCGGTGTAGCGAGCCAGGCGTGACTCCCCGGCGAGACGCAGAAGGCTCTTGCCGGACAGAGCCGGAAAGAGCTTCCACATCTCGGGCGCTACATCAATGAGCTGTACCTCCACCGTCTGGCCGAACGCCTGACGAAGGAGCTTCTCCTGGGCCGGCGCGTCGTAAACCAGGATTGCCACCCCCTGGAGAAACCGCCCGAGTCTGCTCCCCGACACATCGAGCACGCCGGGAACGAGGTTCTCGGTAATCCGATCAAGTTCAACCATGTTCTCTATCTTGATGGCGTCGAGCACAAGAGAGTCGTTACCCGGACGGATGCTCAGAAGACAGAGCGGCTGATTAAAGAAGTCCGACTGTGCAAAGCCGAGCGCATAGCGCACTTTACTCACCAACCCGCAGGCGCACAGGCCGTCAAACGGATAGCCGCTGTCCGGCATCTTGGGATTAATGGTAGCTACTGCCGGAGGAATCTGATCTTGTGGATTGTGGTGGTCAATGATGATGGTATCAACGCCCCTCTGCGCACCATAGGAGATCTCTTCCACATTCGTCGTTCCACAGTCTACGGCAACGAGCAGCGTGATATCCTGCTCCACACACCGGTCGATCACTGACGGGGTGAGTCCGTAGTGCTCATCACCCATAGGAACAGCCCACTGAACCTCGAGCCCCAGATTCTCGAGCGCTTCGGTCATCACCACGGTGCTGGTGATGCCGTCAACATCACGGTCACCAAACACCATGACACGCTCCCCTTCACTCACTGCGTCGAGTATGCGCTGGACCGCATCGGCCATCTCTTCGAACAGAAAGGGGTTGTGAAGAAAACGAAGATCGTCCTCAAAGTAGTACTGGACCTGATCACTGTCGGTCAGGCCCCGTCTCACAAAGATGGAGGCAGCTAGAACGTCAAGATTGAACCGGGAGGCGAACTCCTTTACAGCCGGGCCATCTATCTCCTGCTTCTTCCATCTCATAGTGCACTGAGCTCTTCAATGATCAGCGATTCGTGCCGTGAGGCAGAATCACTGATCGTATAGGCGGCACGAACGCGCTTACCAGCCGATTCGACCGCATCCTCACTCTCTCCATGTATTCGGAACAGAGGATCCCCAACGCCGACCGCATCGCCTACCTTCGCACTGAGCTCAATACCCACATTCGCGAGCACCTTGTCATCGGTCTTGTTGCGGCCTACTCCAAGGGTTACCCCGGCCATTCCGACCTCATACGCATCAATTTCTGCGACCACGCCGGCCCGATCGGCACAGATCTCCGCGGTGCGGGAGGAACGGCGAGAGCCAAGCTCTGCGTTGAGTCGTTCCGGGTCACCACCCTGCAGCTCGACGTTTTTCATAAACCGCTCGTGGGCCGAGCCGTCGGCAAGAACCGCCCGGCACCGTTCGGTAGCCGCATCAATGTTCTCGGCCACACCAGCGGCGACTAGCATCCAGGAGGAGAGACGAAGAGTCACTTCCATCAGATCGTGAGGATAAGAGGGCGAAGAGGTTTCGTTGCGAAGGCAGAGCAGAGACTCCTCGACTTCCAGGAAGTTTCCCACCATGTATCCAAGCGGCTCGTCCATATGCGTGATCACCGCGGCGACTCCGCGCCCAAGACTCTTTCCGGTTGCAATAAGAGAGTCTGCCAGCCGCCGGGCGTCCTCTACCGTTTTCATAAAGGCGCCTGCACCGCTCTTGACGTCGAACACCAGCGATTCTGCCCCCTCGGCAAACTTCTTGCTCATGATACTCGCCGTTATCAGCGGAATCGATTCAACCGTTGCCGTTACGTCCCGCAGCGCGTACAGGAGTCGGTCCGCCGGCACGATGCGCTCGCTCTGACCGGTCATTGCAAAGCCGCATGAGTCAATGATACGGCAGAACGTCTTGTTGTCGAGCGCGGTAGAGTACCCGGAGATGCTCTCAAGCTTGTCTAGCGTACCCCCAGTGTGGCCGAGAGCACGACCACTCATCATGGGAACCTGCACGCCACAGGCTGCAGCAATCGGGGCAAGTATGAGAGAGACTTTGTCGCCTACTCCACCGGTTGAGTGTTTGTCCACCAGCGGACCGGGCAGTGAACTCAGATTGAGCGTATCGCCACTGTCGATCATCGCTTGAGTGAGCGCCCCGCTCTCTTCGCCACTCATACCCTTGAAGAACACGGCCATGAGCCAGGCCGATATCTGATACTCGGGGATGGAACCGTCCACGTACCCGTTGATCAGATAGTCGATCTCTCCCCGGGAAAGCCGTTCGCCGTCACGTTTTTTAGTGAGAATATCTACTGCTCGCATGCAACGTGAGAATACCACAGGCACCCCCACTTGAACATACCGGCGTCTGCGCGCCTGTGCTTCACAGAGGTTGGTAGAGCGGGCTCCCTACAGGATTCCGCCGGAACTCTCGATTGATCTCAACGGTCGCTCAAGCTGTTCTTCAAGAATCGCGTACGTCACGCGCTTGATCCGGGCGATCGCGCCGGACGGCGGTGTGACATTGAGCGAGAGCGCGAGTCTCTGCTGCGAGGTGTGACGCATATAGGCTGCGGCCCCCGGCAGCCAGCGAATCATCTGTTCCTGAGCGTAGGAGTGATTGCAGAACCCTTCATCGGTCCGGGAATAAAAAATCGGCTCCCCTGACTCAAGCGCTTCCCCTGAAATTGCACACTGGTAGAGGTCCGGCTCAAGCCCGCTGAGCTGGAGATACCGCCAGAGGAACTGAACATTGATCACTGCCGCCCGGGGTGCATCCGCGTATTCAAGAAACTGCAAAGCATCAATGAGCAACCGGTAGAGATCTCCGGTCTCGTCACCGGTTGCAAAGCTGCTGAGAATCACTTCCGCCCAGAGACTTGCGGTATAGAGTCTGACTAGATCCTCTCGGATACCTGAGAAGAAGTAGCGGACGTCCATATCCGTCAGTTTCAGGGAATCACGAACCGGGTCGGCGTAGAGATAGGCAGTTCCAGTACAGAGAAAGTTGGTGGTGCCGCGAAGCTTCCCTTTCGCAGTGTAGGCGCCGTGCGCTATCGGTCTAATGAGGCCCTCGTTTACACTCAGCATCACAACGCCTTTGTGGATGTCACCTATACGGTTGTTCCTGAGAACGATAGCCTCTGTTATCCGAGTTCTTCCCATTCGCCTCTATACTTGACTGTGAATCAAGCCGCTCCATACCCTTCTAGAAGCTCAACGTACAGGACAAAACATGCCGGAACAAGCAGAACAGATGATCATTCCCGCCGACAGCATCCTTCCGAACAGATTGGTGATAGTACCATTGACAGGCAAGCCGATGTTCCCAGGGATATTCACTCCCATAATGATTCGCGACCCGGATGACATTCTCGCCGTAGAGGAAGCGATGCGAGAGAACGGCATGATCGGGCTTGTCCTCACGCGGGATGGAGAACAGGAACACGCCGAGGGAGACAACCTCTACGAGGTCGGCACCGCAGCCAAGATTGCCAAGCGGATCAATCTGCCGGACGGCGGGTACAACCTGTTTATCTCAACGGTAAAGCGGTTCCGCATAAAAAAGATCCTCAAAAACGCCGACCCGATCATCGCCGCGGTCGAGCACCTTGAGGACAAGAATGATAGCGGTGACGAAGTCAAAGCACTGACCCGGAGTCTGATCAGTGAGATGAAGCAGGTCAGTGAGAACAACAACCTGTTCAGCGAAGAGATGCGGCTGAATATGGTCAATATTGACGACCCCGGGAAAATTGCAGACTTCATCACCAGCATTCTCAACATAGACCGCGGTGAGCAGCAGCGGGTGCTTGAAGCGATCGACGTGTTTGAGCGTATGGAACTGGTTCTTATCCACATCAAGCGCGAACAGGAGCTGCTTCGCATTCAGAAGCGGATACAGTCGCAGATCAACGAGAAAATTGAGAAGAGTCAACGGGAGTACTTTCTGAAGGAGGAGCTGAAGGCGATAAAGCAGGAGCTCGGAATGCCCACCGACAGCAAGTCGAGTGAGTATCAGCGGCTGAAGGAAAGCATGGAGGCACTTGGCCTGTCCGGTGAGGTGAAGGAGCAGGTTGAGAAGGAACTTGAGAAGTTCAACCTGATGGACCCGAACTCAAGCGAGTTTCACGTGACCCGCAACTATCTCGATACAATCGTCAACCTGCCCTGGGGTGAGCCCGAGAGACAGGAAATTGACATGAAACGGGCGCGCTCAGTCCTTGATGCCGACCACTACGGTCTTGACGATGTAAAAGAACGCATCATGGAGTTTCTCGCCGTTCGCAAGTTGAAGAGTGACTTCAAAGGCTCCATCATCTGCCTTGTCGGTCCTCCCGGCGTGGGAAAAACCTCGGTTGGCCAGTCTATCGCACGCGCCCTTGGCAAGCAGTTCTTTCGCTTTTCGGTCGGCGGAATGCGCGATGAGGCTGAAATCAAGGGCCACCGCAGAACCTATGTAGGGGCGATGCCGGGCAAGATCATCCAGGGGCTCAAGATCGTTAAGACCAGTGACCCGGTATTTATGATTGATGAGATCGATAAACTGGGAGTGAGCTACCAGGGAGACCCAAGCTCGGCACTGCTGGAGGTGCTCGACCCCGAACAGAATGTGACCTTCCGGGACAACTATCTCGATCTGCCGTTCGACATCTCAAGCATTCTCTTTATTGCCACCGCGAATACACTTGACAGTATACCCAGTCCACTGCTCGACCGTATGGAGGTCATCCGTCTGGCCGGCTACATTGATGATGAGAAGGTAAACATTGCCCGCAAGTATCTTATTCCGCGGAGCGTGACCCGGGCCGGTCTTCAGAAGAAAGACGTCTCCTACACAAAGAGCGCACTGCTGTCCATTGCCAATGACTACGCACGAGAGGCCGGCATGCGAAACTACGAGAAGGCACTGGACAAAATTCACCGTAAGATTGCACGGAGGGTAGTGACAGAGGAGCAGGCCCCACCATTCAAACTGGACCCCGCGGCGCTGGAGGCGTATCTGGGAAAGCCGATATTCGTGGAAGACACCGTCAAGCAGGTGCGAGAGCCCGGCATGACCATTGGGTTGGCCTGGACCCCGTTCGGAGGCGACGTCCTGGTGATCGAGGCCGTCTCAAACCCGGGGAAGGGAGGGTTTCGACTGACCGGTCAGATGGGAGATGTCATGCAGGAGTCCGCGGGGATTGCGTACACCTACGCGCGACGTGAGACTGATGAGCGCAATGTAGAACCCGCCTGGTGGGACGAACGACACATTCATCTTCACATCCCTGCCGGCGCGATCAAGAAGGATGGACCAAGTGCCGGAATCACCATGGCAACGGCGCTCATTTCGCTTGCCACGGAGAAAACCATAAAACCGCGGCTCGGTATGACTGGTGAGCTCTCCCTCACCGGTCAGGTTCTGCCGATAGGAGGCTTGAAGGAGAAAGTCATTGCGGCACGCCGTCACAAACTCAAGCACATTATTATCCCCCACGCAAACAACCGCGACCTTGATGAGATTCCTGAGAAGACCCGCAAGGGCCTCACCTTCTATCCCGTCACCACGATGGAGGAAGTGCTGGAGATCGTCTTTGGCAAGTAACCTTCTCCGTGCTACCGCCCTGATCTTTACCGTTTTGTTCTTCTCCTGTTCGAACCCGGACGATGCGAAAACTGAGCAAGCAGAGGAACCGATAAGCTCGCTGTTTCGTCTCACGGAAGCCGAACTTCAATCGATGATCTCAGAGCTTCCTCCCCCCGTTCAGTCCGCAATTCTGGCGGATCCGCAGCGGTTCCTCGCCGGGGTCCGAACTCTAATGACCCTTCCCTCCGAGCTCACCGTGCTCACCGACAAGGAACACGCGCTCGGGCCTGACTACGCTCCCGCTCGGATCATTGCGCTGGATGAATACCAGGGAGAGCTTTCACTGAGCCGCGAGGGCCACCGTCTTGCCCAGATTGCGGTGGAGCCGCTTCGCGCAATGAACCGTGCCGCAACTGCCGACGGCATAGTCCTTCTGGTCTCCTCCGCCTATCGCTCGTACGAGTATCAGCGGCAGGTCTATTTCCACTGGGTGTCTGAGCTCGGGCAGGAACAGGCCGATCGGGTCTCAGCCCGCCCGGGTACCAGTCAGCATCAGATTGGAACTGCGGTGGACTTTGGGTGTATCTGTCCGGAGTTCGCCGGTCAGCCGGCGGGCAGATGGCTTGCCGAGAACGCGCACCGGTTCGGCTTCTCCCTCAGTTACCCTGAGGGCGCAGAGGACGTGACCGGCTACAGCTACGAACCGTGGCACTTCCGCTACATTGGATTGGAGGCGAGCGAGCTCGAGCAGCGATTCTTTGGCGGGATGCAGCAATGGATGCTCGAATGGCTCGACGCCACCAGGCCCCTGCTTGAAGCGCAAAGGACATCCTGATAGTGGAACTCCTCGCACCGGCCGGCAACATTGAAAAACTCAGGACCGCCTATCAGTACGGTGCAGACGCGGCATACATCGGCGTCAGTGGCTTTTCCCTGAGAAGCCGCAGCAGCGAGCTTGATCTCACCGAACAGGCGCAGGCCCTCAAGAGAATTAAGGGCGGAAATCGGCTCTACGGCGCGCTGAATATCTACTTCCATGACCAGGATATCAGGCGGCTTCGCGAAATGCTCGACGGAATCGCGCACTTGCCGCTCGATGCTTTGATTGTGAGTGACATCGGCCTCGTCGAGCTCCTTCAAGAGAGGATGCCAAACGTTGAACTCCACCTCTCCACTCAAGCAAACTGCCTGAATGCCCCGGCAGCCCGCCTCTATCACAAGCTCGGGTTCTCACGAATTGTTCCGGCGAGAGAGATGTCGCTCGAGGATATTGCAAGGCTCAAAGATGCGGTCCCGGAGTTGGAGGTGGAGGCATTTGTTCATGGAGCCATGTGTCTCGCTTACTCTGGTCGATGTCTGCTCAGCGCGTGGGAAACCGGACGAAGTGCGAACAAAGGCGAGTGCTCGCACAGCTGCAGATGGGAGTATCAGACCTACGTTGAGGAGGCCAAGCGACCGGGTGAGTACATGCCCGTGGACCAGACCGACGGCCACACTACGATCATGAGCCCGCGGGATCTCTGCATGATCGATTACCTTGAAGAGTTTTCCCGAGCGGGAGTGGATGCTCTGAAAATTGAGGGACGCATGAAATCCCGCTACTACCTTGCGACGGTCACCCGCGCGTACCGAAAGGAGCTCGACCGCATTCAGACCGGCAAGGACCCTCGGGAGACCGAGCGGTTCCGACAGGAACTGGAGAACGTGAGCCACCGAGAGTTCTCGACCGGGTTCTATTTCAACGACCCAAAAGCAACGCTTCCCACCACCAAGAGCTACTCACAGCGCTATCGCTTTATGGGGGCTATAGGTGAAGAGCTTGGAAACGGAAGGTTTCGCCTTCTGGTCAAGAACAGTTTCTCAGTTGCAGACCCGATTGAGCTCGTTGGACCGGATCAGACCGGCGTCAGAGACTTGGGTCTGCGTCTCTATTCCGAGTCCGAGACTGAGGTTGCCGGTGTCACCCACCACTCAACCGCCACGGTCGCACCTTCAATTGCAGTTTCCGAGGGCTGGCTCATCCGCATGCCTATCGAGCAGAACGGAACAGACTGACTCGCGCATGAATCGCCGCAATCTGCGATCGCGGACCGGCTGAGACGATCCGTGTGAACCTTCTGAGCTCCCGCTCCTCGGCGCGACGGTGCAGGATCGATCGGACAGCCTTAAGATCAGCATTGAACCGAGCCCACGAGCGCTTGAGGAACCGGTACTCCTGCACAACCGCCTCCGTTCTGCTCGATGGCTCCATCTCTGATGCAGCAATCTGTTCGTGACATCGTGCTATCACTTCCCAGAGGGTGCCCCGAGAGGTCATCAGAGTTTCGAACGCATTGGTCACCGGCCTGTCAGAAGCTCCGGTGAGCTCTTCCAGGCGATACTCCACCGAACCATACACACCTGCATGGTGATGAAACAGATCCGCAGCTGCAACAACGGTTCCTGGCTCCGGCTCCCCTCCCCCTTGAGATAACACCCCACACGACAGCCCATCAGTCGCACAGAGTGGCCGCAGCAGTGAGGCCCATTGAGTACAACGCTTTTCCGGTTCGATAACAATGAACCCGTGGAGACCGGGAAGAAGCGACAACACATCATCGTAGAGATCGCCGGCAAGCTTCTCGAGTCGTCGCGCTGAAGCCTCTCCCCCCCGTGAGGCTGCACCACAAATACTCCGATACCCGGTGAATGCCTCATAGCCGGGCGGTAATCCTCTCCAGACGAACCAGAGCAGTGCCCCACTGCGTGCGACTGCCTCAGCGACACGTTGGACCACGATCTCGGGAAACACGGAGCGGCTGAGTCTATCATCCAGTGACCATGGGAAGCTCTCACCCCAGTCAATTGCAAGACCTGAGACACCGTCGGCGAGGAACTCAGGCAGCAGCGTTTCGAGGCGCTCAACCGATGGGATAATACCACGGAGATCAAGGATTCTGGTTCCCGGTCGGATGGGGTGTGGCACTATCAAACGATACTGTCATCCTCCGGTAGTGTCACGGACCCTGTGGTCACTGACGGTACCTGGCAGTGTTACCTGCGAGACAGTTCGGTTGCGTCCCCGGCGCAGGAGAGGTATCCTCTCCACCATGACGCCCACGACAGACGAGCGACTGAAGCGCCTTGGTGTTCAGATACCGTCCATTCTTCTGCCTCACCCCGACACGGTTGACCTCTTTAAGTGGGCGGTAATCGCATGCGATCAGCACACGTCGGAGCCCGACTACTGGGAAGAGGTCGCCTCGTTAGTTGGAGAGAGTCCGAGCACTCTTCACCTCATATTTCCCGAGGTCTACCTCAATGACCTCCGGCGAGACGAGCGAATCAGCTCTATTCATGCGGCCATGCGGGAGTATCTGGAACGTGATATCCTGGTAGAACAACCGCCGGCGATGATTCTCTCCGTCCGCGGAACTCCTCACGTCAGCGAGCGTCGCGGACTTATGCTCGCACTCGACCTGGATGCCTACGACTTCACTCCCGGTTCCGGCAGTCTCATCCGAGCAACTGAGCAGACAATAGTTGAGCGAATACCGCCACGTATGGAGGTTCGCCGTGACGCCCCGATAGAGGTGCCGCACATACTGGTTCTGGTGAACGATCCTCAGGACGACCTGATTGGATCTTTAGATCTAGCCACGCTCGAGCCACTCTACTCAACGCAGCTTATGCTTGGTGGAGGTCGAGTCTCCGGGTATCGGTTGGGGTCGGAAGCCCACCTGCATGTTGCTGAAAAGCTCGAACAGATTCTCGACGAGAACAGTGCCACTCAACCATTTCTCTTTGCCGTCGGCGACGGAAATCACTCTCTGGCAACCGCGAAAGCTGTATGGGAGGAGATAAAGGAAGATCATTCGGAGAATCATCCGGCTCGCTATGCGCTGGTAGAAGTCGTGAACATCTATGACCCCGGGCTTCGTTTTGAGCCTATACACCGCTTGATCAGCTTCCCCGACGCCGCGGACACTGATCCAGTTGCGTGGATCCACGATTTCGCGCAGCGGCTGGGCAGTCGTGCCGAGAGTCGTTCAACAACCGATGTCCGGCGGGCAATTGATCATGAACCGGACACTGTGGGGTACGTCACCGGCAACGAATCCGGTGTTATCCACATTGGATCACGCAAAGAGCTGCCGGTAGCAAAGGTACAGAGCGTTCTCGACGAGATGCACGGATTTGATATCGATTTCATACATGGATGGGATACGAGCGTACAGCTCGGGAGTAGATCACAGAGCGCTGCCGTCTTGTTGCCCGAATTCGATCCACACCTTCTCTATCCAACCGTTTCGAAGCGCGGAATCCTGCCAAGAAAAGCGTTCTCGCTCGGCGATGCAGAGGAGAAGCGCTACTATCTGGAAGCTCGACGGGTTCTATGAGCCAACAGGCTCTCGTCTTGCGCAACGATCTGAACAAACGTTGCAAGCAGGAATACCAGTAGCGCGGAGAGTCCCCCTACCGCACGATGATTCGCAGGAGTATGGCGGTTACGGACAATCGTCCCGGGACTGAGGGGCGTTGTTGACACCGGTCGCCCAGGGATGCGGATAACCCGCTCGCTTGCGTGGTAGTAGGAGTGTTCTCGAGCGGCAAGCGCTACAGCCCGCCGATCGCTGCGATAGAGTTCGGCTGTAGCGACGAGCCTGTCATGGTGATAGGTAAGCTCATTCACGTTCGCCTCAAGTCGAGCGTGATACCTCACCAGCGCTTCGTACGCACTGTCTGCCCCTGCCGAGACTGCTATCTGCACCCCGAGGTATGTTACAAGCGCGGCGCAGAGCGCAAGCATGAGCTGATTAACCCTCATTTCCTTAGTAGCGGCTGAAGGATGGAGGGCCTTGAGGTATTATTGACATCGGAATAGGCCGGAGGTAATGTACAACGGGGTGTCAAAGCCTGACATAAGCCTGCCGATAGAGTAAATGAGGAACGTAACCCAGGAGTAGGGCATGGCAGCACGCGAACAACAGAGATCTTCACATTTCGATGAGTCTGCAGAAGACAGCGAGCTCGAACAGTACGGCGTCTGGGTCAAGGTTGGCCCCGAAGATGTTTCAGAAGCAGAGGCCGGCGATGAGGACTTCGCGTTTGCGGACCTCAGCGAGGATGAGCTTGGCTCGGTTGAAATGGACGATGAAGAGTTTCGGCTCGATGACGGTATGGAGGTCTCGCTCGACATCGGCGACATGTCGGAAGATGCTGCACAGGCTGACTCGCCGGAGGAAGAGTCCGAAGAACTCCTGAGTCTTGACGATGACGAACTTGACATCTCATTCGACGATGGGACGGAAGAGCTCGGAGTGGATCAACTCACGGAAATCGACGATTCCGAGCCCGTGGAAGCAGAGCCTGTTGAGGGCGAAGAAGAAACACTCTCGCTCGATGAGATCCAGGATACAGAGGATTCTCTGGAAGATGCGTTACTAGATGAAACCGAAGATCTTACGTCCGTTGATGATGAGCTGGAGTCTCTGGATCTCGGATCCTTGGAAGACGAAGATGATACGGCCTCATCGATCGTCAGTGATGACGACCTTCCGAACAGTCTCGACGATATAAAACTCGATCTGACCTCACTCGATGTAGACGACTACCAGGAGGCCGAAGGGGCTCCAGAGTCTATCAGCGAGGAGCCGGACATCCTGAATCTTGAGTCAGATGAGGTGCAGATTGAAGAACTCGGTGAGTTTGATGAACTCGATGAACTCGGTGATCTGGACGACATCGGCGATGTATCCCAGCTGGGCGAACCGGAGTCAATCGAACTTGAAGAGGAAGAGCTCGATCTGGACGATCTTGCGGGTGATCTAGAAGAAATCAGCCCGGAGCCTGTGGAGGCATCATTAACGGAAGAGACCGATGAACAGGAGGATGGCACCGAGGTTGTTGAACTGGATCTCTCGAGTCTCCCTCTTGAGGACGACGACTTCGACGACCTTACGCTGGACACAGTTGAAGAGATTGAGAGTGACCTTCCTGAACTGGAATCTGAGGATGGTGTTTCGCTCTCGCTCGAAGAAGGCTTTGACGACGTAGCAGCGGTTGAAGATCAGATGTTCGGGGGGCCCGCAACTGGTGACACCGGCAATGATCGTCTTGCGAACATTGAGGCGGAGATCACGGCGCTGCGTGAGCAGATGCGTGAGATCAGCGCGATGCACCAGGAGCTTCAGGCGATTCAATCCCATCTCACTGCCAGAGACGATTCGGTCCGTTCAGCCCCAGAGACTGCCCCTGAGGCAGATGAGGATGAAGATGGTCTTGGTTTCTTTGAAGAGGAAGAAGATGAGACGATCGCTCTCACAACCGACGAGCTCGATAACATCATGGACACTGCCGAGTTCACCGAACAGTCCGGCGAACCAACCGACGCTGAAGCATTCGGGATAGTTGCTTCGGTGGAAGAATCGGAATCATTCGAGCCGGAAGAGGACACCAATGACTTCCTTGATCTTGACGGTGGTCCGATCCAGGAGATTACCCTCGATGAAGCGCCTGATGATATAGGCACACTGGAAATTGACCTTGACGATACCGGCTCAGAATCTGTCAGCGAGTCTTTAGAGGACCCGTTCGAGGATTCCGGGATAGACACCCTCTCGAGTATCGATATTGACTCCGAGCTCGCGGATGTAGAGGAGCTCCAGGATTCCAGCGAAGCGGAGGACATCCGGACGCCGGTCCATTCCTCCACCGCCGGCGAATCCCTGGAGACCGAAGAAGACGATGAAGTACTTGAGGCCCTTCCGCAAGACGATGAGCCACCGGCGAATCCCTTCAGCTCGGCCGACAGCTTTGTACCTGAAAACCTGAAAGAAGATCTGCGCCTTGTACTCTCGTACATGGATACGCTGCTTGATTCACTGCCTGAGGATAAGATTCAAGAGTTCGCGGACAGTGAGCACTTTCAGACCTACAAGAATCTCTTTGTAGAACTGGGACTGGAGGAATAATGGGTCTCCTGCAGCGAGCACTGCACTCCGGCCAATCAGGGCACAGTCTTCTCAAGACCGCGCTCCTGCTTCGCCAGAGTGCGTCTGAACCGGTAAAAAAAAAGTCCTGAAGGAATTGTCCACGCCGCCCATTGATGCGGAGCGAGCGACAAGAGAGATACTGTCCGAGATACGAGTGCTTCCCGCCGGTCTTCAGTCGCCGGCGCACCTCTTTACGACACTGGTAAGAAATCTTGGACTCGAGCGTGCGGCGCTCCTTCTCCCGGATTACGATGAAAACATCTTTGTTCCGTGGGCCTCGGTAGGCCATGACTCGACAACCGTTCACCGGCTTCGCGTGTTGGGAAGCGACATGGAAGCGCTCACTCGTGAGGGGTCTACTGGAGTGCTATGGGAGGGTGATGCACTTGCCCAGCTTGCTCCGTACTTCTCTCACCGCGAGGCTTCGATGCTTGAGAGGCTTCTGATAGTCCCCCTTGGTGAGACGCAAACCACGCAGGCGCTGCTTGTGATCAGTGAGGCGCCGATGCTGCGGGACAATGCGGAAGTGCTTCGAATTGTGCTCGCTGCTGTCTCTGAATCGGCAGCACGGGCGATACGGGAACAGCGGGTTGAGCGTGTTCAGGTGATGCGTCACGCGGTTGTGTTCAAGCAGGACGAGATAGGAACGGTAAGCACCCGGATTGAGGAAAGATCGCCCGAAAAGGTACTGGGAATACGCATTGATCTCTCTGACATTGTCGCACACGTGACCACCGCAAATACGCACCTCGACAGCTTCCGCATCTGGCAGGATGTACTTCGCACCATAGCCGCTCTGTTTGCTTCCACAGCTGTCGTGACCGACGCCGGCGCGAACAGGGTCATTATTCTCGTACATGAACACGTTGAGGATGATGTGCAGTTGCTCGTGCATCACGTTGCGGCAACTCTCTGGGAGTATTTCCCGGAGCTTGACGGAGTTACGACACCTCGATACCTGTCCGTCCTCTTTCCAGATGACGTGAGCTCTGTGAGTGAGCTGGCTGGAGATCTGCTGGGCGCCACGTGATTGAGAGCCGTGAATCCCGAGACAGCCAAATCACTCTCCGTGTAGATGGGCGCTGGCTGCACTCAGGCTTCAGCCCCGAGAGAGAGGCGCGCCGCTTTGTGGACACACTCGAGATCGGGTCACCGCGATTAATCCTTCTTCTTGGGGCAGGTGGAGGCTACATCCTTCGTGCCCTCTCCCAACGCTTCCCGCAGGCTCGAATTGTCCCAATCTTTCTCCGCGGCGAGATTCGAGAGCACGCTATCTCCCTTTCTTTGCACCACTGGGATTGCAGCTGGACGCCCGAGGACTCGCAATCATTCTCCGCGTTCCTGCCCACCGCGATCAGTGAGCTTGAAGCTCTCTCTGTGGCGGTTGTCGAGTGGCCAAGCGGCGTGGCATGCGAGCCCTCTCTTGCCCAGAATCTTGGGCGGCAAGTTGCTTCCTTCGTCAGAAAGGCTCAGGGAAGCATTCTTTCCGCCGGAGCGCAGGGACCGCAGCGCCTCAGAAATGCTATTCTCAACGCCGCTGGGATTCGCGGGTACACCATTTCAGAGAAGCCAACGCGCGCAGTACGTGCTACGGTTGTCACTGCAGCCGGACCAACACTGGAGAAGAGCATCCATCGCATTCACGAGAACCGCAGTGAGATCCTTCTCATCGCCACGGGCTCATCTGTCGCAGCACTCACGGCAGCCGAGTTGAGACCGGATCTTCTGGTAGTAACTGAGAGCTCGGTGTACGGCGCGATGCACCTTCGAGGTCGCGCTGAAATTGCGGTTTCAGACGTTCCGTTGCTCGCACCTCTCACCGTATCCACATCAACCACCGCGCTCGCCAGTCAATCTGTCTTTTTCTCCCAGGGTGAGCTCGGTGAAGCTTTCCTTTCGCATCCTCCAGCTCTGCACATTCCTCCACTCGGAAGTGTCACTCTCTCCGCTCTCGCGATTGCCCGGGCGCTGAGCCCGGCCCCTATCGTGATCGCCGGACTAGATCTTGCATGGCTGGAGCAGAGGTCACACGTGCGTCCGCATCTGGCTCACGACTGGCATCAGGCCGAGGCTGACAAAATGAATCCTCATAGCGCTCGTGGCTGGGACAATATGAGAGGCCAGGTAGCTATGGACGGGCACTGGTCTCAGGATCGTTCTTTACGAACCTACGCCGATTGGATTGGGAACGGGGGCCTTTCATCACTGAAGACTCTCTATGCTCTCTCGCCGTCACCGCTTCTCAAGCCCTTTGTCGCCGAGATACCAACACTGAGAGCGCGTGAGCTCGGCGCTTCCTACCCTGCCCGCTATCACGCGCGGAAACTCAACCGATCGCCGAGAATGATCGAGCACGCGCACGCAGTGCTGGACAGATGGGAACAGATTGTCGTGCAGACCCCAACGGGGCGGGTTCCCACAGAAGAATCTCTGTCGCTTCTGTCAGCTCTTGCGATCAAGGAGCTCGTCGCCTGGGCGCGGGATTCCTCCTGTCAGAGGCGGGCAACTGAAACAAAGAATCAAGCCCACACTCAGATTCAGAAGCTTCACACTATTGTAGACCATGTCGCTGCTTGAGAAGAATCTGAAATCGCTGCCGCAGGCTCTCGCTCTAAAAATCGAAGCGGCGCCTCAACTGGAACGTGAGATCAGAGATGTGGCGCGCGACGGGACACCGATCAACGGGATGCGAACTCAGAGCGGAAGCCGTTACTTTCACTCGCGCTACTCGCCGCTTCGGGATGCCGGGAGATTGGTAGAACAGTACACTGCTCCAAACCTGGTGGTCCTTGGCGCCGGCATGGGCTATCACGTGCGAGCACTCATAGAAGCAGGTCGGCGAGTAATTCTCTTTGAACCATCGGTGTCTCTCCTGAAGACCACTCTTTGCACGGTTCTTCTTGCAGATGCGGTTGATGAGGGCCGCCTTCACCTGATAACAGAGCCGTCCGAGCTTCCCTCAACGCTTCTCTCATGGTACTTCCCGGCGCTCCACGGAGATCTTGCAGTCGTGCCACTCCCGGGTCGTGTGGAGAGTGAGCCGGGTCTCTTTGACAGATTCATTGACGTCGTGCACGAACTACGAACCAGACTCCAGCGCGACATTGCGACACAGGCTCAGTTTGGCATGGTCTGGGCGCGAAATCTGTTCAACAACCTTGTCTTTCTTACACGGAGAAACCGCCGGGCCGGTCGGCGGCTAACGGTGAAGGATCTGGTTGTTGTTGCCGCAGCCGGCCCCAGTCTGGATAAACAGATTCCATGGATTGCAGCTCGGCGTGATCAACTCACCATTCTCTCAACCGACACCGCCTATCCAGTCCTGAAAGGCGCCGGCCTTATGCCGGATATCGTCATTTCGATCGATGCGAGCCCGATCAGCTACCACCATTTCCTTACCGCATCGCGGCCTTCTCCGACGCTCTTTGCTGAGCTCTCCTGCCCTCCCTCAGTAACCCATCACGCCGGCCAGTTTATCCCGATGTTGAGCGCGAACCCTCTGCATGCGGCTTTGCGCTCCTTTGGCCTCCCATTCCCGGATGTTGACGCCTCGTCCGGAACGGTCACGCAGGCGGCTATGACGGTAGCGGACACGCTCGGCGCGACATGCATCGTGCTTGCCGGCGCTGATCTCTCCTACCCTGCCACCACAACGTACGCTCGTGGCAGCTATGTACATGCGCTCTTTTACTCAGATCAATCACGACTGAGACCGATTGAGACCAGACACCATAAGTTTTTTGCAGAGCGTCCCGGTCTCTATGAGCTACCCCGATCGCCCCGAGTATTCTCCACCCCGGTCCTCGACCACTATAGAGATGAGCTTACAGCGAGTGCCAACTCCTGCGCTGCCACCGTTTACGCACTGCCCGGGTCGCAAGCCCCGCTCCCGCTTCCTGCGCCACCGGATCAAATGCCTGCTCCACGCGTACAGCGCCTGTCTACGGCTGAGCCGGAACGAGGCATAATCCTCAACGCGCTTACCCGCCTTAGCTTGGAGCTGACCCGGCTCGGAGAGAGCAACGAGTTAGAGCTGGCAGCCGGCGGGCCCCGGAGCTTTGCGCCAGATTCCCTCATACCGGCACTTCTCCCCATTTCTTGCGCCCTCGCCACCCGCAGGAATCTACCCGCCGGGACACTGACACTCTCTTTGGCGCATCAGGAGCTTCAATCGCTGGTTTCGCAGGCAATCTCACGATTGTGAGGGTGACTATTAAAGTTCTCCACAAGTTCGCCGCTTTCTCTTATACTGGCCGACATGAATCGCCCATGGGGACTCATCTATAGCCTGAGCGCACTCGTTGTACTGCTCGCTCTCCTCCTTGTGTTTGTTCTCAGACTCAACTCTGAGCGCGAAATGAACAGAGAAGACGCTACCGCAAGCTTTGCGCTGCTGCTGGAAGAGCTCGCGGAGCTCGACGAACTGGATGAGCTTGGACAGCGACTCGATCAGTATTTTGCGACGGTCTCCACGGTCGAAGTACTCGCGCTCTATTTTCCCGATCAGGGAATGGTTTTTCTGCGGGCAAGAGAGCCGTCGATTCTGCGACTCTCGACTGAGCGGATAGCCGAGTTCCGCGGCTTTCCCTCCTACGAGTACAGCGAGATCTCAAGAATCGCCGAGCGCTCAGGTGTAGATTCCCGGCAGTTCGAAGACCTCTATATAGATGCGATCTTCTCGGTTCTCGACTATCACGATGTCTACCCTCCCCTGCGCGATACGCTTATCGCCCTGCTCGGTTTTGCGCTGTTGCTGGTAGTGCTTGCTATCGCGACAACGCACACCGGCAACCTAGAGGCGGCCGCCAGGAATCAGGAGCCGCACGGGACGGAAGCTGATGCGCCTGAACGCACGCCGGTGTCCGATCGGGCGCCACTTATAATCCCTGAGACTCACGCGGAACAATCAGGCGGTGATGATACGGAGGCGATCGAGGTTGAAGAGGTTACTGCTGATGATGCGGAACCGGGCACAATCTTTGAGCCTGCTACAGGACTCTCCTTTGAGGATCATCTGGAGAGGAAGCTCGGACTTGAACTGGATCGGGCCGCCTACAATGACCAGGATCTCAGCTGCATGATCGTCGCGTTTGAGGGGGACGCAACACCTGAGTCGCGAAGCCGCTGGGCTCGTCATATACTCGATGCGTTTCAGTTCGAGGATCTCTGCTTTGCCCAAGGAAGCAACCGGTTCTGCGTTGTTCTCCCGAATACTGAGCTGCCTCAGGCAATCAGACAGGCGATTGAGTTTCAGGCAAGGTACAACTCTGAGGCAATCGGACTCAGTGCACGCAACGGCCGGCTTGTTGAAGCCGCCCGCGTGCTCAAGGAAGCGCAGCGCAGCCTTGAGCACGCGCGAACGCAACCCTCACGGGTGGTAGGCTTCCGTCCGGACCCAAAGAAGTACCGTCAGTTTCTCAGTGACAACCCGACGTAGTCATTACAGGGAAGCGGCGGGCGCGAGAATCCCAGAGAACTGCTCCACCCCGATAAGCTGAACCACACCGGAGGTTCGGGGAGGATCGCTTCCCGGGCCATCGAGTATCAGAAGCTCCATTGAGGCTCTGTAGAGCTTCACGTCGAATCGTCTCCCGTCTGCAAGACGAATCCAGAGGGTTCCTACAGCTTCCATTCCCTCGGCGGTCTCTGCCGCCGCAAGACCATCCACGAGCAGGTCGACACTCCCGGCAAGCAAGGCAGACGCACTCTCGGGGTTCACCAGCTGTCGCTTTGTGGAACTCACCCATCTGTCCTGAACGTCCCGAACTATTTCAAAGTTCAGCGCGTCAAGCTCAGTTCCTGAGCGACTCCTGAATCCCAACGCAATAACCTGCCGAACGGTGACTTCATCAGGGAAGAGACGCAGGGGAAGCCAGAAAACCGGAGGCTGATCGAGGTAGAAGTGCAGGTCACTATCAAGCTCAACAATGGCATCTGACTCCGCCGTCCGGGCGTAGAGGGTGTGATCGACTATCCCAATGGTATACCGCACGCTCCCACGGTCAGAGCGAAGGGTGAGCTCACGTGCCCGGTCTGAAAGGCCAAAGCGCCCATCCTCCGCGCGTGACTCGGTCACTCTTCGCAAAACTCGGGTGGAAGCTACGCTGTCAAGAAAGAGCGAGACCCGATCGTCCCGGACAGGAAAGCTGGTTCCCGAGCTTATGAGAACCCAGTGGGCTCCCTGGTTCTCGAGCACGATCTCACCGCGGGCGCCGCGGATCCGTATAAGCGTCAGGCTGTCAGGCGACGGAACGAACGACCGCTGCGACCCCGAGGGATCAAGCCCCAGAAGACCAGGAAGCGCACTGGCGACAAGCACTACGTTGGCGGCAATCAGTAACAAAAGACGGCTATGAGAGATGGCGTTGACTCCTTCGGCGGCGATGCACGGTAACAGCGGCGCCAATGACGAGCACGGTGGCGGGCACGGCAACCATGGAGGCGAGCTGCGCGAACCGCTCAAGGGCTGCTCTTGCGCCTGGCTCATCTATGGCGCTTAAGGAGAGATCCCGAACACTGCGACTTCTCAGGGCAAGCAGCTCAGACTCGTTCGCGAGGTACTGAACGGTCTGCACGGCAAACTCGATATTCTGGTAAGAAGCCGTACTGTCAACAGTCACGTCCCGCACAAAATCGGCATCACTGATGAGGATAACCGTGCCACCGGACGCGTGCGCGGCCTGGGCAACCGTCACATACTGCGCGTTCACCGTTGATGACTCACGCTCGAGCCGTGGGCTTGACGGCAGGAGGTCGTACGGTCGACTCATAAGCCAAGCATCCGATGAGCTTGCCACCAGAGCCTCAGGCCTTGCAGGATGGCCACGGAGCAATCGAATGACCCCGGCCCAGTAGAGATCAAGACCTGAGAAGCGTGTGGTCAAAGGATGGGCTTCAAGCGTGTTACGTTCGATCATCCGTGGCCACAGCGGGTACTCTATAAGTCTGTTCTGCGGGCCGGTCGGGCCAATCTCCTGAACCGGCAGAGAGTTCGCCGGTTCGT
The DNA here is from genome assembly GCA_964599075.1 of uncultured Spirochaetaceae bacterium. Lineage (GTDB taxonomy): Bacteria > Spirochaetota > Spirochaetia > DSM-27196 > SLST01 > SLST01. Next base: position 2,999 of record CAZREG010000010.1, on the reverse strand, counting down.
CGAGAAGCAGCTCCTCGCCGAGTTGCAGGCCCACGGTGGCAAGCAGAGTATTGAGGCCGGTGAGGTCACTCTCTCGTGCGAAGAGTGACCCGTCTGTCCGGACGGAGACCGGTTGCGCAAGCAGCAGTACATTCCCCCCACCATCCAGAAAACGCTCTACCTCCTGAAGCGAATCCCCACCGAGAGGCCCTCCCGCATCCACAATAAGAACAGAGCTGTTCGGTGGGATCTCTTCACCGGTACGAACGGAGCTGAGGGAAAACAGAGGTTCTAGCTCCCGTTGAAAAAGTTGTGCAGCTGCAAACAGACCATCCGGATCTGAAGAGATCACGGAAGCAACCGGCAGTGTCACGCGGGCGAGCGAGCGAATGGCGGTCGTCAGACGGTACTCAAGGTCTCGCGAGTCAAAGACGAATGGAATAGATTTCACCTCATCGAGATACTCCACGACAATCCCGCTGAAGACGGTAGAGACACTCTGCGAGTTCTCATCCGCACGGGCGAGAGGCTGTGATGCAATGGGGATCCCATCCCGTTCTACTCGTTCCACATCCACCCGTTCCACTCGCGCTTGAACGATGGAGGGCCGAGCGTTGGCGTACGATCGTACCAGGTCTTCGATCCTCTGTGGTTCAGAGAACTCTCTCTGAAGCCGAGCACTGACGTAGTAGCGCAGCGAGAGCGGCTCGTTGAGCGAAGCGAGTACACTCCGTGTCGCCTCCGAAAGAGTGTGCACGCGCTGTTCTGTAAGATCAATTTTTGCGCGATAGAGCGTGGTGTTGACCTGAATGAGAAGAAACAGTGAGAGGAGGAGCCAGAAGCCGGTAGCCTTCGAGTGCCTTCGCTTCACAGTCGCCTCCGAGACCGAATTACAGCACCGGTGACGTGAAGCAGCACCGCTGTTGTCGTCACAAAGAACGCGATGTCAGCCGTATCAATGAGCCCGCGGTTGAACTCCTCGAGCCGAATGGTGAGCGCCACGTACCGAAGGAGTTGCACCGTGCGTTCCCCTCCAAAACTCTCGGCAACCGTCCCGAGGAGGTTCAGCACCAGAAGCAGCAGCAGTGAGACAACAAACGAGCTGATCTGGGATCGACTCAATGAGGATGTCAACTGCCCAACGGCCACGGCGGTAGAGGCATAGAGAAAAATGCCGATGTATGAGGCTGCAAGCTCACCTGCATCGAACTCGCCAAACGGAGTGAGAAGAAGCACCATCGGAAGTGTTGCGACGATTGAACAGCAGACAACCAGGTATGACGCGCTGAACTTCGCAAGCACAAGCGATGTCTCCGGGACCGGGAAGCTTAGAAGCGTTTCCACCGTACCGCCGCGGCGCTCACCTGACCAGCTGCGCACGCCGGCGACGGCAGCCACCACCGCAAGCGCATACGGCATCATCGCAAACAGGGGCCGAAGGGACGCACGACCTACAGCGAAAAAGTCCACAACAGTGAACAACCATATCGAGCAGAAGAGCGAAAACGCAGCAATCAGAAGGTATCCGACTGAAGAGAAGAAGTGCTCACGAAGCTCTTTTTCCAGAAGCGCGCCAAACTTACGGCTCATCGGTGCGCACACTCACTTGCCCATTCACGCGACCAGTCACGTGAGCAAACAGATATTCAAGGCTCCGCTCCGCCGGCACAAGCGCCTGTAGCCGCGCTCCCGCTTCTACCGCCCAGTCGAATACCCGGTCGGTCGTGGTGCCCTCATCGAGCACCAGATCCAGAGAGCAACCATCCTCGGAACATCTACGAAGCGTGGCGAACATCTGTAGCCGTTCTATTTGTGCGGGCCCGGCGGCGGCTGCGAGCTTCACCGAGACAAACCGCTGCAAAGAGTGAAGCGCCGCTACGGAGTCGTCGGCAACCACGCGTCCACCGTGCAGGATCACAAAGCGGTCACAGACCGTCTCTGCCTCTGCCAGGACGTGGGTTGAAAAGAGGATAGCCCTGCTCTCGGCAAGCGACCGAAGGAGCTCACGAATCTCAATGGTCTGTTTTGGATCGAGTCCGCTCATCGGCTCATCAAGCACTATCACCGACGGATCTCCGGCAAGGGCGGCAGCGAGACAGACCCGCTGGCGAAATCCTCTGGAAAGCCGGCCGCAGGTGGTCGCCAGCTCGTTACGAATACCACACTGCTCAGCGACCTTCCCGACCGCTTCATCTACCGCAGAGCCCGTGATGCCTCTCATCTGTGCCGCGAATCGAAGGTGTTCTTCCGCAGTCAACTCGGGGTACAGGGGTGCGCTCTCGGGAAAGTAGCCGATGCGTTCCCTCGCAGAGAGAGGGTCTTCCGTGACAGAGACTCCACTGATACGAACGTCTCCTGCGTCCGGCCGATAGACCCCCGCGATGATCCTGAGGATAGAACTCTTGCCTGCCCCGTTCGGACCAAGGAGACCGGTAACCGTGCCCCGTTCAACACAGAAACCCACCTCGTGAAGAGCCTGATGATCGCCATACCACTTGGATATCGCGTCAACCTCTATCATGTATCATCCTCATACGGAATATCGATCGCCTGCCGGTCTCTCGTGAGAAATGCAGGGGGGAAGATGCTCTGTGCCTCATCAAGAAGTCGTTGTAACTGTCTCTCGGTGTAGCGTGGGCTGTAGTGAATGAGTCCCATCTTTTTGATCGCGTTTGACTCCGCCGCAATCTGAGCAGCCTCGCGCGCAGTCATATGCTTCTTGGCACGGGCAGTGTCCGCGAGTCCATGATCAAACATACCTTCACAGATCAGAAGGTCTGAACCTTCAACCTCCGGAGCAATGGAGCGGATCGGCAGGGTATCCGTTACGTAGGAGAACTTTCGCCCCTTCCGCGCACCACCCATCACCTGATCCGGCCTGATCACCCTTCCGTCATCAAGGGTCACCTGAGCGCCGTGCTGCAGCCTGCCCCACAGAGGTCCGCGCGGGACACCGATCTCCATTGCACGCTCGGGATGAAAGATGCCGGGCCGGGGATCCTCCTCCAGGATATAGCCCA
>CAZREG010000009.1:66088-72201 GCA_964599075.1 uncultured Spirochaetaceae bacterium | reverse complement strand
CGCAGCAGACGCTTCGCCTCGGTTACACTGTGTGCCTTCACCACCCGGCCGGTGACCTTGTGTCCAAATCCATCGTGACCACGATTCAACACATGGCCCAGGATATGGACCTTGATGGTGTTAAGCGGAATGGCGCTTCGAAGAGGGATGCCTGCGCAGGTGACCACCCGATCTCTGGAGGTAATCAGGCCGCGAGAGAGTGCGTTCTTGATCGCGTTCTGCACCATCATCTCAGAGTCCAGCACCTCCTCGCTGATCAGCGGCACAATGCCCCAGTGGAGCAGCAACTGCCGCTGTACGCGCTCGGTAGTTGTGACCGCTATGATTCCCTGGGCAGGCCGATGTTTACTCAACAGCCGCGGGCTGTTCCCTCGCAGCGACGGCGCGACAATTGCCGCCGCCTCCACGTCCGCCGCCACGATGATGGTGGCCTTGGCGATCGCTGAGCCTATATCCGTGCTTTCCTCCTTGATGATGATCTGGCCCAGATTCTGTTCCTGATACTCATCACTGGTTTCCACCGCCCGAGCAATGCGGTCCAGCGTCTGGCAGGCGCGGGCAGGGTAGGCGCCTGTGGCGGTTTCGCCGCTCAGCATCACCGCGTCGGTGCCGTCAAAGATGGCGTTTGCAACGTCCGTGAGCTCAGCGCGCGTTGGCCTCGGGTTCTCGATCATGGAGTCGAGCATCTGCGTCGCCGTGATGACCGGCTTGTTCTCCCGGTTGCAGAGGGAGATGATACGCTTTTGCGCCAGTGGAATGTCCTCTACAGCGAGCTGAACTCCCAGATCGCCACGGGCAACCATGATGCCGTCACTGATGCGAACAATATCGGCAATGTTGTCCAGTCCCTCCTGGTCCTCAATTTTTGCAATGATGCGAATTTCGCTCTCGTGCTCACGCACCACCGTGCGAATTTCATCCACATCTGAGGACTTGCGGATGAAGCTTGCGGCAATGAAGTCCATCTCCTCGGAGATCGCGAAACCAATGTCACTACGGTCCTTCTCCGTGATCGCCGGAAGCTGCACCCGCACCCCCGGGATGTTTACGTTTTTGCGGCTTCCGAGTGTCCCTCCGCTTCGAACAATGCACTGAACGTCATTTCCAGACACCTCAGTGACTTCAAGATCAATGAGGCCATCGGCGACGTAGAGGTGTTGTCCGGCGACCACCTCCTGGGGTAGCTGTTTGTAGCTGATACTGATGCGCTCGCGAGTGCCTTTCACGTCGTCGGTTGTTACGGTTATCAGGGCGCCGGCTTCAAGCTCAAAAGCGGCGTCGCCCTCAAGCCGGCCGGTACGGATCTCCGGTCCCTTTGTGTCGAGCATACTTGCTACCGCAATCTGCTCATCAGCGGCGACCCGGCGCAGCCGGGCAAGTCGCTCTCTGTGCTCCTCATGTGTGCCGTGTGAGAAATTAAACCGCGCCACATTCATACCGGCGTGCAGGAGCGCACGAACGCCTTCATCCGAATCAACCGCCGGGCCAAGGGTGCAGACTATCTTGGTTCTTCTAATGGGCATGAACTCTCCTCTCTTCTGGGCAGACGCCTTTTAGTATACGGATAGGTTGATGTTGCGTCTGCGGACCACGGCGTGGAGCTCTGATCTCCGGTCGGACTCACCGACAATACGGGCAAGGTCCGAGACGGTGTCCAGGTCCCGCAGGACCGGCAGGGTGAGCAGGCGCAGTCCCGCGTCACGGATACGGCTCATAGTGTGGGCAGCCGGCTGCTGCGCAGGTTCGCCTGGGCCGAGCAATCCCTCAGTGAAGGCCGACCGGTGAAATCCAATAAGATAGTAGCCGCCGTCATCCGTTGGACCAAGCACTGCGTCCGCATGGCGCAACGCTGAAGCCGCCCGACGGAGCGCCCTCCGGTCGAGCGCCGGAATGTCGGAGCCGATGAGGATTGCCCGTTGGGTACCGGTGGCGAAAACACGGGTAAAAGCGTCCTCCATCCGCGCGAACAGTGTGTCACCGTGTTGCGGGATCGCCTGTGGATGCACCGCAGCGCCTGCGTCCGGATCGTCCACGAACCATATAGCCGGAATCCCGGAGGCGTCGACTTCCCGCCGGAGCATGCTCAGGCATGCGGAGTAGAGCTCCAGCGCAATCGGGGCCCCCAGCTCACCGGCCAGGCGCGTCTTCACTCCGGTAAGGCGAAGCGATCGGTGAAAGAGAATCAACCGTGTAGCGGTAGAGTCCAGATCAACCTGGCTTCGGTAGCGCGACTGCAGACGGGTTGGAGGAACGCCGCTTCTGTACGAGCGCATAAGACGCCAGTTGCGGAGCGTGGCTTTCACTGCGCCCTCTGCGAGCCAGCGACGGTCGCTTGTCCGTGCCGGACGACGGATGACGGTGATTCGTTCACCCGCCTGACGAACTGCGTCCATCAGCGCCACGTCCTCCATGAGAGGGACGGGCGGAAATCCACCGATTCGATCGTAGAGATCCCGACGAATGAACTGCCCCTGATCTCCGTAGGGAATACGGGTGATGCGCGAACGGATCATCCCGACAAAGGAGATAAGGCGAACTACCGGATGGGTGCTCTCTATGCTCAGATCAAACGCTCCGGCCGGCCGGTGGGCGAGCGCATGGAGTACCAGGCTGACGAACCGCCTGGGCAGAATCGTATCCACATGCAGAAAGAGAAGCGCATCCCCTCCGGCAAGCCGTGCTCCCGCATTGAGCTGCACCCCACGGCCCGGTGGCGAGTGGACCACGGTGAGCGGTAGCACGTCTGTAGGTGTGAGCGAAGGTGTGAGCGAGGATCCATCGTCGCCGTCCACCACTATGATCTCACACTCCGCTATCCGTGAACACGTCCGCAGATAGTGCAACTGCCGGACAATCAGCAACGGCTCCCGGAAGACCGGTATTACGAGGCTCATCAGCGGCTTCATCTAAACTCCCAGATACCGATCAATGTTGTCCAGGTAGTAGTTCATGATAGACAGCGTCTGCTCATTTGTCAGGGCACGGCTTCCCGAGGCGTACTCAGCGGTAGCCATGTAACACCAGCTGTAGGCGCGGAGCAGGATTGTCTTCTCCAGTGTTCGGGTTCGCGCATCAAGGCGGGCGAAGGACACCGGAGGATGCGCTATTCGCCAGTAGTGTTCCAGAAAATGGCGTCGGGCGTCTGCATCCAGTACGACATCGGTCTTCCAGAGGGTGGTGGTGGGTACCAGAAAGTGTCCGAGGTCCTGATAGCGATAGCTGACCACTGCCTTCTCCCAGTCCACCAGCCGGACGACTCGATCGTCCACCAGAAAGTTCCCTGAGTTGACTTCCGTGTTGGTGATGCACACCGGTTCGTCGCTGAAGTCCGCTTCGGGCTGTTTACTCAGCTGTTCCACGAACTCCGCATAGCGGCGGATCCGCGGCAGCAGCCCGGATCGCGGGTGAGACGGGTAGCGAGCGAGTAACCCGTTACACTCGCGGAGAATATCGGCCACCGGGTTTCGTTGCTCAATCAGGCTATCCGGAGCGGACACGGAGTGGACCGCTGCAAGGCAGCGCGCTGCCCCCTCAAGATCCTTGCGGTAGTCAAGCGCTCGCCCCGGCAGGAACTCCATGAGCATTGCTCCGCGCGGAAAGAGCTCGTGTCGTTTGCAGAGACGAAGCGGGCGCGGTGTGACGCCGCTTGATGAGATCGCCTCGAGCACGCGAAACTCATATTCCATCTGATTTTCGATACCAAGCTGGGTACCGTGATTGATCCGAAATACCGTGTCTGTCTCTGCGCCGGTGACGCGATAATTCTCATTGTACTCACCGGCGGCGAGAAACGATACATCAAAAGGTTCTCGCACCCAGCCGCTTGTCTTGAGGAACTCGATTATCTGTTCAACTCGCGCCCCGCTGCTTCCCACGCGAGAAGCCTATCGAGCCGTTCAGCCACAGTCAAACTCTCTGAGGTCGGGCGGACAATGCAGAGCCCACGGGCTTCGTGACACTCCGGGCAATCGAGCCTATAATGAGACTGTGCAAACCGGTCTCTTTCTTGACTTTGACGGCGTTCTCTGCGACTCCGTTTCCGAGTGCTATGTTAGTTCATGGATTGCTTTTTTCGAGCGGTACCGCGGCGAGCGTGCAACTTCAGTCCGTATCCAGGACTACAGGCTCTTCCGGGAGTACCGACCATACATAGTCCGTGGCGAAGACTACCTGCTCCTCCACGCACTCATCATGGATGGTGTCCCCATTAGAAATCAGGCCGATTTTGACGCCGCTGTGGAGCGAGCAGGCGCCGAGCACCTTGCAACCTACCGGGCGCTGTTGTACACGGTTCGGGAGCAGCTCGTGGAACAGTCATTGGAACGGTGGTTGGACCTCCACTCCGCATACCCCGGCATTCGTGAGCCGCTCTCCGCACTGGCGCACGACCCGTCGGTCTGGATCGTGAGTACCAAGCGACAAGAGTTTATCCTTCGTGTTCTCCGCGGGTGGGGTATCGAATGGCCCGCCGATCGTGTATCCACCCCCGTCAGTCGCTCGAAAGTCTCGATCATTCAGAGTGTGATGAGCTCACGAGGAATGACGGAGGCAATCTTTGTGGATGACCATGCGGCAGACCTGCAGTGCTCCGGTAATCCGGGCCTTTCGTGCCGTCTTGCCGCTTGGGGCCATGTGGATCCAACCGCGCTTCGAAGTGATCACTACTCGCGTATGGAGCTTGCTGAACTGATAGAGATTATGGAGAGGCGGGTCTCCGAGAGAAAGGACCGGTAACTACTCAGCCTCTTCCTGGGACTGCTGAAAGAGGAACTTGTACTCGTCTTCACTCACCACATTCTGCGGTTCATCGGTGTGGTGAGTGTTGTTCATGGATGCCTGGATATCTGCCAGATCACCAACGTGTTGCTCACGGATTCCGGTAAACTTCGCCCGGAACTCGGCGAGGTGCCGTGCGAACGGCAGTTCGTCATTCAGGATCTCGCTCAGCAGATCCGCGAACCCTCGTTTCGCTCGCATCAGTTCGCGCAGGTGTTCGTTTCGGTCTATCAGAAACGTGTTGATATGAAGTGTCTCATGCAGACTTTCAAGCGTTCGGTGGAGAAAGATGAGATCGTCCAGCATCTTTGAGCGAAAGTAATCGGGGTCTATCTCGAGCTGGAGGCCCGCCCGCAAGCTTCTGCTGAGCGCAATGATATAAAACAGGTTGTCACCGTAGTTGACTTTGGCAGCCATCATTTTTGATGATCGGCTCGTCGAGCTATGTGCTTGACAGAGATAGCGGGCATCCCTATATTCCGGTGGACCTCTTTACTATCCGGAGTTAAGCGGATGGTCACTAGTCCATAAGGAGGGACTATGCGCACGTATGAAGCTATGTGCGTCTTTCGCGTTGAAGACGAAGTCTTTCAGCGTGGCAAGGACGCCGTCCGCGCCGAGCTTATCAAGCTGGGGGCCACCGTAACCAAAGAAGAGGATATGGGGCAGCGGACAATTGCCTATCCAATCAAAGACCAGAATCAAGCCCATTACTTCTACTTTGTCGTTGAAATGGACCCCGAAAAAGCACACCAGGTTGAGGACGCTGTGCGGCTGTTTGATGAGCTGCTGCGCTTCATGATGGTTCGCCAGGAGAGCTAAATGGCAACGGATATCAACAGCGTTGTGCTTGTTGGTCGATTGACCCGGGACGCTGAAATGACGTACGCCAACACGGGGACTGCAATCTGCAAGTTTTCAATTGCCAACAACTACTCTCGTAAGCAAGGCGACTCATGGCAGGAGGAGGCCAGTTTCTTTGACTGCGTGCTCTTTGGTCGTCGTGGAGAGGCTCTGCAGCGCTATCTCACCAAGGGGCAGCAGGTCGGGGTGCAAGGTGTGCTTCGCCAGGACCGCTGGGAGTCCGACGGTCAGAAGCGCAGCAGAGTGCAGGTTATCGTCAACGAGCTCAACCTGCTCGGTGGATCAGGTGGCGGTGGTTCCACAGGCGGTAATGCCGGGCGTTCAGATCCAGGCGACCGTTCCCCGCAACCCTCTCAGGACTATGGGGGAAGCGATTTTGAGGATGATGTGCCGTTCTAGGCCCAGGAGGATACGATGTCAGACGAACAGAGAGATACAAGATCGAGTTATGGCGGCGGCAGGGATGACCGCGG
>CAZREG010000009.1:0-65988 GCA_964599075.1 uncultured Spirochaetaceae bacterium | reverse complement strand
GGACGAGACGACCGCGGTGGAAGAGGTCGCGGCGGCAGGGTCTATTTCCGCAAGAAGATCGATAAGATCAAGACACAGAACCTTACGATCGACTACAAGCGTCCCGAGATCCTGCGTCGTTTTGTGACCGAAAAGGGCAAAATCCTTCCGCGGCGCATCACCGGCACCTCTGCGAAAAATCAACGCCGTCTCATTCAGGAGATCAAGCGGGCTCGGGCAATTGGGCTCCTGCCCATGGGCTGACCGTGAACGCCGGGAGACCACGGGCGTACCGGATAGAGTTGATCGGATTGGCCGCTGCAGCTGTGGTCCTGTTCCGACTCGAACTTTTTTCGCTCGTCTTCCTGATACCGTTACAGCTGGCCTGGATTCGGCACGGTGAGTTCGGCGGCCTAAGCAGTTCGGTGCTGGTTGTGGCGGCAACGGCATTCATCGGCGTTGTTGAGATGAGCCGTATGGATCAGGCTCTTTCGCCGGCCGTACATTTTGTCGGTTCTTCGATCGCGCTGGCGTTTGTGATCGGGCTGTTTATTATGAACAGTCATTCGCTGCCACGTATTCACGGCCGCAGGCTGCGAGTGTGTGAGCGGGCAGGGCTTGCTTCGCTGGTGGCGTCGGTGGTCTTTGGTGTGTTTTTTGTCGCAGCCGGGCAGGCGCTCTGGGCAGAGTATGTGGCGCTGCAGATCTCGCGGCGCCCCGAGCTGCTCGCGCAGGTAGAGGCCTCGCGCGAAGAGATAATCGCGCTCAGTTCCCAGGCGCTCGGAGTGCTGGCGCGTGGCACCCTGCCGGGGTATGTTGCGCTCCTGTTGGGAAACTGGTGGGCGGGGTCATTGGTGGCGTTTCGGACGCGGTTTCCGCTTCCTGAGGGAAACCCGATTATGGAAGAGATTGCGGGCTATACGCTCACGCGCTTTTCCGTACCGGTAAACTGGGTGTGGGTTTTGATCGCGGGCTGGTCGGCGGTGGTTTTGGTCACGATCGCAGACATTTCCTGGCTGGCGGTTGTTGCCTGGAATGTGGCGCTTGGGTCAATGGTACTATACGCTGTCCAGGGGATAGCGGTACTGTTGTTTTTGGTTGGGAGGCGCGGCGGAGACCAACGGATCCGGCTGCTGCTTGCCGGTGGATTCGTGCTGGGTCTGTTGATACCCGGCCTGAGAGTAGCGATAGCGGTTGGTATACCGGTTCTTGGTCTTTCCGAGATCTGGATAACCTACCATCGCTTTGAAGGGAGCGAGGATACAGATGAAGGTCATACTTAACCAGGATATCCCGAACATCGGGGAAGAGGGCGACATCACTGATGTGGCCCGCGGCTACGCGCGGAACTACCTTATACCGCGACAGCTTGCGCTTCCGTACACGCGGCAAGCTCTCGCCTTACTTGAGAATCGTCGTGAAACTATCGAGAATCGGCGTGCGCAGAAGCGCGCGCAGGCAGAGAGCATCAAGAGCAGACTCCAGAACGAGCCGCTTGAGATAACAATGCCCGCAGGTGACCGCGGCCGTCTGTTCGGTTCGGTCACCAGTGCTACGATCGCCGACGCGCTGGCTGCAAAGGGTATAGATGTAGAGCGAAAGCGCATTGATGTCCCGGACAAGACGATCAAGACAACCGGTACCGCATACGTTCGCATTCGCCTCTACGGTGATGAAGAGGCTGAGCTTCGGGTGGATGTGCGAGCCGTTGGCGGCAAGACCGCAGAGGCCACGAGTGCTGAGCCGTCTTCTGAATTGACTGCCGAATCGACTGCTGAGCCGGCGTCAACCGGTGAAAACACGGAGGTGGACCCGGAAGGCGCGGCTACCGCCGAGGTAGCTTCACAGACCCCCGTTGTTCCGGAGGACGATGCGGCATCTGAGAGCGAAGAGACCACCTGATAGCCCATGTCCCAAGGGCCCCTGAAGGACAGTGTTCCGCCTCACAGTCCTGAGGCGGAAACAGCGACACTCGGTTCGATCATGCTCGATACCGATGCGCTGGGCCGGATACTCTCCTTTCTTGACGCGGACGACTTCTATAGAAGCGCGAACGGTACCATCTATCGGACCGTCCTCAATCTCTGGGAACGAACGGAACCGATAGATCTCATCACGGTCACCGAAGCTCTTAAGGCCGACAATGAGCTGGAACGGGTCGGCGGGGTTTCATACATCTCTTCGCTTACCTCTGCAGTTCCCACCAGTGCGAACATTGAGTATTACGCACGCATTGTCAGTGAAACGAGCATGCGGCGGCGCATTCTCAAGGCCGCCTACGAGATCATTGCCGACGCCCAACGCGATGGCGTCCCCGCCCGAGAGATCGTTGAAGAGGCTGAGCGCAGGATCTTCGAGATATCTGAAGGGCAGCATACTGGTGGTTTCAAGCAGGCCCGTGACATTGTCAAACAGACCGTAGAGGCGATAGAGAAGCTCTATCGTACGCGAGATGACTACACCGGCGTACCAGCGGGGTTTCCCGCCCTCGACAAGATGTTATCCGGATTTCAGAACAGTGAGTTTATTGTTATCGGTGCTCGTCCATCGGTGGGAAAGACTGCACTGGCGCTGACTATGGCGGCAAACATTTCTATTCATCGTCAAACGGCAACCGGCTTTTTCTCTCTCGAGATGAGTGATATGGCTATCATGCAGCGGCTGATCGCGAGTGAGGCTCGTATCAGCAGCCAGAAGATTCGAACCGGCATGCTGCGTCCTGCGGACTTTAAGAATCTTACCGACGCTGCCGGCGCCATCTATGAGGCCCCGCTGTGGATCAGCGACACGCCGGGTATGCGTCTGCTCGATCTGCGTGCCCAGGCGCGACGGATGAAGAGCCAGCACGATGTGAAGATCATCTTCGTGGACTACATCAGTCTCATAAACAATGATCACGCCGATCTTCCCCGTCACGAGCAGATTGCTGAGATCTCGCGGTCTCTAAAAGCGCTTGCCCGTGAGCTTGAAATCCCCGTTGTTGCGCTTAGTCAGGTAACAAGAGACGTGGAAGGTAAGCGGCCAACACTCTCGAGCATCCGGGAGTCAGGCTCCATTGAACAGGATGCGGATGTGGTGATTTTTCTTCACAGAAATCGGGGTGAAGGTGCCGAGGATCCCGAGCACGCGAACAATGTGGAGACTGAGTTGATTGTAGCCAAACAGCGAAACGGTCCGGTAGGTACGGTGCGCATTGCATTTGTGCCAAAGTACACACGATTTGAGTCGCTTGAAGAGGAAGGGAGGTAACCGATGGCTCTTCAGGATCGGTATAACTTTGATGATCTGGTCAATGAGGCCGAGCGCATCGTGCTCAATGAGCTCGAACGTCAGCTTGGTGACGGTATTGAGGCGGTTAGTGAGGACGAAATTCTCGATATGGCCGCATATGCGCTGAACAGTGTTCGCCCGCGGTATCGCGTCAATCTTCTTGGACGACTGTACGCCCGCAGTACGGATAGCGAGTACGAGGCGGAGGTTCAAGATGCCGTTGCAGAAGCGGTCTCAAAAGTCAGGTCGGATCAGTAGGGGCAGATTGAGTTCAAGTTCATCGAGTGTAGCCGGACGGGCACTTTCGTTGAGCGGCACAACCGTCAGGTAGCGCTCAAGTCCGCGGCTGCTGGTGAGATAGCCCCTGCCTGCAGTGATGATCCATCCATCCGGGAATACAATGATATCCGCCAAATGGCGCCCTGACTCTTTCCAGAAAAGTGACACCGTTCCGTCGGCGTTGCCGGTGGCGAGAATTCGTTCTCCTGGAGCGGCACGAACCGGTTGTCGGGATGTTTCAGCAACCACACCTTCCAGTCCTCCGTCCACACCGGTAACCCTGCCGGTGGAAAGCGTTGTAAACAGTGTCTGTGTTGACTCATCCCATACGATCTCGCCGGCGGTTCGGCCGCCCTCGCCACGAAAGAGTACCGAGTTCTGACGCAGGCCGCGGCCGGAGTAGCGCACGATCTGTGCAGTCGCGCTGTTCTGGTCCCCCACGAGCGCGAGGGCATACACGACGTCTCTGGCGCTGTCGATTGCGAGAGACCGGGTGAGAAATGCGCCTGTTTGCAAGGGCACCGTCTCCCCGGTATTCGGATCCACCACTATGATCGAAGAACCGAACAGCGAGCCCTGAGTCTGTGCAATGACCAGGCCGATGTCAGGATCCCAGACGGCATCCTGAACACCGCTACTGCGATACTCGAACCGTGTCTCAAACTGCTCATCCAGCAGGGTTATCAGGCCATCGCGGAAGAGAACCAAAAGCCCATCTTTGGTAGGCCGCACCCTCGAGACAGCTGCCGAGTCCGCTGCGTCAAAGGTAAGCTCCGGTACCAGTTCTTCGTCGAGGCGCCAGACGGTTTGCGAACCGCTCTCCCAGACCACCAGAGTCTGACCATCTACGGCCGACCGGGCACGAGAGACATCTGGTACAACGGTGGTGGTGTCGTTCAGGAAGTTCATCTGGATGCTTGCCCGGTCACCCCCCTCGATTCGGGTGAAGAGGTCACTCGCAAAGCTGATAACTCGATCTCCCGCAGCAACATTGAGGGCGTTGCCGACGAACGCAAGATCTTCCACACGCAGATAGTCGGCCGTTCCCAGGACGGTGGGACGTCCGGTCGTTTCAGTGTAGATTTCCACTGAGCCGTCTTCTGCTCCGGAAAGCAGTGCATGCGTTGGATGGTTCTCTACTGCGGAGATTATCTCTGATTCTGTGCCCACACGCTCGCCCCGGTATGAGGTCTGGCGCAGTCGACCGTTCGCGTAGCGGAAGCCCCGCACCGTCCGATCTCCAAATCGCTCGGTGAGAGCATAGAGAGTATCGGTTTCAGGTGAGTATGTCAGATCCAGGACAGGTGAGAGGGGAAATCGCGCCTCTACCACGCCGGTCAGATTATCCAGGACAACAATAGCCTCGTCGGTAAAGCCGGCAAGCAGTCGTTGGTTTTCCGTATCAATGAGCGTCAGCCCATCGACTCGTCGTTCTGTCTGAACAACCTGCAGTTCCCGGCCGGTCTGCAATTCCCAGTAGATGAACTCACCCCGCGAAGGGATGTAGGTGAGTATGTTGCGCTCGCTACGCGCGATCTGGACAAATGAGACGGAGCCGAACCCTTCAGCAAGGAGGTCGCGCTGGTTGCCGGTCTGGGAGGAGTAGAACCTCAGACTGTCAAAGTCGTTCGTGGCTACAACCAGAAACGTTCCGGCAGGAGAGTACCGAATGAGCCTGGGGGTGCCGTCGATTGCCTGGTTGAAAAGAATCGTCTCTGCATCCCAATCCCAGCCAATGAGCCGTCCGCCACCGAGCCGTTCGCGAGCAAAGACCGTGATCTGATTGCGATTCGGATGGTGCGCCAAGAGCTCTATCGGCACGTCGGCAAGCTGTGTCTGCTGAACCAGACCCCCGAGCGGGAGATCCCAGCGAAGAACGCGTCCATCGTCCCCTGCACTGAACGCCACGGGGAGCTCTGGATGCATGACAATCTCGTTGACTCTCTCCGCGTGGCCTATGCTCACCGTGACGAAAGCCTGTGCAAAGAGTGAAGGTGCCCCTATGAGCAGTATCACGGCCGCTGATAATCGCTTCGCAAACACAGGTTCCCTCGTTTATCTGCCGGCAATAAACAGAATATCACCAAAGATCGCAAAAAAGAGCAATGCAAAGATTATAACCGCACCGACGGTCTGATAACGCTGGACGGTGCGTGGGTGTGCCGCCCGTCCTCGGACCCATTCGATAGTGCTCAACACTATCTGGCCCCCGTCAAGCACCGGGATAGGCAGAAGATTCATGAAAAACAGCACGACGGAGAGTAGTGCAAGGAAATTAAACAGTGACCGAAGGCCTTCCCCTATCCCGACCGCGAAACCGCTCGTGGTAACATCACCAATGAAATAGCTGATGCGAACCGGGCCGGCCACCGCGCTTCGTAGCTGTACCCCCTGAAAGAGCAGGCGAAGGCTTCGAACATTGAGAGTCAAAATACGGAAACTCTCCTCCACACCGCGGCCAACCGCCTGGATGAGGGAAAGCTCCGGAGTTTCAATCGTAATCGTCTGGAACGCGACGCCGATCATGCCGTTCTCTCGCGGCTGTACGCTCGTCTGGAGTACTGATCCGTTGCGCCGGTAGGAGAGCTGCGCGGGCGGCGTGGCGGCTGACAGGGCTTCGCCAACGGCGATTGAGTGCGGCGTATCACTGCCGGCGATTGCGACAATCTGGTCGCCCGCGCGGAGGCCGGCAAGATCTGCCGGGGATCCTGCCTCTACCTGTGCGATCACCGGGTCAACCCAGGCAAACACACCAATTCGTCCGGAGCCAGTCTCCGGTTCCAGAGCCGGGGTGATGGTAGTTGCTATCCGTGAGCCGTTGCGCTGGATGATGAGATCAAGCTCGGTGCGAGCGTTCTGAGCCACAGTTTCCTGGATATCCGTGTAGGTCTCTACCTCGCGGTCACCGAGCGTAACAATGTAGTCCCCGCTCTGCAGGCCTGCGCGTTCTGCTGGTGACGGCTGTGAGCCGACGGGAGATTCCTGGTACTCTGCGGCAAGCACAACCCGATTCTCGAACGTCTGGGTGGAGAAACCAATCCACCAGATCACGGTGAGGATGAGCATGGCCAGCATCAGGTTGGCAACTGGGCCTGCGAGCAGTGTCACTATCCTCTTCCACGGTGCTGCACTGAAGAAACTCCCAGGCTCTTCCGGGATACGATCCTCATTATTCTCCAGAGCAGTGGCATAGCTCTGTTCACCCTTCATCTTGCAGTATCCGCCCACCGGGAAGACACTGATCCGGTATTCGGTTCCCCGCCAGGTATACCCTGCCAGTTTTCGTCCCCAGCCAAGTGAGAACGCTTCCACCTCGATCCCTACTGCCTTGGCAGCGATAAGGTGGCCGAGCTCATGAACAAAGACAACGATTCCCAGCCCAACGAGGCCGATTAGAATATTTAATACGATCATAGAATGATTTGCAGAAGGTAGTAGAAGGCGGGCGCGGCGTAAAGCACGCTGTCAACGGAGTCCAGAATCCCGCCTCGGCCCGGAATGAGGTCCCCGGAGTCTTTCTGAGTTGCACTGCGCTTCAGGGTGCTCTCCACCAGGTCACCAATGATGGCGGAAAGCCCGACAACGGCGCCGATCGGGATCCCCATGACCGGGGCGACCGGCATATGGCGCGGGAAGAGAGCCACCGCTGCAACCGCGATTCCGATCGCGCCGAGCCAGCCTACCACGAACCCTACGAACGTCTTGTTAGGACTCGCCGGAACAATGCCGGTAGGCTGCCATTCGGGCTGCCTGAGACGTCTGATCCAGCGATAGAGCATCCCCGCGAGGTACGCTATGGTGTCAGCGGCAAAAACAGTCGCCAAAAAGAGCATTATCAGCGCAGTTGCAGCTGCGAACTCGCTGATCCGTACGAAGAAGGTGAGAAAGAGCCCGGGATAGACCAGAATCAACAGCACGCCTGCAATCTGCGTGTGACTGTTTGCAATCTCACTCTGGGGGCGGCGAACGACCTGCACAAGAAGCGTCAGTGATGTAACTGCCAGGATGGCCAGAGAGAGAGCATGTCCGGGCAGAAGCCCAAAGAGGATCAGAAGCTGTACCGCCGGCAGAAGGCCGCCGATGAGCGGGATTAGCGCGCCGTGCACCTGGAACCCGCCCTCGCTGCGCGAGAACAGCCGCGAGAGCTCAACTGCCCCGAGCGCAGAGACCACCACTGCCATGGCGTTGATTATGACATGGTTAGAAAATGGATCGAGCAGAATAACCAGCGCGAGAACCAGGATTCCCACGAAGAACACAATGACCCGAGCGGTCAGGTTGCGCATTCCACCGCTCCAAATCTTCTGTCTCGGGACTGATAGTCGTAAATAGCGTCTCGCAGATCCGGCTCATCAAAATCGGGCCACAAAACATCAGAGAAGTAGAGCTCTGCGTATGCGCACTCCCAGAGCAAAAAGTTCGAAAGGCGTCTCTCTCCACCGGTGCGAATGAGCAGGTCCGGCTCAGGAAGGTCGGGCTGATCCAGGTGACGGCGAAGTGCCTCCTGGGTGAGTTCACCGGTCCGCCCGCCGTTCCCAAGCCAGCGGTTGGCGGCGCGGATCACCTCGTCACGCCCACCGTAGTTGATGGCCAGATTCACCTGGATCCCATCGTGGTCACGGGTGTCGCGCGTCACTGAGGCGATCTCTCTCTGCAGTTCCGCCGGTAAACGGGTTATGTCTCCACTGTGCAGCACGCGAACCGCGTTCTCACGGTAGAAGTCATACTCCTTTCGTAGATGCGTAGCGATAAGCCCCATGAGAAAGGAGACCTCGTCCTCCGCCCGCTTCCAGTTCTCCGTTGAGAAAGTGAACAGAGAGAGAACTCTGATGCCCAGTTTGCGAGCGGACTTTACGATTCGCTTCGCCGCCGTCAGCCCCTCACGGTGCCCCTTGCGACGGGGAAGGCCGCGACGCTCCGCCCATCTCCCGTTTCCATCCATGATGATCGCAACGTGCTGAGGGAGTCTGGTTCGGTCAATCTCTTTCGGTGGGGTATCCGCCATTAGATTTCGAGAATTTCCTTCTCTTTCGCCTCAAGGATCTCATTTATTTTCTCCACATAAGAATCGGTGAGCTTCTGAACGGAATCTTCGCCCCGCTTCAGCTCATCTTCACTCAGTTCCCCGTCTTTTTCGGCTGCCTTGAGTTCATCATTTGCGTCGCGCCGCACGTTTCGCAGGCTCACACGGCTTTGCTCCGCCATGTTCTTTGCGATTTTCACGTACTCCTTCCTGCGCTCCTCGGTAAGCGGAGGAATGCTGATGCGGATCACCTTGCCGTCGTTGGAAGGGTTGAGAGAGAGCTCGGACTTCTGGATCGCCTTTTCAATATCCCCAATAATAGATTTGTCCCAGGGTTGGATCACGACCAGGCGCGCCTCAGGCACGGAGATCGTTGCAACCTGGTTAAGTGGGGTCTGATTACCGTAATATTCGACCCGAACTTTATCGAACAGGGAGGCTGATGCCCGCCCTGTTCGCAGGGTATTGAACTCGTCTTCAAGCGCCGCGAGGGTCTTCTTCATCTTCTCTTCGGTCTGCTTAATAACGCTGTCCATACGCTACGCCTCTTCTCCCACCATGAAGTAGGTGAAGTCCACTACGTCAACTTTCCCGCCAAGATTCTTGCCCATGTTCTCAGCCGTCTTTGAGACGCTTGTTTTCTCGTCACGGACAAAGCCCTGCTCGAGAAGACTGATCTCCGCCATATGCTTGTTGAGCTTCCCTTTTGCGATGCCCTCAGTCACATTCTCGGGCTTTCCAAGCTGCTTGGCCTGAGCCATGAAAATTTCCTTCTGCTCAGTGACGTAATTCTTGTCTGCGAGCTCTGCAGAGAGGAACGTAGGACGGAACGCTGCCACGTGCAGTGCTACATCGAACGCAAAACTCTGAACCTCCGTTTTGCCAAGGATCTCCACGTTCTCCGTTCGAATCTTCACGAGCACACCGATTGTTCCACTATCCCCGTGAATATAATCTTTGACGAGCTCGCCGGAGCCAATGTCCATGATTGCTCCACGCTTTATCGCCATGTTCTCTTTGATGGTGGTCATGGCGTCCTGGACACGGCTTTCGAACTCCGCACTCTCCGCCGCCGTCCCGGTATCAGCCATCTCTTTCGCGATGCTCTGACCAAGCGCTACAAAGTCTTCATTACGTGCAACAAAATCCGTTTCACAGCTGAGTTCAACAATTGCCGCGCGTGTGTCGCCCACGTGGGTGAACACCCGACCCTCTTTGGTAGCCTTCCCGCCACGCTTTGCTGCAGCGGCGAGCCCGAGCTCTTTGAGGATCTTCTCCGCCTTCGCGAAATCGCCCCCAGCCTCAGTGAGCGCCTTTTTACAGTCCATCATTCCGGCTCCGGTCTTCTGCCGGAGCTCCTTGACGTCAGTTGCCTTTATCTCCATCCCTGCCTCCACGATTGATCGATACTATCAGGAGCTACTCCTCCTGGATCTCATCCTCATCAATTCCGGCCTTGTCAACGAGCTGGTCCTCAATTTCGAGTTCCGGTTCTTTCTCCTTGGTCTCTTCCGCGTCAGGCTGATACTCGGAGTAGTCTTCGTCCGTGAACACCTCTGAGTCGCTCTCCGCTTCCGTCTCGCTCTCGCTGTCTTTCTCCGCGACAGCGGTCGCCAGCGGGGCAGTGACGATCTCCTCCTCACGCGGCTCGGCCTCAGTAGTCTCTGTTTCCGTTTCCGCGGTCTCCACCGGAGTCTCTTCTTCGTCCTGCAGGCTCTCAATAACTTCCAGGCCAATCTCGTTGTCTGCTTCAATCACGGCGTTGGCGACAATCTGGGTGAATAGCGTGATTGCGCGAATAGCATCGTCATTTCCGGGGATGGGAAAGTCGATACCCTCAGGATTACAGTTGGTATCAACGACTGCGACAATGGGAATTCCCATGCGACGTGCCTCAGCCACGGCAATCTGTTCCTTCCTGGTATCAATGATAAACAGGATGCCGGGAAGCTCCTTCATGTCCTTAATGCCACCCAGATTCTTCTCCAGCCGCGCGCGCTCTTTGTTTAGTCTTGCCACCTCTTTCTTGGTGAGACTCTCGAACGTGCCGTCAATCTCCATCTTGTCGATCTTCTTCAGACGCAGCAGAGATTTTTTGATCGTGGAAAAGTTAGTGAGCATCCCGCCAAGCCAGCGGTTGTTCACGTAGAACATGCCACAACGCTCAGCTTCACTCTGGACGGCCTGTTGGGCCTGCTTCTTGGTGCCAACAAAGAGCACCGACTTGTTACTGACAACGGCACGGCGGACTGCGTCGTACGCGTCTTTGATGCAGACGATAGTCTTCTGCAGATCGATGATGTGGATCCCGTTCCGCTCGGCGAAGATAAACTTCTTCATCCGCGGGTCCCACCGCTTGGTCTGATGACCGAAGTGTACACCTGACTCAAGCAGGTTCTTCATGGTCACTACTGCCACGTTCCCTCCTACGCGTCTCGTGTGTCGAGACGCCCCTTCGCTGATTCTCGTCCAGATTACCCGATGGGCATCGTATGTGTTTTGGACGGAAGATTTCAGATCCAGCAGAGCGCTGAATCTGTTAGCTCCTAAGGATAGAGTAAATAAGGTGCAGCGGCAACCCTACCACGTTACTGTATGAACCGCTGATGGTGGTGATGAAGCGTGATGCGCCGTCCTGGATTCGGTAGCCGCCGGCTACGCCGCGCCATTCACCGGTGGAGATGTACCACGCAATCTCGGATTTACTCATCTTTGCAAATGTCACGTGGGTCTCCGCGTAGCGCACTATGGGCTTTGGTCGGCCAGGGAGCCGTACCGCGACACCGGTGAGTACCTGATGGGTCTGTCCGGAGAGCAAACTGATCATTGAGTGCGCGTCGGATTCCGAGCTCGGCTTTTCGAGAATCCTCTCCCCGCAGAGCACCACCGTATCAGCTGCAATCACTGGAACCTCCGGCGCGCGGTGTGCCGAACTGCCGGGCCGGGCGCATACCGCGCGCAGCTTGGCGCTCGCGAGCAACTGAACAAGGGTTGTCGGATCAGGGTGACGGATAGCCTGCTCGTCTATGTCGGGCGCTTCTACTTCAGTGGCATAGCCAATCTGTTCAAGCAGCTCACGACGCCTGGCACTGGCAGAGGCCAGAATGACCCGGCTTGCGGCGGAAGCGTTTTTACCCAACTTTCAAACTCTCCTGAACAGCAGCACTCCCGGCACGATCGCGAGCAGGGAGCCAGGATTCACCATGAGCCAGAGCGCAAGCACTCCTATATCGAACCCGACCGGTCCAACGCTGAGACTCAGATTCACACCGGTGAGAGCGAGCACCCGCTCGACAATCTCCCAGGCCAGTGTTCCTACGATCATTGCGAGTCCCACAAAGCGAAGCAGGGTGGGGGCTGTCTTGGCGGTTAGCTTCATAGACTGCGGAATCTCTGGACACCGGGAGCCTCTGTCAACCTTGACAGGGGTCACACATGGGAATAGATTCCAATTCTGCGGGCGCGTAGCTCAGCTGGATAGAGCGCTGCCCTCCGGAGGCAGAGGTCGTGGGTTCGAATCCCGCCGCGCTCATCTTACCGCCGCAACAGCTTCTTCAGCTGTGGGAGTAGCTCTTCCGCGGCTGCCTCTCCTCCGGCTATCAGTGCGTCAACCTTCTTCAGGTCGTGGTAGTTATAGGCTGCCAGCTCCGGCTGCGCAATCAGGACACGCTGCTGTGGATCACTCTTATTCTGCACCCGGCGTGACATGACGGCGAAAGAGGTCATGAGGACCTGAAAGATGTTCTCAGGCTTGCGGGGTTGTTCAAGATCTGCGTTCAGGTCCACGCCAAGCACAACGTCCGCCCCCATGCTTTTGGCCACATCAATCGGTGTCTCATTGAGGATACCGCCATCAACGAGTACCCGATCATCTTGCATCACCGGCTCGAATATGCCAGGAATACTGCAGCTTGCCCGGACGGCGAGTGCCACCGGGCCTTCGCAGAAAACCACCTGTTCGAACGCCATCAGATCCACTGCCACCGCGCAGAACGGGATATCCAGCTGCTCTATGGTGAGCTCGCCGAGCAGTTCGTCCAGCCGCTTTTCCAGGCCGTCTGCGTTCACAAGTCCCATACGCGGGAATACGGGCCTGACCAGATCCCCCCAGTCCAACGTGCGAACCACTTCCAGAATCGTTTCCCAGCTGAAGCCCCCCGCGTACAGGGCGCCGACAATGCTTCCGGCACTCGTGCCGCAGACCATATCAGGCTCCAGATCATTGGCTGCCAGCACTTTCAGCACGCCTATGTGGGCAAGTCCGCGCGCAGCGCCACCGCCGAGAGCTAAACCGAAACTGGGTCGGGCTCCAAACATGCGGTTACTCCTGCTCCCAGTACGGGTGTACCGAATAGTGCTCGAACAGTCTCTGTTCATCTTCCCGGGAGAACGCAGAGTCCGGAACGTACTCCGCAGCGGTCTCCATCAAGTTTCGCGAGGTATTGACCGTCACTACGGCATCGGCCCAGACTACCCTGTCCACAAGCTTGGGGGTACACACTACCTCATGCCGTGAGAGCCGGCTTCCCGTGTTCACCAGTATGTAGCGGATGGCCCAGGTTGCCGGCTCGACGAGAAAAGTATCCACGTGACCCGCCTCTCCATCGATCGCAATGATCCGGTACCCACGAACCTCTTTTGCACTTCTCAGGTGGCTGTCCCAACGGGAGCCGTAAGATCGGTCCTGATGAGTAGCCTCGCGGTCGCTGCTGTCGGCCTCGCTGCCCGGATGCTCGTACCGTCCCCAGAGGGCAACGCCGCCCCAGTAGGGAGGGAAGTTGTAGTAGAGGTGGTAGTCCGCCTCCTGCTGGCGGCTGATGGGGCGGTCGGTGTCAATATCCGGGCTCTCTCGGACCTGCTCCCGGCTCAGCCTTACCCGGAGGCAACCGGACGACCAGTCGATCCGTTCCACCGAATTGGGTGAGATCAGAACTTTCTTGCCGAACAACCACGAACCGGTGGATACCACGAGGTAGCGGATCACCCATGCAGTATCATCGAAGTAGAGATCGGTGACTTGACCAATCTCTCCATCCTCAGCTGCTATCTGCAACCCTTCAAGATCCCTGGCGTGCGTGAACATAGTCACCTCTCCATCAGTCAATCACCGTTGCGCACGGCAGTCAAGACGAACGGACAGGGTTAGACACCACGTTCCAGCAACGGTAGTATACCGTGATGAGTGAACGCTCGCTTGAGCAAAGACGTCTCGATGTCATAGCATTTTTTGGGGCTTTGTGCCTCTTCTTTTCCACAATCGAGTACCTGATTCCCAAGCCGGTGCCGTTCTTTCGTCTGGGACTCGCGAACATCCCTGTACTGATCAGTCTGGGAATTTTTGCCCCGAAATACGTACTGCTGCTGGTCCTGCTGAAAGTGGTGGGCCAGGGATTGGTGAATGGAACCCTCGCCAGCTACGTATTCCTCTTTTCCGTTGCCGGGAGCCTTGCGAGCGCGCTTATGATGCTTCTTGCCCACCGGGCCGGACACCGGTGGATTTCGCTTGTGGGAGTGAGTGTGTTCGGCGCACTCGCCAGTAACGTCGTCCAGATCACGCTTTCGGTTACCTATATTTTTGGGCAGAGTGCCTGGGTCATTGCTCCGGTTTTTCTTGGGCTCGGGGTAGCCAGCGGCGTTGTGGTTGGAATCTTTGCTGAGCGACTCTCAAAGCGGTCGATCTGGTTGCAGCAGGTTCAGGAACAGTTGCATGCGCAAGCGTAGACCAAACCGTCTCGCTGCCCACACCAGCGCTCGCGATATCTTCGTTGCCGGCGCCATCACCATAGTCGCCTTTCTCTTCCAGGGCGTCCTCTGGATTCGCCTTACCCAGGTGCTGTTTTTTGCCCTGCTCGCCGTCCTCGCCGGCAAGCGAATCCGTTGGCTATACTTTGTGATAATGGTGAGCTCTATCACCGTGTTCAATCTCCTGACCCCGGTGGGGCAGGTGCTCGTTGAGATCGGCCCCTGGCCAATCACCAGGGGCGCACTTGAACAGGGGCTGATGAAGGGGTTCGCCATTGTAGGCCTTGTTTTTATCTCGCTGTTTGCCGTGCGCCCGGATCTTCGTCTGCCGGGCGCATTTGGAGGGGTCATTGCCCGGCTGTTTTTCTACTTTGAACGCGTCCTCGACGCTCGCAAGCGTGTTCGTGCTGCCGCACTCATCGAGAGCATCGATACCATCCTCCTGGACATTTATCCTCCCCAGCAGATTTCCTCTCCACACGGCCCGGCTGCCGGCCTGAATGAGCGAGCAGATCAGGAGGGGGCGCAGGCCATTGTGAGCCGATCAGGTCAGGAGCCGGCAGAACAGAGTGACGCCGTCGGCTACCTGGTGATGGGAACAACGGTGCTCGTCAACGTGACGCTGGCCCTCCTGTTCTGATCCCGGTTTGCCTCCGCAGTCACGTGACGCTACAATCGAGAGAGGAGGCGAACGTGTACGGTTCAGCGCAAGAACGGTTCAGGGAAACGCTTGGGGAAATTCAGGATGCGGGTCTCTACAAGCATGAACGGGTCATTACCAGCCCGCAAGACAGCTCCATCACCGTGAGCGATGGTGAACGGGTCATCAACTTTTGCGCAAACAACTATCTGGGGCTCTCCAATCATCCCGACATTGTGGATGCAGCTCGTGAGAGTCTCGACCGATGGGGTTTCGGGCTAAGCTCAGTTCGTTTTATCTGCGGCACCCAGACCATTCACAAGGAGCTGGAACGGCGTCTGTCGGAGTTTCTCGGATTCGAGGATACCGTCCTGTACGCCTCGTGCTTTGACGCAAACGGCGGGTTGTTTGAGACCGTCCTTGGGCCCGAAGATGCAATTATAAGCGATGCGCTCAATCATGCGAGCATCATTGACGGAGTGCGGCTCTGCAAGGCAAAGCGCTATGTGTACAGGAACTCCGACATGAGCGACCTGGAAGCACGACTGGAGGAGGCGCGCGACGCGCGGACGCGGGTGATCGCAACCGACGGGGTGTTTTCCATGGATGGGGCCATCGCGAATCTTCGCGGTATCTGCGATCTCGCCGACAGATATGACGCTCTTGTTATGGTAGATGACTGCCACGCGGTCGGTTTTCTGGGAAAGACGGGAAGGGGAACCCATGAGCACCACGACGTCATGGGCCGTATCGATATTCTCACCGGAACGTTGGGCAAGGCACTCGGCGGAGCCACCGGCGGTTATACGGCGGCACGAAAGGAGATTGTCGAGCTGCTGAGACAGCGTTCGCGCCCGTACCTGTTCTCCAACAGCGTAGCCCCACCGATCGTTGCCGCGTCGATCGCTGCACTCGATCTGCTGGAGGCCGATACGGCGCTGAGAGATCGGCTCGAGGAGAATACGCGCTATTTCAGAGAGGCGGTTCGAAAGATCGGTCTGGAGGTCCCTGAAGGCACCCACCCGATTGTCCCTATCATGCTCGGGGAGGCACGATTGGCACATGAGATGGCGGATCTGCTCCTGGCGAGAGGGGTGTACGTAATTGGATTCAGCTATCCGGTAGTCCCGAAAGGAACCGCGCGCATCCGCATGCAGGTAAGCGCGGCGCACACAAGGGAAGAGCTCGACTACACAATCGAGCAGCTGCAGGCAGTCGCAATGGAGCTTGGCCGTGGGGCGTGACATTCAGCGAACTCGTGCGCTTCTTGCGATAAGCGGACTCTATATCTTCGCGTTCGCCTGTGGACTGGTGACTACCATCGTGTTCTCTTTCTCCACGCCGCTGGTAGCGGCACTGGCTGCAGATCTGGTGGCAACGTTCATTGTGTTCATCTTCAGTCGAATAAGCGGCAACTCAAGCCTTTATGACCCGTACTGGAGTGTCACACCCCCGGCGATTGCCGTGTACTGGCTGTTGACCGCCCCTGCTTCCTCGTGGAGTCCCGGTGAGCAGCTTGCGCTCGTGCTTGTGCTCGGACTCCTGTTTATCTGGGCGTTGCGGTTGACCTGGAACTGGGTCCGGCGCTGGAAGGGCCCGAGCGACGAGGATTGGCGTTACGCGATGCTGAAGAGCCGCTTTAACCGGTTCGATGTACCTGTTGATCTGCTCGGTATCCATCTGTTTCCGACCGTCCAGGTGTTCCTGGGACTTATTCCGCTGTACTACTTCATTGACGGCCTCACTTCAGGGGCACTTGGCTCGTCCGCCTCATGGGTGGCACTCAGTGGCGGCGTGCTCGTAATGATCGTCGCAGTCATTATGGAGACCGTTGCAGACCGCCAGCTTGCTGAGTTTCGGCGGACCGGGAAGAGCGGACTGCTTCAGACCGGCATCTGGGGTTCAATTTCGCATCCGAACTATATGGGCGAGATTCTCTTCTGGTGGGGGCTGTGGGCCGCATCTCTTTCCGGCGGTGCACCCCTGTGGAGCATTCTTGGACCTGCGGCAATGACTCTGATGTTCCTGTTCGTGTCTGTGCCTATGATGGACCGCCACCTCGATGATCGGAGCTCCGCATCTGCGTGATTCGGACGTATATTAACGGTCTATGGCATACATCATAAGCGGAATTCAACAGCTCGGCGTCGGAGTGAGCAACGTAGAGGCTGCCTGGAAGTGGTATCGGGCGGCGTTCGGAATGGACGTTCCAGTGTTTCAGGACGAAGCTGAAGCACCGTTGATGACGCGATATACCGGTGCGGCCGTGCAGAAGCGGAACGCGGTGCTGGCACTGAACCTGCGTGGCGGCGCTGGTTTTGAGATCTGGCAGTTCACCAGCAGGACGCCGTCAGCGCCTGCGCAAGAGCCGGTGGTTGGAGATTATGGTATCTTTGCCGGAGTCATCAAGAGCAATAATGTCGCTGAGGCGTACCGCCGGCTCGAGAAGCTCGGGGCAAATCTGTGCAGTCCTCCAATGGCCGGGCCTGACGGCGCGAGCCGTTTTTTTGTCCGTGATCCATGGGGAAACCTCTTCCAGATCGCGCCCTCAGGCGACTGGTTTGGTACCCCGGGCCCAACAGGCGGCGTCGGGGGTGTCATCATCGGCTCCTCGAGTATTGACTCATCGCTGCGGCTCTATCGCGACGTGCTGGGATACGACACGGTGCTCTTCGACGTGACCGGTATTCAGGAGGATTTCACGGGTCTTGCGAACGGGGACGCTCCCGTGAGGCGCATTCTGCTGACCCATTCGAGGCCACGAAGCGGCCCGTTTTCCCGGTTGATGGGCGCGAGCACCGTTGAGCTGGTTCAGCTTACATCCGGGGAGGGTCGCCGGATCTTTGCCGACCGCTTCTGGGGCGATCTGGGCTTTATTCACCTCTGCTTTGACGTTCGCAACATGAACGAGCTTGCCGCAGCCTGTGCGCTAGCCGGCCATCCGTTCACTATAGACAGCGGTGACACCTTTGATATGGGGAGCGCCGGCGGCCGCTTCAGCTATGTAGAGGATCATGACGGCACCCTTATCGAGTTTGTAGAGACACACAAGCTGCCTCTGCTAAAGGGGCTTGGCCTGGGACTCAACCTCCAGCGACGACCTGATGAGAAACCGCTGCCGCGCTGGTTGATCCGGCTCTTGGGGCTTGCCCGGGTCCGCGACTAGTCGCCCCCAAAGACTTTCCGCACTTTGCTCTTGTCCTCGCCTTCAATCGAGGTATCCAGGCCAAGATCGTCTCTCATAGCCTTGAATACGGCCAGGGTCTGTTCAATGTCTTCCGGCTCGTGTTCCGCCGTCGGAATCATGCGGTACATGCAGAGGCCAAGGGGAATGACCGGGTAGGTGATGGCAGTCACGAAGATCCCGTTCGAGCGCAGATATCCAACCGTGCGGATACCTACCTCCTCGACCGTCTCCTCGCGAACCGGAACAAAGACCGAGCAGATTGGCGAATCTCCCGGGCCAATAAAGAAGCCGAGTTCACGCAGACCGTTGCGGAGTGCATTCGCGTTCGCCCACATCTTTGCGCGGCGGTCGTCACCGCCCGTCACGAGCTCGAGGGTCTTCCGCAGTGTCTGCACATAGATCATGGGCAGGCTCTTTGCAAACACCTGCGTTCGCGCATTGTAGCTGATCCAGTCAACCACCGATTTGGTGGATGCGGAGAAGCCTCCAATGGAGGCAAACGACTTGGCGAAGGTGCCAAAGTAGATATCGATCTCGTTCTGAACACCAAGGTAGTCCGCGGTGCCTCTTCCGTGCTCGCCCATCACGCCCCAACCGTGTGCGTCATCAACAAATACGCGGGCGTCGTACTCGCGGGCAAGGCGTACCACGTCCGGCAGGATGGCCAGATCTCCGGTCATTCCGTACACGCCCTCCGTGAGGATAATCACTCCGCCTTTGCGCTTGCGGTTCACATGCTTGAGCACCGATTCCAGACTCTCAGCGCTGTTGTGCTTGAACACGCGAAGCTGACCGCGGCTGAGGAACGCGCCGTCTACAATGCACGCATGGGCAAGCTTGTCCATGACGATTGTATCATCCGGGCCTGCGATCGATTGAATGGTTCCCATCACACCGAGGTATCCGTAGTTGAACAGGAAGGCTGATTCCTTATGGGTGAATGCGGCAAGTTCCTGCTCGAAGGAGCGGTGATACGGCGTGTTGCCGGTCATCATCCGTGACCCCATGGGGGCACTCACACCGAACTCACGGACCGCGTCAAGCGCAACCTGTTCCACGTCCGGGTGACCGGCGAGGCCGAGGTAGTTGTTGACGCTCCACATGACCGTTTCTTTCCCTTCGAACTCCATTCTTCTTCCGGGTGTTGGCGGAAGAATCGGACGGGTGAAGTAGTGGTCGTCTCGCGCCCGCATGATTCCGAAGTAGCCCTCGTCAGTCTCACACTTGTCGAATATGTCGGGGTGACCAGCCTTGATAGCCTGTTCAGTACTCATAATGTCTCCTCAAATAGCGTGCTCGCGAGTTCCGCGATGCGTTGTGGTTGGAAATCCTCACGTCGGATGACCAGGTCGGGTATCACCGGACTGAGTTTCTCACTCCTGCGGATTCGCTGGTAGCCACCGCCGGTGATGTTCAGCATTACGATCTCTTCGGTGTCGATTGAGCCGGTGCGGGCGCTTCGCATCAGGTCCGCCACCGCCACCGCAGCCGCCGGCGCTATCTCGGCCCCCTCGAGTTTCTCGAAGATACGAGCGGCCCGGTTTGCAGCCCGGTTTCCAACCCCCGCCGTGGTCCCATCGGTGTCGTCGAGCGCGTCGTAGAGCCCACCGACAAGCGCGTAGGGTGGTTTTCTGTTGGCCAGCACCTTCGCGCCAATGCGGCGGATCAGTCTCCGTGCCTCGTGGTCGCGGATCTCCGGGAGTGTTCTGCTGCGTCTGCGCCAGGCAATATGTATTGGTACAAATGGGGTATTCTGGCTGACGTGCAGCCGCATCTTTCGCTCGCCGTATTCGCCGCTTTCAAGCAGGCGCAGGTTTGCTTCCCAGGCGGCTATTGCTCCGGTCCCGCTTCCGACCGCCTGAAAGTAGTGGTGAGGAATCTCGCCGATCCGCTCGACCGCCGACAGCACCGTGGTACCCATCCCGTCCCGACGCGCCACGTTTCGCGCACCGCCTTCTGAGACGAAACCGGGAAGGTTTGCAAACAGTCCTGCAAGCTCGATTGCATCCGAGTAGTCCGAGTCGCCTCCGGCTGCTACGACCTTCACGGTTGGTCCGACATCCCCAATGCTCCAGATGTTTCCAAGATTACACTCCGGGACAACAACTACGAGAGGTATGTTGTTCTGTGAGCAGACGCGGATGAAGGCCCGGGCGGTGTTTCCGGCTGAGGCAACAACAAGGGTCTTGGAGAAATCGGCGGGCATTCTGCCACAGACGCTGAAGGCCTCACACTCCTTAAAAGTGCCGGTTCGCATAAGCGCGTGTCGCTCAGGCCAGTATCCCGAGAACGTAATGAACAGGCGCCTGAGGCCCAGATAATCGGCGAGCCCTTCACTCTGGAAGGTGATGGGAGCGCTTGATCCATCGAGGGTCCGCTGCACGGGCAGCCAGTCTCGAAATCGGTACAGGCCATGGTCGCTGGATGCCGGGTGAAAATCTTTCCTGGTGTAGGTGGCTCGAAGAAAGGCGGGATCTGCTGCAGCGGGGTTGCTGAGTGGAAGTCCCTCGTCGGTCATCACGAGTCCTGTCGATAAGCAGGTAAGTGAATAGTGCATAATTCCTCATGGTGGACCGTTCGCGCAGTCGTCCAACAGGGAGAGTATAGGCATAAGGGAATGG
Source organism: uncultured Spirochaetaceae bacterium (assembly GCA_964599075.1). GTDB lineage: Bacteria > Spirochaetota > Spirochaetia > DSM-27196 > SLST01 > SLST01. Next base: position 45,247 of record CAZREG010000009.1, on the reverse strand, counting down.
AAGAGTCACCATTTTCAGTCGGTCACCGACCGAATTCATCGAATTTTAATGGGTTTTAATGGGTAATTGAGGGTGTCACGGAGATTGTGGATCCAAAATCTCTAATCGCACGCGCTACTTCGTGGGCTCTGTCCCGTCTCGAAGATCCTCGAGTAGCTCCCGAATGTGTTCGTGGTGCCGCTCATCCGCCTCGATACGGCCCCATCCAAGCTGCGCCTGAAAGATTCCGTCGTACGCCGAGTCATGAAAAGAGCGCAGGTAGTGCGGAATCTCTTCCTCTGTGAGGAGCGAGCTCAGAAGTCGAGCCTGTATTTCGTTGTCCAGCGTAATTTCACTCTGTTTCTTCATCTCCATCAACACTACACACTATTCCGTCCTCACGGCAACCAAGCTGCAACCGGGGCCTCTGTCACAAGCTCGACCCCTGCGATACACTGTCCACATGCGGGGTTTCCAACTTGGCTTTGCGGTCGTGCTATTCATCTCTGCTTCCCTTCTCTCAGCTCAGACCACTGAGATTGAGGTTCTCAACCGTACCGGGCAACCGCTTCAGTTTCTCTTTATCTCCTCGTCTGCCTCCGACTCATGGGGCGGCGATCTTCTTGGCACCAGAGTGCTTGCGGACCAGGAACGAATAATCGTCCGACTTCGATCGAATGCGCCGCCGTTTGATGTTCGCGCGCTGGATGCAAACGATACTGAGTACTTAATCTGGGACTGGCATTCGGACACCGGTTCGCTGGTGATCGACGGTCGATCGGCGCGTGAGAGCCGGGCGCCGCAAGGTTCAGACGACCGCGGCGTGCTCGCCTGGATTGACGTGGTCAACGACACGAGCTACACAATTGACCGAGTATTCGCGGTGCGGTCCGGTGATTCCTTTGATCAGGAATCTGCCGTTCCAAATCTGCTCGACAGCCGCCTTCCAATCCGTCCGGGTGAACGTTACCGGCTCCCGCTTGACGAGAGCCTCGTGGGTAGTCCGATTGATCTGCTTCTGATCGACGCTGACGGTGACCGCTACCTCAAGGAAAGAATCGATCTCCAGATCGCGACGGAAACCCAAATTACACTGGAAGATCTCAGCTGGATGTGACTGCCGTAGGGTTCCAATCGGACTCTCTGATCGAGTAAATCCATTACATCAAAAAACTCGCGTTGACATAGGTACCCATTCGGGCTATCTTCTTGTATTACAATAAGAAGTGGAGGGAACTGATGGAGCTGGTGCTTTGGATCGTCCTTCCGCTCGTTGGTCTAATTCTAGGTTGGCTAATTCGCTGGATATACGCCAGGTTTCAGCTGTCGGCGTCTGAACAACTCGCCGAGCGGCTGAAGAAAGATGCAGTTAAGGATGCGGAGGCTCTCAGGAAGGAACTTATTCTTGAGACGAAAGATGAACTTCTTAAGGAACGAAACCAGCAGGAGAGGGAACTTCGCGAAGAGCGGGTTGAACTGCAGCGGTTTGAGAAGAGATTACTCCAGAAGGAAGAGAACCTAGAACAGAAACTTGCGGGCGTTGAACGACAACAGGCCACGTTTGCTGAGCGTGAACGTGTGCTGGAAGAAAAAGAGGCTGAGCTTTCGAAGCAGGAAGCCGGCTGGCGGAATGAACTCGAGCGGATTTCCGGGCTGAGCGCCGATGAGGCGAAACGGCAGCTTGTTGAATCGCTGGAGAATGATGCGCGTCGAGACGCGCAGTCTCTTGTCAACAAGATCGAGCAGGAAGCCACGGTCACTGCCGACCGGCGGGGTAAGGAGATTCTGATCTCCACCATTCAGCGGATGGCAAGTGAGGTCAACGCGGAAGTCACGGTAGCATCCGTGAGTCTTCCGAATGACGAGATGAAGGGTCGCATCATTGGGCGTGAGGGGCGGAACATCCGCACTCTTGAAACGCTCACGGGTGTCGATATCATTATTGACGACACGCCGGAGGCGGTCGTTGTCTCGTGTTTCGACCCGGTTCGCAAGGAGATTGCGCGTCGAAGTCTCGAGCGATTGATCACCGACGGGCGCATTCACCCGACTCGGATAGAAGAAGTCGTTCAGAAGACGACGCAGGACGTCTCGCAATCGATCTATGAGGAAGGTGAGAAGGTGCTCTTTGAGCTCGGTCTTCACCAGATGCAGCCGGAAGGTGTTCGCGGGCTCGGCCGTCTTCAGTATCGGACCAGCTATGGTCAGAACGTACTGCAGCACAGCAAAGAGGTGGCGATCCTCGCAGGGATGCTTGCTGCGGAGATGGGCGCAGACGTCACGGTCGCCAGACGGGGCGGGCTGCTACACGACGTTGGCAAAGGCATCGAAAGCGACGGCGATACCAGCCATGTAGAGCTGGGCGTGGAACTTGTGAAGCGCATCGGTGAGGATGAGCGGGTGATCAACGCGATCGCATCTCATCATGGCGATGTACCGCACAGCTGCATCGAGGCGGTCATCGTGCAGATTGCGGACGCGCTGAGTGCATCAAGACCGGGCGCTCGCCGGGAGACGCTCGACAACTACATCAAGCGGCTGGAGAACCTTGAAAAGATCGCTGAGGACTTTGACGGGGTTGAGAAAGCGTACGCCATCCAGGCCGGGCGAGAGCTGCGAATCATGGTTGATCACGCCAAGGTCTCAGATGACCAGGCGAAAGAGATCGCGAAAGAGATTGCCAGACGAATCGAGGCGCAGCTTCGCTACCCGGGCCGGATAAAGGTTACGATGATCCGCGAAACCCGGATAGTGGAGTACGCGAGATAGTGTCGGAAACGCAAACCGTTCTCATCCTGGGCGACATCATTGGTCGCTCAGGATCGCGAGCGGTGTTCACTCATCTGAAACAGCTGATCAAGCAGACACGGGCGGATTTTGTCGTCGTGAATGCTGAGAACGCTACCGAAGGTTTTGGGCTTACTCCTGAAGTCGTCGAAAACCTTTTCACAGCCGGCGCGAATGTGATTACAACCGGGAATCACGTTTGGCAGCAACGTGAGATCTTTCGGATTCTGAATGACGAGCCGCGTCTGCTCCGTCCGGCGAACTATCCGCCGGATGCCCCCGGTCACGGGTTCTGGTCCGACAGCGGTGACTCGGGTATTGCGGTTATGAATCTTCAGGGCCGGCGCCGAATGATCCCCACCGACTGTCCGTTCAGAAAGGCGAAAGAACTCATAAAAGCGGTACCAGGAAAGGCGCACATAGTCATTGTGGACTTCCACGCAGAGGCTACAGAGGAGAAAGAGGCGCTTGCTCATTATCTTGATGGGCAGGTTACCGTTGTCGTTGGTACGCACACTCATATACCCACAAACGATGCCAGGATCCTTCCTCGCGGCACTGCGCTGCAGACGGACCTCGGTTCTTCCGGCCCGGCCGATTCGGTAATCGGATTCAAGTCGGAGATCAGTGTGCGAAGAGCCCTGACGCAGCTTCCGTTGCGAAACGAGGTCAGTGATAACCCTGCGGTCATAAACGGTGTTGTGGTGGTTGCGGACCGCAAGAGCGGTCATGCGCGCTCGATCGAGCGGCTTACCTTTCGTTCCTCCTTCTGAGATGGCCCGTTCGCCGACTTTGCTTGATCTTCTCTGCGCACAGCACCCCGATCGGGAGCGCGAGGCGCTGCTGAGCCTTGTGCTCTGTGGCGAGATTTTGGTAGACGGGTCGGTCATACGTGACCCCAAACTTCCGGTGAGCGCTCAGGCGGTGATCTCTATTGTGCGCAAACGGTTTGTCAGTCGCGGAGGGGTTAAGCTCGATCACGCGCTCGAGCGCTTCAGGGTAGATGTGAGCGGGCTGGTCTGTCTCGACGCAGGGGCAAGCACCGGAGGCTTCACCGACTGTCTGCTTCAGCGCGGTGCCGCCCATGTCCATGCGGTGGATGTGGGAAAGAACCAGCTTGCCTACAGCCTTCGGGTTGACTCGAGGGTGCAGGTGTACGAGCGGACCAGCGTTCTCGCTCTCTCGAGCCTTGAGCCGCCGCCCTCGTTCGCAGTAGCTGATCTCAGTTTCCGCTCGCTCACAGGTGCCGCGGCCCACGTGCTCGGGTTGACGACTCTCGCGCAGGCAATCGTGCTCATCAAGCCGCAGTTTGAGTGGCAGGATCCGCCGCCGGAGTTTTCCGGGACAGTCCCGGCTGAGCGCGCCCCAGCGATCGTGGCAGCGGTTGTTGAAACTCTTGATAAGGAGGGCGTGATCGTTCAGGATATCTGTGAGAGTCCTATCACCGGTCGCGAGGGGAACCGTGAGTTTCTCGCCTGGATACGCCACGAGTCGGCCGGCGAAACAGCTCATCTCTCACCGGCCCAGGTTCTCGAGCGGCTTCGCACTACGAGCTGAAGGCGTCTCTCCCAAGCGGTTCGCCCACAAAAATTCCGTCTCCGCTGAGGTAGTTCAGTCGCTCGCCGTCTATGAGGAATTGCACACGATCCACGGTTGAGAACTCTGTCGAGCTGTAGATGATCTGAAGAAGCTGTGCAACCGTGCCCTCCGCGCCCAGGCTGTTGAAACGGAACGCCTGGTTGAAGCTGAGGTAGGCGACGCCTTCGCGAACACTGGCGGAGATGAGCTGTGTACCCTCGGGAATGAGATTCAATAGTCCGCTTTCCAGCTCGCTTGCGGTTGGACCGGCTATCAGCGCACCTATCGTTTCCGTGAGCGGACTGCTGGAGTAGTAGACAGGGCGGGTGACCTTCTGCGGAAAGGTTCGACCGGTGTCGGTAACCTTGATGTAGTAGAGATTCGCCATCCGCCTGTTCGGTCGGCTGGGATCGGGAGAAGGAGAGCGTTGCACGATCTCCGGGGTCTGCTCGGGGGCGGGTTCCTCTTCTTCTATCAGCTCACGGTCCGGTGCGGGGGTTGGGGCCGGTTGTGGCTGCGGTACGGGCTGGGGTTCCGACTGCGGAGCAGGAGGCCGATTGTCGCGCTCCGGCGTGTCAAAGAGCACCAGCGGCTCTCTTTCGGTCTCCTCCGGCTCTTCGGCAGGCTCCCGGCTATCACTGCCGGCCCCTCGCTCCCGAAGTACTTCCAGGATACCTGTATTCTCCACTACCTGCTCGATATTACTGCGATTTGCAAGGAATATGACGACGATGAGGAGAATAAACGCGATCCAGAAGAGAAAACCGATCGATGTTCTCCGTCTTTTGCCGGACTGTGCCATACATCCAGTATCGGCAGGGCAGGCAAACAGTTTTCACCAACCTTTCTTCATTTGACAGCTTTTTTTAACCGGGCTTATAGTGGCGTGAATGAAAGAGCTCTCCGGGATATCGGCGTCACCGGGCATTGCGATCGGCCGCGTCTACATTCATAGTCACAACACACCTGCGGTTCCCCGGTACGTGATTCGCCCCGGTGAGATTCGCGACGAACGGGCCCGCTTCCATCGCGCGGTTGCAGCAACGAAGGAGGAGCTCCAGGGAATCCGGGAAGAACAGACCGAACATGACGATCATCGGGCAATCCTGGACTCGCATCTGATGATGGTTGATGATAGTGAGTTTCACCGCCAGATAGAGGAACGGATCGAACAGTCACAGCACAACGCCGAGTGGGTTGTACATCAGACGGTGCAGGAGCTGCTCGGGCGGTTGCGTGAAGCCACCGACACCTCGCTGCAGGAACGTAGTGCAGACCTCTACGACGTGAGCGGCCGCGTGCTCAGCCACCTGCTCGCCCGCCAGCGTGAGTCCCTTGCGGAACTCGACCATCCGGTTATTCTCGTCGGCCACGACCTGCTGCCCTCGGATGCGATAGCCATGAACAAGCGGATGGTCAAGGGCATTGCGATTAACGCCGGGGGACGCACCAGCCACAGCGCCATCCTTGCTCGGGCGTTCGAGATTCCCAGCGTCTTTGGCCTCTCCGAGGTTGCAGGCTTTGCCAAGGACGGGGATCGGATCATTGTCGACGGTAATCACGGCACCGTTATCCTTGATCCCGATGAGGCCACGCTCGACCAATATGAGAGGGCAAGCCAGGAGTGGCAGCGGCACGCAGTCCAGCTCATGCAGCTTCATGACCTGCCGGCAGAGACACGAGATGGCAAGACTATCGCTCTGAAGGCAAACATAGAGGTCCCTGATGAGGTCGACGGAGTCGAGACCCATGGCGCGAACGGGATTGGTCTCTACCGCAGTGAGTTTCTCTTCATGACCAGCGCCGTCCTTCCTGACGAGGATACCCAGTATCACGCCTATCGAAGAGTACTTGAGGCACTGCCTGGAAAACCGGTTACCATCCGTACACTCGACATAGGCGGAGACAAGATGTCGGCACAGCTTCCGCAGGTAGGGGAGAGTAACCCCATCCTTGGCTGGCGCGCCATCCGTTACTGCCTGTCGAACCGCGACGTGTTTCGTACGCAGTTGCGGGCGCTCCTGAGAAGCAGCGTGCACGGCAAGCTGCGGATCATGTTTCCCATGATATCCGGCCTTGAGGAGCTTCAGGAGGCGCAGGATTTTTTTGACGAAGTAAGGGTAGAGCTGGTGGCGGACGGCTACGAGGTTGCCCGTGACATTCCGCTGGGCATCATGATTGAAGTTCCCTCTGCCGCGATGGTCAGTGACATACTCGCCAAACGAAGTCACTTCTTCTCAGTCGGCACCAACGATCTGATTCAGTACACTATAGCGGTTGACAGAGGAAATGAGCGAATCGCCTACCTCTACGAGCCGTTTCACCCCGGTGTGTTGCGCCTGCTGCGAATTATCGTGGAAAACGGGCACGCGCACGGAATTCCAGTCGCCATGTGCGGCGAGATGGCCGGCGATCCCCTTGCGACCGTTCTGCTCATCGGATTGGGTTTCGACGAACTGAGCATGAGCTCCGGTGGTATTCCGGAGGTCAAGCGCATCATTCGATCGGTCTCGGTACGAGAGGCGGAAGAGGTGGTTGGGGAGGCGATGGAGATGCGTTCGTTCAAGGAGGTAGACCGGTACCTTCGTCACCTCATGGGAGAGCGCTTTGGAGTCACAAGTTGATGCATCACCCCGACTGCCGCGGATTGCGATCGTTGGTCGCCCGAACGTAGGTAAGTCGACACTCTTTAATCGCCTGCTTGGCCGTCGCAGGGCGATAACCGACGCCACACCGGGAGTAACGCGCGATCCGGTTGAGGCTCGTCTTTCGGTCGGCCGGACAACTCTTGAGCTGGTGGACACCGGCGGCTACACTACGGACTCCGACGATCTGTCCCGGCTCATCAGCGCTCGCGCCCTCAGCGCAATTGAAAGTGCAGATGTCATTCTTTTTATGATCGATGCCACCAGTGTGACCGCACTCGATGAAGAGTACCTGGAGGTGCTCCGCGGTCATGCAGACCGGATTATCCTTGTGGCAAACAAGCTGGACACGCCGGCGAGGGATGATCTGGTCTGGGATCTCTACTCGCTTGGAATCTCAACAGTGGTGGGAGTATCGAGTGCCCACGGCCGTGGTATTGAAGAGTTGCTTGATGCGGTACTGGAGCTGCTCCCTGAACCCGGAACGGAAGGCGGCGGTGGCCTCTCTGCGATTCCACGGCTTGCAGTGCTTGGTCAGCCGAATACCGGCAAGAGCACCCTTGTAAACAGACTCACTGCTTCTGAGCGTTCCATGGTATCGCCGGTACCCGGCACCACGCGGGACGTGATTGAGGGGAGGTTCATCCACGAGGAACAGGAGTATGAGATACTCGATACGGCCGGAATCCGTCGGAAGAACAAAGTACACGAGAATATCGAATACTACTCAGTTACCCGCGCGATAGACACAATCGAGCAGGCGGACGTGGTAGTGTTGCTGGTTGATGCGGAGAAGGGACTCACCGATCAGGATAAGAAGATAGCCTCGCTCGTAGTAGATCGCGGACGCGGGCTTATTCTGGGACTAAACAAGTGGGATCTGCTCCCTCGGGTGGCAAATCAGTACGAGGCAATCTGCGACCGTATTCGGTTTCTCTTTCCCGTAGCGAGCTTTGCCCCGATAATCGCGCTCTCCGCCCAGACCGGAATGGGAGTCGACACTCTCATGAAGGAGGTTTTCCACGTCCGCAATCAGCTCACACACCGTGTTGAAACCGGGATACTCAACCGGCATTTTAGTGAGTGGGTCGAGCGTACACCACCGCCTGTGGTCGGGCACCGAGGTCGGCCCAAGTTGCGCTACATCACACAGGTACAGACCCTCCCGATCACCTTCGTCTGCTTTGTAAACAGGAAAAAATCGATCCCGGACAGCTACGTCTCCTATCTTCGGAATCAGATTCGCAAAGATTTCGGAATGACGAAGGTTCCATTCAAACTTGAGCTGCGGGAGCGCTGATGTCCGGTTTCACAATTGGTGAGGTCTCCCACGCGCTGGGTGTGAAGCCGCACATTGTCCGCTACTGGGAGCAGGAAGTCGGGATCCTCAGCCCCAGCAAGGACAGAGGCGGACGCCGTGTCTATAGCATGGCAGACCTTCAGTTGCTCTACCGCATCAAGCATCTGGTGCAGGAAAAGCACTACACCGTTCGGGGCGCGGCTGATCAGATTCTTGAGGAGCGCTCAGACACTCATGCCGATGCACGCGCTGAGATCGGCGCGGTTCGCGCACAGCTGCTGGAACTCCTGCAGAAAGTCCGAACCGATAGTGCCGACAATAAAAGTGATGTCTGAGCTTCGGACTACTCTGTTTTTTTCCCTCCTTTTGCTGTTGGCTCTTCGAACCGAGGCGGCTGACGTTCCCACGTTTCCAGCGCACGGGTTTCCGCCACCCACGTACGATGTCCGGCGTGAGTTTCGTGAGAGTGCTGAGGCGCGTCTGAGCGTACTGGAGGCGTTTGTACCCCGGACGGTTGCGAGCAGGGTGGCTGGAGTACCGGTCCGGGTGTCGACTGAGGCGAACTCAGAGTACCGATACCTTGTCTTTACACCGGAGTACGAGGGATTGTTCGAGCTCGATCAACCGGGAACCTACATTCTCAGGCGACGGGTGTCTGACGGCGGCATTGATCAGCTCAAGATTTTCCTGCGCGCTCATCAGAACTTCTTTGTGCGGATCTATCCGTCAAGAGAGAGCCGGTCCACCATGAGTGTCTACCTCGCCGGGGTGGAGACCCACCGTCGCATGCCGCTGCCTGTCTCTGTGCTGCAGGCACTTGAGATGCCCCTGGCGGAGCTCCTGGACCTGACCGCCGCGCGCGTTGACTGGCAACTCTTTTATCCGGCCATAGATCCGTCAGAGCACCGAACGGTCGCTCTGGTGGCTGACCGGGCGCGCTCCATGCTCCACACGCTCCCGGACGCAGAGGACGGGGCTATGGACGAGCACGGGAGACTGGTTCTTATTGAGTCGCTTGTCCTGCAGGATCAACAGGCCGGATTCAACTGCTCCGGCTTTGCGAAGTGGATCGCCGATGGACTTGCCATGGCACAGTTCGGCCGCTATCTGGCGATCGAACCGTTAAAGCGCAAACACACCGAGCTGCGTGGAACCTCCCTCACCGACCGCTACGAACAGGAGCGTGACCCTTTCTTTGGACTCGACTGGACGCGAAATCTTGCCGTTTCTCTGCGTTCGCCCGACCCGCAGGCTGAGAGCGAGCATCCGGAGTCCGCCGATGTGCGTCATGTCCGCTACGCCTCCTACGTGGAGGATGCAGGATTCCGGCTGGCTGAGCTCGAGCTGGTGCTCTTTCTCAAGGCGTCGCTTGAGCCTGGGCATCTTTACTTTGCCTCTCTGAGCCGGGAGACCGGGTCAACACCGAGCCTCCGCCAGCATGTTCACGTTGCGGTTCTATTTCCCTATTTTGATGTCAATGGAGAGTTCCGTGTTGCGGTTATGGAGCGAAATGTGGAGAGTTCACTGTCATCACTTCAATCGCGCTATTCCGACGGACATATCCACCTGGTGCGGGTCCGTGCCCACGACGGCTACACGCCACCTGTCATCCTGCATTGATGAAGCACACCAGCCGAGATAGCATTGAAGAACATGAAACGGTGTCTGGCGCTCCTTTTGCTCGCCCTGTCTGCTGTGGTTTCAGCCCAGCAGGCTGATCAGGAGCTCTTTCGCGAGGCAGAGAACAGATTTCTCGCCGGTGAGTACGAGCTCGCTCTCGACCGCTATCGGACACTGGTCTCAGACTATCCGTTGAGTCAGTTCGTTCCTGACGCACAGTTCCGCATAGGGGTGAGCCTGTTTCAGGCTGGATTCGCTGAGGACGCGCTTTCACAGCTCGATCGAGTAACGCGGCGCTTTCGCTCAACCAGATATCTGGGTCTGGTACCGTTCTGGCGCGGCGTGATGGAGTTCGAGCTCGGTCGCTACGCCGCAGCCGTGGCCAGCCTGGAGCGCTTCCTTGAAGACCCGGCGGTAGCTGAAGAGCTGCAGGCCGACGCGCGAGTGTATCTTGCCCGTGGCTACGAGGCGCTTGGCGACCGGCTTCGTGCGACCGCTACGCTCGCCTCTCTGTTCGACTCGGGCCGCAGCGCCGCAGAGTACCCGTTCGCGTTCGTCCTGCTCCTCAGTCTCCATGCCCGGGCAGGGGAAGCAGAGCAACTTCTCTCCCGCGCTCAAGCTGTAGACCTCAGCTCGTTTCCGTCGCGATGGCGTGACCACCTCAGGCTCTATGAGGCGGAGGCTCAGTTTCAGCTCGGCTCGATCGAACGTGCGCTTCCGGGGTTCCGGGCCGCGGAGACAGGCGAGCCCCGGCTCGCTACGCTCGCGTTGCAGCGGCAGTTTTCCCTCGCTCAGCAGGGTCTGATTGACGAAGAACCGGAGTCCGTGGTCCGCCGGGCTGAGCAGCTGCTCTCTGGAAATGCGGAGGTGCTGAGCGATTTCTGGCTGCGGGTGGGCATTGACAGCTACGACGCCGGCCGACTCGATCGAGCGGAGCTCTATTTCACCCGCATCTGGTCCCTTCGGGAATCGAGACTCATCGCCCCTGAGAGCGTTCTCTATCTCGCCCGTCTCTACGAGGATACTGGTGAGACGGTACGGGGCAGGGAGGTGCTTGAAGAGTACCTTCAGCGGTATGGAGAGCGAGAGCCTCTTCGTACCCGCATTCTTCTTCTGCTCGGCAACCTTCAACTGCAGACAGGGGCGTCCGCGCAGGCAGTCACAACGCTCGAGCAGGCCTACGCTCGGGTTTTTGCTGCACAGCCGCCGGATTCGCAGCTCGCCGCAGAGGTTGCCTACCAGTACGCGTACGCCCTGCGGCGCGCCGGGGATCCCGGCGAATCGCTGGCGGTCATAGGCGATCTTGAGGCCGCCGGTATTGCTTCCACAAGCCTGCCTCCACTGTTGCGTCTGCGGGCTCGCGCGCTGCGTGAATCCGGGCGCCTGAATGAGGCTATCGAGGTGCTTTCTGCCTATCGTTCCATCCGTCCGGATGACGGGCAGGCGCTACTGGAGCTGGTGAATCTGTTGTTCTCCACAGACCAGTTCATGCGGGTCGTGAGTATTCTTGGTGATCTCAGCGATAGGAGTCCGGATTCCACATTTGACGAGCTGGTTGAAGCTCAGCTGAGTTACGTTGAGGGTCTTGCGCTGGTGAATCTGAGTCGTTATATGGATGCGGCGCAGGCGTTCGCCTCAGTGACCGCTGTATCGGCGACGGTAAGCGACGCACTGGGAAATATTCTGCCCTGGGCGTACTACTACCGTGGCTGGGCGCTCTACCGCGCCGGGAGTTACCACGAGGCGGTGCCTCCATTTTCCACGCTTGTTGACCGATTCCCTGAGCATCCGCAGGCCGCGCAGGCGGCCTATCTGGCCGGGTGGAGCGAGTTTCAGCAGGCTCGCTATCCGTCTGCCCGCGAGTACCTGGCTCGTGTAGAGCTGCTTCCGGCTTCAGCCACGCTTATGGTTGAGGCACGGTTCCTGCGGGCGCGTGCGCTCGCTTCCCAGGGTACCTCTCGTGAGGCGTCAGCGGAGTTTCTCGCCCTCTATCAGAATAACCCGCAGTCACAACTTGCAGACGATGCGCTGTTCGAGTATGCGGAAGCGGAGCTGGCGGGCGGAAACGCCGCAGGCGCAGCTGCCGGATTCGCTGAGCTCGTGGATAGGTATCCGCAGAGCGACCTTGCCGTTGTAGCCGCATTCCGACGCGCAGAGGTGCTGTTCGAGGCCGGCCGTTTTACCCAGGCTCGTGAGGCGTACCGTGCGTACCGGGCAGCTTATCCGAAGGGCGCACAGATTGACGCGGCGCTCTTCTGGGGTGCTGAGGCGAGTCTGCGTGCCGCAGAGGATGCCGGCGCGCTCCTCCTCTGGTCGCGGCTCATTGACGAGTTCCGCCAGAGCCCGTTCCGTCCGGATGCCATGCAGCGTGCAGCTGAGCTTCACCGACAGCGGGATGAGTACCGACAGTCCCTGGCGCTCTACCGTGACCTCCAGGCTTCCTATCCGCAGTACGCGCGGGCGGCTGACGCCCAGCGAATCATTGATCAGCTTGTGCTTCAGATAGACGGTCTGGCTGAGCGCGAGGCACAGCTCCTGGTGACCATCACCTCAGAGGGTGTTCTCTCTTCGGCCGGGCGTCAGGCAGCGCTTGAACTTGGCCGTCTCGTTCTGGGGCGACCGGCTGCGAGTGTCACCGTAAACCGCGTTCTCGGCTATCTTGAGGAGGTTGCCGCAGGGGCGGCGGATCCCGTTCGCGCGGGCCAGGCGGAGTTCCTGATTGCCGAACACCTGCGCTCACTCGAGCAGTACAGTCAGGCTGCAGAGCGTTATCTTACCGCCGCAACGGTGGGCTCCGCGGACAGCGATCTTGCGGCGGTTTCCATATATCGCGCTGCTGAGAGCCTGGCGACCATTGGTCAGCGGAGCGAGGCGACTGAGCTTGTCGAGGAGCTCGAAGATCGCTTTCCGGAGTCTGAGTGGACAGAAGAGGCCCGTCTCCTGCTGGAAGGAGGACAAAGATGAAACGTCTTCTGGTTCTCTTTGTGCTTCTGCCGGCAGCACTTCTGGCTCAGGAACCTGGGCCACGACAGCCCGACGAGACTCCAATCGTGGTCCCTGATCTGATCCTCCAGGTCGAGGAGCTCCCTCTGGAGAGCGTAAAAGCGACGCTGCCTTCTGAGGGTGACCTGCGGCTCGGCGAGCTCTCTCTACCGCTTCCGCAGCCAGGTGAGCTCCAGATCGACCAGGCCGCCTTTTTTCTCAGCGCCCCTGAATCAACACCTATTCCGGTCCGCGGCAGCAGCGTCTATTCTACCGGCCTTCTTGGCGCCGGCTCGGTGAACCACGTCATTGGTGAGTTATCGTTGTTCAAGCTCGGGGAGGATCCGCGTTTCAGGCTCCGGTTCTTTTACGAGGGTCTGGACGGGTTCCAGTTCCAACCGGCCGGCACCGGCTATTTTGCGACTGAAAACCAGGTAACCGGAGCAATTGAGGGTAGCTCTCCGGATTCTGACTTCAGCATTTCTGCCGCCTTCACCGAACGGGTTCAAGGTCTGCAGGGCGAAAGCCCGTTCTACAGTGCTGGACTTCGTTCGCTTCAAGGCTCAGGCTCGATTGTACTTCGTCCCGACCCGCTGTTTGAGCTCTCAGGTTCCGTAGATGCCCGCTACGCCGCGCGCCTGCAGAGTGCAAGTAACGTTGGCTCTACACCGCGTGATCAGGAGTTTGCCGTCGCGCCGGGACTTGGCATTGCGTTGTCAGTTGGACAGCTAACGTTACGATCGCTGATTGATTATGAGTTCCAGACTCTCTCAGGGGAGCGTTCCGTGCGTACCCAGAGAATAGGCGCGGAAGCCGGCGCAAGCGTTGCCGCAGCCTCGTGGCTCGAGTTCAAGGCCCTCGCGGGAGTCTACTCGGAGTTCTCCTCGCAGCTCCTCTATCCGTGGCGGCTGGCGGCGACCGTGATCTTCTCTGAGAGCCTTGAGACAGAGCTCTCCGGTGGATTCAGGGTCCTTCCGGTGAGCTATCTCTCGCTGTGGAGGGAGTATCAGATCATTGCTTCAGGTGCGCAGGCCGGCGGTTTCTCTGCGGTGCTCACCCCCTCAGAGTGGTTTGGCTCAGCGCGCCTTCGCTGGTCACCGATTCCGGGAGTCACCACGACGAGCCGGGCGGAGTACGTCCAGCGCGCCAATGCTATCGAACTCGACGGCTTCGTCTCCGCCGAGAGCCACTACGAGTTCTCCCAGCGCTCTCTCCAGACTCTGACCGTGGGAACCGTCGTAAGCTTCAGTCCAAACCAGCAACTCTCTGTTCAGTCAAGCTGGGATGTCCATCTTGTCGATCGGCTGACCGGTACGCCGCTCTCGTCGCTCAGCGCACAGGCTAACCTTGGCAGCCGGGACGGGAGGCTCTCGCTCTCAGCGGACGCGGCCTTCAATTTCTACCCGGTGCCGGTTGTACCAAAGCTCGATATTACCGGCAGCTTCCGAATCACCGATGGAGTTGACCTGGACCTGGTGTTGGACGATATCCTTGCGCCGCTTCTCAGAGAGGGCCGACCGGTTGTCGGACCGGGACTCTCGCCGCTGTTCCCGTTCATTCGGCCCGGTTTCCGGGCAAGCGTATTAACGCGTATTTCATTGTAGGAGACATCCATGCTTAGCCTTATTGAACGCGGGGGCGTGATCCTCGTACTCATCCTTGTCTTGTCCCTGGTCGCCGCGGTCATCATCATTGAGCGCCTGCTCTACTTCCGACGCATTCGCTCGGACGAGGGAGCGCTGATCAATCGCCTGAAATCCGCGGTGGGCAAGGGCCACTTTGAAGAAGCCCTGGCGATCTGTGAGGGAAACTCCAGTCCCATCACGAACCTGAGCAGGGTTGGAATTGAGAACCGCCGACACTCGGAAGAAGTCATCAAATCGATGATAACCGACGCGGCGAACATGGAGATACCGCGAATGGAGCGAAGTCTCAGCTTTCTGGGTACCATTGCGCACATTACCCCGCTTCTGGGGTTGCTCGGCACCGTCACCGGTAACATCCAGGCGTTTGGCGTTCTGGGGGACTTTGGCGCGGTAGGGGGTAATCCAGCGCTCCTGGCAAGTGGCATTGCGGAGGCGCTGATCACCACTGCGGCGGGAATCATCGTGAGCATTCCTTCCATCGTGTTTTACAATTACCTGGTGAGCAAGGTGAATCATCTCATCATCGCGCTGGAGAACCGGGTGAATGAGCTGGTGATCATGCTCAAGAGAGGTGGCTGATGCGATTCAGACGCAGACTTTCGCCGAATGCGAACGTTGATCTTGTTCCCATGATTGACGTGGTGTTTCAGCTCGTGGTGTTCTTCATGGTGAGCTCCACATTCGTCATGACGCCGGGAATTGCGCTTGACCTGCCTCAGTCGACCAGCAGCGAGCCGGTTGTAATCAACCGGCTTGTTGTGACGGTTATCTCAGAGGATGAGCTCTACGTGAACCGTGAACGGGTTGCGCTCCCGGAGATGGAGGCGGCAATCGAGGCGTCGCGGGGCCAGGAAGATCCCGAGACCCCGCTCAGTGTGATTGTGGAAGGTGACGCGGCCGTGCCTTACCAGACCATGGTACGCGTGCTCGACGTCCTACGGCGTAACGGATATCGCGGCGTGGCCCTGCGCACGCTTGAGGAGCGCCCGTGACGGTAGCCGATCGCGGCCGGACTATCACCGCTGTGCTGCTTGCGGTGCTGGTCCACGTGGTTGCCGCGGTGGCCATCACCGTGTTTGGTGGATCGTTTGAGCCGTATCCAGAATCCACCCCGGTCATCGTCACGCTCCCGCAGTACGACGATTCGCCCACAGAGCCGGCGCCAAGCGAACCCGAACCTCGATCCGAACCGCAGCCCGTCGCAGCTGAACCCGAGCCGGTGACTCCTGCACCCAGAGATTCTGCCCCGCCGCCAGCGTCTCAGACCGAGCAGCCCCCGGCCGCACCACGCGAGCCCCCGCAGCCACTGCCCTGGGAAGAGCAGGGCAGCAGCGCCGAGCGGGAAGCTGCCCGCGTTGACGACCAGGATCTGTTCCCGAGTGACGAGCCGGACGCTGCTACCGCGGATCTGCCGAGCTGGGTCGTTGCAGGTGAGGTCTCCCGACGGCCGGAAGAGAGTCTTGCGCCGCAGGAGCAGGCGGTGCTCGACCGGAAGCGGGAGACGCTTGAAGGGTTTGATGCTCGGCTCAACGCTCTCGGGGAAGCGCTCGACAATCCGAGAGGACCTTCGAGCGCGCCCTCGCCGCAGGAAACCGGAACCGCGACGGCAACTCGCAGCGATCTGCCTGGTGACGGGATCATCGAGTGGATTGGCAGCGGGGGCCGCCAGGCGGTGAGTACCGATCTGCCGCCGCTGACCGGGGAAGACTTTGGCGGACAGGTACCAGCCCGGGTGAACTATATCATCGTGTTTGAGGTAGACTCCGCCGGTGCTGTGGTGCCCGGTTCCTTGATCCTCCGCCAGAGCTCAGGTTATACTCTCGCCGACCAGAAGATTCGCAGCGCGGTGCTTCGGTGGCGATTCGAGCCGGCCGGAAACGCACCCACCGTGACAGCCATTGCGTCTCTGCAAATCACACGTGACGAGATTCGCTGATGCAGATCAAAGCCGTCGCGTTCGACGTAGACGGTACGCTCTATCCGAACGCGGTCATGTACAGAAAATCGATTCTCTTTGCGTTGCGGCACTTTTGGACTATCCGTGCCTACGCACGCGTGCGGAAAGCGGTCCGTCGTATCCGGCCGGTCGAGGATCTTCAGTCGCTCGAACGTCAGGCGCTCGCGGAGAAGCTTGGTATCCCGGTGGAAGAGGCCGCCCGCTTTATCGAACACACGGTGCATGAGGTGTGGGAGCGGGTGTTTGATCGGGTTCCCCCGTTCTCCGGGGTTCGGGAGTGCTGTGAGCGGCTTCGTGCTGCCGGACTGCGACTTGGTGTGAGCTCAGACTTCCCTGTTCGCTCGAAGCTCATGCGGCTCGGGCTCTCCGATCTGTTTAACTGTGCACTGTGGAGCGAGGAGTCAGGTTACCTGAAGCCGCACCCGGAGCCGTTCGAGGCGCTTGCGGAGTGTCTGGGCGCAGCGCCCGGAGAGACGATCTACGTTGGAAACAGCTACGAGTATGACGTGATTGGTGCCAAATCGGTCGGTATGGTCGCAGTGCACCTCGCGCGGCGCGGCCCCCGTGATAGCATTGCGGACTTCACCACACGGGACTACAGCGAGCTCACGCAGTGGATTTTGTCCCGAATAAGCCCATAAATCTTCCAAAACAATAGTCAGAGTTTCCGCATCCGGGTTATAATTGCCGTGACATTCCTTCGGGGGGGGGACTATGCAATTCTCTGGCGCAGACGTACTCGTCATCGGTATCGTTCTTATTGTACTCGTGCTGTTCCGCCAGCTCGATCGCAACAATCGTTCACTTGACAAGGTCAAGCGTTACGCAGACAAGGTTCACGACGAGCTCGAGGCTCATGTTCAGCAGAAGGTGGTTTCCATCAAGGACATGGGCATTGAGCTTGAGGTGCATCAGACCGCCGCGAAGGAGGTGTTGCGCCGTGTGCAGGCCATTGAACAGAGCCTCAACGGCCGCGCCGAGGACATTGAGCGCATTGGTACCCGCATCTCAGAGTATGACTCGGCACTCGATGAGCTTGTCAAAATGACCGAACGTGCGGAGGAGAACATCAACCGGGTCCGGGAGGAGAGCTCCTACGTTGACAAGGTTGGAAAACGAATCCGACAGAGTCAGGAGCGCCTGTCACAGGTGGAGTCCGGGCTTGAGCAGGTGAATGCGCGCTTTGAACAGATCAACGAAGCCAGGTTGCAGAGCGTAGTGGATACGGTCACCGCTGAGGCGGCCGGACAGGTTGATCGGATTGACGCTGAGCTCCAGGGGTTCCAGGAACGGGTCAACCAGTTTGAGGAGTTCGTCCGAGGTTCGGAGGAACGCGGTCGAGCGGTTGCAGAATCTGCCGACGGGCAGATGCAGGAGATCCTGCAGACAGTCATAAATCGGGCCCAGGAAGCGACCATCCAGAGCTCCGAGCAGATCAGCGAGCTCAGGGGGCAGCTTGAGACGCTGGAGGCAGACTATCAAAAGCGGTTGCTCTCGCTCGCCGAGCGGGGCGAGAAGATGGAGACCGAGGCACTCGCAAAGTTACGGGAGCAGATAGAGAGCTCAGGCCAGGACGTGCGGCGTGAGCTCGCTTCCCGACTCGACTCACACAAGCGAACGTTTCTCGAACATGTCCAGGCGACGCTGCGGAGTATGGAAGAGTCGGAGCAGGCACTTGCCACCCGGGAGCAGCGGCTCGAGGCAAGCAGGCAGCAGCTTGACGCACGAATCTCCACTATTCGAGGCGAACTTACCAAGCAGATTGATATGGCAATAGACGAAGCGCAGCGCTCGAGCCTTGGCGCGGTGGAGACAAGACTCAGTGACTACGAGTCTCAGATGAGCTACCGGATCGAGCAGCTCGGCAACGTTGGTGAGGACATAGATCAGCTTGAGGCTCGTCTGCGTGACGCCATGAGCCAGGTGCGCGCCGGTGTCCAGGAAGAGTTCGACGGCTTTGTTGCTGAGTTTAAGCGCACGCGACAGCTTGAGGAACGTGGATTCTCAAAGGAGATGCAGGGACTCCGCGAGTCAATGAGCGAGCTTGAGACCGGCCTTACCGATCTGAAAAATCAGGCCTATGAGAACGTCAACGAGAAGCTGCAGGTGTTCGAGGACGAGTTCTTTGCGGATCTCAAGGAGCGCCAGGTCAGCATGGAGCAGCGACTCGTTGACTGGAAGGGTGCGTTTCAGCAGGAGCTCGACCAGCTCTCAGCTGAAGGTAGAGAGGAGCGGGCAAAGGTTGAGTCCGACTATCACGGGGAGCTCGAAAAGCAGCTTGCTCGACTGCAACAGCAGGTGCGGGGCCAGGTCGAGCGGGTAGAGGCAGAGACTGCCGAGTTCCAGAACGGGATTGAGCTTCGGGTTTCTGATTCACGGGAGCTCATTGCAGCCCTCGAGCGAGAGATAGAACAGGAGATCCAGCAGCTCTCGGCAGACTCGCGCAACGAACTTCGGGACCGATTCTCCGAGCACCGTGAGCAGATGGGTTCAGAGCTCAAAGAGCTCGACCGGTCGTTGCGACAGCAGATTGAAGAGCTCAACCGCAGGGTAGGCGCCGAGCACACTCAGATGGCCGCCCTCCTTGAGAACGGGCGAACAGATATTGCTGACTGGGCTCAGCAGGTCGATCAGCGAATGAAGAGTACCTCCGATGACGTGAATCGCCAGATTGCAGACTTTAAAGTAGGCATGGGTGAAACGATTGCAGAGATGCGTGAAACCATCCGCGAAGATCAATCCTCCCTTGCCGAGGGAAGTGCCGCAGAGCGGCGGCGAATTGAGACAGAGATCGACGAGCTCGCCGCCCAGGTCAACCGCGTCACTGACGATATCCGAGCCAAGAGCGCAGAGGCGTTGAGCGAGTTCGGCGAACGCTACGCAGAGTTGCGTCTGGATACCGAGAATCACCTGAAGACCATGAACGGCGACGTTGATGCGCGGATCAAGGAGTTCAGGAGCATGGTTCAGGACAGTCGGGATCAGTTTGCCGCGAATCAGCAGCGCCTTCTTGGGAAGCTTAACGAGGAAGCCACGGCTCTGGGCGCCAATCTGAAAGAGATTGATCGTCGGCAGCAGGCGTTTGTTGAGCAGACCAGGGTCTTTGACCGAGCCGATGAGCTGAAAGAGGAACTGGGTCGGCAGATTGGCGGTCTGCGGGAGGATCTGAATAGAGTTGGTCAACAGCGGAAAGAGGTCCAGGAGATGGAAACGCAGTTCTCGCGCCTGCGCAAGAGCGCAGAAGACGTGGGCGAGAAACTGCAACGCTTTGTGGGTGAGAAACGACGGATAGATGGACTGGAGGAGGACTACAAAAAGCTTCTGTCCATGAGCCATGCGGTGGAGATGAAGCTCGAACACGTAACCGCAAGCAACGATTCCCTGCAGGCCATGCAGGTGAGTCTGCGCCAGCTCGAAGAGATGGAGAAGGACGTAGAGAACCGCTACCAGCGGCTTGAGAAGAAGCGCTCCATACTTGATATGACGACAGAGGGTGTAGATAAGAACTTCGAGTCCCTGCAGCAGATAGAGTCAAAGCTCGGGCAGATTACCGGTGAGCTTGGCGAGGTGCCGGCCCGGGTTGAAGAGCTTAACACCCGTCTCTCACAGCTCGCACACAACAAACGGGATGCCGACGCAGCCATGAAGCAGCTTGCTCTTCTGGATCAAACGCTCGAGGACGTTGAAGGACGTATGGAGCAGCTCAACCAGGCGCGCGAATGGCTCGCTCGAACAGAGACGCGACTGGAAGAGGTACAGCAGAGCGCCGAGGAGCAGGTGAAGCTTCTTGGGGCGATCCTCAAGCAGGAGAAGGGCGGAAAGAAGGGCGAGGGCGCCCCTGCCATGACAACCCGCGACACCGTGATCAAGCTCGCGCGCCAGAGCTGGAACGTGGACGAGATCGCACGCGCCACAAGCCTCAGCCGCGGGGAGGTGGAGCTGATATTGGAGCTCTCGGCGAAGTAGGGGAAGGGGCGACCGAAGCTAATCAGCTAAAACGATCCGCCCGGCATTGAGAGAGAGAAGGTGATGCCAAGGGTCGGTTCGGCATCCTCTCCGGTGAACAGTGCCTGCGGAGCCGTGAACTCGCCGTCCGGCGGTCCAAAGGTGAATCGTGCACTCAGAGAGGCAGAGAACCTGTCAAGGAAACCGTAGCTGATGGTTGGCGAGGCAATTCCTGAGAAATCGGTAAGGTTGACAAGTCCAAAGAGAGTGACGCTCAGGTCATCAAAGATGAGACCTGAGAGAGAGGCGGTTGCCCCAAGATAGTGGCGCCCAAAATTTGCCAGGTCATCAAAGCCAAGCGCCGGTGGTGTCGCCTCTGCGTCCGATAACCCATTCTCTGCCGGATTCAGCACCAGGCGAGCAGCGGCCGGAAGCAGCCCTTCAACAGAGCGATCATAGCCTTCCCCATTAAAGAAGTACTGGCCTATCAGAACCAGATTCACGCCGTCGTCAAGCTCTTCGAGGTAGCGACCACCGGCAGTGAACTGAACAAAAGGCGCATCAGTTACCTCATAGGTCTCGAGAACCAGATCAAGTCCATCATCCGGGTCTGAAGTTGCCGCGGACTGATCGCCGCTTGGTCGCACGAATACTCTGTCGGAACCGTAGAGAAGCACCGTCTCAGCAAACAGATCAATCTCACTCACGCTGGCCGTGTAGAGCGCCATGAAACGGGGCGCGAGCGTGCGCTGGTAGTACGCTCCAAGCCCAAGCTCGCCAGGACCGGCAACAAACTCCACACGGGGCGCTACGGCAACATCCAGGAGTTCAGCCCCGGTGTTTGTTATCGCATAGAGATACGCGTTTCCTGTGAGGCCAAACGGGTACTGGATGCGCAGTGAGACAGGTCCCTGTCTATCAGCGGTTGGGTCCTCGGGATCTACGGCGCTCAGGTTCAACACATCTGCAGGGCTGAAGAAGTAGCCCGCACCCCACCGTATGGTGTGCTTGCCAAATCTGAAGAACAGCTGATCGTCCCACGTGTAGTCTGAAAAGAGCTCAAAAACTGAAATCTCGAGGCCTGGTGCACTACCAATAGCGCCCTCGTCCCCCCCGCCTCCAACGCCGTCGCCGGGAATCGTGATGATGAGGTCGCCGTTATCGTCTCTCACTTCAGTGTCACCGTCGGCGTTCTCCTCTGCCGTCCACCCTGCCGGCAGACCGGCAGTCACCGTGTCAGCGTCAAGCGCAATGTCCAGATTGCCGTCGTTGTCAGCGAGCCCAAGTTCAAGTTTTCCGTAGGCACGAAACTGAGGATTCGGTCGGGCATCAAAAAAGAGATCGGCAGAGAGGTTGGGGGAGAGCGACTGCCCCGTTGGCTCAAGAAATGAGAACTCGCTGGTCCACACGTCATCCCAGTTCCAGTCAGAGGCGATCGAACCGCCAATGCGGCCGCCCCAGCGAACGCCCTCCGACTGCAGAAGGTCATCCTGGGGATTAGCGACCATCTGCTCTTCGTCGGCCACATCGATCATGTCGGTGTCTTCAAAGAGCGAGTCAAAGTTGTCAACTGCCTCGCCGTCGGACTCGGGGTCTTCGGACTCAGGTTCTTCTGACTGCGACTCTCCTGCAGTGGCAAACGGGTCGTCGAAGAAGGAGTCATCCTCTGACTCCTGTGCCACCAGCACAGGACTCAAAAGAGCCCAGGCCAGGAGCACGATAGTGAGCAGTGACCTCATCAGTTATTCACGCGTTCGAGGTACGCCTTGCTGAACACCGCGTCGGGAATGTCCCGGGTTGTAGCCTCACTCATAGTGAGCTGGGTCCGTTCGCCCTCGTTCAACTCATCAACGATCAGTACCTGCTTGGGAAGCAGCTTATCCCCAATGCGCTCGTAGCGCGGGAAGAGGCTGGTCCGCATGAGTCGGCCGCTGACACTGTAGTCTTCCTGTTTCAGGACGAGTGTTTCGTCAGTGCGCACCCAGAGCCGGACGCGCTCATACGCCACATCGGTGTTTGTTGCTTCCAGGTCCAGGATGTAGACATCAAAGTTACCTAGACGGCCCTCTTCCCAGTTGGCTACGCGGTAGTCTCCGCTGTAGTTGCTCTGATCCAGATCCGCATTCTGAGCATCCGATCCCTGAATGTTCTCGCGTATCGTTGTACGTTCGAACTTGCGGCTCTCCGGGTCGTAGAACCAGACATTCTCGTCTACCTGCAGGTATCCCTGCCCACGCTGAACGTCTGGCTGAAGAATCAGAATGAGAAACTGGTCGTTGAGGTCCCGCCTGAACAGGCGGGCCTGAGTCACCTCGCGTTCCTCTCCAGGAGTTTCGGAGATGATCGTATAGACTGCAGAGAAATCTCCGTCCCCAAAGCTTGAGCGCTCATCAAGGGTACGCAGCATCTGGTCAAAGTCCGGTGTCTGAGCAACGGCTGTTGCTGCGAGAATCAGTGCCGAAAGGGCGATAAGGTATCTTTTTCCAAGGTTCATCTCTTTCTCCTAAGCTGACCGCAACGCGTCTACCGGCTTCAGCATGGCCGCTTTGCGGCTTGGGAAGAATGCCGCAATTACCGTCAAGCCACCCACAACACCTGTGTTGAGCAGAACCTGCAGCGGGAGAAGCCGGAACGTGAAGTAGCCGTTCTTCAATAAAATAAAAATGGGTGAGTCAAGACCCAAATTGATCTGGCTCAAGATCGTCATAATGATTGTCGCAATCAGCAGACCTGCAACCACACCGCCAAGCGCCAGAAATATGGCCTCAACCAGAAAACTTGAGAGCACCCGGCCTCGCTGCATGCCGAGGGCGCGCATGGTTCCAATCTCCTTTACTCGCTCGTACATGATCATACGGAACGTATTGGTGATTCCCACCATAATGATCAGGAAGAGTACCAGGAGAATGACGAGTGCCGTACCGTTGAGAAGATCCACGATCTGATCCACCTCGCTGAGAACGTCGTTGAGGGTGTAGACGCGATATCGCGTCCCTGTCCACTCTTCGTCTTCGTCGTCACTGAAGATCTGAGCGACCGTGTTCTCCTCCTCCTCCGTTGTCCGCTCGAACACCTGCACACGCTCGCTGAGCTCCCGGTAGAACGGCTCGACCCGCTGTTCGATAAGAGAGAGATCGTCCAGGAATATGCCGAGCGTCTGGTAGCTGCCGGGCGGCACGAGCAGGAGCTCATTCACGTAGTCCAGGTCGGCGTACGCGGAGAGCTGACCGAAAAGACCAGGATCATAGCTTATGGCGGCCACAGAGAACTCACCAACGTTCTGTTGCCCGTCGAGCGTCTCCATCCGGACGAGCACTCTGTCACGAACCGCGACGTTCAGTCGATTCGCAATCTGCTCGGTGAGAATGATTCCGTTCCGTCTGCCGGCCTCATTGACGGCGAGCATGTTGTCAAAGCTGCCTTCGAGCAGGACGAGGCGGTCACGAAGGAACTGCTCCTCTTCCCAGTCGGCACCCACTACGTTTTGCCGCACGCTCTCACCCTGGAAAATCAGGCCCCCGGTGAAGTCGCTCCTGCGCGTGACGGTGGTGGGATCTACGCCCGCCGCCTCAATCGCTTCGATCACTTCTTCGTCACCGCTGATCAGCCGTCGCTCGCTCCCGTCCTCAAGTCGCTGACGTGCGGAGACAAAGATGTGCCCGGCGAGCAGCTGTGAGAAGTTCTCGCTCACGTTCTCCACGAAGCTGCCGGCAAAGCCATTTATCAGCGTCACAATGGTAATTCCGAATGCAATTGCGCCGCCGAGCAGGTAGGTCCGCCGTTTCTGTCTGTTGAGGTTTCGTAGCGCTATGAGAATCATCTTCCCCATCGGTTACTCCGTCTGTATCGCTTTGATTGGTTGTACCCGCAGTGCTACGGCGACCGGGTAGACGTGAGCGAGAAGCCCCACCGTAGTGACAATGAGCAGGGCACTGACGACGCTCCAGACTGAGGCCACGGGCCGCAGCTCCGGTCCGGCAAACAGCACGGTCAGAAACGTGTTCGTCGCCGGGATGCCAATGACGTTGAGGATGCCGATTGTCGCCAGGCTGAGCGCCGTCCCGACAATGCCAAAGAGGGTTGTGATGGTCACGATCTCGTACATGAACATCCGCCAGACCGTCCTCCGCTGTGCTCCCAGTGCCCGCATGGTGCCTATTTCGCTTGTACGTTCCATCACCGAGATTACCAGGGTGTTCATCATGATGATGATTGCGACAATTCCAATGACAATGATTGCCACGTTGAATACCGTCCGAATTACATCTGCCGATGTAGCAAATGGTCCGGCGGCGATCTCCCAGTTCCCGGCCTGGGCCTGGATTGCGTTCTCCTGGAAGAACTCATTCAGTTCGCGCACCACGTTTTCCGTCTCTCGAGCTGGATCTACCCGTGCAAGAATGTAGTTCCAGGTGCTGCTTGAAGCATCACCGTCAAGTTCGCCCGTGCGGTCAGGTGACTCCGGGCTGGTGTCTGCGTCGGCCTCCGCCGCCCGCGTGCCCAGGATTGAGTCCAGGTCTGCAAAATCCACATCCTGCTCGCCGTCGGACATCCCCGGCTCAGAGAAGAGTTCATCCGAGAACAGAGAGTCGGTATCAAACCCGCTCTGTTCGGAAGAGAGATCAAGCAGCTCGGTCTGACTTGCGTCAAGCAAAATGGTTCCAGAGCTTCCTAAGTTCAGACGAAGAATGGCGCGCAGCGTCTGGGCGTCCACATAGCTGACGAACTCAAACCCAACACCCTCGCTGATCCCGGTGATCTCGTAGACCGCAACAATTGGAACAACGCGGATGCGTGGGAGGCCGTCTGCAGTCAACCCCACAACACGCACCTCATCTCCTACGCCCAGGGGATACTCTTCCTGTTCAATATCAAGCTCTGCGAGCGCCTCCAGCGCCTCCTCCTGCAGTTCCTCCAATCGGTCGGTGGTAAGCATGATCCCTTGTTCTCCCGGTCGAAGGTAGCGACCGTCCACCAGTTCGAGGTTACGAAACGTCTGCTGGTAGCTCTCCGGATCGGTTCCGAACAGGACCGACGGTACGGTGAACTCAATCCCCTCGATACGATCGTCCTCCGGTCGAAGAAGCCCAAAACCGGTGACCTGTGTAGTCCAGCTCGTTATTTCTTCCCGTTGCTCCACGTACTCCGCTATCCGGTCGAAATCCGGAAGTACCGGAGTCGGGTCTATGCCTCCAACTGATTGGACGCCAAATAAACTGATGGGCGATTCAGCCGTGCCCGAAATCATGATGTTGGCGGTATAGTTATCGATAAACGCCCGCTGGATCCCGCGACGTGCGGTCTCCATCATGGAGTTTCCCACCACAAGGATCACCACGCCAAGCGCAACGAGAATGCCGATAATCAGTGTTTTCCCACGGTGTTCGAGAAGGTTGCGGCTTGCGATCCGAAAAAGCAGAGACATGACTACGTGGTTGCCAGCGACGCGCCGGCTCGCCGGTTCTCAATGACCAGTCCGTCCTGCAGTCGTATGACGTGATCCGCAATGTTCACGATGGACGGGTCATGCGTGCTGAAAATGAAAGTCGTATCCAGGTCACGATTGATCTTCTTCATAAGCTCAATGATCGCGTTTCCCGTCTTTGAATCAAGGTTGGCCGTGGGTTCGTCGGCGAGCACGATCCGTGGTTTGGTGACCAGGGCTCGCGCAATGGCCACCCGTTGCCGTTGGCCGCCGGAGAGCTCGTTGGGACGGTGGCTGCGCCAGTCCGAAAGTCCGACCGCCTCAATAAGGAAGTTCACGTAAGCGGCGCGTTCCTCTTTTCCCGGTGCTTCCTTGCCGAGCAGGAGTGGGAACTCAACATTCTCAAAGACGTTGAGAACCGGCACAAGGTTAAAACTCTGAAAGATAAATCCGATTACCTTGTGCCGCAGACCGGTGATCTCGCGATCGGCAAGGCCGCTGGTCTTCTGCCCATCAATGATCACCGTTCCGGAAGTCGGCGTATCAATACATCCAATCATATTCAGGATGGTAGACTTGCCCGACCCCGATGGGCCGGCAATTGAAATGAAATCTCCACGCTCTATCTCAAAGCTGACACCGTTGACGGCTTTCACCTCGGTTTCGCCGAGAGGGTAAATTTTGTGAACATTCTCTAAAGCTACTATACTCATACCTAACCTTTCTTAGGCAGAAGATACCAACCCTGCACGCGAACGTCTTGTAATTTCGACGTCAATCTCCACGAAATTGGTGGTTCGGAGCTCACAAGTTGCGCTCTTGACGATAGATAGGTGCCGAAGTACTTTCCAAAAAACGACGAATCTCACACAGAGGCAGACATGACAAACGATGGAGAGGCTCCTGAAATGGCGGCAGCCGGCAACGAAACCGGTTCAGACGCAACTGACGAGACCGTGACGGTCGAACAGCAGAGCAGTGAGACTTCTACTCCCACAACCGAAGAGCGTATTGCTGAGCTGGAGTCTGAGGTCAGTGATCTGACTGATCAGCTCCTGCGGAAGAGCGCGGACTTCGAAAATTTCAGAAAACGTAAGATGAAGGAGCAGGAAGAGTTTGCCGCATACGCAAACAAGGAGCTGTTGCTGGACCTGCTGCCGATCATCGACGACTTTGAGCGTGCAATCAAGTCGAGCGAAGATGCGAAGGATTTCGAGGCCTTTCATAACGGCGTGGCAATGATAGAGCGTCAGCTTGTTTCAATCCTGGAACGGAAGTGGAAGCTCACGAGATTCGAAAGTGCGGGCGAAGAGTTTGACCCTCAGCGACATGAAGCTATGATGTCCGAGGAGCGAGCCGATCACACGCAATCGATGGTGCTCGAAGACTATCAGAAGGGCTATCTTTTGGGAGAACGGGTGCTGCGGCCCGCAAAGGTGAAGGTGTCGGTTCCAACAGCGGACCTCTCCTCGGTGACTCAAGAGACAGCGACTGTGGCCCCGGATGATACAGCCGTGAGCGACGACAACGCAGAGAATAAAGAGGAGTAGCATATGGGACGGATAATCGGAATTGATCTCGGTACAACAAACTCGTGCGTTGCGGTCATGGAGGGTGGCGAACCGGTAGTCATCCAGAATGCCGAAGGCCAGCGGACAACGCCGTCGATGGTCGCGTTCACCCAGAAAGGAGAGCGTCTGGTGGGTCAGCCTGCCAAGAATCAGATGGTCACCAATCCTGAAAACACGATCTTTTCCATCAAGCGATTTATGGGGCGCCGCTTCGGCGAGGTTGCTGAAGAGATTTCCATGGTTCCCTATCAGATTGTAGACGACAGCTCCGGCGGTGCCCGGGTGCAGATCACCGACAAGCAGTACAGCCCGCCCGAGCTCTCTGCCGCGATCCTTCAAAAGATGAAGGAAACGGCGGAGGACTATCTAGGCGAAAGTGTTACCGAAGCGGTAATTACCGTACCCGCTTATTTTAATGATGCGCAGCGTCAGGCAACCAAGGACGCCGGGAAGATCGCCGGTCTTGAGGTGAAGCGGATTGTCAACGAGCCAACCGCTGCCTCGCTTGCTTACGGATTTGGTAAAGAGAAAAACGAAGAGAAGATAGCGGTCTACGACCTTGGTGGCGGTACCTTTGACATCTCCATTCTCGAGCTCGGCGACGGCGTCTTTGAGGTTAAGAGCACCAATGGGGATACCCACCTTGGTGGTGACAACTTTGACCAGCGGATCATCGACTGGCTTGTTGAGAGCTTCAAGGGTGACTACGGAATTGATCTTGCCAAGGACCGAATGGCACTTCAGCGTCTGAAGGAAGCTTCTGAGAAGGCAAAGAAGGAGCTCTCAAGCACGCAGCAGACCGACATTAATCTGCCGTTTATCACTGCGGACTCCAGCGGCCCCAAGCACCTGCAGTACGCCCTGACCAGAAGCAAATTCGAGCAGATGGTAAGCGATCTGGTCCAGAAGACTACCGAGCCGTGCAAGAAGGCGCTTGCGGATGCCGGTCTGAAGCCGGGTGACATTGATGAGGTGATCCTTGTTGGTGGTTCAACCCGTATGCCTGCGGTTCAGAACGTGGTCAAGGAACTCTTTGGCCGTGATCCGCACAAGGGCGTGAATCCTGACGAAGTAGTTGCCGTGGGTGCTGCGATTCAGGGCGGTATTCTTGGGGGTGACGTCAAGGATGTCCTTCTGTTGGACGTATCGCCGCTTTCGCTCGGGATAGAGACACTCGGCGGTGTGTTCACCAAGCTTATCGAGCGCAATACCACAATCCCCACTCGCAAGAGCCAGATCTTCAGCACAGCGCAGGATAATCAGACCGCGGTGAGCATACATGTTCTGCAGGGCGAACGAGAGATGGCCGGACAGAACCGAACACTCGGACGGTTCGATCTGGCCGACATTCCGCCCGCTCCCCGTGGAGTACCACAGATCGAGGTAGCCTTCGACATTGATGCCAACGGAATCGTCCACGTCTCTGCCAAGGATCTGGGGACCGGCAAGGAGCAGAAGATTCGCATTGAAACCTCCTCCGGCCTCTCTGAGGATGAAATCGATCGCATGGTCAAGGAGGCGGAGGCTAACGCTGACACGGACAAGCACGCGCGCGAGACCGCAGAGGCTCGTAATGAGGCAGACAGTCTTGTCTACAGCAGTGAGAAGCTGTTGAAAGACAACGAGGAGCAGATCTCCGGAGAAGAGAAGGAAAAGGTGGAAGCCGCTGTCGCTGCACTCAAGAGCGCCAAGGATGAGGCGGACGCGCAGACGATCCGACAGAAGATCAACGAGCTGAACGAGGCGATGCATCCCATTGCAGAGAAGATTTACGCGCAGTCGGCACCCGGGGGCGAAGCCGGAGCGAGTGATGCGGGTGATCAGACAGCGGGTGGACAGACCAGTGGTTCCTCAGACACAGGGACGGACGCTGAGGACGTTGACTACGAAGTTGTTGATGACGAGGACAGCAAGAGTTAACAGTGGCAAAGCGAGACTATTACGAGGTGCTTGGCGTCGAACGTGGCGCCAGTCAAGACGACATAAAGCGAGCCTACCGCAAGATTGCCGTTGCCAACCATCCGGATCGTAACCCGAATGATTCGGCTGCTGAGGAGCGGTTCAAAGAGGCGACCGAAGCGTATGAGGTTCTTGCCGATGAGAAGAAGCGGCAGGCGTACGATCAGTTCGGTTTCGCCGGTGTTGAAGGCATGGGCGGTGGTGGCGGTCAGCAGTACTCTGCCGCCTTCCGTGATTTTGAGGATCTGTTCAGCGGCTTCGGCGGCTTTGGTGGCATCTTTGAGCAGATGTTCGGTGGTGGCCGCGGGGGTTCCCGCCGGGACCAGGTGCAGCGGGGAAGCGATCTTCGCTACGATCTGCGTGTCTCATTTCGTGATGCGGCCTTTGGAACAAAGGCGGAGGTCAGCTATCCTAAGGAGATCGCATGTGATCGCTGTAAGGGCAGCGGTGCGGAGCCCGGCAGCGGAAGCAAGACGTGTCCGACCTGCGGTGGCGCCGGCCAGGTGCGCAGGAGTTCCGGTTTTTTCTCGATCGCCAGCACATGCCCGACCTGCGGCGGTGAAGGGACCATTGTGGAGAAGCCGTGCACCAAGTGCGGTGGATCCGGCCAGCTGAAAAAGAACCAGAAAATCAATGTCTCCATTCCAGCGGGTGTAGATGACGGACGAAGAATACGGATTCCTGACCAGGGGGATGCCGGCCCCAAGGGAGGTCCTCCTGGCGACCTCTATGTTGTTATCCGGGTCAAGCCACATGAGTTCTACGAACGGGACGGCTATGATCTGTACTGCGTCATCCCCATCACCTATACGCAGGCCACTCTTGGCGCTGAGATCCACGTTCCCACGCTGGACGACAAGCAGGTAAAGGTGAAGGTTCCCCCGGGTACTCAGAACAGCAAGATTCTCCGACTCCGAAACGAAGGGGTTCCGCAGACCGGTTCCTCACGCCGTGGAGATCTCTACCTGAGGATACTGGTCACCGTTCCTCAGCGAGTGAACTCGAAGGAGAAGACTCTTCTCAAGGAGCTAGCCGAGCTCGAGGGGGACAACTCGCATCCCTCGCCTGTGGCGCTCTCCGACCTGAGGTAGCCATGGCGAGTGGGAAACGCCGACGGCGACGCCGGCTCCGTGATACGGGTCTGCAGTCGCGAATGATTGGCCTCTTTCTGCTCGCCATTGTAATCAGTTTCACCATATTCAGCGTGGGCTTCGCCGGATACTACTGGGCGGCCTACCTTGCTGGTGAGAACCTGTTTCGCGAGTTTGTGGTTGTCTACCGTCAGGTTGAGCAGGTGGAGACGGCCACCGTTGAAGGGCGAGAGGTGGAGCGGCGCTCATACGCCGTTGAGGCGGATCCCAGAACGAGCCGTCTGCAGTTGATTTTACCACCGCTTGTCATAAATAACCTCCTGCTTGCGATCGTTCTGGGTGTGCTCGCCGTGCGCTACTCCCACCGGTTCGCCGGGCCACTTTACCGGATCTCCACCGATATCCGCCGGGTTCTCGCTGGCGAGGAAGGGGTGCGGATTCAGCTGCGGAAGAACGACGAACTACGTGAACTTGCAAGCAGGATCAACCTGCTTCTCGAGGCGCTCGAGCGCGCAGAACGTCGCAGTGCTGCAGAGGATTGAGTATTCACCAACACGCTTGCATATATCCCCTTCCGTGCCGAAAGGGATAGAGTGAGCAGAACAAAGCTTTTGTCATTGGCCTTTCTCCTTTCTCTGCTTGTTCTCTGGTCGGTGTCGGCACCAGCGCAGCAGTATCCTGATTCCCGTCCGCTGGCATCGTGGCAGGTATGGGATGTGACTGAGTACGAGGAGCCGGAGTGGCTCTTACTCGATCGAAACGAGGACGGCTTGATTGACTATGCGGTGCGGCTTGCAGAGAACGGGAACAAGCTGCGTGAAGCGCTCGATTTCAACCACGACGGGTTCATGGACGACTTCTATGTTTACCAAAATGACGTATTGCAGCGTGAGGAAATTGACTCCAACTTTGATCAACAGATTGATATCTGGATCTTTATGCATCGCGGCGTCTACATCCAGATGTGGGAGCGTGACAACGATTTCGACGGCGTGATTGACGAGAGAGCGGATTATGAAAACCCCCAACCATGATCGATATCTGACCTCCCATCGCGCCGTGCGAGAGGCGTTGCGGGCTGGGCAGGGCAAGGTGCTTCATGTTGCAGCACAGACACCGGTGGCGAAGGAGCTTTCCGAACTCGCCCGTGTGAACGGTGTCCCTGTAACCTCGATCAGCAGGACCGGTCTGCGCTCTCTGGAGACGAGTGCCCGTGATGTTGCGCTCGAGCTCTCCGGCGCACCCGAACCAACCCGGTCGCTGGATGATGCTGCCGCAGCCAGCGGTGCGGACGCTGTTGCTGTAATGCTTGACCACATTGAGGATCCGCGCAACTTTGGCGCAATTCTGCGTTCGGCAGATCAGTTCGGCGCCTCATTCGTGATTGTACCCGGCAGGCGGGCCGCACCGCTCTCTGCGGTTGCGATCGAGGCGAGCGCCGGGACCGCACAGGCGGTCTCAATTGTGACGGTCCCGAATCTTGCGACCGCGCTTGCTGAGCTCAAACTGGCCGGGTTCTGGGCGTACGCGGCCGCAATGGACGGCACGGCGGCTCACACGTGCAATCTGTCGGGAAAGGTCTGTCTGATCATGGGAAACGAGGGCAAGGGTGTGAGTCGCCTGCTGCTGGAACGCAGTGATCAGCAGATCTCCATTCCGCGGACGGGAAGTGGCGACTCACTGAACGTCTCGGTTGCAGCGGGCGTCCTTCTCTACGAGGTACGTCGCCAGCAGGGATGGCTTGATCGTCGTTGGTAAGTCTCAGCGAGACTCACCAAATATTCGTCCACCAATATCCTGGCGCATCCATGAACCGGGAAACGTGACGTCCTTCGCTGTCTGATAGGCCCTCGCGCGTGCCTGCAGAAGCTCACTTCCGAACCCGACCACGGTGAAACAACGACCTCCTCCAGTCTCGAGAACGGGACCGTCCCAGTTGGTGGCAGCATGAAAAATGAGCGCCTCTTCCTCCGGCGGTGTTGGTAGCGCGTCCACCGGAAGTCCTGTGGGATAGGCTGACGGGTATCCAGGCGCTGCAACAACAACGCCCAGCGCGGATCGGTCGGATATCTGGACGGTAAGCTCACCCAGGCTTCCGGAGATTATCCGTGTGCAGATCTCCGCAAAGTCTGTGTTGATCAACGGCAGGAGCACCTGAGCCTCCGGGTCGCCAAACCTCACGTTGTACTCAAGCAGCAGTGGCCCATCGCTTGTAACCATGATGCCGAA
This sequence comes from uncultured Spirochaetaceae bacterium, assembly GCA_964599075.1. Taxonomy (GTDB): domain Bacteria; phylum Spirochaetota; class Spirochaetia; order DSM-27196; family SLST01; genus SLST01. The sequence goes on along the minus strand of CAZREG010000009.1, from coordinate 12,533 downwards.
GTAGAGTACGCCACGGTACTCTATACCGCGCGCCGCCAGTCCTGCGAATGTAGGCGCAACGATACGTCTGATAATCTCCGACTCAATCTGCGAATCCAACCAGGGAACCGGACAGATCGCTCCCATTCCCCCGGTATTCGGGCCGGTGGACCCAACCCCGGCCTTCTTGTAATCCGTGCAGGCCGGCAGGAGGCGAAAACTCTTCCCGTCACTAAGCGCAAAGATCGAGACCTCAAAGCCGGAGAGGTACTCCTCCACCACAACCGTGTCACCTGAAGCAATCACTTCCCGGGCGAAGGTGATCAGGCTCTGCTTATCCGTGGATTCCAGTACCCCTTTTCCGGCTGCAAGACCACTCTTCTTTACGACCAGACGCCGGATCGAGCTCTCAATGTAGTGCTCGGCCCCGGCAGCATTGTCGAAGCTCTCATAGGAGGCCGTCGGGATGCCGAACTCGTGCATAAACGCCTTGCTGAATGACTTGCTTCCCTCGAGCCGGGCGGCCTCCGCATGTGGCCCTATTGTGCTGATGCCCGCCGCTTCCAGCCGGTCTACGAGACCTTCCGAGAGGGGTCCCTCAGGACCCACGAACACGACATCTATCCGGTGTTCCCGTGCAGCTTCTACCACGGAATTGAGCTGGCTGGGGTCTATCTCATCAAGATTCGTCGCTATATCGGCAGTGCCGCCGTTACCCGGTGCGGCGTAGAGATCTGATATTCTGTTGCTTCGGGCAAACTTCCACACCAGTGCGTGCTCTCGTGCTCCGTTGCCAACGACAAGAACTCTCACGATTGATCTCCTTGGCTCGTTGCTTGATGACGATCGAGCAATCGGACCACGACTTCAGGATAATAACGATGCTCGAGCTCGTGAATCCGCGTGAACGCCGTCTCTACATCCGGTACGGTGTCTCGCCGAATGCTATGCTGCTCAATGACGGGGCCCGTGTCCACCCCTGCATCCACGAAATGAATAGTGATTCCCAGCTCCGTGTCTTGCGATGCGAAGCTTCGTTCGATTGCTCTGAGCCCCGGGTACGCCGGCAGCAGCGAGGGGTGTATGTTTACAATACGCCTCTGCCATCGGTCCACCAGCCATTCCGGAAGCACCTTCATGAACCCGGCGAGCACAACGAGGTCAGGATCAAGCTGAGTGAGAAGGCTCGAGAGCTCCTGCTCGGCCACCTTGCGTCGTCCCAGGTACGGCACAACCCATGACTGGACGCCGAGCGCCCGTGCGCGTTGCAGGCAGTAAGCCTGCGGTTGATCACAGACAAGGCCGACCATGGTGTGATTGGTCGACCGAACTCGTCGGGTGATCGCTTCAAAGTTTGAGCCTGACCCGGAGGCAAGGACAACGGCCTCAGCCACTGCGAGCCTCTACGACGGATCCAACCTCAATCAGGGGCTCGTGGATGAGTGATTCCAGCTGACTGCGAGAGCGTGGATCCACGACGAGCACAAGTCCGACTCCCATGTTGAACGTCCGTCTCATCTCGTTTTCGGGAAGCGAACGGGCGAGCAAGGAGAAGACTTCCGGTGCCTGCCAATTCCAATGAATCATGCAGTCGGTGCCGTGTGGCAGAACGCGGAGCACGTTGGACAGCAGACCTCCTCCGGTTATGTGGGCTGCAGCTTTGATCAGAGTTCTCACGGCAAGGAGTTCACGGACGTATATACGCGTTGGTTCCAGCAGCAGTTCTCGCTCACTCGAAACAGTCAGAACCTTTCGCGCCAGACTCAACCCATTTGAGTGGATCCCGGAACTCGCAAGGCCCAGGAGCAGATCGCCGGGTTTCACGGATGCACGATGGGGGAGCTGCTCGTCGCGCTCAACCAGGCCTACCGAAAAACCGGCAAGATCAATGTCATCCGGTCCGTACATGTCCGGCATTTCCGCCGTCTCACCACCGGCGAGAACGGCGCCCGCCTGCTCGCAGCCTGCGATTACGCCGTCTATGACCCGCTCGAGTCGTTCCTGGACCACGCGACCGCAGGCGATGTAGTCAAGAAACTGCAGCGGCTGTGCGCCACAGACTGCAAGGTCGTTTACGCACATCGCAACAAGGTCGATGCCGATCGTCTCGTATCGGTCGAGCTCTCGGGCAAGCAAGAGCTTGGTACCGACCCCATCGGTTGAGGAGAGCAGAACCGGGTTGGTGTATGCGCTAAGATCGATCTCAGTACCACCGGCAAAACCACCGATCGTTCCAATTGCCGGAGAGCTTCTGCGGGCTATCGACTGGGCGAATGCCTCTCCACGCTCCACGCTGACGCCGGCTTCTTCGTAGCTTTTGGGCTTCACGGGGCCTCTCCTGAGCCCTGTCCCGGATCGGCGTCTGACCGCGAGTCCGCCTGGAGCTCATCCGGTCGAAGCGGAACCGGGATGGGATATTTTCCGGTGAAACAGGAGAAGCAGTAGTGCTCCTGTTCATCGATCGATCGTTTTAGCAGATCGACAGACAGAAAGCGAACCGAATCGGCCCCGATCCGCGTAGCGATCTCATCAGGAGTCAGGTGGTTGGAGATGAGCTCCTGACGGGTAGGAATATCTATGCCAAAGAAACAGGGCCAGCGAATCTCCGGTGAGCTCAACCGGAGATGCACCTCTGCTGCTCCGGCCTCCTTGATCAGATTCACCAGGATGCGTGCCGTTGTTCCGCGAACAAGAGAGTCGTCCACGAGTATCACTCGTTTTCCTGAGACGACCTCCCGGACAGGGTGGAGCTTCATCCGCACGGCGAGCTCACGCTCGCTCGTGGTTGGCATAATGAAGCTGCGACCGGCGTAGTGATTCCGCGTGAGGCCAAAGTCAAATGGCAGACCTGCCGCCTCCGCGTACCCCATGGCTGCGTGGGTGCCTGAATCGGGGACCGGGACGACAATGTCACCGAGGTCAGGGCCATCGGCGCTCGCGAGCGTTGCTCCCATCCTCTTTCGTGCGGAGTGCACCGGCACATCGTATACCTGAGAGTCCGGCCGGGCGAAGTAGATGAGCTCGAAGACACACTGTCGCCGAAGGTTCTCGCGGGGCAGGTGGTCGCTGTGCCGGCCATCCTTGTCTACAAGAATGATCTCTCCGGCTTCCACGCTGCGGTAATCCGTCACCTTCAGGATATCCAATGCACAGGTCTCGCTTGCGACAACGGTCATCCCCTCTCTGGTGCCAATGTAGAGCGGTCGGAACCCCAGCGGGTCGCGAACGGCAACCAGCGTATCGTTGTGCATGAGAACCATGCTGTAGGCTCCCTGGATGAGCTGGAGGGTCTCTGTGAGGGCGCTGTAGAAGTCCGACGCTCGACTTCGCGAGATGAGGTGGAGGATGAGTTCGGTGTCCGAGGTCGTCTGGAAGATCGACCCCTCGTCGAAGAGCATCTTTTGCAGCTGTGCGGTATTGCTCAGGTTTCCATTGTGAGCGAGCGCGATCTCGCCCTTGTTGCAGACTACGTGCAGGGGTTGCACGTTTTCAACTTTGTTTCCGCCGCGGGTGGAGTAGCGCACATGTCCTATCCCGAGTGTGGAGCTTCGCTTTCCAGTGAGATAGCGGGAAAGGACTGTCGAGACCATACCCAGGTCACGGTAGACTACGGTACGGTCGTCTTTCCGGTAGGCAATCCCCGCACTCTCCTGTCCACGGTGTTGCAGGGAGAACAGCGGATAAAAGAGCTGTTCAGGCACATTAATGGGTGAATGGCTAAAGATGGCAGCCACGCCACAGTGGTGCCGCAACGACGGGTCAGTCGGCTGATGGGAGTTCACGTGACATTGATAGCAGAGCCGGAGAAGCCGGTCAAGGCGGTTCAGTTAATGCCGAAAAACCGCTTCGAATTCTCGAACAGAGTCTCTGAAAGCTCGTCTACGTCCATTTCGCGAAGTTCGGCGACAAACTGCAGTGTTTCCGGCAGGTAGGATGGCTTATTCCGCTTCCCACGCTGGGCAGAGGGCACCATAAAGGGACTCTCACTCTCTATGAGCATCCGATCGAGTGGCATGGAGCGCGCAGTCTCATGCAGGTTCCGCGCGTTGCGGTAGGTTACATTTCCGGCAAACGAGATGTAAAGGTTCAGTTCAAGTGCCTGCTGAGCATAGGTCCAGTCTTCGCTGTAGCAGTGCAGAACACCCCCACGGCGCGGATTCTTCTGGCGAAGAATATCCAGGACGTCTGCTCCAGCATCGCGATTGTGGATGACTACCGGCTTGTCGAATCGGTCGGCTATCTCGAGCTGAGCAATGAACAGCTCAATTTGACTGTCCTTGTCCCCGAACTTGCGGTAGTAGTCGAGTCCGGTCTCGCCAATTGCCACAACTCGATCAAGTTTAACGCCTTCTTCAATTTGGCTCACCCAATCTTTACCCGGGTTGGTCACCTCGGACGGAGACACCCCCACAGCATGATAGACGTGATTGGCCGTTTTCAGGTTGTCGTAGACCTGAAAGAAGTCGCGCAGATTGTTGCAGATGGAGAGTATTCCCTCTACTTTTGCACGCTTGGCCTCCTGAACCACAATAAGCTGTTCAATCGGGTCTTCATGGATCAACCCGATATGGGCGTGAGTATCAAATAGTTTCATAGTTCTTCCAGTAGGAGAGTCCTGTGTAAGGCGCGAATCCCTGCGTATGAACATAGCACCGGTCCATCACCCCGTCAATACGAGGACACGGAAGTCTCTATTTGACAAAAAGTTACACTCATGGTAGCGTCGCATATTATAATTTGGGGAAACGTGTAGGGAGAGCTTGGTGGCGCGGACTGTATCGGGAAAGGCGGACAGGAACAGAGAAACCGAACGTGTGAGCTTCTCGGTTCGCATTCGTCGTGCCTGGCGTTCGGTTGGAACATTTTTCACAAGTGTATTTCGATCGGGAAAGCAACGCTTCACGATCATGTTTATACCGCACTCTGAGAAGCGGGTTCTCAATTTTCAGCTGAACTCCTTCGCTTTAATTTTTGTTTTTACACTCATAGTGGCCGTAGTGACCGGGTTCTTTTTTCTTGCAACGGCTTTCAGCGGAAGTGAACGGCTCGCACAGGAGAGTGGTGCTCGTCTGCAAGACGCTGAAGCAAGCCTGGAAGAGGTTCGGTATCAGATTGCCGAGTTTCTGCAGGTCTGGGACGAGTTTGAGGATAGCCTGGGCAGTACCCTGCAGCGATTGGATATCTCGGATGCCGGTGGAGGCGAGACACCAAGCGTAGGTGGCGATCTGTCGAGTCTGCTCAATCTCCAGGAGGTTCGTGATGGCGACATGCAGGAGGTTCTTGACCTGCAGCGTGTAGTTGCAAGTCTTCGTGGCTCTATGGGTCCTCTCGAGGAGATCACCGAGGTTCTTGATCTGCATAGAGAGTTGCTCAGCGATATACCCAACCTCTGGCCGGTCATTGGAGGGCGTGGAATCGTGACCATGGAGTTTGGTCCAAATGTCCATCCCATTCGTGGTAACTGGTACATGCACAAAGGGATCGATATCTGGGCCACCATGGGAACGCCTATAGTCGCTGCGGCGAACGGAGTCGTCTCCGCTACCGGTACTGACAATGTCAGTGGCTACGGTGTGTATGTGGACATTGATCATAATTACGGCTTTAAGACTCGATATGCCCATCTTCAGCGTTCATCTGTCGTTGAGGGTGAAGAAGTGGTGCAGGGGCAGAGAATAGGAACCATGGGCAATACCGGGCTCTCGACCGGCACTCACCTTGACTTTCAGATCTGGATCGGAACCGAGAACATAGACCCGGTACATTTTCTAAAGCTTTCAAAGCCTGACTTTAACAGACGCACCCGTAACGGGATATAGATTCATGTCGGATCATCGTGCCGACGGGAGCTTCATCAACTCGATCGTTGGCCCCGGAACTTTTTTTCGTGGACATATCGAGCTCGACGGCCTTCTTCGCGTTGACGGTGACTTCAGCGGCTCAGTGAAAACTGAGGGCCGCGTGATTATTGGCCAGGCCGGCCGAGCTGATTGCGCGATCGACGCCGGGTCGGTGGTTATAGGCGGGCTGTTTCGGGGAGAGATTCTTGCGCGGGAGAAGGTGATTCTGCTCTCTTCTTCTGTTGTGATCGGCAGTATCATCGCTCCTCGCCTCATTGTGGAAGCCGGGGTACTGATTCACGGAACGTGCCGGGTCAGTGGCGGTGCTCTTGGATCCGAGGATCAAACGTTGCTTAGCGAGCGCCGAAAAGCCCTGCTGCTCGAGAGTGTTCGAACTCGTGAGAGCTCCTCGGCACGTCCGACGGAGGAAGTTACCGGGTATGGCGGCTCGCTTGGAGTTGCACCGGCGGAGGGACGACCGTGGAGCGGGTAGGCAACGACGGGTTCTTCAGCTACCGGAGGGAAGTCGGTCGAAAGAAGGGCGAGAAGGGCGAGACGGTTCGTCATGGCGGTTTTTTTTCTGACGCTCTTGAAGCCGCCGGTTCCCAGGCGGCCACAGAGATCACACCCGAGCAGACCGAAGAAGCAACCGCCGCGCTGCTGGATCAAGTCTTCTCGCTGGGAGACAGGCTACGGAGTGAACAATCAACCCGCAATCTGGAATCGTACAAGCAGGCGGTCCGCGCGTTCCTCTCGGCGGTCGTAGAGCGTGGAATGGGATTGCAGGAGCATACCTCCGGTGCGAACATTCTCAAACGAAAGCGTTACACACTGGTGCGGGTGGTCGATTCGAGGCTGGAGGAGCTCGCCGCCGGCGTGGTATCATCACAGACCAACCAACTGGAGCTTCTCGCAAAAGTTGATGAGATAAACGGGCTTCTGATAGACCTGACCCGTTAGGGAGAGCCCATGGATTGCACAGCATGCCCAAATCGGTCCATTACTGGTGGAACCGACGTTTCTATTCTTATTCGACACATTCATTCACTCGAATCTGAGGCGGCGTTGCTACCGGAAGGAATGGAAGTAAGCCGGGGAGACTCTGTTGTCGTTCCTACTCGTTTTGGAGAAGACATAGCCCAGGTTCTTGGTGAGCTTCCGGCTGGAAGCCGCGACGAGTGGGGCGAGCAGATCGATGTGTTGCGTGTGACATCGGCTACTGAGCTTGCGCAGAGCAGGGCAAATGACGAGGAGGCGGAGCACGCCCTTCGCCTCTGCCGGTCTCTGATCGGGGATCACCGGCTTGATATGACGCTTGTAAGCGCCCACTTTGTGCTCGACAGATCCCGGCTTGTTTTCTTTTTTTCCGCGGAGTCCCGTGTGGACTTTCGAGAACTGGTGAAGGATCTGGTCCACGAGTTTCGGGTGAGAATAGAGCTGCGTCAGATCGGTGTTCGTGACGAGGCCCGGGTTCTCGGCGGACTTGGCATCTGCGGACGGGTGCTCTGTTGTAACGGCGTGAGCGATCGTTTGAACGCAGTCAGTATCAAGATGGCGAAGGCTCAGAACCTCTCACTCAACTCAATGAAGATATCCGGTCCGTGTGGCCGTCTGCTCTGTTGCCTCGAGTATGAGTACGACTTCTACAAACAGGCCAGTCGAAGCTTCCCGCCAACGGGTGCTCGCTGTACCTATCAGGGCGAACAGACCCGTGTCCACGAGGTGAACTACCTCACCGGTCAGGTGCGTCTCTCCGACGGTGAGCGCTTTATTGATCTGCCGGTGAGCAGTCTCAAGCGAGCCAGCGGTGCGAGAGACTGGGTCGTGGATTCTGAATCGTCCTCGTAACTATTGTTGATACTGCAGACGGTAAAGGTTGTAGTAGATCCCTTTCTCTTCAATCAGCTCGTCGTGTGTCCCAAGCTCCACGAGCTTACCTTGTGAGAGAACCATGATCCGATCTGCGTTACGGATCGTTGAGAGACGGTGCGCAATGACGAGAGAGGTCCGGTTTTTCATCACCGTTTCCACAGCATGCTGAATGAGCTGCTCGGTTTCTGTGTCGATGTTGCTTGTTGCCTCGTCCATGATGATGATGCGTGGATCATGAGCAAGGATGCGCGCAAAACTCAACAGTTGCCGCTGCCCGGTGGAGATATTCGTGGCACCTTCAGTCAGATGCGTCTCGAAACCGTCGGGGAGCCGTTCTATGAATGAGTCTGCCTGGACCATTCGGGCGACTTCTCGTACCCGCGCGTCGTCAAGGGGGAGACCAAGCGTAATGTTCGTGCGAATCGTATCGTTGAAGAGAAAGACGTCCTGCTGGATCGGTTGCACCAGTGTGCGAAGCCGATCACGGGGGTACTCGCGTATATCAACCCCGTCCAATCGGATGCTTCCCTCCTGTATGTCCCAGAGCCTGGTGAGAAGATTTGCAATTGTGGTCTTACCCGCTCCGGTGTAACCCACGACAGCGATCGTCTCTCCCGGCGCTATTTCGAGAGTGAGATCCTTGATGACCGGATCTCCGGTCTTATACGCAAACCAGACGTGATCGAATTCGAGTCCACCCGCGACCGAACGGTTTGGATCGCTTTTCCCCGAGTCCGGAACCCGGTCGACGGTATCAAGCATTTCGAATACTCGCTCGCTTCCGGCCATCGCGCTCTGGAGAATATTGAACTGCTCGGAGATCTGCATCACCGGCTGATAGAAGCGTTGAATGAGATTGATGAAGGCAATGAGTACTCCCAGTGATACCAAGCCCTGCACCAGGAATCCGGCTCCGTAGTAGACGACTATGCCAATGGAGGCTGAGCTCAGCAGGTCGATGATTGGACGAAAGGCTGCAAAGACATACATCTCACCCAGATTCGCCTTCATCAGTCGCTGATTTTGATCAGAAAAATCGTCCCGCGAATGATCTTCACGTACAAACAGCTGCACGATAGTCATTCCGGAAAGGTGTTCGCTCAGGAATGCATTTACCCTCGAAACCCAGACGCGCACCCTGCGGAACGCGTCACGCGCCTTGCGACGGAAGAAGATGGTGAGCAGGATCACCGGCGGCAGTGTTGCGAGCGTTACAAGGCCGAGTCGCCAGTTGAGAAGCATAATCGTCACCAGTGACCCCACCATCAGCGCAACGTTTCGCAGGAGGTTGATGAGGACCTCGGTGAACAACTGATTCACGGTCTCCACGTCATTGGTCACTCGTGTTACAAGGCGTCCGACTGGATGCTGAGAGAGGTAGGCGAGACGCTGATTCACCGTGTGGGTGAACAACTCCAATCGCATATCCTTCATGACACCCTGACCCGTCAGTGCCATGAGATAGATCTGACTGAACGTGAACAGCAGGACACTCACGATAAGGACGAGAAAGAGAACGGTTGTCTTCGCCAGCTCTTCCAGGTCGTCTCTCCGAATGAGGCGGCGTGTCTCCTCTGAGAGCTCTTCGAGGGATGAGGCGCGAATCGATGCGGTTGGAGTTCCGTCCAGCGTGTCGGTATCCACCACCAGCCGTTCGAACTGCCCATCGAAACTCTCAATAACGTCCTCGTCATAGGGAAAAACGTAGAACCCCTCGTCCTGGAGGATGCCCTGGTCAATGAGGTCCTGGCGCACAACGCCCCTGAGAGTCACGAGCTTGTCGTCCTGCACGTAAAGTGCACCGTCAAGCCGCACTGCCTCACGTACATCTACATTCTCGAGTTCTGCCTGATCGGTGAACTCCTCGGGAATACGCGTGAACCGGGCGACCAGGTGATTGTCAACCGCCCGCTGGATGATGACCGGCAGGAGCAGGTCTCCGGTGGTCGCGACAAGCAGCGAGAGCACCGCACCGACAACCAGCAGACGATATGGGCGGGTGTAGCCAAGGAGTCTACGCATGATTGCGGGATCGTACCCGCTCATTACTTTCTCTTCTTCCATTACTCTTCTTCTCTTACGGTCGCGTTCTCGGAGAGTTGCTGCAGAGTGGCGATCTCGCTGTAGAATCCGTCCTCCGCCAGCAGCTCGGCGTGCGTACCTACCTGTGCCAGTCTGCCCCGGTCAAAGACTGCGATTCTGTCGGCGGTGGCAAGCGTGCTTACCCGATGACTCACAATGATACTTGTTCGATGCTCTCTCTCGCGCAGAAGCTTATTCAGAATGAGCTCTTCGGTCTCTGTGTCTACTGCCGAAAGCGCATCGTCAAAGACCAGGATACGCGGATTCTTGGCAAGGGCCCGGCTGATCGAGACCCTCTGTTTTTGACCTCCGCTGAGCGTGATACCTCGTTCACCGACCTGGGTTTCCCAGCCGGCGGGAAAAATCTCCATGTCCCGGCTGATGGTTGAAACATCGGCGACGTGCTGCAGCAGGTCTTCAGGGGGGTTCTGCACACCAAAACCGATATTGTCGCGGAGAGTCGCTGAAAACAGAAAGGTGTCCTGCGGTACAGATCCGAAAGCACCGCGAAGTGTCTGCAGATCGTAATCCAGGACATCCACTCCACCAATAAACACCGTGCCCCGGGGCGGGTTTTCAAGCCGGGGCAGTAGTCGCAGAAGTGTCGATTTGCCGGATCCGGTGCGGCCCAGTATGCCGAGTATGGTGCCCTCCGGTACCGTCAAGGAGACGTTCTCCAGCGAGGGAGATTCCGCACCCGGGTACGAGAACGTCAGATCGCGTAGTTCAATCTGCGTGGAAGGCATTTGAGTCACCGCTTCAGGCGGGCTCTTGATCTCCGGCTCTTCATCAAGAATCTCGTTTACCCGGCCCATCGATGCCGCTCCGCGCTGGAGGAGGTTGACCGTGAACCCCGCTGCGAGCATTGGCCAGATCAACATCTGGAGGTAACTGAGCGTGGCAACGAACTCACCGGGAGAGAGCGTCCCAAGGACGACAGCCTCACCGCCGAGCCTGAGAAGCAGCAGCGTCATGAGTGAGCCGAGAAAGCTCACTGCGGGGAAAAAGAGACCCCAGATTCTTACAAGCCGCATGTTACGATTCTGGTACGCATCATTTGCTTCACGGAACTTCCGGAAGAAGAACTGCTCTTTCACAAAGCTCTTTACCACGCGCACTCCGGAGAAGATCTCCTGGGTCTGCTGGCTCATCTCGCTGAATCCCTCCTGCACACTTCGGAACATTCCGCGAATGAATCTGCCGAGAAAGAGCGTTATCGCCGTCACAAAGGGCAGCGGAATAATAATCAAGGCGGCGATCCGCGGCTGCTGAAGGAAGAGGATCGTGAGAATTGCAATGCTCGGGAATACGGCCTCAAAAAACGCCACCAGCCCCATGCTGGATGCCATACGGATGGCATTCATGTCATTAGTCGAACGCGCCATCAGGTCGCCAATCTGGTTTCTCCCGTAGAAACTCGGCTGGAGGCTCAGAAACTTATCGAAGAGCTTCTGACGAATCTCTGACTCTATCCGTCGCGAAGCCCCGTGAATGAAGTAGCGCCAGCCCACCCGACCGATTGCGATCGCCACGGCGACGGCGATCATCTGAAGCATGAGTATCGCTATGGTCGATAACTCGAAGCCACCAGGAACTATTGTGTCCACTGCCAATCTGAGGAACTGCGGGATCAGTATCTGGCTTCCACTGGTGAGTGCGAGACTGAGCATTCCAAGGATGTACGCAAGGCGATACTTACGCATGTAGGGGAGGAGTGTCTTTAATTCGTTCATCTCATTCCTTGTTGATTACGATCCTGTGCCCGCCAGCGCTCTATCTGCGCGACCACCGCAGAGCGAGCCGCTTCCACGGCGGCAGTGATTTCGCTCTTGCTCCCGTTGTGGTGGAACACTCCGACCAGTTTCACGCGATAGTGGTCCTTGCTGGTGATCCCTCGCAGCTCACCCAGTGATACAAAGCGCTGGCCGCCGTCAACCGCGATTGCCGTTATAGGGACAGGTTTGCTGAAAAGGATATTACGCACACCTGCCGGGTGAAACGGACCAACACTCCCGTCTCTGCTTCGGGTACCTTCGGGAAAGAGTGCTGGTGTGATACCACGATCGATGCTGCGACCGAGCTGCTTGAGCTGTACGGCAACGCTGCGCATGTCCCCCTTTCGGTCGATCAGCGCATGGCCCTGATTCCTGAGAACCTCACTCACGGCCGGGAAACCCCGCGAAAGCTCCTTCTTTGCTACAAAGCGCACATGATGATTCGGCAGCGCCGCAAGAATAACAGCAATATCTGACACGCTCTGATGGTTGGCGCATACCACCGTTCTCTTCGGGGGCTCATGGCGAAGAGCCGGATCCATCTCGAAGCGCAGGCGCCCGTACGTCTTTACAATTGCAACCAGTCTCCGTGCCATTTCCGAGACGTTACGATCCATCGATCGTCTGAGCGCCGGTCTGCTCACACTCTGCAACAGTTTAAACCAGAGATCCCAGAGAAGCAGCTGTGTCACCAGACAGGTCAGCATCAGAACTGAAGCCATCCCGCAAATGTATCGTCTCTCGCTGCCGGCGAAAAGGCGAGAGAGGATACCCGACTCGGAAAGATTGACATGGCAGCATAAGTGCTGTTAATTTACCGTGCTATCGATACTTATTTCGGAGGAAAGAATTGACTGACCATTCATCCGCTGCCAAGCGGCACCGGCAGAGCGAGTCACGGCGAATTAGAAATCGTGCCGTTCGCAGTCGTGTTCGTACGAACATTCGCCAGTTTCTTGCATCTGTTGAGGAAAACAACAAGGAC
>CAZREG010000008.1:0-75867 GCA_964599075.1 uncultured Spirochaetaceae bacterium | reverse complement strand
ATACGCCACAATTGTTCTCCCTGCTTCACATCAGCACGGTTCGTGACACTTCACTCGATTTGACTTCGCCCCCGCCGCCACGTATCCTCCGTCGACCAATTGAAGTGAGGAACTAGTGACAACTTTCGACCAGCTTGGGCTCATCCCGGCCCTGCTCGACGCGATTGCCGAGCGCGGCTTCCTCACCCCGACCCCGATCCAGGCCGAGATGATTCCTTTTCTCCTTACTGAGGACCGGGACGTGACCGGACTCGCGCAGACCGGGACGGGAAAGACCGCCGCATTCGGACTTCCGATTCTCCAGAACCTCGATCCATCCTCCCGCTCGACGCAGGCACTGGTGCTGACCCCGACCAGGGAGCTCTGCATGCAGGTGGCCCGCGAGATCGCCGACTATGGCCGCAACCTGACGGGGCTGCGTATGGCAACCGTCTACGGGGGCGCCGCCTTTGGACCGCAGATACGGGATCTCAAGGCAGGCGCGCACATTGTCACGGCGACCCCGGGGCGACTGAAGGACCTGTTGGATAAAGGCATAGCCGATCTGTCGGCGCTTCGCTATCTCGTGCTGGATGAGGCCGATCAGATGCTCGACATGGGTTTCAAGGACGAGCTTGATGCGATCCTTGCCACGGCGAGCCGTGACCGGCGGACCCTGTTGTTCTCCGCGACCATGCAGCCGGAGATTGCGCGTATCGCGGCAACGTATATGGATGCGCCGCACGAGATTGTAGCCGGTACGCGAAACCAGGGAACCGGTACCGTCTCTCACTATTACTATCGTGTTCATGCCCACGATAAGTACGCGGCGCTGCGAAGGCTCATTGACGTGAACTCCGGCATCTACGGAATAGTTTTCTGCCGAACCCGGGAAGCGGTGAAGGAAGTTTCTTCCCGGCTTGCGAAGGACGGCTATGCGGCCGACGCCCTGCACGGGGAGCTCTCCCAGGTGCATCGCGATTCGGTTATGCAGCGTTTTCGCGAGGGAAATCCGGCGCTTCTTGTCGCCACCGACGTTGCGGCCCGGGGGCTCGATGTGGACAATCTCTCGCACGTGATTCACTACGATCTGCCCGACGAGGTTTCTGCGTATACGCATAGGAGCGGACGAACCGGCAGGGCCGGCCGTAACGGCGTCTCGCTCGCCCTTGTGCATCTGCGGGAGGGGCATCGCATAGCGCGCATCGAGCGATCGATCGGGCGGAGCATTGAGCAGGCAATGATTCCACAGGGTCACGATATCTGCGAAGCTCGCCTCGTGGAGTTCCTCTCGCGGGTCCAGACTGTGGAGGTGAACACGGCTGCGGTCAGCCCGTACCTTCAGTCGGTGCGGGATTCGCTTGCCGGTCTCGATCGTGAGGAACTGATGCAGCGATTCGTCTCTGTCGAGTTCAATCGTTTTCTCGAGCAGTACGAGGGAGCGCCCGACCTCAACCCGGCTCCAGGCCATCCGCGAGCCGGCGATCAGCGCCGGCCGCCGGGAAATCGACGTGAGGGAGGCCGCGCCACCGTTCGCCTGCGGGTCAATGTGGGGCGGCGTCAGGGCGTGCTTCCTCCACAGATCATCGGGATGATCAACCGGGCTACCAACTCCGGGAACGTCAGGCTTGGCAGGATTGACATAGAGAACAACTCGAGCGATATCCAGGTGGACGCAGCGACGGCGCCGCGGATAGAGGAGGCTCTTCGCGGATACTCCTACGACGGTACAGCGATCGAGGTCCAGCGGGTGACCGATGACTATCAACCGATGAACAGGCGCCCGGGCGGTACCGGGACAGCGAGTCGGAAGCGCGGCGGGAAAGGCACCCCGAGCCGGGGGCGGAACTCTGGAAGTAACCCGAATCGCCGGGGGCGGGCGGCCCGATGAGCCTGCCCCAGACTACCTGGCGACTTCTGATCGCGTATCACGGCGGCCGCTTCAAGGGCTGGCAACGTGGCAACGGCCTCACGGTACAGGGTACGTTGGAAGAGGCTCTTCGTTCAGCGTTGGCGAACGAGGGCGTCATGTTGGACGGGGCTGAAGTCAGAGTCAACGGAGCCGGACGCACCGATGCCGGCGCGCACGCGGAGGGGCAGGTGGCAAGCGTTGTTCTTCCTGCCTCTTTTGAACCGGCAGCCCTGCTGGAAGAAGTGAATCGAGCGCTCCCGGGTGACGTCGCCGTCAAGTCGATGGAGCGTGTCGAGGATCGGTTCCATGCGCGTTACCGGGCAACCGCCAAGACGTACCGTTACCGCATTGTTGACGGTCCGGTGCCCAACCCATTTCTGGCGCATCTGTCGTGGCGGCAGAGTGTGCCGTTGGACGCAGGCATGATGCGCGCAAGCGCACGTCAGTTCGTCGGTACCCATGACTTTGCCGCATTCACGCAGACAAAGACCAACAAGAGCACAGAGCGCGCTGTGTTTTCGGTCTCGATCGAGCGGGGTGAGTTCGCCGGCGGGCCCGTTCTGGAGGTTCTGGTCCGAGGCAACGGCTTTCTCTGGAAGCAGGTGCGCTCGATGGTTGGTGCGCTCGTGGAGTCAGGCCTCGGGCGCCTTGATCCCGACCAGGTCGCCTCACTCCTGTCGAGCCGCGATCGACTGAGCCCTCACCCCACCGCCCCGGCGTGCGGACTGACACTCCTTTTGGTCGAGTACGAGTAGGCTTCGCGTACATGTTGCAGTCGGCCCCCCAGGGTTGACAGCTGGTCGTGTTGCGCCTATCTTTCCAGCTCAGAATCGACCCCACGAGGAGGGAGTGCATGGCAGTTGGAAAAATCTCCAAAAACGCCCGCCGCGAAGGTTCTCAGCAGCTGGAAAGCCGCTGGGGCGGCAAGATAATCATGAAGTCGGTCTTTGAGAACGGAAAGATGCGTCACTTCGCCGTCTGTGAGAAGACGGGAAACACCGGCCGAAAGCCCCGCGACCTTATGTAAGCGAATGGCCCCGCTCCGCGGGGCTTTTTTTCGCACGTCCCTTCGGTATGATCCTTTCCGGACGGGAGATCAGACGGAACCTTGGTGACAGAATCGTCATCGATCCCTTTGATCAGTCCCGACTCAACCCTAACTCCTACAACCTCACCCTCCACGATCAGTTGCGGGTCTACCGCAACCGAGAGCTCGACATGCGGGTGGAGAACCTGTCGGATGAGCTGATGATACCGCCGCAGGGATTGCTGCTCGAACCGCAGACTCTCTACCTGGGGCGAACGGTGGAGTACACGGAGACCAGCGGTTTCGTGCCCATGCTCGAAGGCCGCAGCTCTATCGGCAGACTGGGGCTGTTTGTGCACATCACGGCCGGCTTTGGTGACATCGGTTTCAAGGGATTCTGGACCCTTGAGATATTCTGTGTTCAGCCAATCCGGATCTACGCCGGTGTGCAAATTTGCCAGATCTTCTATCATAGCATTGAAGGCGACTACGACACCTACTCCAGCGGTAAGTACCAGAACAACAAGGGCATTCAGCACAGCATGCTGTTCAAGGATTTCGAAACTGAAGAGCGTAACTGAGACTGTCCCCAAAACGCTGGATGTCTGAGCGCGTAACGGTGGTTTGCTCAGGCGGGTACGCCGTATACTCTTCTCATGCGAAGCTACCGTCCCACTCACTACACGCTGACGATCACACCAGACCTTGAGGAACTTACCTTCACAGGCGTTGTCACCATTGCGTTTTCAACAGAACATCCGGTCCCGCTTGTCCAACTGGATGCGGTGGATCTGGCCGTCGATTCGGTTACCCTGTCCTGCCGCGGGAGCGATTCGCAGCCCCCATGGACCGTTGGCGACTCCACGCTTGGCGTGGAACTGCCGGCTGACGCAGGGGGTACGTTCTCGCTCACCATCGGGTACAGCGGTGAGATCAACGACTTGATGGCGGGCTTCTACCGAAGCCGATATCGGGTAGGGGGAGAGGAACGCTACGTTGGTGTCACCCAGTTCGAAGAGCGGGATGCCCGCCGTGCCTTTCCCTGCATTGATGAGCCTGGGCAGAAAGCGCGTTTTCGCATCTCCATCCATGCACCGGCAGGCACCACTGCCATCAGCAACGAGGCGGCCGAACAGACGGAGACCCTGGAGAACGGCCGGGTTCTCTATCGGTTTGCCGAGACTCCACCAATCTCTACGTACCTCGTGTTTTTTGCCGTTGGACCGTTTGATCTCAGCGAGGATGTGAGCTGGCGTATCCCGATTCGTGTCGCAGTCAGTCCCGGGCATGGAAAGTACACCGGCCCGGCGCTCGACTATGCGCGACAGTCGATCACCTATCTTGAGGAGCTCACCGGTGTCTGGTATCCGTTGAGCAAGCTCGACAGCATTGGCGTCACGGACTTTGCGTTTGGCGCCATGGAAAACTTTGGCGCTATCTCCTACCGGGAGAACTTCCTGCTCGACATCCCTGAGATAACCACTCGCAAGGAGCGGGAGAAGCAGATGGGGATTGCCGCTCATGAGATTGCGCACATGTGGTTCGGAGACCTGGTGAGCCCGGCGGCGTGGCGCTACGTCTGGCTCAATGAGGCGTTCGCCACCTACCTGGGAAACGTAGTCACCGATCACTGGTATCCGCACTGGCAGACCATGGATCAGTTTGTCCTCACCAGTCAGGCAGCAGCCATGGATCGGGACAGCCATCCGAACACGATTCCCATCGAGCTCGACCGGGACGAGATAGAGATTGATGCGTCCACCGCTCCCATTATCTATCAGAAAGGAGCGAACCTCCTGCGTATGCTTCGCGCGTTTTACGGCGACCAGCGATTCAACACCGCGTGCACGGTCTATCTAAAGGAGTACCAGTTCTCAAGCGCCACCACCGAAGATTTCCTTAAGACCTTCGGTTCCGCGCTGGGTGAAGCTGCCGGCGAGATGCTCTCCGGCTGGATTACCCAGCCCGGCGTGCCGGTTCTGCAGGTGCATCGGGAAGGGCGTACCATAAAGATCCGTCAGGACCGATTTCTACTCTCCGGCGACCGTACACAGGCCCCCTGCTGGGTCATTCCCGTCTCCGGCTACACCAGTAGCGGAGAACAGATCCGGGTGACCCTCACCGAGCGTGAGACGCAGCTGACGCTCGCAAGCGACGCCCGGTGGGTCAAGCTCAATACCGACCAGACCGGCTACTACCGTGTCTTCTACGCGGACCCGGAGCATTGGGACGTGCTGGCTGACGCAGCGGCCGCACGGGACCTGTCGGACCTTGACCGATACGGGCTTGTTTCCGATCTGTTTGCGTTCGTGAATGCCGGATTGGTGACTGCAGATCAGTTCCTGGCTTTTGTGGCTCGATTCGCCGCGGGCGAGCAGAGTTACGTGGTGCTGGAGGCGCTCACTGAAGCGCTCCTTCGCATCCACGAACTTTCCGGCGGAGCAAGTAGCGCAGCCTCAGTCGGGCGCAGGGCGCTCTCCCCACTGGCTGACCAGCTTCTTGCCACCCCGACTGAGGAGGAACCCTATCAGAATGTGCTGCTGCGAGAGTCAGTTCTCTGGGCACTCACGCGGTTCGGGGATGAGTCTGTTGCTGCCGCACTGGTTGCAATGGCGAAGGACGTTGCTGCCGGCCATCCTCTCCATCCAGACCTTGTCCCTGTTGCCATGCGCGTCTGGGCCTCGCGGGAGCACGCTGCGCTGGAGTGGATGACCGACCGTATTCGTGATCCTCAGACTCCGGAGGGGAGGGCGGTCAGCCTCATTGCCGCACTTTCCGGGGTAACCGAACCTGAGGCGGTGGATGAGGCTTTGACGTTCATTCTGGAGGAGGTGCCGTCCCGGAACAGGCTCTATTTCCTGCGAAAAGCGGCGTCGCACACCCCTATCTCCAGCAAGCTGTGGGACTGGTTGACCACCGGATTCGAGCAGATGCGTGGGATTCACCCCTATCATCTGGGTTCCACACTGCTGCTCTGCGGCGCCTTTGGAGGGATCGGCCGCGGCGAAGAGGTGCACCGCTTCATCTCCGCCTATGAGAAGGGCACGTGCCGTGTTGATCGTGGGGTGCTCGACCTCACGCGTGACCGTCTCTATGCGCAGCAGGTGCTGGTGGGGCGCCTGGCGGAGTAGCCGTCCGGTTTCACTGGAACGGCGGAATGGGCCATACTGTATACATGGAGAAACTACCTCCCAAACGACCGCGACTGACAAGAGAAGAGCAGAAGGCGCAGACCCGGCGGCGCCTCCTTGAGTCGGGTGCGGAGCTTTTCGCACGTCTGGGCTACGAGGGTCCAAGCGTTGAGGAGATAGCCGAGCACGCAGGCTACTCCCGCGGAGCCTTCTATGCAAACTTCAGCAACAAAGAAGAGCTCATGAAGGCGTTGATTGCAGAGGGCTTCGACTCCGATCTCCAGGGAATCCGCGGGATGGCTTCACGGGTCGGCAGTGACGCGCTTGCTGATGGCTACACCGAACTCGCGCGTTCGTTCTACGGTGATCCGTCCAACTTACTCTGGATGCTGGAGTTTCAGCTCTCTGCTGTGCGACACGCCGAGCTGCGGGACGCCTACGTGCGCGAACACCGAAAGCTGCGAGAGGCAGCACAGGAGCTTGTTCGGCGCCATCTTGCCGCCGCAGGTGATGCTCCTTTGCAAGGCGCCGAGGAGTACGCTGACCTGTTCCTGGCGCTGCTGCCCGGGCTGGGCCTGTTCAAGCTGCTCTACGGTGAGGAGATAGACGATGCGCTGTTCGGCCGCGCGTTCAGAGCGCTGCTCGCTGGTATGGACGCTGAACGGTCCCAGTAGCGCCGATCGGGTTCACCAGCTCTTCCGATAGAAGCAGCTTCGGTTACCGGTGTGGCAGGCCGGCCCGGTCTGTTCCACCTTTAGAAGCACGGTGTCCTGGTCACAGTCCACCCGTACTTCGACCACGCGCTGGACGTTCCCGGATGTCTCTCCCTTCTTCCAGAGACAATCCCTGCTGCGACTGTGATAGTGCCCGTAGCCGGTGGCCAGAGTTGCATTCCACGCCTCGTGATCCATCCAGGCGACCATCAGCACTTCACCTGTTGTCCAGTCCTGCGCCACGGCAGGCACAAGCGGAGAGCGCTGGAAGTCCGGTTCAATCAAGGGCGCCGGCCGACCGGCTCCGGGGGAGTCAGTCATTTTTACTGAACCGGCTCTGGATCTCTGCTGCCGGGACGGGTGACCAGATCCCCTCATCCCGACGCATCTGGTACTCGTTCTCCAGCTTTGATACGAGTCCCTCATGAAGCTGTTTCGCCGTTCCCTTCAGGTCGTCGGCCGGGTCGTCGCTGGTGGGGTAGGAGTCATTATCCAACTTGGTACCGCTTGTCATGAGGGTCTCGCTCAGCAGCTTGGCGGCAAGTAGACGGTTCCATTTGGACACGCTGAAGATGAGAAAGTCATCGAGCATTCCGATAATTTCCCAGGTCACCTGCTCTGCCTGCGAGTATCTGCCGGCGTCCTTGTCTTGATCGGTAAACCGGGTCGGTAGATCCTTGATCACACGGTCGATGTTGTTGACCAGGTAGTCCAGATCAAACAGGCCCGTTGCCGCGTTGAACAGGATCGGCTTGCCTGCATCCTGTGCTTTGGCTACATCCTCTTTACTGACTGCCGGACCGATATCTGCGCAGTTCAGCCCCCCCTGCTTATCACGGACCAAAATGCCACCCTTTACGTCTACCGGTGTCTTGTAGGCAAAGTCAAAACCTGCCTGCTTGCCCGTGAGTGCCAGATAGGCGACCTCCACCGGATCCGGCAGGAAGCCCAGATTGTCCACATTGCCCAGGTAGACAAACCGCTTCCCGCTCTCGTGGAGACGGCGGTAGATATCTTTGAGAACGCTGAAGTTCTGTCCGTGCCCGCCGGGCAGCGGAAGCGGTTCACCCTCGCGGCCGTACGCGTCTGCAAAGACCGCCTTTGGTCGACCCAGCTCGCTGTGGGTGTAGGCGGAGATCAGCGGCTGTACCGCACTCTCGGGATCAGTTGGATCAAGACCGGTCAGGGCAATGAGATCTGCGAGCATGGGATCGCTGCGGTACTCGCCGTAGCTCGAGGCAAGCTCGTCATCCGTGTGTATGCTCGTCATCTGGAAAAACGGCAAAAGCGGCATGGGAAGCTCGTCGGCAGCCTCGGGGGCCAGCTCATCAAGCGCAGCCTTACTGCGGATCGCCGTCACCAGGAGGTTTCGCATCTTCAGCTGGAGGAAGCTCGGTCCAAAGCTTCCGTCAGGCTGTACAAACGCCGGCGTCAGGCCCTTCGCTCGACCGCGGCTCACTTCGGCCATCTGGTCAAACTCGCTCTCCATCAGTGAGAAGAGTTCTTCACTGAATCCGGAGTTCTTCGTCCGGTCTGCGTAGCTTGTCGCCGAGCCTCCGTTGAGTACGCCGTAGGCCACCCTTGGCATGAGCAGCAGCCCCAGGTGCTCGAGCGCCGCGTAATCAAACGTGACGGTATCGGAGTCGGTTCCCTGAAGTGCGGGGAGTCTCGAGAGCACAGCGTCAGGAAGGAGCCGTTTGAGTGCTTTGCCGGCGGCCCCCATGGTGAGTGAGAGCTCCGGTGAGTCGGTGAAGTCGATGACTACCGAGCCGTCAACGTTCGGGATCTCTCCTACAGAAATTGGCTTGAAGTGATCGAACTCACCGCGGTTAAAGGCGTCGAGAATGGAGAGGCTGAGATCAACGTCAATATTCTGTTCCGCCATGCGGTCCCGTAGTTCGGGACTGATGGAACTCTGCTGTGCCATGGGTGCTCCTCGCGTGTTACAGGCTGAGTGCGGCGTGAGCGGCCCCATAGAGCGAGACGTCGTAGTCCACTATGAGTGAAACCGGCGTGTCCCGCAGCAGGGGAGTGATTCGGTCATTGTAGTTCTGCTCAAACTCCCGCATGAACCGGTGACTATCAGTAAACCACGTCTGATTCTTTGCCGCAATGCCTCCGGCGAGGTAGAGACCGCCTCGCGGCAGGAAGAAAAGAGCAGTGTTGCGTGCGTAGCGGGCGTAGAGCTTCACAAAGAGCTTCATGACGGTCGCCAGGCCGTCGTGCTCATCGGCGTGCCGGGCAACCTGCTCGGGGATCTGATCCGCCGGTCCGGCGAGAATCCCCTGAACCGTGTCATCGGTCTCTATGCGGCCGGTCTCTGCGAGGAAGTAAAACGCGTTCCGGATCCCCTGGCCCGACAGATGAGGTTCCATACCGGGCGGTGGGGAAGCATCACTGCTGAGGTAGTCGAAGAAGGCTCGGCTGAGCTCATCTGTGGCTGGGAAGTCACTGTGACCGCCCTCCGACGGGTGAGCAACAAAGTGAGAGCCGTCCTGGATGAGGTAGCCCGTTCCCAGTCCGGTACCCGCGCCCACGACCGCTCTCACCGGCCCATGCGGCGGCGGATGAGAACCATCCGGGTGTACCAGCGGCAGGGAGTCAATGGTGTCATGGGTGTCGAGCAGGGGAAGCGCGTAGCAGATGGCAGAGAAATCGTTGATGAGAAGTGTCTCAATCCCTGTCTCCGTAGAGATATAAGACGCGTTGATGGTGAACGGCACATTCGTCATGCGACAGACTCCGTCGCGGACCGGACCGGCTGCACTTAAACAGCAGCGGTTGACGCTCTCCCAGTCGGATGGTGATGCCTGTCTGAACTGCTCAATGGCACTCTCAACACCGGCGAGAGACTGGGTCGCGTAGCGCTCCTTCCGCTCGAGCACGAATCTGCCGTTTTGCTCAGAGACAAGCCCAACAGTGGTATTGGTTCCTCCAATATCCCCAACCAGGATCATGGAGCGACTCTACCCAAGTGCTGGTAAAATAGCAAGGAAGCAGCTATCTTGAATCGACCGGGCGTTCCCTGTAGCATAGCGCCGAAGGAGTGGAATTGATGGCGGGAGACAAAAAGAGGTACCGCCTCGTGACTCGAAGCGACTTTGACGGGCTGGTCTGTGCGGTCCTGCTCAAAGAGCTCGATCTCATAAACGACATCAAATTCGTGCACCCGAAAGATATGCAGGATGGCCTGATTGCCATAAGTGATGAGGACATCACTACAAATCTGCCGTTCGTGGAAGGTGTGCACCTCGCGTTTGATCATCATCTTTCCGAGTCACGACGCAACACCGATCACGATAACTACATCATTGATACCAACGCACCCTCTGCGGCGCGGGTGGTATACGACTACTATGGCGGCGTAGATGTGTTCAAGACCGTATCCACAGAGCTCATGGATGCAGTGGACAAGGGCGACTCGGCGAACTTCACCCGCGAGGAAGTTCTGCATCCTCAGCGCTGGGACCTGATGAACTTCATGATGGACGCCCGCACCGGGCTGGGTCGATTCAAGAATTTCCGCATATCAAACTATCAGCTCATGATGGACCTCATCGATTATTGCCGGGAGTACACCATTGAGGAGATCCTGGAGCTTCAGGACGTGCGCGAGCGGGTGGAGCTGTATCGGGAGCACGAGAAGCTGTTCAAGGAACAGACGCGTACCTGTTCGACGGTCGACGGAAACGTTCTCATTGTGGATCTACGCGGGGAAGAGACAATCTATGCAGGAAACCGATTTTTGAAATACGCGCTCTATCCTGACACCAATATATCCGTACAGGTCATCTGGGGATTCAAGAAACAAAACACGGTCATTACCGTTGGAAAGTCAATTTTCAATCGCAGTTCGGAAGCCAATGTGGGTGAGTTGATGCTCGAGTACGGGGGCGGTGGCCACGGTTCCGCGGGTACCTGCCAGATTGACAACGACCGGGCGGATGAGGCGGTCGCTGAGGTCGTCGGCAGATTGAAAAAAGCGTAGTATGGAACCGTTGGTACAACTCAACGCCGCGACGCCGGATGAGCGTCTTGCCGCCCTTGCCCTGCTTGCCGGTGACACTGCACCGCCCCCGCCGCTTGAAGAGGTCAACAACCACGTACACACGTTTTATTCGTTCAGTCCCTATTCACCCACTGCTGCCGCATGGATGGCGAGAGAGGCTGGTCTTCAGGCGGTCGGAAGTGTGGATCACGATTCAATCGCTGCTGCCCGAGAGATGCTTGAGGCGGGCAGGATCCTGGAGATCGGCAGCACCGTGGGGTGCGAGCTGCGGGTGAACTTCTCTGGGACGCCGCTGGAAGGACGAAAGCTCAACAATCCTGACAGCACCAATATCGCCTACATGGTGCTTCACGGAGTCCCGCGGGATAGGATCCCTGAGGTGGAGGCGTTTCTTACGCCGCTACGAGCACGTCGCAACGAGCGCAATCGGTCCCAGACCGTCGCAATGAGCCGGTTGCTTACAGAGTCCGGAGCCCCGGAGGTGAGCTGGGAGGATGTTTCAGCACTCTCGCGCTCGGAGGAGGGCGGGAGTATAACCGAGCGTCACCTCCTGTTCGCCGCCGCAAAAGCGCTGGTGGCCTGGAAAGGGCGCGGGTCCCAGCTGCGGAACTGGCTTGAGAGTAATCTGACAGGCAGCCTTCCTGCACGTCTTGCCGGCTACCTGGACGACCAGACCAATCCGCACTACGAGTACGATCTGCTGGGGGCCATGAAGAGCACCTTCCTCCCGAGATTTTTTGAACAACCGGACGAGGACGAGTGCATCCCGGTCGAGCAGGTGGTCTCTTTTGGCGTGTCTCTGGAGGCAGTCCCAGCCTACGCCTATCTGGGTGACGTGGGAGAGAGTCCCACCGGGGATAAAAAGGCGGAGATGTTTGAGGACTCTTATCTCGACGAGCTGTTTTCCGTGATCAAGGGCCTTGGGTTCAGGGCCGTCACTTACATGCCTCCACGAAACACGGTTCAGCAACTGCGACGGGTTCAGGAGCTGTGCACAAGGCACTCACTGATGGAGATCAGCGGGGTGGATATCAACTCTTCCCGACAGGAGTTCACCTGTCCTCAGATCATGCAACCAGAGTTTACCCACCTCATTGCGGCGACCTGGGCGCTTATTGCACACGAGAAACTTACCAGCCACGACGCATCGCTCTCGCTTTTCAGTGAGTCATCCGGATCCGGAGTGACGCTTGGCGAACGTATTGAGAGATACGCACGCATTGGCCGCGCCATTGATCCGGCGCATCCGGAACAGGCGTACCAGCTTGTCGATTGGTAGAGACTCAAGGAGATAGTAATGAAGCAGATTCACCAGAGTATTGCGCTTCTTCGCGGGGGCCTCGCGCAGTTTGGTGCACCCCCTACAATTATCCGGCTCGCAGACCGATCGCCTGCCGGGGCTGTGTCCCCCCGCATGACAGGCGTCCCGCTAACTGACGACGCTGGAGCAATCAACTCGCTGCTCCAGGAGTTTGTCCAGCAGCAGGGGATCCCGCGGGAGATCGAGTTTGAGGATGGAACCCTCTGTCGTACCGGGGCCACCCTCTCGCCGTTCACCGACCGCAGCGCTGAACCGCTGCGTGAGGCCGCCTCCGCAGTCGGTCGCGAAAACGTTGTTCGTGGTCGGGTTGCCGTTGTGACCGGTGGCGCCCAGGGATTTGGCGAGCAGCTTGTCCGCGGACTGGTGGATAACGGCGCTCTTGTCTGTATAGCCGACCTCAACCGGGAGGGGGCGGATGCGCTTGCAGCAGAGCTCAACGCGAAGCACGGGCCGCGTACCTTTGGTGCTACCGTTGACGTGTCGAGTGAACAGAGCGTTGAGGCACTCCTTGAGACGCTGGTTGATCGTGCCGGCGGTATAGATCTGTTCGTTGCGAACGCGGGGGTCGTGAAATCCGGAAGTGTGAAGGAGCTCAGCGGTCGTGACTTTTCGTTTGTGACCAACGTGAACTACAACGGCTTTTTTGTCTGCACGAAGTATGCGGCTCAAGTGATGGCTGTCCAGAATGCAGCTGCCCCGGCAAGCTATCTCACGGACATCGTTCAGATCAACTCCAAAAGCGGTCTGATCGGCAGCAACAAGAACGGGGCGTACGCCGGAAGCAAGTTCGGCGGAATAGGGTTGGTGCAGAGCTTTGCGCTTGAGCTTGTTGAGGACCGGATCAAGGTGAACGCACTGTGCCCCGGCAACTTCCTGGACGGGCCCCTCTGGTCCGACCCGGAGAAGGGACTCTTTGTGCAGTATCTCCAGGCGGGGAAGGTACCCGGGGCGAAGACGGTGGAGGAGGTCCGGGCCGCGTACGAGGCGAAGGTCCCGCTCGGCCGTGGGTGCACGGGTGGAGACGTGGTTCGGGCTCTGCTCTACGTAGTTGAGCAGGTTTATGAGACAGGCCAGGCGGTACCCGTCACCGGCGGCCAGAGCATGTTAAAGTGAGGATGATATGAAAAGAGCAGCAGTTGCCTTTATTGCGCTGGCAACCTTTGCCGGCACCCTGGGAGCTCAGACGAGCATTGGTGTGATAGCAGGAGAACCGACCGGCCTGAGCGTTCGGCAGGTGCTTGGAACAGCCGCGTCGCTCGATCTGGCCGTAGCCTGGTCTCTCGTTCCGCGCGGTGAGAGCGGCGCAGGCGGGTCACTCTATCTTCACGTCGACTATCAGCAGTACTTCGAACAGATAGACGTGGAAGCAGTGCAGCTTCTGTTCTTCGTCGGTGTTGGGCCAAAGATCTACCTTAGCGACCAACCGGTGGTCGGCGCTCGGGTCCCGATCGGTCTGTTCTACAATTTCCCCGACCTTCCGCTCGAGGCTTTCCTGGAGATCGCGCCCGGACTCAACCTTATCCCCGCAACCGAGCTTGATGTCATGGGAGCCATTGGACTGCGGTATCAGCTGTAGATTCTTTTGTCAGCCGCCTCTCGCTTTGATCGGGTCTATCGCAGTTGCCTGAGCGACGTCTCCCGTTGATCCTGATTCGGGGACGGTCGCGAGTAGCCCCTTTCGAATCAGTTCCAATCGGTTCACGGGAGCCGCGGCGTACGCTATCAGCTCCAGATTTTTCTGCACGAGGAACTCGTTGAACTCGCAAGGCAAGCGGTCAATGCTCTGCGGTGCAAGGTTCTTGTAGATGCCGGTAAGCCTGCAGGCACCTCCACATGCGAATCTAGCCCAGCAATGCGTGCAGGGGCTGCGGGGAATCACCTCCGGGTCCTGATCCACCGAGTTCCAATTGATCCCGTCTTGCATACTTCCGACGACGCGGGATTGACTTCCCACCAAGCGATCACAGACATGAAAGAAGCCCTTTGCATCAACAACAATCTCGGATTGCTGCCGGGTTTGATTTTCGAGTCCGGGCAGCAGTCGCCAGAGCGGCGAGAGAGCCTGATCGTTCGCGAGCTGTCGGAATACGTCCTCCTGGCCTGATCGTACGGAGTGTCGAAGCACCGAGAACAGATCCTCGTACCCCGTCCTGAATCGTGCTACCTGGAGGTCATAGACACGGTTTGACCTGACCGGACGCGTCGCAATCCGGCTGAACCCGAGATCGCGCAGGTAGGTGAAGACTCTCGCCGGGTACGGATAGTCACCGGTTATGATCGCCTCACCTTCTACCGGGACAGATAGCTTGCGGGCGAGATCGAAGGTCTCGAGCGCCTGCTCGTGGGGAACGTGGCCGTTACGATGGACGCGAGCGCGGTTGTGTATGTCGCGAGGCCCGTCAATCCGCAGCACCACGCTACCGCCGACATCACGGATTCGCGCAAGGGTCTCTCCCGCTCTTGCGGTCTCTCCACCGTTTGTTGCAACGCGCCAGACAATTCGTTTACCCGTTTGCGCTTCGAGCTCCGCACCTGTCTCCAACAAACAGGCAAGCCCCTCGTGATGTTCGAGCGGCTGCGACCCGGTGTCGTAGTATATCTCGTAGTATGGCGCGTCCGGGCCAAGCGTTTCCACAAGGGTTTCAATGGCCAGTCGAGCCACCTCCCGCGGTACCGGCTCAGAGCGTCGGTCTCCACCGAAGCAGTAGGTGCAATCCCGGCCACAGGCGCCGGAACTGCTGATCTTCAGCCGTGATAGTGCGGAACGGGTACTCGTCTGGACTTTACGCTCCGCCTCGGAACGAAGTTCTCTGACCGCCTTCACAGCACCATGCGGGTCATCACCGGTGACAGTGATGAATCGATTCTGACGCAGGTCGAACGCGAAGGTAATTCCGTCATCAACTCTATACCAGTAATTAAAGTCAATAACTCCACTTTTCATAGATTGTGATACTACCATGCGGAGATTCGAGGGTCAAGAGCTGTGTGATACGGACGTTCCCTGTTCGATAAGGGAGCAGACCGGGGACCAGCGGTCGTGGTCCCCGGAAATGGTGGGCTATGAGTCGATATCCGGTGCATTCTCCAGCAGATATCTCTCCGCCTCTTCGCTCCACAGGTTGTTGTTTTTCGCGCAGATCTCTGCGAGGCGGGCGTAGAAGGGATCGGTCTTGCCTTTCTCCGCGAAGTCGTCAATCCCGACCAGCGGGAGGTTCTTGTTTGTATAGATCAGCTTCTTTCCCCCGGGGATATCAGGAAGGTTGATCGTTGTCTCCACAACAGCGTTGATGCCGCCCACATGGGTGATCATCGCGACCGGCTTCACCACGTCCCGGCTCATGAGTTCTAGGGCCTCTTTGATGTCATCCGTGTTGCCGCCTGAGGTTCCCACCACGTGGTGTGCCTCATAGTGGACGTTGTAGAAGTTGAAGTTCGCGCTGAACTCGGTGTCCGTGGGTCCGGCAAAGAAGTTCAGGCATCCATCGTTGCCCAGCAGAGCGTCCCCCTGTTCAACGACCGGCTTCACCGGCGCAAAGACAAAAACGTCATCGTAGCCGTTGCCGCCGTTCTTCTTCTTTATTTCTGCAACCGGGTCACTCATGCCGGCAGTATTGAGGTAGTGAAGTTCCACACCCTGCTGTTCTGCCTGCTCAACGGTGTAGATTGATTCCGCCCGGTCCAGCCGCTCCTGATTGATGTCCGTCACCACCAGCAGCCGCGGCTTCACCGGGTTGTGGATCGCGTAGTCAATTGCCCCCAGGCCCATGGGACCAACGCCTGCGAGCAGCGCCATTGTGCCGCCTTCAACAATGCCCATCTTGTGCTCGTAGGAGCCCTGGGTGGTGTGGTACTGCGCGTGGAAGGCGCCGGCGATGCAGCTTACCGGCTCACTCAAGCTTCCCATGAAGTATGCGCTGCCGGAGTAAGGCAGCAGGCACCCCTGTTCCATCACCTCTTTGGGAATCACGATGTAGGTGGCATCTCCGCCAATGTAGCGATAGCTGTAGCCTGGAGCGCTGAGGATGCCAACCGGGCCGCCCTCGTAAAACATGGCAGGCTGGATGCCGAACTTCTGCCCCTCCTTGAACTGGCCCTTCCACTTCTCACCAACCTGCACGAGCTCTCCACAGAACTCGTGGCCAATGAGAACCGGATTCGTGCCAATGTCTGCCGGTACCCGCTTGTGATCGGAGCCCTGCTTTGCCGCCTTGTAGCTGGACATGCAGATGCTGTCACTCACAATGTGGGCGAGAATTTCATCATCTTTGATCTCAGGGAGCTCAAAACTCTCGAGCCTGAGGTCCTTCTTGCCGTACATCCGAACTGCTGTTGTAGTCACTTCTGTCTCCTTGCCGCGCCTTACACGCCGGCCTTATATCGATCTATGAGCGCCTGCTCACTCTGTTCTGTTGTCACCGTGTGGCCCGCAAGCGGCAGGACCCGCTCGTGGATTGCGTCAATGATCCACTCTTTCTGCGGGAAGAACTCCGGTTCCATCTCTACCGCCGGGGTGATCCAGTTTCGGCTTCCCACTACCACCGGGGGACCGTCCAGCTCATCAAATGCGGTCTGCGTCACCTGACTCGCGATGGTATGCAGGAAGCTTGCTCGGTCACAGGCGTCACTTGCGAGCACCAGCTTGCCGGTTTTCGCAACGCTGGCGTTTATCGCCCCAATGTTCAGCGGGTTGATAAAGCGTGCGTCGATAACCTCCGTGCTTACTCCGTACTTCTGTTCAAGCTCCTCCGCCGCCTCGAGCGCCACATAGAGCGTCGCGCCAACCGTCACGATTGTGAGATCGGTCCCCTCACGTTTTACATCAGGCTCCCCCTCCGGGATCTCATAGTAGCCCTCCGGCACGCCCTGGGGGTGGAACTGCTCACCAATGTCATAGAGACGCTGGCTCTCGAAGAAGATGACCGGATCTGTTCCCCGCAGGGCCAGATTGAGCATGCCCTTTGCGTCGTACGGAGTTGCCGGAAACATGACCTTGAGACCCGGGATGTGCGCGACCAGGCTGGTCCAGTCCTGACTGTGCTGTGCACCGTACTTGCTGCCCACACTCACTCGTACCACCAAGGGCATCTTCAGGACGCCGGCACTCATGCTCTGCCACTTGGCGGCCTGGTTGAATATTTCATCCCCGGCGCGGCCCATGAAGTCACAGTACATGAGCTCAACAAGCGCACGGCCTCCGCTGAGAGCATAGCCAACACCCGTACCTACAATCGCGCCCTCACTGATCGAGCTGTTAAACAGCCTGTGGTAAGGCAGCGCCTCCGTGAGGCCCCGATACACCGCAAACGCGCCACCCCAGTCCCGGTTCTCCTCCCCCCAGGCTGCAAGCGTGGGGTCCTCGTAGAACCGGTGAACAACAGCCTCAAAGAGCGCATCGCGGTAGGCGACAACCTTCATCCGGGAGAGTTCTTCACCGTTCTCGTCAAATGCGCTGCGGCTTTTGCGAGCGATCTGCTTCACCCGTGGATTCTCTTCCCGCGGTAGCATCACCTCAGGCTCCCGGTCGTCGAGCTTCTCGGTTGGTGAGTTGCTGAACATCACCTCACCTATAAACTTCCCGGGCACCCGAGGACTCTTTTCCATGTCGATGGCAAGGCGCATCGCCTTCTCGATCTTCCCGATGATCTTCTCCTGCATGGCGCCAATCTCGCTCTCGCTCACCACTTCAGCCTCTTTGAGGCGTTCGCTGAAGCTTGCCAGAGCATCCGCCTCCTGCCAGAGCTGGATCTCCTCTTTGGTCCGATAGCTCGACGCATCGCTGGGCGAGTGGCCGCTTATGCGGTAGGTGATGGTGTCCATGAGCGCGGGACCTCTGCCGGCAAGCAGGAGCTCCTTCTTGCGCGCAATTGCGTCGGCGACGGCAAGCGGGTTGTAGCCGTCAACACGTTCAGCATGCATCATTTCCGCGTTCACGCCGGCGCCGGCGCGGGCAAGAACACCAAAACCCATCGTTTCCCCGGATGTCTGGCCACCCATGCCGTAGAAGTTGTTGATAAAGTTAAACAACACCGGCGGTGCCCCACCGATATCCTCCTGCCAGAGCGAGTGGTACTGATCCATGGCGCTGAGCATCATCGCCTCCCAGACCGGGCCGCAGCCCATAGAGGCATCACCAACGCTTGCGATGACGATGCCCGGCTTGCGGTTGATACGCTTGAACAGCGCCGAGCCGAGCGCAATGTCCGCGCTGCCGCCAACGATAGCGTTGTTCGGCATGCTGCCGAACGGGGCAAAGAAGGCGTGCATGCTGCCACCGAGACCGCGGTTGAATCCGGTCTTGCGTGCGAAGATCTCTGCGAGGGTTCCGTAAAGCACGAAATCTTCCGCAAGCTCCGTGACACCACCGTCTGATCCCGGCTCCACAACGCTGAGGATCTCACCACCAAAGTAATCGCGCATTGTCCGGTCGAGTGCTGCATCATCAAGCTGTGTGATTGCGGAGTAGCACTTCGCCAGGATCTCTCCGTGGCTGCGGTGGCTTCCAAAGATGAAGTCCTCCACCTCCAGTTCCATTGCCACCCCGACGGCCGTGGACTCCTGTCCTATCGAGAGGTGGGCCGGCCCTTTGTGCGTGTACTCAATTCCGCGGTAGCTGCCCTGCATCTTGATCTCGTTGA
The DNA here is from genome assembly GCA_964599075.1 of uncultured Spirochaetaceae bacterium. Lineage (GTDB taxonomy): Bacteria > Spirochaetota > Spirochaetia > DSM-27196 > SLST01 > SLST01. Next base: position 57,137 of record CAZREG010000008.1, on the reverse strand, counting down.
GCATGGACTCGAACTCGCGGATGGTCATCATGTCGTAGAGCGCACGCGTGAGGCGCTCCTTCCCGTAACGCTTCACCTCCTGTTTTGGCGTCGCGTTGTACTGATTGATGGGGATCTCACCCAGCTTTATTGTCCCGCCCTTTCGGACTTCTTCCGGGTTGATTACCTGTGACTGTGGCATTTCCTTCTCCTATTTCGCGAGCGTCAGGTCAAGTTGCGCAACGGCCTCTGTCATGGCGTTGAGGAACCGCGCTGCCGGCGCACCATCTACTATCTGATGATCAATGGTGAGAGAGAGTCCCATCATGGGGATCGTTCCCTCGCCATCCGGGGCTGGCTTCTGTGTGACGGCGCAGACCCCAAGAATTCCAACCTGCGGGGGATTAAGCACCGGTGTGAACCGCTCGATCCCGAACGCACCAAGATTCGTCACGGTGAACGTCCCACCCCGCAGATCATCAGGGGAGACCGATCCTGACAGACACCTCTCTGCGAGTGTGTGCGCCTGACGAGCGAGTTCCACCAGTGAAAGCGTGTCTGCTCCCGGGATGACCGGTACCATAAGCCCCTTTGGTGTATCCACGGCGAACCCCAGGTTCACGCCGTGATAGCTGGTCACCGTCCCACTCTCAAAGGTTCGGTTGAGATCCGGGGACGCGGCTACCGTTCTGCTGACGGCAAAGAGGATCAGGTCGTTGATGGAGACAGCCTGCAGCTGCTCATCACCGGAGGCCTTCAGCCGTTTGCGGTAGCCAAGGATCTGGCGGGCGTCCGCGCTTGCATCCATGGTAAGCTGCGCGGTAGTGGCCAGCGAGGCATGCATCCGCTCTGCAATGAGCTTGCGCACGCCCTTGATCTGGACGCTCTCGGCAATCTGAGCCGGCCGTCCGACTGCGGCGGCTGTTGCGCCTTCGTGGGCCGCTGACCCAGCGGCTTCGCCGGCTGCCCGGGGCGTAGCGGTTTCAACGTCCCGCGCCATTATTCGGCCACCCGGTCCGCTGCCGGAGAGAGCGGAGTAGTCCACGTCCAGCTTCTCTGCGAGCTTTCGGGCCCGCGGGCTGATCTTTGCACCGCCGGTGTGGGTGCGGCCCGGGGAGCTCCCGGACCCGGCTGCATCCGCCGGTGCGGTCGCGACAGCCTCCTTTGACGATTGCCGTCCGGCGGATTTCGCAGAGCCGCCGTCGGCTGAGCCAGTTGAGACGGACCGATTATCATCGGCCTTGCCCGGGACATCTACCTTCTCCCCCGCCTCTCCTACAATAGCGATGGGGGAGAGGACCGGTACGTCATCGCCTTCCCCAACGAGCTGCCTGAGCAGCACGCCGTCGGCTGTGGATTCCACCTCCATGGTCGCCTTGTCGGTTTCCACCTCGAGAATCGGGTCTCCTTTGGAGACCGATGCGCCTTCATCCACCTTCCACTGGACAATGATGCAGCTCTCGACTGAGTTACCCTGTTTGGGCAACAACACCTCACTTGCCATTCTTTCTCCTCTCTACAAGACAGAGTTCTATACCTGCGTCCTGAAGTTCTGTACGAGCCTCGGGCGCCAGGTCGGTATCACTGATGATCATGGAAAACCGGTTCAGATCGATCACGCGCGTAAACCCATGCTGGTTGTACTTGCTGCTGTCGGCAAGAAGGATCGGTCGGTCTGCGCGTTCGGTCATCTTGCGGACAATCTCGGCGCCTTCAACCAGATGTGCGGTGGCGCCTTCGGAGACGCTGAACCCGTCCGCTCCCACAAATGCCAGCCGGACGTGAAACTGCTCGAGCTCGCGAAGCGTAATGGGGCCCACGAGCGACTCGGTAACCGGCTGAAAGCTCCCGCCGACAACGGTTACGCTGAGTGCCGGATTTGCACGGCCGTAGGCAACAAAGAGCGTGGAATTGGTCACCACATGCAGATCACGTTTGCCAAATAGGTAACGGCCGATCTGACTTGTCGTGGTACCGGCCTCCACCATTATTGCGTCTCCATCATGCACCATCTCCGCCGCCCTCGCCGCAATCCGGGCCTTCACCTCATGGTTGGTCCGCTGTCGCTCAAGGATAGCCGGATGGAACGCCGGTGTCGCGCCGCCCCAGGTCCGAACAATGACGCCCTTCTCACTGAGCGTATTGAGTACGGAGCGGACCGTTACCGTTGATACGGCAAGCCTCTTGCCCAGATCCGTAACTGATATACCTTCTTCTTCAACGAGGAGATCAAGGACTTGCTTTTCACGGCCTGAAAGGTTTTGAAACATTTATGATTATCTTTCGAAATCATGTAAATCGTAATGAAGATTGTCGGATAATGCAAGGGAGTTGGGCACGATTGCCCCTATTCTGTGATCGGGCTGCTCTTGGCGTCTTCGCCGGTCGGGTTTAGACTGGCGGGCAGGGGGCACTATGAAACGAGTGCGGTGGGGCATTCTCAGTACGGCAAAAATCGGTATTCAAAAGGTGATTCCGGCCATGCAGAACGCCAGGTATACAGATGTTGCGGCGATTGCTTCACGCGACCGGGGGCGAGCCGAACAGGTGTCCGCCAGACTCGGGATTCCACGATCGTACGGCAGTTACGACGCGCTGCTCGCGGATCCCCAGATTGATGCGATCTACAATCCGCTTCCCAACCACCTCCATGTTGAATGGTCTATCAAGTGTCTTGAGGCCGGGAAGCACGTGCTCTGCGAGAAACCGATCGGTCTGTCGGTGGCTGAGGCCGAGCAGCTCGAGGCTGCCGGCGAGAGCTATCCACGTCTGAAGCTGATGGAGGCGTTTATGTACCGTCACCACCCCCAGTGGATCCGGGCGAAGCAGCTTGTCGAAGACGGTGCGATAGGCACGCTCAAGACGATGCACTCTTTCTTCAGCTACCACAACGTGGATCCCGGTAATATCCGTAACCAGGCAGAGATCGGCGGCGGCGGGCTCATGGACATCGGTTGCTATCCCATCTCTGCCAGTCGATTCATCTACGGGTCTGAGCCGCGGAACGTGAGCGCCTCTATTGAAATAGACCGGACCTTTCAGACAGATTCGTATGGCAGCGTGGCCCTTGAGTTCGAGGGTGGCACCTCCACCTTCAGCTACTCAACGCAGCTTGCGCCGTATCAGCGCGTGAACATCTTTGGCACCGACGGACGGATCGAGATCCAGATTCCGTTCAATGCGCCGCCTGACAGGCCGTGCATCATAAACCTGCAGCGTGGAAGTGAGTTTGAAGTTATCGAGTTCCCCGTTGTCGACCAGTACACGCTGCAGGCGGAGAATATGTCGCTCGCGATTCTCAATGACACACCGGTCGCAACTCCTGTTGAAGATGCGGTGGCGAACATGAGAGTCATAGAACGGGTCTTTGTCTCTTCGCGTGAGCGCAGCTGGGCATAAGCTCACCCGTCGGTTCTTCACCCGAAGGGGTCGCCTGGATAGCAGAGCTTGAGACATCGCGGCTACCGTGGAAGAGCCGTGGTACTACAGGATCGCAACATATTGTCAAAGTTCTACGGGCTTGGGTCTCTCCTCTGCAACAAAATGGCCTATCGGAAACCCGGCGCTCATGGTACCCTCAGCGTCATTGAATCATGGAGGAGTCTCATGCCGAAAGTAGTTATTATTGGTGCGGGCAGCCTGGTCTTTTCAAGCCGGCTCACTGCAGACATTCTCACCTACGACGCGTTCCGGGGCGCTCACTTTGCGCTTGTTGACGTTGATGCAGAGCGGCTGTCGTATGCAGAGCAGATTACTCGCCGCATCTTCAAGGAGGGAGGATACTCCGACGCTACCGTCAGCTCGCACGCCGACCGCACAGAGGCGCTCAAGGACGCGGACTACGTCATCATCAGCATCCTCGTTGGAGGCTATGAGGCGATTCAGGCTGAGATCGATATTCCAATGAAGTATGGCATTGATCAATGCATTGGCGACACGCTGACCCCCGGTGGGATCATGCGCTGTCTGCGGACGCTGCCGGCGCTCCAGGAGATGGCGCACGACATTATGAGAATCTGCCCTGCCGCCCACGTGCTCAATTATACCAACCCCATGTCCATGCTCGTCTGGGGCATGCAGGAGGCGGAGCCTGATCTGAAACTTGTTGGGCTCTGTCACAGCGTACAGGGTGGGGCGAGCGAATGGGCAACCCGTCTGGGAGTTCCGCTTGAGGAAGTGAGCTACACGTGTGCCGGTATCAATCATCAGGCGTTCTACCTCACCTTTGAGCACAATGGCGAGGACATGCTTCCGAAGATACGTGAGCTCGCTCTCAAGCCGGAGATATGGAAAGGCGACTCAACCCGAATGGAGTATCTGAAGCACTTCGGCTATCCGGTGACCGAGTCGAGTGGCCACGGGAGTGAATACAACCCCTGGTTCCGCAAAGACGCGGAGACGGTCGAGAGATACTGCGACAGCACGCATGCCGACTGGAACGGGGGACACGGCTTTATAAAGAGGCTCTACGCCCGACCAGATTGGCGTGAAGATATGCAGAAGATGGCGAGCTGGGAAAAGCCGGTGAAACTTGAGCGCAGCCACGAGTACGGATCAATGATCGTAAATGCGATCGAGACGAACGAGCCTGCGGTGATCTATGGGAACGTGAAGAACCATGGGGTCATCTCAAACCTTCCCTACGACTGCATTGTGGAGGTTCCCTGTCTCGTCGACCGAAATGGCGTCCAGCCGGTCAGGATTGGTTCGCTTCCGAGCCACATCTCGGCTCTCAACAAGAAACAGGTTGAGGTCCAGCGGCTCGCGGTGGAGGCGGTCCAGACTGCCGACGCGGAGAAGGTCTTTCAGGCTATGTGTATGGATCCGCTGACCGGGATGAGTGCCACGCTCGACGAGATTCGGGCAATGACGCGTGAGCTGATGCAGGCACACGAGCAGTGGATTCCCATCATGAAGGGTTCCCTCCCGCAGGAGAAGCCGCTGATGTACAACACATCTGCCGAGCATGTTGAGATTCACGTTGATCCGGCCGAGGCAAATCAGGTCTGAGCGGAGAACAAAAACAGCGTCGGTGACGTGGGCGTGCCTTTTTTCGAACCGTTGCGCACGGTAGAATAGAGGCTGTGCGTATAAAGGTTCTCGCCTGCAAGGTGTTCGCCCGTGAAGTCTCGCTGCTGACGATGGAGAGCGAGCACGTCATTGACGTGACGTATCTGCGCCAGGGGCTTCACGATACTCCCGAGCTGCTCCGTCATGAGCTCCAGGAGGAGATTGACCGGATAGACTCGGGCGACGACATGCACACCCAGCAGTTCGGCGACCGCGATCGCTTTGCCGGTATTGTACTGCTCTACGGTCTGTGCTCGAACGCGGTGGCAGGGCTTCACTCGCGCACCGTGCCGCTGGTTGTCCCGCGGGCCCACGATTGCATAGCCATGATCGTGGGATCGCATAAGCGGTACAAGCGCTACTTTGACGAGCATCCAGGAACCTACTGGTACACTCCCGGCTGGATTGAGCAGACGCTGATGCCGGGTTCCGAGCGGACACGCCTGCTTCGTGAGCGCTACGAGAGAGAGTACGGTGAGGACAACGCAGAGTTTCTCATGGAGAGCGAGCAGCAGTGGCTTGCTGAGTATAACCACTGTACGCACGCGTGCTGGAAGGAACTTGAGCGACCGGCTTATCGCGAATCCACCCGGAAGGCCGCAGCGGAGCTTGGCTGGAACTATGACGAGATTCCAGCGGAGAAGGGGTGGATGAGCCGGATTTTGAATGGGAACTGGCTCGAGCAGGAAACACTTGTGGTGCCGGTGGGCCATGTAGTTACGGTGTCCTACGACGAGCAGATCGTCTCTGCAACTCCTATTCCAGATGAGTAGCGTGTAGTTGAGGGGTTATTGCACCCGGCTCTGACCGGCCCTGGATTTTCCGTTTCTTTTTGTAGCCTTTTTGTCGTAATTGGAGTTATCTTCCGGCACGATGGAGAGCGACAAACATTTCCCCCGACTGGTTGCAGAAACGCTGAACGGACGCTCTCTCGTCCTACCAGATGCTCTTGAGAACCAGCTTGCGATTGTCGCGCTTGCATTCCGTCGTCATGCACAGTCTTCTGTGGAGTCGTGGCTCAATCCGGTAGCGCGTGCCTACGCCGAGCATCCCGGGATCACCTACTATGAGATTCCGCTTCTCGCCGGCGGCTGGCGGATGATCTCAGGTTTCATAGACAGTGGAATGCGGGCAGGTGTCGCGGCCGAGCGCCATGATCACGTGGCCACCTACTATGGCGGATCGGCCAGACTTCGAGAGCAGCTCCACATTCACGACCTTGAGAGTGCGTACATCTACCTCATAAACCAGAATGGAGCGGTGCTCTGGTGCGCAAGCGGATGGGCAAATGAGAAGCGTCTGGAGGTACTGCATGCCCATGTGTCCCTTCATCTCAAGCGGGGTGATGACGCGTAGCCGCTGAAGCGATACTCTGTCTCAATGCGAATCTCGCTGGTTACCTATGACCTGAGCACGCTCGATTCTCAGACCGCTCATGGATCGATCAATGCGCTGGCCCACCTCATCGCTCATGAGAACATCAGCTGTGTGTTCCTGCAGGGGTGCCGTACGGATAGCTTCAAGCTCTCTGACAGCGACGGTCCGCTTCCCCCGCGCGAGAGTCCGGCGGCGCACCTTCAGTACGCCCTCCGTGGAGTAGGATTGCGTTATGAGCTTGTGCACAGCCGTGTGGGCGAGACCGACGAACCAGAGGCAGGCGGGTGTGCCGTGCTCTCACAGGTACCGGTTCTGGAGTCTCTATCTGATCCCCGGATCTGCAACAGGGCCAATGCGTGCAACGCCGTCATGGCAAGACTGGCGCTTGGTCCGAACACCGTGCTTGATGCCTACAGCGCATCCCTGGGCGCTGAGGCTGGCGCTCGGGATGAGGCCGACCGTCTGCTCTCGTTTGTTGATCAGACTCCGGCACTGCTTCAGGAGAGGCGTCCCGCGAAGCCGAGGAAGCGTGGCCCTGTTCGGCAACACCGTCCGGCAGATAGTGAGCGTGTAGAGAGTCGGGTCATTGTGATCGGAGCATCAGTTCATGGTCACGGATCTGACGATCCATCCCCTGGGTTCTCAGACCAGAATTACGGCGATCTCACCCGAGGTATCCGCTTGGATAACCCGACGGACGGGGAGAAAGCCACCCGCCATGACTATCTCTCCATAAAGCCGGCGGTACGCCCTCTTGAGGCGCGTCTGGCGCTCTACGGGGCCGACGGTCGGGCGCCTGGTGAGCACTCAGCCGTGCTTGTGGTAATAGAACTCTAGCGAAGTCCCCGCCTCTGGAGAACATCGATGAGCATGATCGGCTCATCAGTGATGATTCCGTCCACGCCGGCGTCGAGCATTCGATTCATCTGTTCCCGCTCATTGACCGTCCAGACCTGCACCTCTATGCCCCTGCGCTTTGCCGCGCGCACAAATCGAGGTGTGATGACCCGCAGATTGCCAAAGCGCTCAGGAACTGCAAAAACGTTCATGGGCGGCGGATAGATCCAGCCGGCAAATGCGCTCTTCAAAGCAAAAAACGTGCGTATCTCCGGTTCCACCCCCGAGGTTGCAAAGTCAGGGAACTTCTCTCGAAACTCCTGCATCACCTCAGGGGAGAAGCTTGCCACTACGGTATTCTGCTCCCGGTCGTAGCGTTGCAGCAGCTCTCCGAATGCATCCACAATGGGAGGCTCACTCTGCTTGATCTCGATCACCATGGGAACGTCAGGGAACTCGCGAAGCACGCTCTCGAGAGTGGGTATCTGGATACCTTGTCCGCGGTAGGGGAACGCATCGGTTTCCCGATGATGAGGCCACTGGTACGCGGCGTCCAGTGACTGCAGCTGTGCAAGGCTCATTTCCCAGACCACACCGCTTCCGTCGGTGGTTCGGTCTACAGTCTCGTCATGTATAAGAACAAGTTCGCCGTCACTGCTTGCATGAACATCCATCTCAAGCACATCAACCCCCGCGGCCACAGCTTCCCTGAACGCAAAGAGGGTGTTATCAGGCCACAGATGGTTGCCTCCCTGATGGGCAATGACCTGCCACGAGTTATTTTCCAGAGCAGGGTGGGGTGCCGCCTTGGGCAGGATCAATCCTCCGGCAAGAACGAGCACTACAAGGGAAGCGATTACGATTGCGAGTATCATCAGCAGGCGCCTCATGCGCGGTCCTCCTTCATCTGAGACGGACGCCGTTCACTGCCCAGAAAGAAGGCCAGCAGGAATCCGACAGCAAACACACCAATGCCTGCCACGACCGATGAGACGGTCGTAGGCACTATCCACGACTCATCTGCCGCTCGCGGCCAGATTGCAAGAATCGATCCGAGTACCAGTCCGATTATCGCCCAATAGGTCACCGAATGAAAGCGGTGCAGCAGAGCGCGGATGACCTTGCTCACCAGGACGATTCCCAGAATGAACCCCGGCACCAGCAGCGCGAGCACCGGGAGGTTGAGGTCATTGATCGCGGCGATAAACGTGGAGTACATCCCAATCAGCAGCATGACGAAGCTACCGGAGACTCCCGGGATGATCATGGTTGCCGAACTGATCACGCCGGTGAGAAAGATTCGTATCCCAGACTGAACGGTTACAATTGTGATCGGTTCGCTTGCCGGCGGCCGGCCTACGAGGGCCATGGCAGCGAGAAGGCCAAACGCCAGGAGAAACGGTACCACGTACACCGGGTGAAAGCGCTCCTGCACGGTGATCTTAAAGAGGGCGGGGACGCTGCCGAGGATCAGACCCATAAAGAAGAAGGCTGTCTCCACTGGATAGCTCGCGAGAAAGAAGTCGACCACGCGGGCGAACAGGGCGATCCCTACCACCACTCCCAGGACAATCGGAAGCAGGAAGGAGAGGTTCTTCTTCCATCCGGTCTTGAAGAATGCTCCAACGCTCTCAATGAGGCCGTCGTAGAGTCGTGTGATGACAGCGATCGTGCCACCGCTGACACCCGGGATGGTGTTGGCAGCCCCAATCAGGCTTCCCTTGAGTCCATTCGCCACATGTTGGCCGGCGTGTTGCTTCATCGGGCCTCCAGATGCGGCGAATATAGCCGAAAGAGGCCCAACTGTCACCGGTCCGGTTCACAAAAAGGGTCATTGTGACCCGAACGGCGTGCTGGGTTGATCGCTATCCGGTCACCCGTGTTCGAAAGGATTGTGTAAGTCATTTCTGTTAAGAGAAATACAGCGATTATTGGCGGATGGCATGCGGTTTGCTAAGAGCTATATGGAGTACAACATGAGTGATGATGCACGACGTGACAGCTGGCGGTCCGGCCCGTCAGAAGATTTGGAGAACGATAAGGATCCCCGAGCGGCGAAGAAACTCATTCGCTGGCTCCCGCTTGCGCTCTTTGGGCTCCTTCTTGCCGCTCAGGCCCTCGGCTCACTTGCCACGAATACGATCCCGACACTCGACTACAGTCAATTCAAGCAGCAGATAAGAGATGGAGCGGTTGACAGAGTTGAGATCGGGCCCGAGTACCTGACCGCGCTTGCAAGCTCTGCGGCGGACAACTCTGCAGCGGCGCTGTTCCGCACGGTTGCCGTTGAAGACGCTGAGCTTATTCCGCTGCTCGAGCAGTACAGCGTGAGCTACTTTGCGCCCCGTGCTCCCCGAACCGGATTCCTGACACTGCTGTTGAGCTGGGTCGTTCCCGTCCTGCTGCTGCTGTTTATGTTTCGTCACATCTCGCGCGGAAGCGGGCTCGGTGGCGACATCCTTGCGATCGGCAAGAGCCGCAGCCGTGTTGTGGCCGAAGGCGAGACGGGAGTGACGTTTGACGATGTGGCCGGTGCTGACGAGAGTAAGGCCGAGCTCGAAGAGATAGTGGATTTTCTCAAGGCGCCGGCCAGGTACCGCGAGATTGGCGGGCGGATTCCCAAAGGCGTCCTGCTCGTCGGAGCCCCCGGCACCGGAAAGACCTTGCTTGCCCGAGCGGTTGCCGGTGAATCAGGCGTCTCGTTTATTCGGCTCTCAGGGTCCGATTTTGTTGAGATGTTTGTTGGCGTAGGAGCAAGTCGCGTTCGCGATCTGTTCAAGCAGGCCCGCTCACAGGCGCCCTCAATAGTGTTTATTGACGAGCTTGATGCGATCGGCAAGAGCCGGGCGGCCGCAGGTGTCTCGGGGAACGATGAACGAGAACAGACGCTTAATCAGCTCCTCGTCGAGATGGATGGTTTTGATGCGGCCACCGGAGTAATCGTGCTCGCCGCAACAAATCGACCCGAGGTGCTTGATCCGGCGCTGCTTCGCCCCGGCAGGTTCGATCGCCAGGTCCTCGTGGACAAGCCGGACATTGCCGGCCGGCATCAGATTCTGGCGCTGCATGCGAAGAAGGTGCGGCTTGACCCGAACGTTGACCTCCACCGGGTGGCGCGGGCGACCGCCGGCCTTGCCGGTGCAGATCTTGCCAACATTGTGAATGAGGCGGCGCTGCTGGCCGTGCGTGGTGATCGAACCCTGGTCTCACAGGAGGATCTTTCGGAGGCGATAGAGAAGAGCATTGCAGGGCTCTCGCGACGAAACCGCGTACTCGAAGAGCGCGAGCGTCGTCTTGTGGCCTTCCACGAGACCGGGCATGCACTGGTGGCACACCTGACTCCCGGCGCTGATCCGGTGGAGAAAATATCGATTGTACCTCGAGGACTGGCGGCTCTCGGATACACTCTGCAACTGCCGAATGAGGAGCGTTTCCTGCAGACCGAGGGTGAGCTGCTCGGGCGAATTGACGTGCTGCTGGCAGGACGTGCGGCCGAGCAGGTTGTGTTCGGTGAGGTGTCCACGGGTGCTGGAAACGACTTGACCCGGGCTGCCGATATTGCGCGAAGGATGATCACAGAGTACGGGATGAGCGAGAAGTTTCGCAATCTCTATCTTCCATCCCGTCGTGCCGGTGGCTTTCTTGAAGATGGAGGCCTGCTTCAGCGAGAGTACTCAGAGTCCACCCAGACCTATATTGATGAAGAGAGCGCACGGATCATTGAAGAGCGCTATGACCTGGTCTGTTCGCTTCTCTCAAGTCACCGAGAGAAGCTCGAGCGAGTGGCGCAGGTCTTGCTGACTGAAGAGATCCTTGATAGAGCGCGTTTTGAGCAGCTGGTAGATGGGTCGGCTGCGTAGCCGGCCTGGATTCTTCAGAGTTGGCATTTGACGGCGGAGGCGATACACTCTAAAGCCAGGACGACGGGACCGCGGAATGCATGTACGTACCCATCTCGTTCTCGCTGGATTCGCAGCTCTTGTGCTGGCGGCATGCGGGGACGGGCAGACTACACCACCCTCAGCGGACGCCAGTGCGGCCACGGGTTCATCTGCCACGCCTCGCACAGCCTACGCCGTCAGCATCTCCGGTTCGGCTCTTCGTCTCGTGGACGGGGCGCTTGTTGATCTTGAACCGGGGAGTCCAATCACCGACCAGAGCCGCATCACGGTGGGACCTGAGTCTCACATAGATCTCCAGTTTGCTGAAACCGCGCTGGTGAAGGTCGATGGCCCTGCAGAGTTCATAGTCCGCACACAGCTTGGTCCGCTGGAACTGCCCGCCATGCGCATTGAGCTCATTGTGGGTGCCGTGACGGCACGAGTTGCCGAGCTCTCGGGTTCTGACTCGTTCACCATTCGCTCCGGTTCCGCGCTCTATTCGGTTCGTGGAACCGAGTTTCATGTGGATACCACGCAGAGTGAGTCTGTCAGCGTCGCCGAGGGTGAGGTGGCGGTGCTGCCGCGCCCGCTCGATCTGGTGACGCTGCGGCAGTATCTCTCCGCGGACGATCCGCTTCACCAGCAGCTCACTGAGCTTGACCGTGCGGCTCCTTTTTTTACCTCCGGGCAGCACGGCGAGATAGAGCCGGTTCCCCTGCAACGGGCCAACGATCTTGCTGCCGCCCTTGCCGAACTGATCGTAAACTCCGACCGCACTCGCGAGGCGGGAGACTCTCTTGTCGCCGAGCTTCGCGAAGCGATCAGAGCTACCCGCGAGGTGCTGTCCTCTGTGGCGGCCTCCGGCTCGCCCGTTCCTGCCGAGACGGCCGGGAAGCTTGCTGCAATCGCCCAGGCGCCGCTGCTTCCGGTGCCCAAGGATCCTCAGAACCGTTCGCTGCTTGAAGGTGACTCAGCAGCCGAGCTGGTGAAATTCACTCTCCGGACGCTTCCGCAGAACGCGGAGATATATATTGACGGCGCCTTCGTTGGTTCAAGCGTCTATCGTGCGGTACTTCGTGCCAACCAGAGCCTCTCCATCCGGGTAGCAAAAGCTGGGTACCGAGAGCGGCGAATACAGGTGGACCGCGCGCGCAGTGAGGTGCTGACCGTTCAGCTCGAACGCCTGCCCCCGTCGATAAGTGCGGAGAGTTTTCTGCAGGCGATTGCCGCAGACGATCTGGGTACCATCCGTACCTACGTCCAGGAGGGTGGCTCGGTGGACGTTCGCACCGCCGCCGGCATACCGGCGCTGGTTCTTGCCTCCGGGATTGTGCCGGTCCTCCAGGGCCAGGCCCCCGATCTGACGTACGACCGAGACATCCTCAGAACCATTGTGGCAGCTGGGGCGAACCTGGAAACACCGTTCGTGGTGGAGGGTTCCACATTCAAGTTGCTTCACGCGGCGGTGCTCGCCGGCGTTGCCGGTTTTGACGTCCGGTTTCTTGTCCAGACCCTCATCAGTAGCGGTGTCCGGCTAAACGCGACAATTGTACTTGAGGGCGAAGAGCTGACGCCGCTGGCCATCGCCGTGCGCTGGGCGCTTTTCACCGGTGAGACACAGGAAGACCTGATCAAAGATCTGGTAGCCTCAGGTGCCAGCCTGGATGTCACAATCAGTTACAACGACGAGCTCCTCTCGCTCCGGGAGATAGCGGCTCGGCTGATCGAGCAGGGTAGCGTCCAGGACACCGAGCTTCTTGATCTGCTGAAAGACGCCGGAGTTGCCAGCTGAGTTGAGTCAGCGCTCTTCACGTACCAGCGGCGAGGAGATACCGAGCGTCTCAAGACGCCCGTGAAGTGCATCCAGTTCTGACTCCATTATCTCTTTCACCACAACCCGACGTACCGCTCCTGCCGGCTCAACGCTTGCAGCGATCCCCGCGGCTCGCAGCCGGTTGACCATTCTCTCTGCATTCTCCGGAAGTCCAAAGCTTCCGATCTGGAGAGTAAACCTGAGGTCCGGAGTCGAAAGGACGGTGATCTCCACCGCGGCAATGCCTTCAGCAGTCATCCGCAGCGCGTCCGCAGCAGCCCGGGAGAGATCGATGACACGTCCAGCGACGAACGGGCCGCGGTCGTTTATCCGGACGGTCACGGTGCGACCGTTACCCAGGTGGCGGACCTCAACAGTGGTGTCAAATGGCAGTGTCTTGTGGGCTGCGGTGAGCTCATTGGTGTCAAACCGCTCCCCGTTGGCCGTGAGCCTTCCTTGAAACTTGCCGCCGTACCAGCTCGCGTAACCGGAGAGTTCGTGTGCCTCATCCTGTGCGGCTTCCTGTTGAGCCTCAGCGAGGGCAGGCAGCGCCAGCCCAAACAGGAGCAGAGCGAGAACAGACCGTCGTGAGAGTGCACCTGCCGGTCCAGGAGTCGGGAGTCTCATACTTTGTTATCGGCCGGCGGTGACGCGGTGTGGAGCATTGATTACTTTCAGGCTCATGAACCCGACAAGAGAGCAGGCGATTGAGCTTCTGACCCAGTACACAAAGAGTGAGAGTCTTATACGCCATGGTCTGAGCGTTGAGGCGGTAATGCGCCACTTCGCTGTCCGCTTTGGCGAGGACCCGGAGAAGTGGGGAATCATTGGGCTGGTGCACGATCTGGACTGGGAGATGTATCCTGAGCAGCACTGCCGGAAGACCGAGGAGATTCTCCGTGGGGCCGGATGGCCTGGTGAGTACATCCGTGCCATCCAAAGCCACGGGTGGGGGATTGTGACGGATGTAAAGCCGGAACACACCATGGAGAAGGTGCTCTATGCAACTGACGAACTCACCGGACTTATCACCGCAACCGCGCTCATGCGGCCGAGCCGGAGCATCCTCGACCTGAGTGTAAAGAGCGTGAAGAAGAAGTGGAACCAGAAGAGCTTTGCAGCCGGGGTCGACCGATCCATCATTGAGGAGGGTGCCGCCATGCTGGAGCTCGAGCTCGCGGACCTTATAACAGAGACGATTGCTGCCATGCGGAGCGTTGCAGATGAAATTGGTCTTGCCGGCAACCCGGAGAGTGCCGGCTCATAGTGTCAATCGGACTGCCGCTTTGGTATATTCCACGGTCTATGGCCAGCGAACAGGAGAAAGGAAGACCGCCGGTCCATTGGGCCGATCAGATCGCAGCGCGAATTATTGCTGAGCGCGGGCCGCTTGGTGCCCAGAAGGAGCACTTTACCTGCGCCTCCGGAATAACACCGAGCGGCGTCATTCACATTGGGAACTTTCGGGAGATCATCTCGGTGGACCTGGTGGTTCGAGCCCTTCGTGATGCCGGTGAAAGAGTGAGATTCATCTACTCCTGGGACGACTTTGATGTGTTCAGAAAGGTTCCGCCGGCGATGCCCAAGCAGCAGATGCTCAAGGAGCATCTGCGCTGGCCTATAACCGATGTGCCCGACCCGTACGAGGCTGAGGAGAGTTACGCTGCTCACAACGAGAAGGTGCTGGAGGCTGTCCTGCCGCTTGTGGGAGTGACGCCGGAGTATCTCTATCAGACCCGGGAATACCGATCCGGGACCTACGCAGAAGGCATGCGGGCGGCGCTTGCTGGACGGGAGACTATCCGGGACATTCTCAACGAGCACCGAACCTCACCGCTGCCGGAGGATTGGTGGCCGGTCACGATCTTCAGCAGCTTTTCTCACAAGGACACCACCACGATTCTCTCCTGGGACGGCGAATGGGGGGTCACCTATCGGTGCGGGGAGAGCGGCCGGGAAGAGACGATTGATCTGCGAACTGCAACCGGGGCCAAGCTGCTCTGGCGCACTGACTGGCCAATGCGCTGGCGCCATGAACAGGTAGACTTTGAACCGGCTGGAAAGGAGCACCACTCAGCGGGCGGCAGTTTTGACACCGCACGCCTGATCAGTGAGCGGGTATACGACTATCCACCGCCGGTCACGTTCAAGTACGACTTCATCAGCATCAAAGGCCGTGGGGGCAAGATCTCGAGCTCCCATGGCGAGGTCGTCGCGCTCTCTGACGTTCTGGAAGTCTATGAGCCTGAGGTGGTCCGCTATCTCTTCGCCGGCACTCGGCCGAACGCGGAGTTCGCGATCAGCTTTGACCTTGATGTCATCAAGATCTACGAGGACTACGACCGATGTGAGCGAGCCTTCTTTGGCCTTGAGAAGATGAACGAAAAAAAGTTGGAAAAGGAAGTGCGAACCTACCTGCTGAGTCAGCTCCCCGAGCGAGCGGCCGTCCTTACTCAGTTGGGCGCAGGCACGGACCGCAGTGATCACGCCCCGCTTCAGTTTCCGTTTCGGACCGTGTGCAACTTCCTTATGATCACTGCCGGAGACATTGAGGCGGCACTTGCCCGGTTTCCGGAGTACTCCGAGCAGGCGTACGCCGGAGAGAAGGAGCGGTTGGTTCGCCGCGCCCAGTGTGCGTGGAACTGGATCACCAACTTCGCTCCGGATGACTTTCGCTTTGAGCTGAAACAGGGAACCGAGCCTCCGGTTGACGTCACGCCGGAGCAGGCGCGAGCCCTGCAGCTTCTCTACGATGAGGTTCACGATCATCTGGATGAGCACGACGAGAAGAGCCTCCAGAATAGAATCTACGAGCTGGCAGAAGCTGCCGGAGCAGAGAAGAAGGAGTTCTTTGCCGCCATGTACCAGGTGCTGATTGGTAAAGAGCGCGGGCCGCGTCTTGGCGGATTCCTTTTCACCATTGGCCGGGAGCGGCTGTTGACCATCCTCAAGCCTTACCGCGAGCAGTTGTAGCCGCCATGAATCGAACGGATGCAAAGAGAGCCGTAGGACGCGCGGCAGTCGATCGGTACGTAAAAAGCGGCATGAAAATCGGGATGGGGACCGGCTCAACGGCAGTCTGGGCGATACGTCGCATCGGCGAGCTTCTTCAGACCGGTGAGCTTACCGGTATAGTTGGTGTTCCCACGAGCAGCCAGAGTGAGCTCGAGTGCCAGAGCCTGGGTATCCCGCTGAGAACCATGAATGACCCTGAGATAGCCGGCTCGCTCGATCTCACCTTTGACGGGGCCGACGAGATAGATCCGCAGCTCAACCTGGTGAAGGGCGGAGGAGCCGCGCTTCTGGTAGAGAAGATCGTGGCGTACGCGTCTGGTAGGGTGGTGATAGTTGCTGACTCCGGGAAGCTGGTTGAGAACCTCGGGATACGGTTCCCCGTTCCTCTTGAGGTCCTGCCACAGGCCCGGGTGCCGGTACTGAGGGCTCTCGAGCGTCTCGGTGGGAGACCCGAGGTCCGCGAGGCTGAGCGAAAGATGGGAGCGGTGATTACCGACAATGGGAACATTGTCGTGGATGTCTACTTCACCGACCCATTTGTCCCATCGGAGATGGAGCGGGACCTGAGTGCAATTCCCGGTGTCCTTGGGAACGGAGTTTTCTCCCGTACCCGCCCGGACGTGCTCATAGGTCGACCCGACGGAACGGTCGAAGCGTACCTGGGAAACCGCTGACCGACGCTGCGGTCAATGGTCAGAAAATCGATCGTGAACCTCAGTCAGTGTACGAGTCGGCGCAGTACCTGCTCATTCTGCCGCCAGTTTGAATCCACCTTAACACGCACATCAAGGGTGATGCGGTAGGGGAAGAGCGTGGCTATCTCGCGTTCCGCGGTCTGCCGTATGGTCTTGATTCTGCTTCCTCCCTTGCCTACAAGAATGCCCTTCTGGCTCTCGCGCTCCACGAGTATAAACGCGCGGATGGCGAGTGTTTCAGACCCGTGCTCCTCTTCGCTGATCTCCATATCCGCTACATCCACGTAGAGAGAGTGCGGGAGTTCCTCCTTGAGTCCGGCCATCGCCCGCTCCCTGATGAGCTCTGCTACACGGAACTCCGGAGGCTGGTCGGTGTAGTACTCCTGCGGGTAGAGGGGCTCACTCTGCGGAGCCAGCTTGAACAGGGTATCAAGGAGCAGGTCGAGTCCGCCGTGCCCTTTGGCTGAGACGGGGACGATCGGTGCATTTGGGAGATACTCCCGCGCGAGCTCGTCGACTTCGGTAGCGGCACGGGTAGCATTCAGATCAATCTTGTTCAGCGCGACGACCTGAGGGATCTCTCCCACCGAGGCGACCAGGCGTAGAAGCTGTTCCTCTTCCGGTCCGGGATGGCGAGCAGCATCTGCAACGTAGAGCACGATCTCGCTCTCACGGATTGTCTCCTGGATGAGCCCGCGCATGTGCCGGTTGAAGGGTCTCTTTGAACGGTGGAATCCCGGTGTGTCTATGAACACGAGCTGACCCTCCGGTCGGGTGACAATGCCTCGCACCCTGTTCCGGGTAGTCTGTGGTATGTCTGAGACAATGGCCACCTTGTGGCCACAGAGGGCATTCAGCAGGGTCGATTTGCCGACCGACGGACGCCCGACGATTGCTACGAAGGCCGCCCTGTGCCCCTTTGATACCGGCTCACTCATGCTAGTATATTACCCTTCACATATGGATAACGACCAGAAGAGGAACCAAATGGCGCAACGATACGACTGGAGACTTGATGAGGACGATGAGCAGGAGGAGCAAGAGGAGGAGAGCAGCAATCAGCAGCCGCCGCTGATGGAGAAGATGCTGCGTACCCGGAATGTCTTGCTCTCCGGTCAGATCAACAAGGAGCTCGCCGAGCGGGTTGTACGGCAACTGCTGCTTCTTGAGGACAGCGGGGACGAGCCTATTCGGCTCTTCATTGACTCTCCCGGTGGTGATGCTGACGCCGGCTATGCAGTCCTTGATATGATTCGCTTTGTCAAGCCGAACGTCTACACGATTGGTATGGGTCTCGTGGCCAGTGCCGGGGCACTCATCCTGCTCAGTTCACCAAAGGAGCTGCGCCTGGGACTGCCCAACAGTCACTATCTGATTCATCAGCCGCTCTCAGGGATCAGAGGTGTCGCAACCGATATAGAGATTCATGCTCGTGAGATCGAGCGAATGCGCATCAGAATCAACAAGCTGATCTCCGAAGAGACCGGGCAGGAGATGGAGAAAGTCGAGCGTGACACCGACCGCGACTTCTGGATGAATGCCGAAGAGGCAAGCCAGTACGGGCTTATCTCGCGTATCGTTACCAACAGGTCTGAACTGCAATAGATGATCGATCCCGCCGAAGCAGCGCCGTTTCCTGGATTCCGTGACGCGGAGATTCCAACCGCGACCACCTTCAGTGAGGGAAAGGTTCGCGACATTTTCTACGTAGGGGACGATGAGCTGGTCATCTCCACCTCCGACCGGATATCGGCCTTTGACCGTATCCTTGGTGCAGTGCCGTTTAAGGGCGAAGTCCTCAACCGTCTGACTGTCTACTGGTTCGGAAAGACGTCCGACATCATCCAGAATCATCTGCTGGCAACGATCAGTCCCCGGGCCGTTCTGGCCGCCGCCTGCCACGTCATACCGGTTGAGGTGGTTGTCCGGGGATACCTGACCGGCAGTGCGTGGCGTGACTACCGGGCCGGACGTCCGGTCTCAGGAATCTCGCTTGCTGATGGAATGCGTGAGAATCAGCAGTTTAACGAACCGCTTCTGACCCCCTCCACCAAGGAGAGTGACGGTCTGCACGATCGACCCTGCAGTCGGGACGAGATCCTCGCCGCAGGGGTCATTGACCCGGACCTCTGGGAGCAGGTAGAGCAGACGGCGCTGCGGCTCTTTGCGCGGGGCTCCGAGCTTGCCCGCAGACAGGGTCTGATTCTTGTGGATACCAAGTACGAGTTTGGACTGCGCGACGATGAGCTCTATCTCATTGATGAGGTGCACACGCCGGACTCTTCACGCTACTGGTTCGCCGACAGCTACGAACAGCGGTTTCAGCGTGGGGAGTATCCGCATCAGCTTGACAAAGAGTATCTGCGACGCTGGCTGATGGAGCAGGGCTGGAGCGGCGAGGGGCATCCGCCGCAGATCCCGGCCTCCGTCCTTCACGAGGTCTCCCGGCGCTACCAGCAGGCGTTCGAGCGGATTACCGGCTCAGAATTCAAGGCAATGAGCACTGATTGCGAAGCAGAGAAGAAAAAAATCTTGTCGTTTGTAGAGGAGCGACAGGATGAAGAAGAAGACGACTGATCGGCTGAGCGACGGCACGCGCAGCCTCTTTCCACAACCACACCCTCAGGTTCGCCGTCTCTGGCCGTACGTGCTTGCAGGTGTCTGTATCGTAGCAGTAGGCGTTCTGGCTACTGCCGCCGGGCGAACACCGGTGTGGCGGGCACTGAGCTACAACGTCCAGAATCTGTTTGATGACGAGGTGGCCGGCGGGGAGTTTCCGTCCTTTACTCCGCAGTCCGGCTACGACGGGTACGCGTACTGGTCTCGGCTGGATGTCATTTCGACCGTCCTTCGCGAACTGGAGGTGCGTCAGGCGCAGCTCCTTGTGTTAATTGAGGTGGAGCACCCGGGGGTGGTGGCTGAGCTTACC
This sequence comes from uncultured Spirochaetaceae bacterium, assembly GCA_964599075.1. Taxonomy (GTDB): domain Bacteria; phylum Spirochaetota; class Spirochaetia; order DSM-27196; family SLST01; genus SLST01. The sequence continues at coordinate 37,541 of CAZREG010000008.1, read as the reverse complement.
GGGACTCTGATCGGCGGCGAGTGGCATATCGCCGCCGGGCTTCCGCCGCAGTTCGGTACGCAGGTAGTCGTCGCAAGCAGAGTCCCGTCCATACAGACGCATATTCACGCGGCCACTGAGGTAATTGCAGGCGGCGACCGGAACCCGCTCCTCTGGCGTTCGCGGGATGCGGTTGCAGTCAGGCTCCCCCGCGGCCCGGCAGGGAAAGAGCCGTTTCTTGTCTACGCTGCGCACTGGAAGAGCCAGCGAGGAGGCGCGGAGCAGACGGCTGCCTATCGCATCCTTGAGGCGCGGCTGGCTCGCTCGGTGATCAGGCGGGCGGAGATCCCGGCACTGCTGATTGGCGACCTGAACGAGGATCCTCTCCTGGAAGCCGATGGCTCACGGTTCTCCGCGCTGGAGGTAGACGGCGCCGGTGGGTCCCAGCTTCCTGCGTCCGTATCCTCTGTGAGCGTTGATAACCAGATGTCCGGGATTCTCTCTCTACCGGTGACTGCGCGTCCCTGGCCCCGGGAACGGTTCATCTGGCTCTGGGCTGATGATTCGGGGCCCGGCTCCTACGTTTACCGTGGACTCTGGCAGCGACTAGACCAGGCGTTTCTCTACCTTCCGGCCGCCGCCGGCGATACCGATCACTGGTTCGCCGGACTTCAGGCACAGACGCGCCCACGGTTGACTGACGAGCACGGGGTGCCGCTGCGTTACGATCCGAGAACCGGGCGCGGAGTCTCAGATCATCTGCCGATTTCCGTCACCCTTGCCAGACGCCCGATTCGATAAGGCTGCGGGTCGCGGCTCCTGCCCAGTCACGATTCGCCGCGGGGCTTGCGGGGCTTGGATGGAGAACGGAGAGGACGGTCGGTTTCTGCCGCAGAGATGAGAGAGCGGTCTCCGCTCGTCCGGTTGCAAACTTGCCGACTCCCACCACGAATTGCGGTTCGAGTGCGTGCACCACCGCTTGAAGGAACGCGTCACACGCTTTAAACAGCGGTGCCCGTTCGTCGGCAAGCAGTTTGTCAGGGGTGATGTTTCTACCGCTCTCGCCCATAAAGACGAGCGGACAGTAGTTCGCGACGAAGTGATCGGCAAAGAAGCGATCGGCCGTGCCGAACCGCTCCTTCATGAGTCCCCAGAGCCGGCGACCGCTTACTTCGCTCCGGCTGCATCCGAATCCCTCAATCGGTCGGGCCGGGTGCTCCCGAGGCGGTTTTCCAACCGTCTCTTCGATTCCAATCCACGTTCGGACTGCCCCAACCTCCCCGAATGGGATTCCCGTCTGTGCCATGCCCCACGGACCGGGGTTCATCCCCAGGAAGAGCACTCTGCACTTCTCATTCGCGAATCGTTCGTGGTAGGCCTTCCAGCTTGCCCGGGCATAGACCAGTGGATTGTAGACGGAGCTCACCGGAGGCGAAAAGGAGAGGCGCGCGAGAGCGTTAGTAAGTTCCTGTGAATCCCGCAGAATCCTCTGTGCTGCAGTCGTTGCCATAGAGTCTCCTCAAAACAGTGAGAGTTGTTGTGACGGGTCGAACAGTGATCTCGCGTCCACCCCGGCTACCTCGCAGATCGGCTCTGCGATTGGTCGTAGCTGCCTTTCCACATAGTGCTCGTAGTCGATCTTAGCGTGCCTGCGCCCGGCCGGCTGAGGTCCCTCAACAGTGATCACGTAGTCGATCGTCCCTTCCTGCTCCTCCTCCGGGAGAAGGCGCGCAGCCTGGACGTGGGGCGGGGAGCTCTTTGTGTACGATGCAACGCTCTTTCGCAGCCGCCTCGAATAGACGAGCGCGGCATCAATCTCACCCTCGCGCACCGCCCGGACCTGTTCCCCGATTCGGGTGCCGATCGCCTCAGGCCCCGCGTCTGAGAAGAGCATCTCCAGCAGCTCGCGCTGGAACTGTGCGGCCACCGGTGTCCAGTCACTTCGAGCAGCCTCCATGCCCCGGATCTCCACGGGAAGCGCAGTACCGTTCCTGTCCAGCGGTTGCCCGGCGTATCCCTTGGCACGCCCGCGGGCTTCACTCCCGGCAACGTGTCGAACGGTCGGCAAATAGAAGCGGCGGTACTCTTTCTCGAACTCGAGCTCAAGCTGCGATTCTACACCAAAATGTTCACGGATGAAGCGTGCAAGATCATCATTTAACCGCCGGCACAGAGCTTCCGCGCTGAGCTCATTTGTGTCGGGAGTGAGAACAAAGAGCGAGTCAGTGTCACCGTATATGACGGTGCAGCCAAACCGGACGAATTGGTCGCGCGACCAGCGCAGGATGTACTGCCCGAAGCTGGTGATGGCACCGGCAATCGCCCGGCCGGCAAACCGGCAGCCTGAGGTGCCCAGTACACCATAGAATGAGTTCATCACAATCTTGTAGACGTAACTGGCCACACTGTCTGATCGGCTCTTGGCCGCGTCCCGCTCCTGCCAGAATCTGTCAATAATGGAAGGCAGGATTGCTCCCTCTCTTGAGAACCTCGCACCGTTCGGCGCCACCACTACCTGCTCGTCTGCCGGGGGCGGCGTTCCCTCCGGATAGCCCTCATCCGTACCGCGGTACCCAACCGGATCTATGGCGAAGGTTCTGATGATGGATGGATAGAGGCTCTTGAAGTCAAACACAAGGACGTCGGAGAAGAGTCCGGGGTGGGGCTTGAGGATGGCCCCGCCGGGCGCTTCTCCCTGCGGGAGTCTGTCCACGCCGAGCGTGGGGGCCACGAGACCGCGGGCATGCATCTCTTCCATGTAGAGGAACTCGAACGCAGGGATGCTGGTCCATGCGCGGTGCAGCCCCACGCCGGTGAGCGCAGTGCGTTGGATGGTGAGTGAGAGAAGGCCGGTCTTCTCGAGTATTCTCAACACCAGTTCGGCATCATTCAGGCAGTAGCGACAGAAGGTGACCGGGTCTCTCTGCCGAAGCTCTCTGAGCGTTCTCAGCTTCTCGGCACTCGTTCCCTGATCTATCGTTTTTCCCCGCCCGAGCACCGCCTGTGCGACGCTGTCGAGCTTTCGATCGCCGTACTGTTGCGGGCCGTATCGGACCAGTCGCAGCCCGTCGAGCGCCTGGCGCCCCGGGCAGATGAAGCTTGCCGCCTGCCGCCGTCCGTCGGCTGCGGTCCACGAGGGCAGGAACTCTGCAGGCTGCGGCGCCCGGGAGAAACCGAGCTCCACACCCAGCGCTTTTGCCCGCTCGGCGATTACGGCAAGATCGAACTCAATGACGTTCCAGCCGGTTATGATGTCCGGATCAAACTCCCGTACCCGGGTCACAAAGCGCTCGAGTAGATCTCTCTCGCCTGCCACCGCGGTGATCTCCGGGGCGTCCGCAGTGCCGTTGTACAGCACCTCACTCAGCGGCTCTCGCCATGGACTTTCGCCCTGAAGACCAATGGCCAGGATCTCGTTCGTCTGCGGCTCAGTCTCAATGTCGAGAGATAGAGTTGACAGGGCAACCTCCGCACTGATCGGTGCAACCCGGGAGTTGATGAACACGTGATCTACGGTGTGGCCACTGACTGCGTCCCCTTCGATTCTCACGGTGCCGCGAATGTGGTGGTCGAGCAGATACGGCTCACACTGAGAAAGATCTGCTTCATAGGTTCGCACCCCGGCTGAAGCGAAGGCGTTGCCGGCACTGCGCAGCTCGTACAGCGATTGATACTCACAACGAACGACCGCCTCGCCGTCAATGGTCGATCGGTCCGTTCTGGCGACCCTCTCAGGAGGAGGGCCGGCAATCTTGTCCTGGTCGCTCTGCCGAATGTAGAGCGGGGGGAAGTAGGGCTCGACCACTGCGGCGAACGTTGAACCGTCGGTGGCACGACCAATCATGGCAAGCCGGGAGCCGGTCTGATTCGAGGGATTCTGAACAAGACTGTGGACGATGAAGCCGGTCACCGTCACTCTGATTCCCGTTCCTCAAGCTGCATCATTCGTGCCGCCCGGTCCACCCGGGTGAGATGGGCCCCGGCCTCATCAAATGCACGGCTGAGATTACGGAGGTGAGTCTGAGCTACGTCAAACCGTTTCGTGAATCCAGATAGCTCGGCCTGCAGCTGTTCCATGTTCTTCAGCAAACGCTCGCTGCGCTCTGAGAGCGCGAGACCACGAAGCCCGTACGCCACGGTCTGTACGTAGACAAAGAGCGTGGACGGGCTGACGGGCACCACGTTGTTCGAAAGCGCGGCCTGCATCAGTGTGGGATCGCGTGAAGCAAAGAGCTCAAGATAGATCCGTTCGGAAGGCACGTACATAAGCGCGAACGGCATGGTGCCGGCGTCCGGCTGGATGTACTTCACGGCGATATCACCGATGTGCCTGGTAATGGCCCGACGCAGCTCGCCGGAGAGCACCTCGCCGCTGTGTGCGGTTACCGCCTCCTGGGGATACTTACTGTCAACAACAACAAGCCGCGAGCCAAGACGGATCACCGCGTCCGCACGGGTACCGTTCGGGAATGCGAACTGAAGCTCATATCCCTGTTCCGGAAGCCAGCTCCTGAGAAGCTCGTGGAGTAGCGTTTCACCGACCGCGCCGCGGCGTCGTGGAACCAGGAAGAGCTCTGAGAGCTCGCGTAATTCGCCCCGAACCTGTTCCATCTGAGCAAGCAGCGCCGTTTCGCCTGCTGGTGCGGCCTTGCTCCTCGCAGCGAACAGCAGAGCAACGACAACCACACTGACGGCCACCGCCGCAATGACAATGACGAGAACGAGCTGCGAGGTCATACCCGGAGGGTATTCTCCGTATTGCGCTCTGTCAAACTCTGTGTTCGTGACAGAATCGTACGGTTACCCTTATACTGCCTTCTATGAGCGACTCCTCCCACAACTCGCTGGAGCGCCTGCGTGAGCAAGTTATTGAGCAGCTTTCAGCAAGCTACTCCCGTGACTACCTCAGTCAGGACGAGTTTGAGCAGCGAATAGAGAGTGCGACAAGCGCGGATACCCATGCGAATCTACGCGCTCTTATCATCGATCTGCCGGTAGCCGGATCCCCGAATGCTCCCGTTACAGCGGATGGACGTGCTGCGCAGGCTTCCGACAGCGGCCACGGGTACCTGACCAACCACGATCAGGTTTCTGAATCGGGGACTCTCGTGGCGATCTTCTCCGGGACCGAACGAAAGGGTGTCTGGAACCCGCCGCGTAAACTGCACACCATTGCCGTTTTTGGTGGAAGCGACATCGATCTTTCGAATGCGCGGATTCCTCCTGGTGGCATGCATATCGTTGCGTTTGCCATGTTCGGCGGGGTGGAGATCGTGGTTCCTGAAGGTGTCCGGATTGAGGCGAACGGAGGCGGAATTTTTGGTGCGTTCGAGGGGAACGAAAAATCGGAATCCTATGCTCCGGATGCCCCGGTTATCCGCGTCGATGGCGCTGCTATCTTTGGCGCCGTTGAAGTCAAGCACAAACGGCCGAACAAAAGGAAGAAGAAGTAATGTCAGATGGAATGAATTACGCTCCGCGCGGCAAAGCCGAGCCGGTCGTCGGACCCGGTGAGTTCTCTTTCGCGGCAGTTGGCCTTGATCACGGGCACATCTACGGTATGGCCCACGGACTGGTGGATGCGGGAGCCGACCTGGCTTTGGTCTACGATCCGGATCCTCGCAAGCTTGAGAAGTTTCTTGGAGAGTTCCCCGGAGCAAGAGCTGCGCGCTCAGAGGAAGAGGTCCTCGAAGATCAGTCAATCCGTATGGTGGCTTCCGCCGCAGTGACGGCAGACAGAGGTCCACTCGGCCTTCGCGTCATGGACCACGGAAAGCACTATCTCTCGGACAAAGCGCCGTTCACCACGTTCGAACAGCTTTCGGCAGCTCGCGCGAAGGTTGAACAGACCGGGCTCATCTGGGCGGTCTGTTACAGCGAGCGCGTGCAGAACGAGGCAGCGATCTTTGCCGGCGATCTGATTCAAGAGGGTGCCATTGGGACAGTGATTCAGGTGATAGGCATGGGACCGCACCGGCTTGGCGCAGATAGCCGACCGGACTGGTTTTTCAAGAAGGAGCGCTACGGCGGAATTCTTACTGACATTGGAAGCCATCAGATTGAACAGTTTCTCTACTACTCCGGCGCCACCGATGCTCGCGTGCTGCACAGCAAGGTGGCCAACTTCAATCATCCGCGCTACCCTGAGCTCGAGGACTTTGGCGACGCGACTCTCGTGGCGGACAACGGCGCCACGAACTACTTCCGAGTCGATTGGTTCACCCCTGACGGACTCTCAACGTGGGGCGATGGTCGGACCTTTATCCTGGGGACCGACGGTTACCTGGAGCTTCGCAAGTATGTCGATCTTGCAACTGAGAAGCGGGGCGACCACGTCCTGCTTGCAAACCATGAGGGTGAGAAACGCTTCTCTGTTGGAGGGCAGATCGGCTTCCCGTACTTCGGGCGGCTTATCAGAGACTCTCTTGACGGGACCGATCTGGCGATGGGGCAGGAGCACACCTTCAAGGCAGCCGAGCTCTGCCTGACCGCCCAGCGAGATGCCGTTCGGATCGCCGTCTCGCCCGTGCACTCGTGAATATGAGCCGAACCGATGGTATTGATCATTCAATCCTCTCATCCCCCCGCAGCTCCGGGGTGTTGCTCCATCCAAGCTCGCTTGCCGGTGAACATGGGATCGGCTCGTTCGGACCGGAGGCTCACGCATTCATAGATTTTCTTATCCGTTCCGGACAGCGCCTGTGGCAGGTCTGTCCGCTCGGGCCCACCGGCTACGGAGACTCTCCCTATCAGTGCCTCAGTGCGCTCGCCGGCAATGCCATGCTGATCGGACTGGAGCCGCTGGTTGAGGCCGGCTATCTGAAGGCCTCCGAGCTGAAGGATTCCCCGGGACCCGGATCACGGGTTGACTACGGATCGCTTATACCGTGGAAACAGGAGCGGCTTCGAATCAGCTACAGCGGATTTCTCGCGAGAGCCGATCAGGCACAGCGGGCTAAGCTTGCGCGCTTTGAGCGGCTGCAGGCGGGCTGGCTCCATGACTACGCGCTCTTTGTTGCCATAAAGGAGTACCACGCGGGCAGACCGTGGACCGAGTGGGAGATTCCCCTTCGCGATCGCTACCCGCAAGCGCTTCAGACGTTCGCCGCAGAGCATCGCGACCACATCTCCCTGGTGAAGTTTCTGCAGTGGGTCTTCCATACCCAGTGGAGTGAGATCCGTGCCGTGGCTGCGGCGCATGGCATTCGAGTCATGGGCGATCTACCCATCTTTGTCGCACACGACAGTGCAGACGTGTGGGCAAATCGGGATCTCTTCTATCTCGATGAGTCCGGAAATCCCACCGTAGTTGCCGGGGTCCCTCCAGATTACTTTAGCGCAACCGGTCAGCTCTGGGGGAACCCAATCTACAACTGGGACGCCCACCAGGAGGACCGCTTCAGTTGGTGGATATCGGTCTTTGAGAGCAAGTTCTCTCTCTACGACTATGTGCGGATTGATCACTTTCGCGGATTCAGTGCGTATTGGTCGGTCGATGCCGGGGAGGAGACTGCCCTCAACGGACAATGGATATCCTCGCCTGGCTACGATCTGTTTCGCGCTGCCGAAGAGCGGCTTGGCCGTCTGCCCGTTATCGCTGAGGACCTGGGAGTCATCACGCCGGACGTGGTAGAGCTGATCGAGACCTTCGGTTTCGCCCGTATGAAAGTGCTCCAGTTCGCGTTTAACGCCGGTGAGCGAAACCTCTACCTCCCATACCGATACGAGCAAAACGCGGTTGTGTACACGGGAACCCACGACAATGACACGATCGTCGGGTGGCTTGAGGCGGTTTCCGAGGCAGATCGACGATTTGCGTGCAACTATCTGCGTGCCGGAGAGGAGCCGCACTGGGACTTTATCCGTGGAGCGCTTGAGAGTCCGGCACACTTTGCCGTGGTGCCTGCTCAGGACTTGCTGGGGCTTGGCAGCGCTGCTCGAATGAACACACCCGGCACGCTTGGCGGTAACTGGGAGTTCAGACTCACCCCACAGCAGCTCTCGGATGAGATTGCTGAGCGGTTGTTTGAGATGAGTGAGCTCTACGGGCGGATCTGAGGTTTACCAACACGCTTGTTTATACCCCATTTTGCTTGCAGACCCATCATTTTTATGATATTGTTGCATGCAACAAATGGCAGCAAAGAGCGTGACCGTCTACGACATAGCGCAGGCGGCTGAAACATCCGTCAGCACCGTCTCCCGAGTACTCAACAGGAGCTCCCTCATTGGAGAACAGACCCGCGAACACGTGCTTACGGTCGCGCGAAGTCTTGGCTATTCGCAGCGTCAGATCAGGCGTCCCGGCGGACGCTCCATTCTCAATGTCGTGGTTTTTCTCCCGAACAAGGCGCAGCCTGAGTATCACCTGTTCTACGATGCCGCAGAGCTGCTCGGCGGTGTCTATGAGGGGCTCGGTGACCGACGGGCGCACACCATCGCGGCACTCAATCATTCGCTCTCCCCGTTTGCCGGGAAGAAGCTCGGAGACATTGACGGCTGCATTTTCGCTTTCTGTGAGCCGGATGAGAAGACCATGCAGGCGCTCTCCAGTCGCGACATACCGTTTATTCTGATCAATCGACGAAGCGACTACGGTGCAGGGGTGATAAATGATGCGCAGTCAGGGTTCCGCGAGCTGGGGAACTGGATTGCACAGAAACGCCCGTCCGCCCGTGCCCTCTTCGTTGCGACCGACGAGCAGCAACCGGTTGCAGGCTATCGGCTGAGCGCCCTTCGCTCATCCGGCGTGGCACTTCTTGAACACGCTCCGTCGCTGCATCTCCCGACCATCGCCGCCCTGTGTACCGATCGGATGCAAGAATCGCTTCGCGAGGGATTCGATCTCTTTGTCTGCGTCAACGATCTTGTTGCAGTGGCGGTCACCGAACGGCTGTTGCGTCTCGGGAGGCGCATTCCGGAAACGGCGGGCGTCACCGGTTACGACAACGCGCCGGTTCGCTCACTGCTTGAAACACCAATTGCTACCGTTGATCTCGCCGTTTCACGGCTTGCCTGCCGGGCGGCAGAGCGACTCGTTGAAGCAATCCTCTCCCGTGAAGCTCTGAACGGGATCGAGTCACTGGCCGGCTCTTTAGTGCCGGAACAGAGCGTGTAGGAGGTTCTATGGGCGTTATTCTGGTCACTGGAGCGAGCCGAGGGATTGGCCGTGGTATCGCAATCTCACTCGCCGGCGCCGGGCACACTGTTGCGGTTCACTATAACGGAAACCGGGAGGCTGCTGAGTCCTGCGTGAAAGCGTGCTCGGAGGCAACGACCGCCGTGCAGAATCATCACGCGTTTCAGGCGAACATCGCGGAGGCTACGCAGCGAAGCAGACTGGTCGAGCAGGTTCTCACCCACTACGGCGAGATCCACGGCCTGGTCAATAACGCCGGGATCGCCCCTCGCCGTCGGGATGACGTTCTTGAGGCGAGCGAGGAAGTCTATCAGGAAGTTATGGCGGTCAACCTCACCGGGCCCTACTTTCTCACTCAGCTCGTGGCCCGGCATTGGGCCTCCAATCCCGGAAAGGGTGACCGACGGATCGCATTCGTGACCTCGGTGAGTGCTGAGATGCCCTCGGTGAATCGCGGTGAGTATTGCGTCAGCAAGGCCGGCCTTTCAATGGCGGTACAGCTGTTTGCGGTGCGACTAGCAGAAATCGGTATTCCCGTGATTGAGGTACGGCCGGGAATAACCAAGACCGATATGACCGCCGGAGTTAGCGAGAAGTATGACCGTCTTATTGCCGATGGCCTGGTTCCACAGCGTCGCTGGGGCATGCCGGAGGACACGGGAAAGGTGATCTGTTCGTTTATGGACGGGCATCTTGATTTCTCCACCGGGACGGTTATCAACACCGACGGTGGGCTGACAATACCGGAACTGTGAGGAGATTCCATGATCAGTATCGATACTTCACTTACGCCAGGCGACCTTGCCGGCGGGCTGGAAGAGCTCTTCCGAGTCGGCGCGAAGAGTGTTTCACTGCTGCGTACACACTGGAAACCTGAGAACGGAACGCCGGTGTTCACGGTGGCCGGCTCCTACACCACACGGGGCTGGACCGAGTGGACCCAGGGCTTCCAGTACGGCTGCCCGCTGCTGCTCTTTGAGGCTACCGGAAACCGGGAGTTTCTTGATTACGGCCGGACCGAGACCATGTCGCGTATGGCGCCTCACCTCACACACACCGGGGTGCACGATCACGGGTTCAACAACGTGAGCACCTACGGCAACCTGTTGCGGTTCATGGCGGAGGGGCTAACGGAGAACAACTCTCACGAGGCCGAAGTGTACCGTCTTGCGCTTGCGGTCTCCGGTGCGGTGCAGGCGGCACGCTGGACAAGGCTGCCCGACGGGTTGGGCTACGTGCCCAGTTTCAACGGCGCGCACAGCCTTTTCTCGGACACCATCCGAAGCATGCGCTCGCTCGCCGTTTCTCACCAGCTTGGGCACGTGCTTATGGGTGAGCAGGACGAGCGTATCTCGCTTTTGGCGCGACTGCTCGCCCACGCTGAGGCGACGGCACGGTACAACGTCTACTACGGAACCGGGCGAGACAGCTATGATATTCGCGGCCGTGTTGTGCATGAGAGCATTTTCAACGTTGAATCCGGCGCCTACCGGTGTCCCTCCACCCAGCAGGGGTACTCACCGTTCACCACCTGGACCCGGGGTCTGAGCTGGATTCTCGCCGGCTATCCCGAGCAGCTTGAGTGGCTGGAGGGAATGAGTGAACAGGAGTTCCAGGCGAGCGGTTCATCGGTCTATTCCTCGCTTGCAGACGCCCGTGAGCGCTTTCTGGAGGTCTCCCGCGCGGTGGCGGATTTCTATCTGGAACAGACGCCCACCGACGGGGTTCCATACTGGGACACCGGGGCGCCGGGACTGGTACACATGGGCGATTACCGTGACCGTCCGAGTGAGCCGTTTAACGCCTATGAGCCGGTCGACAGCTCCGCGGCGGCAATCTCTGCGCAGGGACTGCTGCGGCTCGGACGGTATCTGATGAGACACGGCGAGCAGGAAACCGGGGCTCGCTATCAGGCCGCCGCCTTTACCGTTGCCCGGACGCTCTTCTCACACACCTATCTTGCTCAGGATGCTGGGCATCAGGGGATCCTGTTGCACTCGGTCTACCACCGGCCAAACGGCTGGGACCATGTCGCCGCGGGTGAGAAGGTGCCGAGCGGTGAGTCGAGCATGTGGGGAGACTACCACGCGCTTGAGCTTGGTGTAGCGATCAGACGACTTGGCGAGGGCAAGGAACCACAGCGTTTCTTTGACATCGGCGTGGGTTCCGGAGCAACGGAATGAGCGGGCCAGGACTGGAGCGCCTTTGCATCCATACCGCTACCACCCGACCGCTCCCGCTTGAACGTGCCGTGCAGGAGTATGCGCGCGCAGGCGTCAGCGGGATTACCGTCTGGCGTGATGCCTATGAACAGACCGGGGTCACAGAGGCTGCACGGCTCATCCGCACCGCGGGCCTTGAGACGGTGTCACTGTGTCGCGGTGGCTTTTTTGTCTCGGGGCAGGAGCATCTGCGCGCGGCAGCCGTTGAAGAGAATCGCGCGGTCATTCGGGAAGCGGCCGAGCTTGGTGCCCCCATGGTGGTTCTCGTCTGCGGTGCGGACCCGACGGTTGCACTTGATCAGGCAAGGGGCCAGATACGCCGTGGGGTTGAGACCCTGCTTCCTGACTGCGAGCGTCTGGGTGTGAAGCTGGCAGTTGAGCCGCTGCATCCTATGTACGCCGACAGCCGCAGTGCTATCACCTCTCTGACGCAGGCGAACAATCTCTGTGATGAGGTCCCATCAGACTTTTTAGGGATTGCAGTGGATGTCTACCATCTCTGGTTTGATCCCAGACTGAAAAGTGAGATTCGTCGGGCCGGAAGCCGGATTCTTGCGTTTCACGTCTGTGACTGGCGCACCCCGACCCGTGACATACTCACCGACAGAGGACTCATGGGGGAGGGCTGCATTGATATCCGGGGAATACGCGAATGGGTTGAACAGGCCGGGTTCTCAGGCTTCTGTGAGGTAGAGATCTTCTCACAGGAGTACTGGGCAATGGATCAACGAAACTATCTCGCGCGCATTGTCAGCGCGTTTGAAAACCACGTTTAGGAGCAGCTATGGAACGCATAATCAGGATTGGGATGAACGGTGTCACCGGCAGGATGGGCACCAATCAGCATTTGATCAGGAGCCTTCTTGCCATTCGTGATCAGGGCGGTGTGCCGCTGGCAAACGATGACCGCCTTGTGCCTGAGCCGGTGCTGATCGGAAGGAATGAGAAGAAACTTGCCCGGCTTGCAGCAGAGCACGGGGTGAAGGCGTACTCCACGGATCTTGACGCGGTGCTTTCGGACCCGAAGGTAGAGGTCTACTTCGACTCCGCGCGCACTGAGCTTCGAACGGTTGGGGTCAGCAAGGCGATTGACGCGGGGAAGTCAATCTACTGCGAGAAGCCTACGGCCACTACGCTCGAGGACGCGTACGGCCTGTGGACGAAGGCCAAGGCCGCCGGTGTCAAGAACGGTGTGGTGCAGGACAAGCTCTGGCTGCCGGGTCTGCGCAAGCTGCGTTATCTCATTGACACCGGTTTCTTTGGTGAGATCCTCAGTGTCAGGGGAGAGTTCGGCTACTGGGTGTTTGACGGAGAGCATCAGCCGACGCAGCGACCGAGCTGGAACTACCGGAGTGAGGACGGTGGCGGCATCATGATAGACATGTTCTGTCACTGGCGCTACGTGATCGACAATCTGTTCGGCGAGATCTCCCGTCTGGTCGCTATTGGCGCTACTCACATTCCCAAGCGTCGAGACGAGCAGGGAGAGCCCTACCCGTGTACCGCCGACGATGCCGCGTACGGGACCTTCGAGCTTGCGAATGGGATTATCTGTCAGTTTAACTCCAGCTGGGCGGTACGGGTCCGTCGCGACGACCTTCTCACCCTTCAGGTGGATGGCACGCGGGGTACGGCGGTGGCGGGTCTTCGTGACTGCGTCATCCAGAGCGATGCCGAGACACCGAAGCCGGTCTGGAATCCTGACATACCCAGTCCGATCGACTACTATGAGAACTGGATGACCATGCCGACCCGTGACCCAATGGAGAATGCGTTCAAGTTGCAGTGGGAGCTCTTTCTCCGGCACCTCGCCGATGAGATCGAGTTCCCCTGGAACCTGCTTGAAGGAGCAAAGGGTGTCCAACTCGCCGAACTGGGCATGAAGAGCTGGAAGACCCGCTCGTGGGTTGATGTCTCTGCACTTGAGTAACGCTAAAACAGAGGAAGCCGGAATGCATTCAATCAGACTTCGTGACGCCGCTGACTGTCTCTGGGATCAGGTAAGCCTGGGCGAAGTGATGCTGCGGTTCGATCCGGGCGAGGGGCGAGTGCGAAGCGCCCGGAGCTTTCGGGTCTCGGAGGGCGGCGGTGAGTACAACGTTGCGCGCGGATTGCGCCGCTGTTTTGGCTTGCGGACCGCGGTCGTCACCGCGATTCCAAGGACGGACCTGGGACTGCTGCTTGAGGATCTGATGCTTCAGGGTGGGGTGGACCTGCGCCACGTCCGCTGGACCGATTACGACGGAATCGGGACGGAGAACAGGGTGGCACTCAACTTCACCGAGCGCGGGTTTGGCGTGCGCGGAGCACTCGGGGTCTCCGATCGCGCCCATTCCGCTGCCGGTGGTCTTAAACCGGGCGACGTGGACTGGGAGACCATCTTTCACACCGAGGGCGCTCGCTGGTTTCACTGCGGCGGCATCTACGCGGCACTCAGTGAGACGTCGCCTGAGGTGGTGATTGAGGCTATGGAGACGGCTCATCGCTACGGTACTGTAGTTAGCTACGACCTCAATTACCGCAGCTCACTCTGGAAGTCCCGCGGTGGCCAGAAGCGGGCGCAGGAGATCAATCGTGAGATTGCACGGCACGTGGATGTCATGATCGGCAACGAAGAGGATTTTACTGCCTCTCTCGGCTTTGAGGTGGAGGGTCTCAACGATTCAATCACGGCTTTAGATCCGTCCAAGTTCAAGCGAATGATTGCCCGTGTGGTGGAGACGTTTCCGAGTTTCCAGGCGGTAGCCACTACCCTTCGGGACGTAGAGAGTGCTACCGTAAATGACTGGAGCGCCATTCTCTATCATGACGGAGCGTTCTCTCAGGCCACGAATCGCGAAGGACTGGAGATACTCGATCGGGTCGGCGGCGGAGACAGCTTTGCCAGTGGCCTGATCTACGGGTTTCTCTCCGGTATGGAGCCGCAAGAGTGTGTGGAGTTTGGTGCCGCCCACGGCGCCCTTGCCATGACAACACCAGGCGACACATCAATGGCCTCGCTCTCAGAGGTAGAGCGCCTGGTGGCCGGCGGCAGCGCCAGGGTCGCCCGATAGGAGCAGTAATGACACAGGTAGCACAGGCCATCTCTGAGTACGGCGCCGTCCCGGTGATTGTGCTTGACAGCCCCGGGCAGGCGAAACCCCTCGGTGACGCGCTTGCAGCCGGCGGTCTTCCGGTTGCAGAGATCACCTTCCGGTCGCCTGCAGCCGCTGAGGGCATCTCACGCATGAGTCGTGAGTGTCCCAATATGATCGTTGGAGCCGGGACGGTGGCCAGCGTGGCACAGGCCGGGGAGGCTGTTGCTGCAGGAGCCGCGTTCATAGTGACGCCCGGTTTCAACGCTCCCGTTGTGGACTACTGCATAACGAACGGGATACCGATCTTTCCTGGAATCAGTTCCACCGGCGATCTTGAGCAGGCTCTTGCCCGAAACCTGGCAGTGGTTAAGTTCTTCCCTGCCGAGGCGGCCGGCGGCGTGAAGATGCTGAAGGCCCTCTGCGGGCCCTATCCGCACGTTCGATTCATGCCCACCGGTGGCATCTCGCTTGCGAATATTCACAGCTATCTCTCGCTTCCCCAGGTGGTTGCCTGTGGCGGCAGCTGGATCGTGCCGCAGGATGCCCTGCGTGAGCAAGCGTGGGGGAGGATTACCGAGATCGCCCGTCGAACCATGGAGGAGATCATCGGATTCTCGGTGACCGAGAGCGCCATTGAGCTACCAGTTCGGTACCCGGATCGGGTGCACGCGTATCTGCAGCGACGATCGCTACCCGCATCAAGTGGGCTGAAGCTTCACGGCAATCGTATTATAGTGCCGTATGGATCATCCTGAGTTCGGCGACAGCCAGAGTTACCTCGACTATCTCGAGTCCCACGCTGCCCTTCCAGAAGGCTTTCAGGTATCAACTGCCAGGATAGCCTTTACTCCCGCTGAGCGACCGTCTCTCGAGCCGTACCGAATGAATCTCAGTCTCATTCTCGCCGATGAGCCGACCGACCGATTCGCAGCTGTCTTCACGCGAAATGCGTTTCCCGGAGCACCGGTCCTGCTTGGGCGCGAGCGATTGGACGGACACCTGCAGGGGTTGCTCATAAACAACAAGATCGCGAACGTTCGGGCAAAAACCGGTCTTGACGACGCCCGGCGTCTGACAAGGTCTCTCGGGGAGATTGCATCGGTCCCCGAGCGTGCGCTGCTCACTGTTTCCACCGGTATCATCGGGTGGGCTCTGCCGGTCCCTGAGATGGAGGAGGCGCTTCCCGGACTCCACGCCGGACTACACGGTGGCTCTGCACTGGAGGTGGCGCAGGCGATCATGACCACCGACAGCTATCCCAAGATCCGTCGCATCCCCATTGGTGACGGATCAATCGTCGGGATTGCCAAGGGAGCGGGAATGATTGAGCCGAATATGGCCACCATGCTCGTCTTTCTGCTCACCGACGTCACGATGGAGCGTGAGATTGTCCGGCGTGCACTCACCGCAGCCGTGGCCGACACGTTCAACGCCATATCAGTCGACAGCGATATGAGCACAAGCGACATGGCCGTCCTTATGAGTTCGGCGCGGGCGCCCGCAGTGAGTGAACACGATTTCACCACCGCTCTTGGCACGCTCTGTGGACTGCTCGCCCGGGATGTGGTACGAAACGGGGAGGGCACCGGCCACGTGATGGAGGTGTCAGTAACCGGCTGCGCAACCAGTGAGCTCGCCCGTGGAACAGCGAAGGCAGTGGTCAATAGCCCACTGGTCAAGACGGCGATCTACGGCAACGACCCGAATGTGGGTAGACTGCTCTCCTCAGTCGGAGATTTCCTGGGGAATCTTGGTGTTGCTGTTGATCCTTCTGAGGTAGAGATTACGTTGGGTGGCGAACGGGTCTTTGCCAACGGAGCCTTTGAGCTAGACCGGGAGAAGGAGATGCGGCTTGCAGACTATCTGAAGACCGCAGCCCTGAATCCCCGCGTGACCGGCTATCCTCAGCATTCGCGAACGGTGGAGATCAGCCTCGCCTTTGGGAACGGTCCCGGTCGTGCTACTGTCTGGGGAAGCGACCTCTCCGATCAGTACGTGCATGAGAACGCAGATTACAGAACGTAGGATACCATATGGACACACATGAATCGCAGTTCGGGCGGCGCCCTCTCCCGGGTGATGAGTCCGATTCTTCCATCGTCCAGCCTGTAGCGGGCCTGAGCCCAGGGGCTCAGCAGGCGAGAGAGCAGCTCGATCGGTGCAGGGCCGAGATTGCGAAGGCTGTTGTGGGCCAGCGGTCCATGGTGGACGGGATGCTCGTGGGCATCCTCACCGGGGGGCATGTTCTGCTTGAGGGGGTCCCGGGACTCGCGAAGACCCTGGCCATTCGAAGCCTCGCTCAAGTGATTGACGCGAGCTTTAAGCGGCTCCAGTTCACCCCCGACCTGCTCCCGGCAGATCTCATTGGAACCATGATGTACCGTCAGCAGACCAGTGAGTTTGTTGCCCGCAAAGGTCCTATCTTCTCGAACATCATTCTGGCGGATGAGGTCAATCGGGCTCCCGCCAAGGTGCAGTCGGCAATGCTTGAGGCGATGCAGGAGAGACAGGTCACCATCGGAGATACGACGTACCCGCTTCCGAAGCCGTTCTTTGTCATGGCTACGCAGAATCCGATCGATCAGGAGGGCACCTACCCGCTGCCTGAGGCGCAACTTGATCGGTTTATCATGAAACTCTCCATCAGTTATCCCTCGCCGGAGGAGGAGCTGGAGATTCTCAAGCGTGTTGGAGTGGAGCGTGAGCCTGAACTTTCACCAATTCTCACAACGGCCGACATTCTCTCCCTCCAACAGGCGGCGAACGAGGTGCGGGTGGACGAACGGATTCAGGAGTACATTGTCCACGTTGTGATGAGCTCTCGGAAGCAGGGGGAGGGCCGGTCGTTCCACCGTTACATCGAGCTTGGGGCGTCACCGCGGGCCACCATCTATCTCTTTCGTTGTGCGAAGGTGCACGCCCTGTTCGAGGGACGGTCGCACGTCATCCCTGAAGATGTGAAGGCAGTTGCTCCTCCCGTGCTTCGCCACCGTATTGTTCCCAGCTATGAGGCAGAGGCCGAGCAGCTCACCTCCAACGATCTGGTTGAATTGCTTCTCTCCACCGTCCCTGTACCCTGATCGCCTATGGATCGTGCACGACTCCTCTCGAGCGTAAAGCGGATTCAACTCCTTGCAACTCGAATGGTGGAAAATCTGTTGGCAGGCGACTACCGCAGTGTATTCCGAGGCCCGGGAATCGAGTTTGACGAGGTCCGTGAGTATGTGGATGGGGATGATGCCCGGCTTATCGACTGGAACGTGAGCAGCCGGATGAGCGAGCCGTTCGCCAAGACGTTCCGGGAGGAGCGGGAGCTCACGCTCTTCCTGGTTGTGGACGTGTCGGCAAGCCTCGCACTCGGTCCGCCCGACCGGACCCGGCGGGAGGTTGCCGCGGAGGCGTTCGCGCTTCTCAGCCTCGCTGCCGCTGTCAACAATGATCGGGTGGGTGCGGTGCTGTTCAGTGACCGTATTGAACGATGGGTCGCACCAAGGAAGGGCAAGCGGCACGCGTTGCGGTTGATCACGGACATGGTGGGCATTGAACCTGTCGGGAAGGGGAGTGACCTCTCCCTTGCGCTTCGGGCTACCGGCGAGTCGCTCAAGCGTCGGGGAGTGGTCGTGGTCATATCGGACTTCAAGACGGCCGGCTATCTACCGGATCTCACTCTGATGGGGCGTCGCCACGACGTCATTGCAATTCGCGTTGCAGATCCTCTGGACGACGAGTTTCCCGCCACAGGTCTGATCCGACTCGACGATCCCGAGAGCGGAGCCACGATCCTCGTTCCGGGACGATCCCGAAAGTTTCGCGAATCCTACCATGAGTACTGGAAAGGGCATGTGCAGACCTGGCGCAGCGAGTGCCGCAAGCGTGGCATTGTCACTCTTGATATAGATACTGAGCGCGAGGTAGCCCCACAGCTGATTCGCTTCTTTGACAGCCGGAAAGGGCGATCCTGATGCGAAGTCTGACTCTCGCCTCGGTATTCATCCTCATCTGCGCAACCCCTTGGGCACAATCGTATACCATCATTGACTCCGTCCGTTTGCCTGCACAGTCGTACGTCGGTGATCCGGTTGAACTGCGCTACCGGATCCGATCGGATGAGAGACTCGTTGCCCCTGCCGAATTGCCGGACCCCGCGTGGGGCACCATTGAGGCACTGACCATTGATCACAGCGATGGGACGTACGATCTGAGGATCGTTGTCGTGCCATTTGAGCCGGGCACGCTCACATTGCCCAGTCTGCCGCTTGGTGGCGCTGAGATTGAGGGCTTCAGCCTTGTTGTCGCAAGTGTACTGGAGGTGGACTCTTCACTTCAGCCGATCTTTGGTCCCCAGAGGCTCCCGGGTACCCGCGCCGCGCTCATTCTCTTTTCTGTGTTGATCTTCGGGACTCTGACGGTGGCCCTCTACCTGTTTGGACCCGGACGAGCACATCTCCGAATGCTGATTGCCCGCTACCGCGCCCGGCTGCCCTATCGCCGCCTGCGGAAGGACCTCACCCTGCTTGAGGCCCAGGCAGAGCAGATGGCCGCACGAGAGTTCTACATCCTGCTCGTGCAGGCAATTCAACGATACCTGTCCTCCGTACTGCGTGTGGATTGCCGTTCCGCAACTACATCCGAGCTCCTTCGCTATCTGCCTGCCCTTGCTTCACTCTGTGCCGCCCCCTCATCAGAAGTGGATTCACTTGAACCGATTCTCCACCGGGCAGATGCGGTGAAATTCGCCGGCCGTGATGAGCCGTCCCTACAGCGCAGCTCCGATGTCGAGCGCTGCGTGACGCTCTTTGAGAAGCTTGAATCCGGGCGGCGGCGACTGCGCGCTCATCCCCGTAAACGGGAGGCTGAACATGCTCGTATTTGAGCGTCCTGCGCTGCTCTTGCTCCTGATCACCGTTCCCGTCCTCGTTGCCGCCCGCCATTTCTGGCCCTCTCGCGGCGGAACTCTTGCCTTTCCGTTTCGGGTCTGGGGACGTGCTGGTTTTCGTGGACCTACGACTGCCACCACGGCGCTGATCGTCTTTTCTTCGATAGCATTCTGGACCGGCTTTTCTCTTCTCATTGTTGCCGCCGCAGGACCGGAACTGGCCGAGCGCGAGCGGGCGTTCCTCACTCGCGGGGCAGACATTATCATTGCGCTTGATCAGAGTCCTACCATGGCCGCCCGGGATTTCCAGCCCGACAACCGCTTCGAGGCGGCTCGTCAGGTTGTTCGGGAGTTTATCAGCCGGCGGGAGAACGACCCAATCGGGCTGGTGGGCTTTGGGGAGGAGGCGGCTCTCCGGGTTCCCCCGACACTCGACTACGAGCATCTGCTATCGGTGCTCGAGCAGATGGTCGTGTTCGAGCTCGGAGACGGCACTGCAATCGGGATGGGAATAGCGGTAGCCGCGTTGCATCTGCAGAGCTCTGACGCGCCCCGCCGCGCAATTATCCTCATCACTGATGGCGTCAACAACGCCGGGGAGATTCAGCCTGAGACTGCAGCAGCCGCAGCCGAGTCGCTGGGAATCGAGCTCTATGTGGTAGGGATCGGGAGCGGTGAGCCGGTAGACCTGGTGGTTACAGATCCGGAGACCGGGGCTACTCGGTCCGGCGAGCTTGTTGACGGGTTTGAAGAGGAGGCGCTTCGGCGAATCACAGAGGCGGGTCGGGGACGTTACTTCTTCGCCGGTTCAAGGACGGCGCTCGCATCGGTTTTCGAGGCGATCGACACCGTCGAGCGTGTTGAGGAGCGCTCTCTGATGGTCGTAGAGCGAACCCCGTACTTCCGGGAGGCCATTCTGCTCGCGCTTGCCCTGATTCTCCTTGACTTCCTGATCCGGAGACTCTTCGTCCGGGAGGTGCTCCCGTGAGTGTGACGAGTCCACAGCTTCTGTACGGTCTTCTGGTGCTCATTCCGGTGGTCACGCTGCAACTGAGGAGCTTCTTCCTTGGCAGGCGTGATCTGATGCGCCTTGGATCTCATCTCAGTCCTGAGCGCCTCTCCTCTCTTTTTATTGTGAAGTGGTTTCTCAGCGCGTTCAGCTTTGATGTCTTTCTTATCTTCGCGATTCTGGCTTCAGCCGGATTCGCGTGGGGGGAGGAACCGGTCGAGGAGGATCGCCGCGGACTCGATATAGCGGTTGTCATTGACGTCTCCCGGAGCATGCTCGCTCAGGATCTCCCGCCAAGCCGCCTTGATCAGAGCGTTGACACGGTCAGACTGGTCTCTCGCGAGCTTCCGTTCGCCCGGATGGCGATCGTGCTGTTCAAGGGCGCGGCCACCGTTCTGATCCCCATGACGGGCGACACGGCGGCTATTGACACGGTGCTCGATGGCGCCGGACCCGGCCTTGTGACGGCTCCCGGCACCAACATAGCTGCCGGACTCCAGATGGGACTCGAGCGGTTTCCGTCTGCCTCACTCTCTCATCGTGCAATCGTTCTCATGACGGATGGTGAGGCACTGACCGGCAGCGTTGACGAGGCGCTCACAGAGATCCGTTCGCTCGGAATTCCCGTGTTCGCGGTGCTCGTCGGCACGCGCGAAGGGGCTGTGGTGCCGGCCCCGGACGGCACGGCCCTCCTGGATGAGAATGGACGTCCGGTTATATCCCGGGCCGATGCGACGGTCCTGGTGCAGATTGCCGGTGCAACGGGGGGTGAAGTTATTACGCTGTCGGATGTAGCTGCCGCTGATCGTCTGGTGTCTCTCCTGGATCGATTCGCTTCCGTACGGGAAAGCGAAGGATTTCGCCTGGTTCCGCGCAGGCGATATCGCCTGTTTCTTGCGGTGGCCCTGGCTTCACTCACCGTCTCTCTCGTGGTACGGTTCATTCGATGGCGCGGAATGTTCTGATTTGCTTTACGGGAGTCGTCCTCATCCACCTGCTGACCGGCTGCGCGGATGCGCCTATAGTTTCCGTCCTGCGCGGAAACGTGGCGTATGCCCGTGGTGACTTTCAGGGCGCACTTGTGCACTATCTTGCAACGGATGAGGATAGCGATGATCGCGGCTGGCTCCTGTTCAACGTAGGAAACGTCTACTACGCCATGGGCGAACAGGAGGCGGCTCTTGCAGCCTGGAACGATGCCCGAATCGACCTTGAGTCAGTCGCCGGTGATCGACTCGGGTCACGCCAGACGACTCTGGTGCATGCCGCCTCGTACAATCGGGGGGTTTTACTGTACCAGCAGGGGCGATTCGCCGACGCACGGGACGAGTTCCGCTACGCGCTTGAGGTGAACAATCGCAGTCTCTCGGCAAAGCAGAACCTTGAGCTCACCCTTGCGAAGCTCGAATCCGCGGAGCAGGCCGAAAGCCCCCCGGAACGGCAGGGAGATGGCTCTGAATCGGCGGATGGAGACAGCCAGACCGTCCGTATACTCGAGTATGTGCGAAGAAAGGAAGCCCAACGATGGATTGCAAACAGAGAGGACCGGCAGCCCGACGGCGTGCGGGACTGGTAGCTGCCGCGCTGCTGACTGCGTCTCCTCTCTTTGGACAGGTCGAGACCAATCTCTCAGACCGATTCCTGGTAGTGGGCGAGCAGCTTACCTATACCGTGCTCATTGATCACGAGGAAGCCTCAGATGTAGCGGTAAGGGCTCCTGAGTTCGAAGGATTGCGTCTGGTAGAAGGTCCCGCGATCCGACCGGTGACTCGGTTTCGCGATGACGGAGGAAGGCGTGCGGTGGAGGTGCGTTTTGTGTTCGCAGCGACTGAGCCCGGACGGTTTGTCCTGCCGGCGATACCGGTCTCAGTTGCCGGTCAGCTCTATTTGACCGAGCGCCGTCTCCTTGAGATTTCATCCGCGCGCAACCGGAGTGTGGTACCGTTTCGCGCGCGCTGGTCGGGCCCGACCGGTCCGCTTCTAGCGGGACAGAGCGCTGCATATTCGCTTGAAATCTACAACGTACCGGAGTTTCTCTATCCGCAGTCACTCTCTCTCGGACGAGCGGAGAACGCGATTTTGGAAGAGGTGCAGGGGCTTGGTGAGATATCACGGATAGAGATCGATGGAACAACCCTGTACACCATACCGGTTGCGGTCTTTATGCTGACTGCGACCGGCAGCGGCTCCCTGCGGTTGCCGGAAGCTACCATCTCTACCGGGGTCTTTGCGGTCGAGGTCGCTGCTCGGGAGGTGCCGCTCCAACCGCTCCCTCCCGCGGTCGAGCTCTCGGGCGCAGTGGGTGATTTCGACTACGATCTCAGCGTCACTAAAACGACAGTTCCAGTCGGAGAAACAGTTGATGTCGTGCAGCGAATTACGGGAACCGGGAATCTGCACTTCCTTAGCATACCGCAGCTTGAGATTTCCGGTTTTCAGCTGGTGGAAGAGCAAAACGTTTCTCAGCTCATTCCGCGCGAAAACGGATATCACGGGCAGCTCGAGAGAGTGACGACGCTTCGGGCGCTTTCCGAGGGTCCTCACCGGATCCATTCACCCGCGTTCGCCTCCATTGAGCCGGACGAGCGTCGCATCGATCGGCAGAGTGGCCCACCTATCGTACCGGTCATCACTGCGGTTCGGCAGCCGGCCCGTGTCGGCGATATGACAAGGGATCTCGAGCCGCTGTCGATCGAGGAAGCAGTAGAAGTCGAGCGGCGCGTCTGGTTTACTTCACCATTCAGCTACGGCTGGTTCGTCCCAGGGATACTTTTTCTGATAGCAACCCGATTCTGGAAGAAGCCTGTTTCGATAGGCCTTGCGCTCGGTGCAGTTCTCTTCCTCACAGACGCCGCTTCCACCATCCTTCCGCACGACTCAATGGCTGAAGGGCTTGAACTCTACGCTGCCGGAGAAGTGGAGCAGGCGATCGAAGTCCTCGAGCGTGAGCATCGCACCGGCGTTTCCTCCCCGAGTCTGGAGTACAACCTCTCGGTACTCTATTTCAAGGTTGGTGATATCCCGCGTTCGGTGTACGCGGCGAGGGAAGCGATCAGACTCGCTCCGCGCCTTCCAGTCATGCGGGGCCTCCTGTCAACGGTGGAGGGTTCGGCGTCACTTAATCGCTCAGTCGCGCCCCGTCACATAGTCCATCCAGATCTCTTCTTTGCGATGCTCGCGGCGTCGGTGAATGCAGTCGCAGTCCTGACTGCCTTAGCCTGGCGACGAAAACGTGGACTCTTTTTGCTGGGTCAGCTGGTTACCGGCATTCTGGTGTTAGTATCTTTAGTGGGGCTGATTGCGACGAGCATGGTCTTTGGCGAGCAGCTTGGAGTGGTCACATCGGACTATAACCTGCGTCGGATCCCCACGGAGGAGTCGGCAGGGTGGCTGGTGGTGCCGGAAGGGACCGCCGTTGATATTGCAAGTACCCACGACCAGTTCGTACTGGTGAAGACCGCTGCCGGGCTCGAAGGGTGGGTCTCGGGGGGACAGTTACTGTGGCCCGGGAATCCCGAGTACAGCCGGTTGCGATATCGTTTGCAGACGCGTGCTGACGGGTGAAGGAGCACTTCATGGACATGAGCTGGATTGACAAGTATCCCCCGGTGGATAAAGACGGTGATGGCGAAGACGCTGAGCAGGCACGCGTGAGTCCGAAGCGCGTGAAGATAGACGACACCATTGATCTGCATGGCTACAAGCTCGACGAGGCCCTGCTCGCAACGCGTCAGTTCCTTGAGCAGAGCGTCAACGCTGGATACAGGAAGATTCTTATCGTGCACGGAAAGGGCGATAACGGATCAGGTGTCATCAAGCGGGAGGTGCGTGCCATGCTTGAGCGTGACAGTCGCGCGGGGCAGATGGGGTATGCAAAAGGATCTCAGGGTGGCACCGGAGCCTTGTGGGTAATGCTTCGCGGGGAAACCGCAACTGAGGACGGTGAGAATCTCGAGCCGTCCGAGTAGGAGCGCTGTCCCGCAACCGCCCCGGCAACCCGGAAGCTATCGTTCCCGGTAGATAATTCTTCCCCGCGTCAGATCGTATGGTGAGAGGGCCACTTTCACTTTATCGCCTGGAACAATTCGGATGTAGTGCTTTCTCATCTTTCCAGAGAGATGGGTGAGAATGTTGTGTCCATTCTTGAGCTCAACTCTGAACATGGTGTTGGGCAGAGACTCGGTCACTACGCCCTCTACTTCAATTGCTTCCTCTTTTGCCACTGCAACTCCTTTGTTTCAAGAGAGTACGGAACACGCAGTTGTAATGTCAATTCACAGCTGTTGACTTTTTGTAATGGAAATATCACATTACCGCATCTCTTTTAGGGGGAGCGGGAACAGATGGAGAAAGCATTTGTCGAGGAGATGAAAGAGAAGCTCCTGGAAATGAAAGCCGAGATACTCCAAAATCTCATGTCAGAGGACGAGGAGTTCAAGGACATCGTTGAGAAGGACGATTCCAAGGATCTCGTGGATATAGCCAGCAGCGACATAGACAAGACGACGCTCGAGGCGCTCGGTGCTCAGGAGCTAAAGCGATTACGATTGATCGAGTCGGCTCTTGTTCGCATAGAAAACGGCAAGTACGGGCTCTCGCTGAAGAGTGGAGCACCGATTCCGAAGGAGCGGCTGCGGGCCATACCGTACGCACTGTACCGTATAGAAGAGCAGAACGAACTCGAACGACGCAACAGATAGGCCGCTAAAGAGGACATCCATCACTTCCGATTCTTTAGATGAGGAAGTGTATGATAAGCGCTGCAACGCAGACAGCTGTCACTCGTAATGTACCGGTCTCCAGCCTGGTCAGAGCGCAGTTCGCCTCCGGGAAGGTGGCGCTACCGCTACGGGGTGGCGTCTACACAAGTCTCGAACATGTCAAGGGTGTGCCGAGCAGGGACGACGGCGGCTACTCGATCTCAAAGCTCCAACTCATAGATATCATGGTAGACCGATTGGTTACGCTTCGATCAGACAACTCGCTTGATGTAGGTTCTCTCACCACGGAGAGCGGACCGGACGCGCAGATCCAGCAGCTCGCCACCGAGCTTGCAGACGCTTTCAAGAGGGCTGATGTTGGAGTTGGAACGTTCGCCGCCGGGGCGTCGGAAAGCGGAATCTTTCTCAATCTCTCCGCGTGATTCTCGGCGGCACACCGGACTTCCTCTGAAGATGCTTCTCGCTATATCTGTGGATTGGGAGTGAAATCGTTATATTCCATCTCCCGCTCGAGAGTAGAGTTTGGCCCGTGCCCCGGGAACAGGCGTGTTTCAGAGGGCAACTCGAACAGCGTCTTGGTAATACTCTTCGTCAGCTTCTCAAGATCTGCACCGGTGACATCGGTTCTCCCGACAGTCTTGAAAAACAACGTATCGCCGGAGAACAGTGCGCTGCGCTCCTCACTGTACAGACAGACGCTACCCTGCGTGTGGCCTGGTGTATGGACGGCCAAGAAATCAGTATCCAGAATGGGGTCGCCGTCCTTGAGAAAAAACGTCGGCTTGGGAAGCTCGGTGTTTAGCTGATTAAACACCACCATCGCATCTTCGCCGAGCGGTTCAAAGAGCTCCCGATTTGTCTGCTCCCCCTTTGGGGGAAGGTAGGAACGGTCGCTACGGTGGATACCTACCTCGATCTTCTCTACCCGATCGCTGTAGTGCTCGATGATCGCCTGCGCCGCACTCGTGTGGTCGAGATGGCCATGGGTGAATACAATGGCAGTAGGTATGACGTTGAGAATCTCGAGCCGCTGCAGCAGCAGGTCCGAATCGCCACCCGGGTCTACGATCATACACTCTTTCTTGCCGGTAGATACCACATACGCGTTTGTATACAGTGGTCCTACGATGATGCGTTCTACCATATCGTGTCAAATTAGAGGATTTGGTCCTGGAGGACAAGCTAGTTGAGTGGTCCCGTACTTGGTGTTCTCGCCACAGCGGCTCTCTTTCTCCTGGTTCTGCCGGCGATTGGGGCCTTTGGCGTCCGGTATCGGTGGAGACGATTCCGCGCCCACGTGCTGCGTGCCTCATGTTCCCAACCGTTGACCTATGCATCCCTGCATTCAGGCTCCCGGGTTCCCGAGTCGCAGACGGTGAGAATCGTAGGATCGCTGGAGAGTATACAGGGCGAGCACACGCTATGGGTTCGAAGCTCGCAGATTAGTGTTGCGACTGACATGGCACGAAGCGCCGTCTATGTGGTGAGCTCTCATGGCCCGGGTCAGGAAGACACAGTTCCGATGCGGACAAGCTGGAATAGGATGGGCAGCCTTCCGGAAGGTGCGCGGGTGCTGGTATGTGGTCGGCTTGACGTATCAGGAGCGCACCCGGTGATTCGGGCGCCACGTGGCGACTTTGTAGCGGCGATCTTTTTTGACGGTCCTGATGAGACTCTGGTGCGGCGGTCAATCTGGAGCGGTCGCCAGGCGAACGAGTACTGGAACTCCGTCACCCCGAGCTCTCTCGCCGGAGCAACTATCAGCCTTCTGCTCTGGGCGTACGTGTTACTGCAACAGCAGACGGGTAGGGCGGTGGCACAGCTCGCTATTGCCCTGGCTACAGTTCCTGTCCTTCCACTCCTGCCCCCGGCGGTAGGCTTCTTCTATGTCTATCGTCTTCTCTGGAGGCGTGGCCGTCGCTATCGGGCTCTTCGGGATGTAGTCGCGCTCCCCGAACGCTTTCTCGCCAGTGATCAGGAGTGCGGTGATCTTCCGGGAGGTGGGCGCTACTGCCGATGGCAAGTTTCCTCTGACGAAGCAACGGCGCTCGTTGATGCCGGTGTATTCCGAGTGCCGATTCCAGCCTCAATCCGTGGCTCGGTCATCAACCTCTACGGCAACCCCG
Organism: uncultured Spirochaetaceae bacterium; assembly: GCA_964599075.1. Classification (GTDB taxonomy): domain Bacteria; phylum Spirochaetota; class Spirochaetia; order DSM-27196; family SLST01; genus SLST01. Next base: position 10,392 of record CAZREG010000008.1, on the reverse strand, counting down.
ACACCCGTTCCTCGCAAGAACCCGCGGATGTCCGGCATGCTTCGCGGGACGCCCTTGCCGAGCCAATGATCATAGAAGGCGATCCGGCACGGCTGGTCCTCAGCTGCAGGCGTCGGGCCCGGATGTATGAGCTTGCCTCTACTGCGATACTCGCAGTAGGTCTGCTTGCAAACTTCATTATTGCGCTGCTCATCCTGGGGCTCTTGCTGTAGTTCGGGTTACTTCCGGCGGGCGAAGTTCACCGTAAGCTTTCTGCCGCGAAGCTCCTGACCATTGAGCGCCTCAATGGCAGACTGAGCCTTCTCTTTATTCACCTCAACAAAACTGTAGTTGTCGAGTACTTTGATCTGCCCAATATCGTCAGAGGTGATCCCATCGGCACTGGTGAAAAATGTGATCAAGTCGCGCGTGTGTACCCTGCGGTTTCGTCCAATGCTGACGAATATGCTCTGCTGGTCTCTGTTCTCGGTCTCGTGCTTGTCAGAGCGTGAACTCCGCTCACGGCGCTTGCTACGGGCCGGAGCGCCACCTCCGATAGCTTGCTTGAGCAGGTAGGCCGTGATGTAACTGCGGCTGAATAGTGATGTGTGCTTGCGAACCAATCGTTTCAGCTTGGTCATCTCGATAGGGTCTTCTGACTCATGGATCTCATGAAGGATATCTGAGATCCTCTCCTTGAGATCCGACTCTGAAAATGGTAGATCGCTCATGGCGTGCTCCTCTGTCTGTTCCTGACTGGTCCGGACTCCTGCAGGCTCGCTGAACTCTGATGAACACAGAGTCACCGGTCTGCGAAGCAATTCAAGCAGGAGTTGGAGATCGGAGCTCGCTTCCGGGACAAATGCCACACTGAGCGGTTTTGCATGCAGTTTCGTATAGATGAACTGCAGATCAGCCCCAAACTGCTCCGGTTTTTCCGCTCCAACTGCATCGACAATACAGAGCCGCGAGGTTCGCACCTGTAGATCGTCACGACGCAGGTGATCAATGACACCCTCAGCGGTTGCGAGCATGATCATTGGTCGATTCTGTGTTCGTCCAACTTTTCCTGCCACCGTCCCGTTGAGCCGTACGATGGCTACTCGGGCGGCCGATTTGTCCTGCTGCTGGATTAGCTGGTCTATCCGCGATAGTCTCTGATCGCTGGCGGCAATGACCAGACACCGTTTGGCCGCTCGCCGTGCGTGATTCGCAGCGAGCGCAGTTGCAGCGACGAACTGTTCGCTTGAGACGTGTTCGGAGAGCTCAACGAGCTGATCACGCCTGCGGGAGAGACCGGCAACTACTGAATGTTGCAGTCCGCCTGCCTCGCGGCGGGCGCCTGATTGCTGTTGTTGTACACTACCGCGAGTCACTACATGGAATCCGTTTGTCAGGAACGTTTTATTGGTAGCAGAGTACCGGGAACAATCCGCGCTTGTCAACGGCGCGCAGATCCCGACCAGGTAGACAGAAAACGGCTGAAATTATTATAAAGCTGGAGGCGAAAAGGCCGATGATTGTAACTGTGCGAAGAATAGCGATACTCGCGATTGGACTGCTCCTGCCCGCCCTGGTGCTTCCGGGACAGAGTGAGTCCGAGCCAACACGGCTCCGTTTTGTCTATGAGGAAGGGGAACAGTACCGGGTGATCTCTACGGTCGAGCAGAACGTCTGGCTGAACGGCCTGTTCTCTCACAGCGCGTCGATCCTGAATCGGATTTCAATCGATGTGACGGAAGTTGAGAACGGACGGGGATATCATCAGGCCACGTTCGTCACTTCCGAGGAGTCACGCCGAACCGGAGGCGGTTTCCGATGGGGAGAGGAGTACGACTCGGAGTTCTGGCGGGACGAACGCGGTTTCTATGAGATAGAACCGATCTACTTCATGCCGGTGGTGCGTGACGTGCCGGTGTTTCCGGACAGAGCGCTGAGGCCCGGAGACACATGGAGCGCAGATGGTCACGAGGTGCACGACTTTCGCTCGAGCTTTGGTATCCCGGAGCCGTATCGCTTTCCCATACCAGTGAGCTATGAGTACAGAGGGAACGTTGTTGAGGAGGGGAGGGAATACGCTCTGATCAGCGTTCAGTACAACGTCTTCTATCGGCCCGACCGTACCTATCCCAACGCGCTCTATCCCGTTCGGATATCCGGCTACAGTGACCAGCTGGTCTACTGGGATATCCGCTCGGGGAGACCGCACTCGTACGAGGAGGAGTTTGCCTTCGTGTTCGCGCTCTCATCCGGCGAGGAGGTCCTCTACGAGGGGACTGCCGAGGCCCGGATTGTCGAGGCAACACGCATGGACCGTGAACAGGTGGCGGATCAAGTTCGTCGTGATCTCGACGAGTTAGGCTTCCAGGACCAGGCGGTCGTCGAGGATGAACGGGGCGTTACCATTCGACTGGATAACATCCTCTTCCCGCCCGACTCGCCGCATCTTCGCGACTCCGAGAAACTCAAGCTGCAGGGCGTCGCACGTATCCTCGAACGGTATCCCGATCGCGATATTTTCATAGGAGGGCACACGGCACTCGCCGGAACTGAAGAGGGCCGCCTCCAACTCAGTCAGGATCGTGCCGCATCCGTTGCAGATTATCTTCTTCAGCTGGGCGTCCGCGAGCGTGACCAGATGATTCTCCGTGGCTTTGGTGCAACCCTCCCGGTTGCAGACAACGCAACAGAGCAGGGACGTCGAAGAAATCGACGTGTGGAGATCACTATCCTCGAGAACTGATCCCGCAGTCAGCGATCGGCTCGCCTGGTCGGCTCGCTTGGTGTGGCGGCCGATTGCAGCTTCTCCGCGCATTCTCACAGGTGCTACTACCCGTAACCCAACCAATTCAGTAGAATTGATCAAGTAAGGAGCGCCTGTGGGCATTGCGAACGACATGGCTGAACTCGTCGGAAACACACCGATGGTGCGCCTCTCGCGCCTGGCAGACGGTCTCCCGGCCGAGGTTGTGGCAAAACTTGAAAACATGAATCCCTCGGCAAGTGTCAAGGACAGGATTGGGCTGGGAATGATAGAGGCTGCCGAGCGAGACGGTCGTCTATCAGATGGGTCCATCATTGTAGAGGCTACCAGTGGCAACACCGGAATCGCCCTTGCGAGCATTGGCGCTGTGAAAGGGTACCGCGTCATCCTTACCATGCCTGACACCATGAGCATGGAGCGCCGCCGCCTGCTGCGTGCATTCGGTGCGGAGCTCGAGCTCACCCCCGGTGCCCGGGGCATGAGCGGGGCCGTCGAACGCGCACGGCAGATTGTGCGCGACACGCCTGACGCATTCCTGGCGAGTCAGTTTGATAATTCCGCCAATCCTGATGTTCATGAGCGGACCACCGCACCTGAGATCTGGGACGCAACTTCCGGCTCATTCCACGCGTTCGTGGCTGGTGTAGGGACCGGTGGCACCATAACCGGCGTCGGACACTACCTGCGAAAGCGCAACGCGGCGGTGCGGGTTGTTGCAGTGGAGCCGGCTGACTCACCCGTGCTTTCCGGGGGGGTGCCCGGGCCACACAAGATTCAGGGCATTGGACCAGGCTTTGTGCCCACCGTGCTTGATAAATCGGTGATCGACGAGGTTGTCCAGGTAAGCGCTGATGACGCGACGCGAACCGCACGTGAGCTTGGTCGCCGTGAGGGCATTCTGTGTGGCGTCTCAGCCGGAGCAAACGTATGGGCCGCGCTGACACTCGCCCGTCGGGAGGAGTTTCGCGGAAAGAGAATTGTCACGATTATCTGTGACACTGGAGAGCGGTACCTGAGTACCTGGCTCTTTGATGAGTAATCTCGTGCACATCCAAGGAGGAACCGATGGCACACAAGTTTGAGACCCTGGCGCTGCACGCCGGGCAGACGAAAAGCGATTCCGATCCCAGCCGTGCGGTGGCCGTTCACCGGACCACGGCGTACAACTTCCGTGACACTGAGCACGCTGCGAATCTTTTTGCGTTGAAAGAGTTGGGATACATCTATACCCGAATCATGAACCCCACACAGGATACGCTCGAAAAGCGGATAGCGGCTCTTGACGGTGGTGCGGCGGCTCTCGCAGTTGCCAGTGGCACTTCAGCCATCTACTACGCAATTATCAATATTGCTGAAGCAGGCGACGAGATCATATCGAGCTCCCATCTCTATGGCGGGACCTACACCATGTTTCACGATATTCTTCCACACTACGGTATAAAGGTGCACTTCTTTGAACCGCACGACCTGGAAGGAATGAAGGGTGCGATCAACGACAGGACTCGAGCGCTGTTCACGGAGACGATCGGCAACCCGGCTTTGACGGTTCCCGATCTTGAGGCTGTGAGTGAGCTTGCCCACGCCCACCACCTGCCGCTGATCGTGGATGCAACCTTCACCACGCCGGCTCTCTTGCGCCCGATTGATCACGGGGCGGACATCGTCTGTCAGTCGATGACAAAGTGGATCGGGGGTCATGGAACGGGAATAGGTGGTGTCGTCGTTGACTCTGGAGCATTTGACTGGACGAAGGGACCCTTTCGAACAATGAATGAGCCTGAGCCCAGCTACCACGGAGTCCGATTCGCTCACGACCTTGGTGATCTCAACGCAATTGGCTACATCCTGCGCATGCGAACCGTACCGCTACGAAACCTTGGTGCTGCCATCTCACCGGACAATGCATGGATGTTCCTGCAGGGCGTAGAGACCCTCAGCCTCCGGATGGAGCGCCACTGTCAGAACGCCATGGCCGTTGCCCTGTGGCTTGAAAAACACCCCAAGGTTGAGTGGGTTCGCTATCCCGGACTTGCCAGCCATCCCTCCTATGAGACGGCTAAGAAATACCTGAAAAACGGATTCGGCGGGATGGTTGTCTTTGGGATCAAGGATGGGCGTGCTGCAGGCGAGAAGTTCATCAACAACGTCGAGCTCTTCAGTCATGTTGCGAACGTTGGAGACGCAAAGAGCCTTGCCATTCACCCGGCGAGCACCACGCATAGTCAGCTTGATGACGAGGCGCAGCGCTCCGCGGGTCTGCAGCCTGAACTCATTCGCCTGAGCATCGGAATCGAGCACATAGACGATATTCTCTCCGACCTCGATCGGGCGCTCAACGTATAGGGACGGCCAGTACCGCCGCAGTCGATCGACAGGCGTTTCTGTTTGACCTATACTCCACGCCGATGGCAAAAGTCATTGGCATCTGCGGTGGTTCTGGTTCGGGGAAGACCACGATCGTACAGAAAATTCAGGAACTCGTGGGAGACCTTGCGATCATACCGCAGGACAGTTATTACCGAAGCGCCGACAATGTATCGAATCGGAATATCACCGGCTTCAACTTTGACCATCCCTCTGCCTTCGATACCGAGCTCATCGTGGAGCACCTTGCTCTCCTGCGAGACGGCAAGGCAGTCGACGTTCCTCAGTACGACTTTGTGCACCACCGTCGGAAGGCCGAGACGACTCGGGTGGAGCCGGGAAAACTCGTCCTTTTCGAGGGCATACTCATCTATGCAGATCCACGGCTACTCGATCTCGTTGACCTGAAGCTCTACGTTGACACGCCTGACGACATTCGGTTTATTCGGCGCCTGCAGCGTGACGTGGAGGAGCGGGGCCGCACGGTTGACAGCGTGGTGACTCAGTACCTTGAGGTCGTCCGGCCCGGACACTATCAGTTCGTCGAACCTACCAAGGTTCACGCCGATCTCATCGTCCCGGAGGGCGGCAGCAACGAAAAGGCGCTTGCGGTACTCGGCTCGTTTATTCGGGATGTCGTGAAATAGGAACGATAGCAAAGAGGAGACTACGTGAAACATCGATTTGTTGTTCTGACCGGTGATCAGACCGGTCAGGAGTTGCTCGATCAGGCGTTGCTTGTGCTTGAGCCTGCTGTTGTTGGCTTTGAGCTTGAGCCGGTTGTCTTTGATCTAAGTCTTGAGAACCGCCGGGCAACCAGAAATAGAGTGGTCTACGAAGCGGGTGCCGCCATCCGTAAGCACACAATTGCACTGAAGGCCGCTACGATCACCCCGGAGGGGCACGACGATGTCGGAAGCCCGAACCGGATCCTCCGCGAGGAGATGGACGCACAGGTAATCCTTCGTACCGGCCGCAGAATCCCCGGCATTCGCCCCATCGGCGGTGTGTACGCACCAATCAGTGTGGTTAGGATGGCCCGTGATGACGCCTATGGTGCAAAAGAGTGGCGGGAGGAGAAGGACGGCGATGAGATCGCCTACCGGACCGAAAAGATCTCCCGCAGCGTCTGCCGGGCGGTGGCGCGCTATGCGTTCATCCACGCCCACCGGGTTGGGGCCAAGGTGTTCGGAGGTCCCAAGTTCACCGTCAGTCCGGTTTACGAGGGCATGTTCAAGGAAGAGATGGATAATGCAGCGAGAGAACACGGCGACGTTCGCTACGATCCTCAACTCATCGACGCGACCTTCGCCCTTCTGCTTGCAACCAGCGGTGATGCTCTCGTGATCCCATCACTCAATCGTGATGGCGACCTTCTCTCCGACATGGTGCTGCAGATGTTCGGTTCAATTGCCGGCTCGGAGAGCATCGTTATCTCTCTTGATGAGCAGGGAACGGTGAAGGCGGTTATGGCCGAAGCCCCCCATGGAACCGCTCCTGCTCTCGAGGGAAAGGATATCGCGAATCCTATGGCAATGATCCTTGCCGCCGCCGGAATGCTCTCCAATGTAGACGACCCCGAGTGTCGCCGAGCGAGTCGTGCAATCTATGAATCGACCCTTGAGGCAGTCTTTGATGGAGTGCGAACCGCCGACCTGACCGGCACCGCGGCCACAAGCGAGTTCACAGCGGAGGTAATCCGCCGGGTGAAGAGCAAGATCGAGGTCTGGAAAACGATGGGTTGATCGCCTTCAGAACGGTCCGTAACCTATCGTTGCCGCAAAAGCCAGAAAGAGAATACTGATCAGGAAAACGATCAGCTGCAGGATAACCGTCCACTTGATCCAGCGCGGGTAGCTCACTACCGAAAAGCCAAGCGCAATGATGAGCAGTGCGTTCGACGGGTAGAGCATGTTGGAGAATCCGTCACCAAAGCCGAACGCCAGCACTGCGGTCTGGCGGGTGACTCCGACCAAGTCGGCAAGCGGCGCCAGAATCGGCATCATAAGAAATGCCTTGGCGCTTGCCGATCCAACGAAGAAGTTCATCACCAGGGTCAGTGCGTACACCATAAACGCCGCGACGAGCGGAGGGCTGCCCTGAATGAACTCACTTGCCCGAAAGAGCAGCGTGTCCATGATACCGCCAGACTCAACAATGTGCTTCACACTCATGGACATGAGAATCAGCACAATGCCCGGAGAGATGTTCAAAACTCCCCGGCCAAAGGTAGAAGCGATTCGTGCCCAGCCCATTCCGCTGAGTCGACCGCTACCCAGCCCGCCGACAAAAAGAAGGAGGGCCATCAGGGGAAACGCGACGTCACTGAGAACCGGGCTCCGGCTCGTTGCCAGGATGAACACGATAGCCAGACTCAGGCTCACCGCGAACCAGATCAGTGCTCGCCGCATGGGCGCCGCCAGAGTCGCAGCCTCAGACCGCTTGCTGCCCGGTCCGCCATACCGAGCACGCAGTGGAGCATCCTCTGCATAGACCAACGAACGTGACGGGTCGCTATCGATCCGCCGAGCATAGCCGCGCACAAAAAGCACCACGATGGCATAGATAACTACAAAGAATATTGCCCGCAACCAGGTGCCGGAGAAGAGCGGGAGATCGGCGATCGATTGAGCAACCCCGATCGTGAACGGGTTCGTGACTGCAGCGGAGAAGCCGAATGCAAGCGGCAGCAGACTCATCCCAAGACCGGTCATGCTGTCCCAGCCCAGCATATGGCTGAGTGGGATAATAAAGACGATGAGAGGGACCAGGGCCTCGTAGATGCCGAGGACAGCCGCAAGGAGCATGAAGATAAAGATGAGAATAGCCATGAGCAGGTACTTGCGGCTGCCAAGGCGTCCTACCAGGTAGAGCAGTCCTGCCTGGAGGATGCCGCCCTGCTCGAGAATGGTGAACGCACCTCCCACGAAAATGAGAAATAGTATGATTGTGATCACCGTGACGTTTCCAGGTGCTGCCAGCACCTCGAACGGGGCGGTTGCCCAGCGCCACACCGGGTACACCGGAGCCTGCGTCTGCTCGTACGAGCCCGGCACAACGATCTCACGCCCATCCATCTCATCCCGCTCGTAGGATCCCGCCGGCACCGTGCGTGTGAGGACGCCGGAGACGATCATAAGACTCAGGATGATAAAGAAAGCGAGCAGAAATGCTTTCTTTCCCACCTTTATGGAATAGTTGACTTCAGCCATTGCTGCACGCCTCCTCCAGGAGCCGACGGTAGAAAACTATCAGGCCTTTGAACGCTCTAATCTCGATCCGCTCGTTCGTTCCGTGGACTCGAGCAAGATCTTCATTGGTCATTGTAACCGGAACAAAGCGAATAATCGCATCACTCAGATTCCGATACCACTTGCTGTCCGTCGAGCCGGTGACCAGAAACGGCGCAGGGATCGCCTGCGGGAACAGCTCCCGACAGAGTCGGACAACAGCGAGGTAACCCGGGTGATCGGTGCGGGTCTCCGATACCGGCTCGGTATGCTCACTCTCGGGATCCAGGCTCACGCTGACCGGCAGATCTCTCAGCAGACGGGTGTAGTGCGCGAGTACCATCTCTGTTGTATCACCAGGAAGTATCCGGTTGTTGATGATGACCGCTGCAGACTGTGGGAGAACATTTGCTGCGTTACTGCCGTGCAGGACGGTTGCTGCCTGTGTTGTACGGATGAGCGCGTCAGTCGATCCACGTCTGGACAGGACCCGGGAGAACAGGGGCCAGAGAAGACGGAGGTGCCGATAGAAGAGCCGCTGCGGACCGCGTGAGGCCGGCACGAGAGCTGCAAAGAACGTTCGGATGGATGGAAGCAGACGGCCGCGGAAGGGCGACCGCTCAATTCGGGTGATCGCTCTCGCCACATGCCCAACGGCCGTCTGCCGCGGCGGCATAGAAGCGTGCCCCCCGGTCGCATCGGCCTCTATGAGGATGTTGCAAAAACCCTTTTCTGAAACTCCAATCAAGGCGATCGGTTCAGTAGGTGTGGAGAGCATCCCTGAAGCAATAACGCCGCCCTCATCAAGTATGAAATGAAACCGCCGACCAGCCTCCTCGAACTCACGAGCGATGGTCCGCGCACCGTGGTGCCCGGAGAGTTCCTCGTCACCGCCAAATGCGAGCACCACACCTCTCGCAAATGGCACTTCGGAAGCAAGCATCTGCTCAAGGCTCTCGAGAAGCGCACAGAAAACCGACTTGTCATCAATCGCTCCCCGTCCCCAAATGAACTCTGCGTCCGACACACCGGCGAACGGAGGGTGTACCCACTCTCCCGTGGTGCCCTGTTCAACGTCAACTACATCAAAGTGGGCCAGAAACAAGACCGGCTCGAGCTCCCGTCTGGTCCCCGGTACCTCGACTATGAGCCGCCATGGTGGTTGTGCATCAACGCGAGCGTGACTCCAGATTGCAGGATAGAACTCCGGGAGGATCGCGAATAGTCTCTCGAATGCACCGGAAACGCTCGCCTCCGCAATACGCGAACTAATCGTCTGACATTGAATCAACTGGCCAAGACGTCCGACCGCATCCGAGGACGGAAGATGAAACTCTGCTGTAGACATTAGTGCGACTCCCTCCGCTGATCCCACTCGATCGCACCGCTATTCAGGTTCCAGATCGCAAGCTCTTCCGCACGACTTGCCGAGGCGAACCGAAGCGCAACGCCCGCAGCTCCACCGATCAACAGGGTAGCCAATGACGGAATAAGCTCGGCCGGAGTTACCTGTTCCCATTTGTTTTCAATCTGAAGAAACGTGGTCCCGAGGTACGAAAGATTGTCAGGCCTGACAGCTGGGGGAAGAACGGCCGTCGCAAGAACGATCGTTGCCGACGCTAGAAGCATGTCGGATAGGAAGTCCGAAATACCAGATCGAATGTCACCGTTAAGAAACTGGCCAAACCCCGGCATCGCGGCCGAGAGCAGGGCGGACCTGGTGACATACGAAACCTCTTCCTGGATCGCTTCACGCAGCTTCCATACCGTAACCTGCTCCGCTCCGGACCATTGACCGAGCGGCCTGGCGGACAGATCGTCCATCAGAAGTTCAAGTGAGATCGCGGACGGAACCCTTGCCGCCACCCGCGAATCGCTCGTGAGTGGCTCAGCTGAAGAGAAGAGTGCGATCGAAAGTAGGAGAAACGGCAGCAGGAGTTTTCTTACAGGGGGCTTGGGGTGCATACCTGCATTATAGTGTGCTTAATGCTTCGATCAAACTGCAGTATCAACAACCGTGTTGGTAGCAGCGGCGTTTATCCGCAATAGCGAACC
>CAZREG010000007.1:35023-88369 GCA_964599075.1 uncultured Spirochaetaceae bacterium | reverse complement strand
CTTTGCCGGGTACATATTTGTTCAGACCGATCAGATCAGTGAGAACCTCTATCGGACCATTAAGCGACTGCCCGGCTTCTACCGATTCCTAGAGAGTAACACCAGCATCCGCCCGCTTGGCGGCGAGGATCTCCGTCTGATCTCTCACTTCTCGCGGTTTGGGGAGGTGATCGGAAAGAGCACGGTGAAACTGGATGAGAAGAGCCGCATCCGGGTGATGAGCGGACCGCTGGAAGGGCTGGAGGGACTCATTGTGAAGATAGACAAGCGCAAACAGCGGGCGAAGGTAAAACTCGATCTCTACAACGAGAGCTTTCTCATTGACTTTGGGTTCGAGCTGCTCGGGGCCGGGACTGAATCCCCTGGACGCGCGTAATGGCTGTCGGATCGAATCGCATCTACATCATTGGTGCCGGGTTTGCCGGCGTCTCGATTGCCACCGAGGTCAAGCGAAAGGGTATCCTGGGCACGGTGGTCGCGTTCCTTGATGACGACCCGGCAAAGATCGGGAGCCGTATTGATGCAATCCCGGTCCTCGGGCCAATCAATGATGTCATAGAGCTCCTCCAGCGGACACCGGCGGACGAGGCGCTGATCGCAATGCCGGGGGCAAGCCGGGAGCGGCTGAGACAGATCTACCTGGTACTTCACCGGGCCGGTTTTGCGAGGATCCGGATCGTTCCCAGTGTCACAGAGATTGTGGACGGGGAGGCGCACCTGATTCAGACCCGTGAGATCAATCCCGAAGATCTGCTGGGAAGGACGCCGGTGCGGATGAACCTGCGCCGCAGTCTCGCCTACCTGCGCGACAAGCGTGTACTCATCACCGGCGCCGGGGGCAGCATTGGCAGCGAGCTCGCACGGCAGCTTCTCTCCGGAGGCGCCGAGCGGCTCTATCTCTTTGATCACGGTGAGAACAGTCTCTACGAGATCGACCGCGAGCTGAAACTGCTGCAGGAAGAGGGCGTGGGTGAGCAGGCGACCATAGTTCCTGTAGTCGGAGAGTTGCAGGACCGCGACTATACCGATTTTATCCTCAACCGGTTGCATGCTGACGCGGTCTTTCATGCGGCAGCGCATAAACACGTGCCAATGATGGAGGCGAATCCGGTCGAGGCGGTGAAGAACAACGTCTTTGGAACGGAGAACCTGGTTGGCTCAGCGACCCGCGCCGGGGTGAAGCGCTTTGTCATGATCTCCACCGACAAGGCGGTTGCCCCACGCAGCATCTACGGGGCCAGCAAGAGAATTGCCGAGCAGATTGTGCTTCAGGCGAGCTGCGCACAGCGGCAATACATGGTGGTCCGATTCGGAAACGTGCTCGGCTCCCGCGGAAGTATTATTCCGCTGTTCGAGAGCCAGATTCGTCGTGGAGGGCCTCTCACCCTCACCCACCCGGACATCACCCGCTACTTCATGACTATCAGTGAGGCGAGTGCTCTGGTCCTGCAGGCCGGCGGCGTTGGAGCAGCCGGCGAGCTCTACATTCTGGATATGGGCGAGCCGGTCCGCATCCGGGACCTTGCCGAACAGATGATTCGCTTCTACGGCTACGAGCCGGGCCGGGATATCGCCATAGAGACGGTGGGTTTGCGCCCGGGCGAAAAGCTCACGGAGTCCCTGCTCGACGAGAGCGAGGCAATTGAGGCGACCGAGTACCCGCGACTGAACCGCCTGTCAAAGGTGGGAGCGCTTGACGACCTGCCATCCCTGCTCGAACAGCTGCGCCCGGTCTGTTACCGCGACCCGAATCGCAGCGAGTCGTATCGCAACCGAAGGGTGCTTCGCGCACTTCTTCAAGGTTCCATCCCGACTGTGGAAGAACTCCCCGATGAACCAACCTACTAGGCTTCTGATTCCGTTTCATCGCCCCTCGCTTGGGGAACAGGAGGAACAGGCGGTCCTGCGCGTCCTTCGTAGCGGATGGCTGACCACAGCCGGCGAGGCACAGGCATTCGAGCGCGAGTTCGCCTCGCTCGTCGGTTCTCCCCACGCAATCGCGGTCACATCCGCGACCGCAGGGCTTCATCTTGCGCTCGAGGCTCTTGGTGTGGGGCCGGGAGATCGTGTGGTGACCACTCCCTACACCTTCACCTCCACAGCAGAAGTGATTCGCTACCTTGGTGCCGATCCTCTGTTTGTGGATGTACTGGCCGAAGATCTCACCATAGACCCCAAGGCCGTCGCAAGGGCCCTGGAACTGGAGCAAACCGCACGTGCGGTGATTCCGGTCCACTTCGGCGGTCATCCGTGCCGGATGGACGAGTTGTGTGCAGCTGCCGACGCGCACCATGCGCCGGTGCTTGAGGACGCGGCTCACGCGCTTCCGGGAACCTCTGCGGGCCGGCCGCTGGGAACCCTGGGGGCGGCGGGGGTTTACAGTTTTTACGCCACAAAGACCATCACCACCGGCGAGGGAGGAATGGTCGTCACCCATGATGAGTCTCTTGCACGTCGCATGCGCACCATGCGGCTGCACGGGATCGACCGCGATGTGTGGGACCGCTACACCAGCGACCGACCAAGCTGGGAGTACGATGTGGTCGCTCCGGGCTACAAGTACAACCTTCCCGACTTGCTCGCTGCAATTGGCCGGGTACAGCTGGGGAAGGCACACGCGTTCAGGCAGGCACGGCAGGCAGTTGCCGGGCGCTACCGAGAGCTCCTTGGTGCATGTGACTACCTCACCCTCCCACCTGACTCAGACGAGTCGTCCTGGCACCTCTACGTGATCCGCCTTCGACCGGAAAAGACTCGCACCACTCGTGATCAGCTCATGCACGCCCTGGCCGACCGCGGCGTGGGGACGTCACTCCACTACAAGCCGCTGCATCTGTTCAGCTACTACCGTGACCGGTACGGTTTGAGACCGGAGGACTTTCCGGTATCATTGCAGGCGTATCAGTGCGCCCTGAGCCTCCCGATCTATCCCGGATTGAGTGAGGAGTCGTGTATGCACGTGGCGCGATCAATACGGGATATCTGTGAGAGTGGACCCAGAGGCTGATGGCAAAAACAGTTCGAAAGGAAGTTCGAGGAAAGAGTGAGTTCACCAGCGACGTCTACGTGCGCAACATGCGCTACGCCGCGGTGATTCGCTCTCCCTTTGCCCGGGCTTCCATCAAGAGCATTGACTGCACCGAGCTTCCGGCGGGGATCACCTGCGTGACCGCCCGGGACATCCCTGGCGAGAACGCGCTCACAATTGCCGAAGAACGCATGCCGATCCTCGCAGACGGAGAGACGAACTACGTAGGAGAGGCGGTCGTGCTGCTCGCCGGGCCAACTCAGAAAGCGATTCTGGCCGCGCAGGCGGCGGTTGACGTTGAGTACGACGAGAAGGCACCGGCACTCGCTTTCACACACCCTCAGGACGACGAGCAACAGCGCAACTTTTCCGGGCAGCGAGGCAAGCCGGATCGGCTGCTGAAGGAGAGCGTCACCGTTGTCGAGGGCTCTTACCGCACCGGAATCCAGGAACATCTCTATAATGAGCCGCAGGGGGCGGTGGCGCAATGGGGTCCGAACGGTACGATCGTCATCCGCTGTGCCACCCAGTGGCCCTACCATGTGCAGCGCACCGTTGCCGCGGTGCTCGCCGTTGCCCAGGAGCTTGTCATTGTTCGCCCCACCGATCCCGGCATAGCGCTCGACGGCAAGCTCTGGTATCCGTCCCTTATCGCAGCCCGCGCAGCGCTTTTGATGCAGCGCACCGGTTCGGCGGTGAAGCTTGTATACTCCAACGTGGAGGACTACCGGTTCACCCCCAAACGCGCGCCGTTCTACTTCCGCGTGGTGAGTGGCATTGGCGAAGCCGGAGAGATAAAGGCACTCAAGGTGGATGCCATCTACAACGCCGGTGCATATCCTTTTTTCACTCGGGAGATCGCCTCGCAGGTGCTCTCCGCGCTCTTTATGCACTATCAGTGTCAACATGTACAACTGACACTGAGTGCAACACGAACAGATCTTCCACCCATGAACGTGATGAGCGGGTTTGGTACGGCAAGCGCCTTTTTTGCTACCGAAACGCACGTGGCGCGGCTGGCCGAGCTCTCCCAGAGCGACCCGATCGAGTGGCGCAAGGCGAACCTCGCTGTCAGCTCGAGCGGCAAGCGCACTAAACAGGGCACAAGACGGGAACGGCTGCTCGCGGTGCTTGAGCACACAGGAAGGGCAAGTGATTTTGCCCGAAAGCACGCGGCCTACGAACTGCAGAAAAAGCGACGGGAGGAGTTCGCGAACCTCCGCCGTCCCACCCGGGGCATCGGGGTCGCTCTGGCAAGCCAGGGCGCAGGGTTCGTGGAGTCCGGAGGGCGCCTTGGCGGAACGATCATCGTCCGGCTGGAGTCCGACGGAACCGCGATCATTCGGACCTCTGCTGTGCCCGGATCCGCCTCCGTGATCTTTGGCTGGCGACGGATCGTGGCAGAAGTGCTCGAGCTCGAGCCAAAAGATGTCCGTGTGGAGAATGCCTCCACAGATCTGGTGCCGGACAGCGGACCGGGAACACTTTCGAGACATGTGGCGGTCCTCAGCCGGCTTATCGAGCAAGCGAGTCTCTCCATTCAGAAACAGCGGTTTCGCAAGCCACTTCCTATTGAGGTACGGCGCGCGAGCAAGGCGACGCAAAGCGCGTTCAACATGACTACCCTTTCTGGAGAAGCATTCTCAGAGGTTGCCGTTGGAGCCGCCGTTGTGGAGGTGACCGTTGATCCGGTGACATTCGAGTCGACGGTAGATACACTCTGGTTTGCAGCTGACGCAGGGCGCATACTGGACGAGACCGAGGCGCATCGGCACCTGGAGATGAGCATGCACCAGGCGCTCGAGTGGTCGACCCATGAGCTGATCAGCTTCCGCTCCGGCGCGATCGATCCCCGAAGCTACCTCGCCTACAGGAACACGAGCGAGCCGCTTCTGCCACGAATCAGCGTTGACCTGCTCGACAGCCCGATCAAGGTGCCGCTCGGCCTTGGGGATCTACCCCAGAGCTGTGTACCGGCTGCACTCGCGAGTGCGGTGACGCAGGCAACCGGTCGCTATATGGACCAGATCCCCACGAATCCGGCCCTCATTCACGGCTATATGGAGTCAGAATGAGAACGCACTTCACCGTCAACGGACAGATGCACGAGATGGAGGTGGAGGCAGGTGAACTCCTGGTAGACCTGCTTCGCCTGCGGTTAGGACTCCGGGGTGCCCGTCCAGGTTGCTTGAAGGGACAGTGTGGATCGTGCTCAGTCCTCATGGACGGGGTGCTGGTGGCAAGCTGTCTGGTCCCGGCGTTTCGGGTATACGACACCGAGATTCTCACGATTGAAGGACTGATGGAGGACCCGAGCTATCAGGATGTTGAGAAGGGGTTCATAAGAGCAAACGCTCGACCCTGTCGCTTCTGTGCCGCCGGTAAGTTCCTCTCCGTCCATGCGTTGCTCGAGTCACGGGGGGAGCTTTCCGACGAGCGCATTCGCGACACCATCTCCGGTGTCTGGTGCCGGTGCACCACGCATCAACGGCTTATTCAGGGGATTCGGTACGCAGCCGACTTCCGCCAGAGGAGGATGCAGCGTGGCGGATAGTCGACCCACTGTATACTTTCCGGACACCGTCGGCGAGCTCCTGCAGCTCCTCCGCAGGGAGCCGGAAGCCCTCATCTACAGCGGGGGGACCTATATCCTGGGTCAAGCGGTCACCCGGTTCCCGTCCCTTCCGCCGGTGGTCATCTCCCTCCAGGATACCGAGGAAATGAGGCGGGTATCGCGAACTGAGCGGTACCTTGAGCTGGGAGCTGCCCTCCCCATCCAGCAGATCCTGGCTCTTGGCAAAAACAACGTTCCGCCGGCTCTCTATACGGCACTGCGGATGATCGGCCCGCCTGCGGTTTCAGGGCTCGCAACGCTCGGTGGAAACATCGCGGTGCCGGGTCGGATCCTTACGGCGGTCCCGGTGCTCTCCCTGCTCGAAGCACGCGCTGAGCTGCGCAAGCAGGGTGGAAACCGATGGTTACCCGTGGCGCGGGTGCACCGTAGCGACGGAAGCCTTGAGCTCACTCCAGGCGAAATCATCACCAGAATCCGGATACCGCTGCAGAACTGGACCGCCCAGGTGTTCCGTCGCTTCGGTAGTGAGCTTGCACCGGACTCAGAACCGCTGGCCTTCTGCGGTCTGACACGTTCGAGTAACGGTATCATAGAGGAGCTTCGTCTGATCGCCTCCGCCGGGCTTCCGGGATCGATCCGCAACAAGGCGATGGAGTCTGAGCTTGTGGGACGACGAATACCCCTTAATGAGCGCGACGTGCGCGCGGCCGTCCAGAACTACGAAGCACGAGCCGAGCACCTCTCGCCTATCCAACGAGACCGATTCGTCCGTCTTGTCCAGAGCTATCTCCTCAGCCTCCGACCAGTCTGACCCCGTTCGGGCCCTTCTGTGCCTGCCCGCGGTTGCCAGTTACGCCGCTGCTCCGGTATAGTTTGATCAGCCTTGGGAGGGGCGCGTGCCGCAGTTCGTCAGCCTCCACAACCATACAGACTTCAGCCTCCTGCGCGCGAGCTCCCGCATCTCCGATCTGGTTAACCGCGCTGTCGAACTTGGGATGCCTGCACTCGCAATCACCGACGACGGCAACCTCTTTGGCGCACTCGAGTTCTACAAGGCCTGCAGCAGCGCCGGGATCACACCCATCATTGGCTGCGACTTCTACCTTGCGAACAACTCGCGGCACAGCAAGAGCCAGGGGGACAGCGGTCTGCGGGCAAGCAGACTGGTTCTACTTGCAACGAGCGATACCGGATACCGCAATCTCATAAAGCTCAGCTCCGCCGGCTATACGGAAGGTTTCTACTACAAGCCGCGAATAGACGATGAGCTGCTGCAGGAGCACCATGGGGACCTCATCTGTCTGACCGGAAGCGTCAGCGGAGACATCCCCAAGCTCATTCTCATGAATCGGATGGCTGAGGCGAGAGAGCGGGCACGGTACTATCAGAGTCTCTTCGGGCCCGAGAATTTCTACTTCGAGATCAACGATCACGGTGTGCCGGAACAGGCTGCTTTGAACCGCGGACTTGCCGCGCTTGCCACGGAGCTTGACGTACCTATGGTGGCGGCCAACGAATCGTACTATGTCCGCCGGGACGACGCGAACGCCCATGATACGCTTCTCTGCATTGGCGGAAACAAGGTAAAGAACGACTCGAGCCGCTTTCGATTCAGTACCGATGAGTTCTTCCTCAAAGGGGCCGATGAAGTAGCTACGCTCTTTCCGGACCGGCCGGAGCTTCTTGAGAACAGTGTCCGGATCGCCGAGCGCTGTGGGTTCAAGATGGAGCTCCCCGGGCCCATGTTCCCCAACTACGAGATCCCCGAGCAGTTCGAGAATCCCGACGACTACCTTCGCCATCTCGCGCGTGAGGGTCTCACGGAACGCTACGCAGAGATCACAGAGGATCTCTCGAACAGGCTCGAATATGAGCTTGACACCATCATCTCCATGGGTTTCACCGGCTACTTCCTTATTGTCTGGGACTTTATAGCCTATGCCCGGAACAGTGACATACCAGTCGGGCCCGGGCGCGGATCAGGGGCGGGCTCCATTGTTGCTTACTCGCTGAAGATCACCGATATCGAGCCAATCCGCTACGGGCTGCTGTTTGAGCGGTTCCTCAATCCGGACCGTGTCAGCATGCCGGACTTTGATATTGACTTCTGCTATGAGCGACGGGGAGAGGTCATTGAGTATGTGAATCGCAAGTACGGCGAAGAGAAGGTTGGTCAGATCATCACCTTCGGGACCCTGAAGAGTCGAGCGGTTATCCGTGACGTTGCCAGAGCACTCGATCTGCCCTACCAGGAGGCCGACAGAATTGCGAAACTTGTGCCACGCGACCTGAAGATGACGCTCCCCAAGGCGCTCGAACAGGTACCTGAGCTTCAGGAGATGCTCGACGGAGGCGGCACTCACAAGGAGCTCATTGAGACAAGCATCAAGCTCGAGGGGCTTCACCGTCACGCATCCACGCACGCGGCAGGGATCGTCATCGGGCGGGAAGAGCTCACGAGCTACGTGCCGCTCTATCGCGACCCGCGCACCGGTCAGATATCGACCCAGTTTACCATGGATCTCCTTGAGGACTGCGGTCTGGTGAAGATGGATTTCCTGGGACTCAAGACGCTCACCCTGATCGAGAACACCAAGAGCCTGATTTCAGAACGCGGGGTCTCGCTCGATCTGGACGCCGTGCCTGACGACGATGGCCCCACCTTTCAGATGCTTGGTGCGGGGCAGAGCAAGTCTGTATTCCAGTTCGAGTCCAGCGGTATGGCAGCCATTCTCAAGCGTGCCCGGCCGAGCCGGATCGAGGACCTCATCGCCCTGAACGCACTCTACCGCCCCGGCCCAATGGAGAACATTGACCAGTTCGTCGACTCCAAGAACGGGCGCATGCCCATCACCTACCCGATCCCCGAGCTTGCGAAGGTGCTTGAGGAGACCTACGGAGTCATTGTGTATCAGGAACAGGTCATGGAGATCGTCCGGATCGTAGGTGGTTTTTCACTTGGCCAGGCCGATATTCTCCGCCGCGCGATGGGGAAGAAGAAGGTCACTGAGATGGCGCGCATGAAGGTGAGTTACCTCGAGGGAGCGAAGGCGCGCGGCATCAGAGATTCGGACGCGGAGTCCATCTTCACGCTTCTCGAACCGTTCGCCGGGTACGGATTCAACAAGTCACACGCGGCGGCGTACAGCGTACTTGCCTACAAGACCGCCTATCTGAAGGCAAACTATCCGGTCGAGTTCATGGCAGCCAACCTCACAAATGAGATCAACAACCCCGACACCTTCGCCGACTACGTGGCCGAGTGCGGTCGGATGGGCATTGAGCTGCTTGCCCCGGACATAAATCTCAGCCGCAAGTACTTCTCCGCAGCCGACGAACGGATTGTCTACGGAATGGTGGGGATCAAGAACGTGGGTACAGCCGCCGTGGATGCCATTCTGGAAGAACGGGAGTCGGGTACGTTTGAGAGCTTCCTCGATTTCCTTGAGCGCATCGACCTGCGGCGAGTCAACCGCAAGGTAATAGAGACGCTCATCCAGTGCGGCCTCTTTGATTCCCTTGGCCAGGAGCGAGCTCTGCTCTATGCAAACCTGCAGCGCGCCCTCGATTACGCAAGTCGCAGGCGGGAGGCGCGCGAGGCGGGGCAGGTCTCTCTGTTCGAGGATACAGACGAGATACGCTTCTCCTTTGAGCCGGCGGATCCCTGGCCCGAGCTTGAGAAGCTCACCTACGAGCGATCGTTACTTGGCCGCTACTTCTCCGGCCATCCGCTCGATGCCTTTCTTACCGAGTGGCAGACTCGCACAACACTCGATCTGCGGCGTACGGCGACAGCGAGTCCGGAACGTCCGTATCGGCTGGTGGGACTGTTAAAAGGCGTGCGATCGCTGGTCACAAAGAAAGGGTCTACCATGGCCTTCGCAACACTCGAGGACTACAACGGGGAGATAGAACTGGTTCTGTTCAGTGAAGCATACGAACAGGCTGGCGAGCTTCTGGAGAATGAACGGGTGATCGGCGTTGAAGGAACAGTTGACTTGAGCCGGGAGCGTGTTCAGTTTGTAGTACAATCGATCGGTGAGCCGGCGGAGCTTCCCGACCGGGACACGGGGCAGCTGCATGTTCGCATCCATCACGAGCATGCAAGCGAAGAAGAGCTCTACGAGCTTCGGGCATTTCTTGGGGAACGTCCGGGGGGCTGCTCGGTATTCCTGCACCTCAACGGCCGGGAGAACGGGAACGAGCTGGTGATCCGGGCATCTGCGCAGCTTATGGTCTCCGCCCGTCCGGAAGCGATTGAACAGATACACAACCATCCATTCGTTGAAGACGTTTGGAGGATCCTGGGGGACGAATGGCAATCTTCAGACAGATAATGGGACTTCTCACAACGGTGCTCTCCATCTATTCACTGGTGGTGTTGTTCCGCATCATCCTCACCTGGGTACGGGGAATCGAGCTCGGGCGGGCCGAGGAGATCATTGGGGCAATCGTGGACCCCTATCTCAACTGGTTCCGCCGATTCACGTTTTTGCGAATCGGAGGGTTCGACTTTTCCGTAATTGCAGCGCTCATCACCCTCTCTGTGCTCACAAGCATCTTTGCTCAGCTTGCCGTAAGCGCTCGCATCACCATTGGCGTGATTCTCGCGATCATCTTTCTGCGCGTCATGGGTGCAGTCCTCTTCTTCTTCACGCTTTTTCTCATTCTCGCAGTGATCCGGCTGCTGGGAGTCTTTTTTGATGCCGACACTTCAGGCCGTTTCTGGATCATCATTGATCAGCTCGTGCAGCCGGCGGTGCATGCAGTTGTCTACCGGGTGGTGAAGGACCGGACGCTGAGCTATCAGAATGCGCTAATTCTCTTCTCCGTGATACTGCTCGCCGTTATTATCATTGGCCGGATCGTAGTGCCGCTTCTCGGGGGCCTGCTGAGCAGTATTCCAATCTAACAGATGATCCTCTGCGAGCTCACGCAGGCTGTGACCCGGCTCTCGGGAGTGGGACCGGCCAAGGCGGCAGATCTCAAGCGACTCGGCATTACAACCGTTCGCGATTTGCTTGTTCACCTGCCTCGGGCCTACGAGGATCGAACCACTCACGTGCCTCTCGCCGCTGCTCGCGGCGACCGACCTGCGAACACTGTGGCGACGGTTATAGCTCATCAGTTTATTGGAGGCGCCGGGAAGCGAACACTGAAAGTAGTTGTGGAGGATGAAACCGACCGGGGATCGCTGGTCTGCTTTGGTCGTAACTTTCTCGAGCGATCGCTACCGCCCGGCAGACAGATCCGACTGTTCGGCAGTTTCGCCGTCAAGTACGGCGAGCTTCAGGCGACCAGCTTTGAGTTCGAGCCAGTCGAGATACCGTCCCGGTTGTTCGGCATCATTCTGCCGCTCTATCCCTTATCCGGTCGGCTCTCCCAGGCGGATATCCGTCGCGCCGTCCAGCACGCGCTACGGGAGTACGCGCAAAACCTGGCTCCTGAGCTCTCTCCCTCCATCATACAGGAGCTCGGCGTTACGGCAACACCGCAGGCACTTGAGGCGGTCCATCAACCCCAGTCGTTGAGTCAGGCGGCCGAGGGAAGGAGATCGCTTGCCTACCACGAGCTGCTCTTTCTTCAGCTTGGCATTGGACTCCAGGCGGTTTCCCGCCGTGAGCACAGCAGGCCGCCGGTGGCGCTTCCAAAAAAGCTGCTCGGACAGTTGCAAACAGCGCTGCCGTTCCAGCTCACCGACGATCAGCAAAGCGCCGTAGAGCAGATTGTGCTGGATATTGAGGGGCCGGTGCCTATGGCGCGGCTGCTTCAGGGGGACGTAGGCTCCGGCAAAACGGTCGTTGCCCTGCTCTCGGCGCTTCCGGTGGTAGAGTCCGGAAGACAGGTCGTGCTTATGGCACCAACAGAACTTCTTGCCCGCCAGCACGCCGACGGAGCAGCCAGACTGTTCGCCAAGGCCCAAACCGATGTACACGTGGGATATCTTAGCTCCACGGTGAGCGGAGCTCAACGGACGAAGCTTCTGCAGGCCATCCGCACCGGGGAGATCGACCTGGTCGTCGGCACCCATGCGGTCTTCACGGACGCAGTTCGCTTTCGCAACCTGCGGTACGTGATCATAGATGAACAGCAGCGGTTCGGCGTCTCCCAGCGGCTCGCGCTGCTGCAGAAGGGCGAGCGGCCTGACCTGCTGTCCATGACTGCCACGCCTATTCCCCGGACACTCGCGATCACGGTATTCGGAGATCTCCAGATCACTACTATCCGAACCATGCCTGGCGGAAGAAAGCCTATTGAGACCCACCTGGCACGGCTGGAAAATGAGCAGAAGGTCTACCAGTTTGTCAGGCGTGAGCTGGAAGCCGGGCACCAGGCTTACTTCGTTTATCCGTTGATTGAAGAGTCCGAGCGCATTGAGCTACGGAACGCGGTCTCCATGGGTGAGCGACTCTCCCGTGAGGTGTTTCCACAACACCGCGTGGCAGTCGTTCATTCGCGGGTGGCGAACGAGGAGAAGCAGGCGACCATGGAAGCGTTTCGCACCGGGGAGATCGCGGTTCTGGTAGCCACAAGTGTGGTAGAGGTTGGCGTGGACGTTCCGAATGCAACCTGCATGGTCATTGAACACGCTGAGCGGTTCGGACTTGCCGCCCTGCACCAGCTCCGTGGCCGGGTCGGAAGAAGCCGGCTGCAGAGCTACTGCTTTCTCATCTACGCCAGTGAGCTCACCGAGGTCGCCAAAGAGCGGCTGCGTGCGCTGCACGAAACGAATGACGGGTTTGAGATCGCTGAGGAGGACCTTCGAATCCGTGGTCCGGGTGATCTCACCGGTGAGCAGCAGTCAGGCTACCTTCGGTTCCACGCGGCAGATCTGGCGACTGACATGGAACTGATGAATGAGGCACGAGCGCGCGCGTTCTCCATGCTCGAGCGTGACCCACAGCTCCTCTCACCTGAGTTCCGCGAGGCAGCGGCCGCCATCTCAATTGCCGCCGGACAGGGGCTCCACTCGCCGTTCGCCTTTGCAGCGGAGAGGAGCAGCGTGTGAGAATCACCGGCGGCACGCTTGCAGGCAGGACCGTCGCGGTGCCCCCGGGCGAGATTCGCCCCGCGATGGACCGCATGCGCGAATCCCTGTTCAGTATCCTTGAGCCACTTGCCGGTTGCAGCTTCCTTGATCTGTTCTGCGGCTCAGGGATCATGAGCCTCGAGGCACTCTCCCGTGGTGCGAGCTCGGCAACACTGGTGGAGAAGGACCGCGGAAAGCGCCGGGTGCTCGAGCGCAACCTGGCCCTTGCACCGGTGACGCCACGGATCGTTTTCGCTCCGGCAGAGCGGTTTGTACAGCGCGAGCGGACAAGCTACCGCATCATCTACATTGATCCGCCCTTTGCCTATGGCTACAAGATGGATCTTCTTTCGCGCATCTGCGGCTCCGCGCTCCTTGAAGAACAGAGTCTGGTGCTGATGCATCTTCCGGCACCCGAGCCAGTTGAAAACCGATTTACTCACCTCACCCTTAGGGATGAACGCCGCTACGGTGGCAGCAAGGTGGTGATCTATCAGGCAATCGCTCTTTCGTAGAGCGCTCGTTTTGGTATATTGGGAGGGGCAAAGGAGCTTTGTGTGCCACACCACCTGCGGATTCCCAAGGGAACGGAATCGTTCTACCTGGAGGACGCCCTTCTCCATCAGGCTCTCCTCCGCGCGTTCGAGGATACCTGCCACAGCTGGTCTTATCTCCCGGTCACCACTCCGGTCTACGACTACAGTGAGGCCTACCGCGGTGTTCTGTCGAGCGATCATGAGACCAAGAGCTTCCGGCTCATCGATCGCACCGGCGACCTTCTCATCCTCAGACCTGATGTGACGCTCTTTCTCGCCCGTCAGATGGCTCTGATACTCCAGGCCGATGATCTGCCGCTTCGGGTGTACTACGGCGACACGATCCTTCGACATGAGGATCCCTACCATCCGTCCAAGGATGAGTACTTCCAGGTGGGCGCGGAGCTGATCGGCCTGCCCGGACTTGAAGCAGAGGCGGAGATGGTATTACTGCTCTTTGATGCGCTTGATCACTGGAGCGCCGGCGAGGTAGTTGTCCATGTGGGCCATCGCGGGATCCTGTCACCGTTTCGCAATCAGGATCAGCTCGCATCCGCGATTGCACAACGCAACTGGTCCGAAACCAGAAAGCTCCTTGTCGCCGAAGAGTGTTCACCCGCGCAGGTGAAAGCGCTGCTCGAGCTGCTGCAGTTCATAGGCACAACCGGTGAGCTTGAGGCCCTCGTCCAGCAACACACCGACCGCCCGACCACGGTTACCGACGCGCTTACTCATCTGCTCGACCTTGCTCGGGAGGCAGAGGCGCTTGGGTACGCGGAGCGGATTCGCATCGATCTTTCAGAGGTAGGAAGCCAGCACTATCACTCCGGGGTTGTGTTCCAGGCATACGCCCAGGGAGTCTCCGCACCCATTGCAAGCGGCGGGCGCTATGACGGGCTGCTAGGGCGTTTCGGTTTTCAGGCGCCGTCTGTCGGGTTTTCCGTCATGCTGCGACGGATCCAGGGCCTGCTGCGCGGCAACTCCCATGCGCCGCTTCCCAATGTTGAGACCGCCGACGGCCCAAGTTTCACCGATCGCGCGCTCGCCGCTCGTGCGGCGCGGAAACAGGGGAAGGTAGTCAGGCTATGAGCACCCATTCACCATTGACGCTCGCACTGCCGAAGGGTCGGCTGCAGGAACAGAGCGAAGCGTTTCTCACAGAACGGGGCTTCTCCATTACCTTTGAGAAGCGGAAACTCGTGGCAAGCGACAGCTCAGGTCGGCTCCGGATCCTGCTGGTTAAGAACAGTGATCTCCCCACCTACGTCCATCACGGCATAGCCGGACTTGGCGTCTGCGGGACGGACGTTATATTCGAGAGTGGCTTCCCATTCTTCGAGCTCGCGGAGATGCCGTTTGGGAGCACTCGGATGTGTCTCGCAGGCCCAAAGGGCACTCATCCGCAGAGTACCGGCGGTCAGCTTGTGGTTGCGAGCAAGTTCACGCGTTTTGCGCGCTCGCACTTCGCCTCACGCGGGATTCGCGCAGAGGTGATCAGGCTTGGCGGATCGGTAGAGCTGGCGCCGGTACTGGGACTGGCTCCTTTTATTGTTGATCTGGTGGAGACAGGGAACACACTTCGCGCCCATGATCTGGAGGTGATTGAAGAGCTTGCCACTATTCGTGTTACCCTCATAGCCAACCCTGCATACTACAAGTTTCATTACAAGGAGATTGATACGTTTGTCGATACTCTGGCTATAGGGAGCAACGCGTGAGTCGAGCACACACAGAGACCAGAACCACGAGGGAGACCGATATCACCGTCTCGCTCTCGTTTGAGAGCCACGAGGTGAAGGTGGATACCACGGTTCCATTCTTTGACCATATGCTTCACGCATTCGCCTTTCACGGTGGATTCGGTCTCTCAATTCGTGCCACCGGAGACACCGGGGTTGATCCCCATCACCTTGTTGAAGACACCGGGCTGGTGATTGGAAGCTGCCTCGCGTCTATCTTCAGATCAAGCGGCGGGGTAGCCCGGTTCGGACACGCAGTCATCCCGATGGACGAGGCGCTCAGTGAAGCAACCATCGACGTCTGTGGACGACCCACTCTGGTCTACAGGCCGAGCTACCCGCAGGACTACGCCGGCGCATTTCCTCTCTGGCTGTTCAGGGAGTTTTTCCTGGCGCTAACCAATCGGGCAGAGATTTCCCTTCATCTCGAGTGTCGCTATGGGGAGAACTCCCACCACATGGTAGAGGCGCTGTTCAAGGCGCTCGGGAAAGCAATTGCTCAGGCATACGCACCTGCAGGCCCGTCAGACGCCACCATGTCCACCAAGGGAGCAATATAGTCCACACCACTATGAAAGACGCGAAAGAGGTGTTCAACGACCGACTCGCCGCGCAGGGCTTTCAAAAGACCACCGCCCCAGTGGAACTGAGCGCGGCACAGCGCAGCGCATTGATCCGCAAAGGGAACACCCTGTTCAATGACGGACATATTGACCAGGCAAGACGCATCTTCCTCACCGCGCGGTACACCGACGGGCTGATCCGCGTGGGGGACTACTACATGAAGAAGAACGAGCCTCTTGAAGCGTTTCGGATGTACTGGCTCGCACCGGAGCGACGCAAGACTGAGTATCTTGTTGAAAGAATGGCAGGGGTAATTCGGGCCTGGATAGAGGAGTCGCCCAATGAGTGACGGGCACGACACGATCTCTCAGCTCAGCCAGGAAGGCTACCGTTTACTCAGGAACAACCAGATAGAGGAGGCCGAACAGCGATTCAGCCGCATTCTTGATGAGCAGCCGACCAACAGTTATGCCCTCGTCGGGATGGGAGATGCAGCGCGCAAGCGAAAAGAGCAGAATAAGGCTATCTCTTACTATGAGCGCTGCCTCGAGACGGACCCGGAGAACAGCTTCGCTCTCTTCGGGCTTGCGGATGCGTGGCGATCCCTGCGAAACTATCGTCAGGCGGTGGAGGTCTGGGAACGCTACCTTACCTTTGATGACACTAACGTCACCGTACTCACCCGCGTGGCCGACGGGTATCGAAAGCTGCGCAACAAGCAGCGCTCGAAGGAACTCTACGACCGAGTGCTCGAGCTCGAGCAGGACAACCCGTACGCACTGATCGGACTCGGTCACCTGCACTACGATCATCGCGAGTACGAGCTCGCTCTCGAGCACTGGACCCGGATGCGCACACTCTCCGGAGCAAGGACCGACATCCGTGTACTGACCTCGATTGGAAACTGTTACCGGAAACTCAAGCGCTTTGAAGAGGGCATTCCGTTCTTCGAGCAGGCTCTCGAACGAGAGTCAGGGAACTTTTACGCCCTGTTCGGGCTTGCCGACTGCTACCGCGGTACCCATGACGCTGAGCAGAGCCTTGCATACTGGAACCGGATCCTTGCGAATGACCCTGAGAATCGGGTGATTCTCACCCGAGCGGGTGACGCCTACCGCACGCTTGGCGACCTGGATGAAGCGATGGTCTCCTACGAGAAGGCCCTCTCTGTCGACGATGATCTGTACGCCCGGATAGGAGTGGCAATAGTGCACCGGCTTCGGGGGGATCTCTTCGCGGCAATCTCGGTGTTCGAAGAGCTTACAGAACGCGAGCCTCGGAACCACCGAGTGGCGATTGAGCTCGCACAGACCTATGCTCAGACGGATGACTACCAGAAGGCGGTGACCACGCTTGAGCACTATCTCGAGAGCGGAGAGCAGGATACCTACGTGGAGGAGCTGCTCAAGCGGTACCGCGACGAGCAGTGAGAGACAGGTATCGAGCGAACGGAGCTCCTAGGAGAGCACCGCCTTGATTCGGCGCACACCCTGACTGGAGCTCTGTTCCTTCACGATCCGAAACTGCCCGAGCTCCTGCGTGTGTGAGACGTGGGGTCCACCACACACCTCCTTTGAGAAGTCCCCAATTGAATAGACCTTCACCACCTCGTCGTACTTGTCGCCAAACAGGGCGATCGCCCCGGAGTCCCGTGCCTCCTCCAGCGTCATCTCATTGAAATCAACCGGCAGATCTCTCTTTATCTGCTGGTTGACGATCTGTTCGACCTGCTTGATCTGCTCCGGTGTCATCTTGTCGGGGTGAGAGAAATCAAAGCGAAGCCTCTCCTGCGTGATGTTGCTTCCTTTCTGAGCCACGTGTTCTCCCAGGACCGTCCGCAGCGCCTTGTGAAGCAGGTGCGTAGCAGTGTGCAGCCGGGTCGTCATCTCCGTATGGTCGGCAAGACCGCCCTTGAACACACCGGCGGAGTCACTCTTGCTTTTCTCCTGATGCTTTCGGTAGGCGTCGTCAAACCCTTCACGGTCAACGCTCATGCCGTGTTCGCGTGCAAGTTCCTCAGTGATCTCGATGGGAAACCCGTAGGTGTCATAGAGGCGAAACGCCACACGCCCGGGAATGGTCTTCTTTGGATTCTTCTCCAGATTCGGGAGCAGCTTCTCGAACTCGTGCTCACCTTTGCGCAGTGTCTCGAGAAAGCGCTCTTCCTCGCCGGTCAGCTCGCCTACAATCTCAGCCCGTTTGCGATCGATCGATATGTAGATATCGGCGTACATCTCAATGACTACTTCGGCAATCAGTGAGAGGAACGGCTTGGTCAAACCAAGTTTTCGTCCATGACGAACGGCGCGCCTGATGAGCCGGCGAAGGATGTATCCCTGACCCACGTTGGACGGTGCAACGCCTGCCTCATCTCCAATGATGTGTGTCGCCGCCCTCGCGTGATCGGCAATGATGCGAATCGAGGTGTCGGTCTGCTCGGACTCACCGTAACGGGCGCCGGAAAGCTCCTCGATCTTTCTGATGATCGGGGTGAAGAGCTCGGTTTCATAGACGCTCTTCTTTCCCTGGAGAATGGTGATGGTTCGCTCGATGCCCATTCCGGTGTCCACACACTTGCGATCAAGGGTCGCGAACGATCCGTCCGGCTGCTTGTTGTACTGCATGAATACATCATTCCAGATCTCGAGCCACTTTCCATCGGACACCCCCGGCCGGCTCTCGTTCGTTCCGGGGATGCCGGTATCAATGAACATCTCGGTGTCCGGACCACACGGTCCGGTCTCCCCGGCCGGTCCCCACCAGTTGTCCTTCCTGCCAAGAAAGTAGATTCTCTCCTGCGGAACGCCATGACTCTTCCAGACAGCCGCGGACTCCGTATCCTGAGCCACCGCCTCATCTCCGGCAAAACAGGTCACCGCAAGCTTGGACGGATCAAGTCCGAGCCAGCGAGGACTGGTGAGAAACTCCCAGCTCATGGCAATCGCTTCAGCCTTGAAATACTCCCCGAGGGACCAATTTCCCAGCATTTCGAAAAAGGTGAGGTGGGAGGAATCGCCGACGTCCTCAATGTCACCAGTGCGGATACAGCGCTGAACATCCACGAGCCGACTACCTGCGGGATGCTTCTGCCCAAGAATATAGGGCACCAATGGATGCATACCCGCGGTGGTAAAGAGAACGGTAGGATCGTTCTGTGGAATCAGGGAGGCGCCGGAGATCTCCGCGTGTCCCTTGGTACTAAAAAACTCAATGTACTTACTGCGAAGCTCATTTGCTGTCATAGATTTTCCCCGAGATCAGAAAGTTTCCAGGCCGGAGGCACCTTCGTCGTCCAGAAAGTCCGGAAACGCGTAGACGATTGTGCCGTTCTTTCGCACTCGAACCTCTGCGATACCCTTGTCGACGAGCTTGTCGAGCTGGGATCGAGACTCGTCCACGGAGATCTTCGCTTCCAGAGCGATCGCCGCCGGTGAGGCAACGCCGTGGTGCGCTTTCGCCACACGAAGAATCGCGTGCTCGAGCGACTCTCGCGCGGCTGGGCGCTCCCTCCGAGGGGTGTCAAGCTGCGAAAAGCTTCGATCGATCGCATGTCGCATCTTCGCCTTGATGCGTGCCTCCTGCACCTGCTCCGGAAGCGTCACCGCGTCGTAGATTGTCCCAAACCCGAATAATCCCCAGGTGACGAGATAGAGGATGCCACTGCCGATCTTTCCCAGGTAGAGACGATGCAGGCCGGACATTCCGAAAAATGTTGCAAACCAGAGCAGATAGGCGATGCGAGTTGAGTACAAAACTACCTCCGGAGTCCGCTAAATATACCGATCACCCTCTCTCGGTACAAGTAGCGAACCGTCCTGCTCCCGCTCTCGCAGACGCTGGAGGACCTCAAAGGTTACCCGGTCCACATCCTCACGCGTCTGCGGACCCAGGTGAGCAAACTCTTCGCTGATGTCTGCGGCCCTCCGGTCGCTGACTGCCCGAAGAACGGCAGCACGCAGCTCTTCCCGCTTGCCTTTCAAGAGCAAGGCGATCTCCTTCTCGTCGAACTCACGCAGCAGATCCGCGAGATCCCGAGGTCGAAGCATCTCCAGCACGTCCGCGGTAAGCAGCTCCCGCCGAATTGCATCTGCCATCTGTGGGTCCACCCCGTCGAGCTCTGAGACAATCGCATCTGCCTCCGCCGGAGGCAGATGACGGATGATCGCCGCCAACTGCGCCGAGCCTCCGGCGTGATCCGTACTACGATGGGTCCCGATGGTTCTGATCTTCTCCCGCAACGCCGCCTCCACCTGAACGACCGTTGAGCGACTCAGCCGGCCCATACGAGCTATCCGACGCGCGACGACCGGCTGCAGGTCCGCAGAAAGCGTTGCAAACGCCGCGGCAGCAAGAGTGCGATCAATATGGGCGATGACGAGTGAGACGACGCCCGGCGATTCGTCCCGAAGAGCAGCGTGAATCTGAGCCGGCTCAAGGTCATTGAGAAAGGCGAAGTGGTGCTCAGGGGCGTTGGGAACGGTGACGAAGAAACGACGCTCGCCCTCCTCCTCTCCAAAGGCAGCAACAAGCATCTGTCTGGCCACCTCTGGTCCACCTCGCAGCGTGTGATCAGACGCTGCGGGTTCACTTGCACCGGCGAGCTCACCACGCGAGACATGCTCGGTCTCCATGATCGCCCGGGTGACCGCTTCAACCTCTGTAGTGTCGAGATGTGAGATAACACGCGCGGCACGGTCGGTTCCCATGGCGATAAGCAGCCGGGCTGCCCGATCAAGGTTTCCATCCCCGAGGACCCGGGCGATCGAATCCCCAGGCTCCGTGACACCTTCCCCGGGGCTCCGTGCGGTGCTCTCCGCCGGAGGAGGTGCAGCGCGGTCGATCGTCTTATTAAAACCGGCCTCCCGTCCTGAAACCGGGGGTTGATCACCTGAGGCCGTATGGGCACCCTCGCTGTCGGAGGGCTTCCGCTTGGATGGCTTCCTGCTGCTCTCAGATTGGTACGCCTCACTCGCACGCCTTCGACGGTCCATGTGGGCAGCATAGGACGTGCAGGTGTCGCGGTCAACGCCCACAGAAACTTGACGAGGTGATCGTGAATCATTACCCTACGGGAACGTTTGCCGCTGTAGCTCAGTTGGTAGAGCAGTGGACTGAAAATCCACGTGTCAACAGTTCGATTCTGTTCGGCGGCATTGCCCAGCCTGTGCTGGGCTTTTTTGTGCCCTGAAAAGATCCCTGCATAAAAAAAGCTGCCCCGACTTGGGGCAGCTTCCTCTTATCCGGTAAGAGTAATCTATCGGTTGTTCAAGACTGCCTGAGCAGCGGCAAGCCGCGCTATTGGCACCCGGAACGGAGAGCAGGAGACGTAGTTCATACCCACGCGGTAGCAGAACTCTACCGACTTTGGTTCACCACCGTGCTCTCCACAGATGCCAACCTTGAGGTCAGGCTTCGTGGATCGACCTTTCGTCACACCAATCTCAACGAGCTGACCAACACCGGTCTGATCGAGCACTGCGAACGGATCCTCTTCAAGGATGTTCTGATCAATATATTCCGGCACAAATGTTCCAACGTCGTCCCGACTGTATCCGAACGCCATCTGGGTGAGATCGTTGGTGCCGAAGCTGAAGAAGTCAGCCTCTTCGGCGATCTGATCAGCGATCAGGGCCGCACGCGGGATCTCAATCATGGTGCCAACGTGGTACGGTACCTTCTGCTTATTCTTGGCAAGCACGTCCTCGGCCACTGTAATCGCATTTTCCCGCAGAACAGCAAGCTCCGCTTTGGTACCCACCAGTGGAATCATGATTTCAGGGATCACTTTGGTCCCTGTCTTTGCAACCTCACAGGCTGCTGTCATGATCGCCTCCACCTGCATGTCGTAGACCTCAGGATAGGTGATGCCGAGTCGACAGCCTCGGTGCCCGAGCATGGGGTTCGATTCTGCAAGGCTCTCGACCTTTGCTTTTACCCGTCCCGGGGAGATACCAATGGCGTCGGCAAGCTCCTTCATCTCGGCCTTCTCATGCGGCAGGAACTCGTGCAGCGGCGGATCGAGCAGACGAACGGTGACCGGCAGGCCATCCATCGCTTTGAAGATACCCTTGAAGTCCTTCTTCTGAAGCGGAAGGATCTTCTTCAGGGCCTTCTTCCGAGCCTCGAGATCCTCCGCGAGAATCATCTGCCGGAAGGTGAACAATTTGTCTTCATCAAAGAACATGTGCTCGGTTCGGCACAGGCCAATGCCTTCGGCTCCGAACTGCCGTGCACGCTTCGCATCACCGGGAGTGTCGGCGTTGGTGCGGACATTGAGTCCCACCTGCTTTATGTTGTCGCGCTTGGCCTTCAGGCGAACATCATCGGCCCAGCTGAGGAAGGTGTTGAGCTCACCGGAAATCTTGGGGTCGTTGACGTCGAGCTGACCGATAAAGACCTCGCCGGTTGTCCCGTCGATAGTCATGTAGTCGCCCTGCTTCACGGTCTTCCCGTCAACCGCCAGCCTCTTCTTGTCGATTACGACATCCTTACAGCCGGCAACACACGGCTTACCCATACCGCGGGCAACAACTGCCGCATGGCTGGTCATTCCACCGGTGGAGGTCAGGATACCCTCGGCAGCGTGCATTCCCTCAATGTCCTCCGGGCTGGTTTCCTTGCGGACAAGCAGCACCTGCTTACCATCGGCTTTCCAGGCGGCAGCGTCTTCGGCAGTGAAGACAACCTGACCGCGGGCCGCACCGGGACTCGCATTCAGACCCTTGGCGACAGCCTTGTTGCTCTTCTTCGCCTTGGGATCAATCTGCGGATGGAACACCTGATCGAGCTGGTCAGGAGTGACCCGAGTGAGCGCAGTCTCTCTGTCAATCTTCTTTTCGCCGACAAGATCGACGGCGATCTTGATTGCAGCGGCACCGGTACGCTTTCCGTTTCTCGTCTGAAGCAGATAGAGCTTACCCTGCTGGATGGTAAACTCCATGTCCTGCATGTCTTTGTAGTGCGCCTCGAGTCGATCTTTTACGTCTACAAGCTGTTTGTAGATGGTAGGGTCTTTCTTCTCGAGCGTCTTCAGAGCCATCGGCGTGCGAATACCGGCAACCACGTCTTCTCCCTGGGCATTCATCAGGTACTCACCGTAGAATACTTTCTTTCCGGTTGACGGATCACGTGAAAAACAGACTCCGGTGCCGGAGTCGTCCCCAAGGTTACCAAAGACCATCGACTGAACGTTGACCGCAGTACCCTTGAGACCCTTGATCTCATTGATCTTGCGATAGGAGTTGGCCCGCTCGTTGTTCCACGAACCAAAGACTGCGTCAACCGCAGCCCACATCTGCTTCATGGGATCCTGCGGGAAGCTCTGCTTTGTGTGCTTCTTGAATACTTCCTTGTAGGCATCCACAACTGTCTGCAGATCGGCAGCGTCGAGCTCAGTATCGAGCTCAACTTTTTTCTTCTTCTTGATCTTTCCCAGTGCCTCTTCAAAGTACTCATGGCTGACGCCCATAACTACGTTGCCGAACATGTTTATAAAGCGGCGGTACGCATCCCAGGCGAACCGCTCATTCCCGCTCTTGTCAACAAGGCCCTTTACGGCCTTATCGTTGAGACCCAGGTTCAGAACGGTGTCCATCATTCCCGGCATTGACACCGCCGCGCCGGAACGAACACTGACCAACAGCGGATCATCGGCCTGGCCAAGTTTCTTGCCCATCAGCTTCTCGAGGCGGCTGAGGTTCTTCTCAACCTCTTCAGCTACATCTTTCGGGATCGATCTTTTATTGTCGTAGTATGCTTCACATACCTCAGTGGAGATCGTAAAGCCCGGAGGAACCGGAACCCCAATGCTTGACATCTCAGCGAGGTTTGCGCCCTTGCCTCCGAGCAAGGCTTTCATTTCCTTGCTGCCCTCAGCCTTACCGTCGCCGAAAAAATAAACGTACTTCATGAATGGAATTACCCCCAAATGTGATTAGTGAAAGGAAATACTGGCTTAAGACTAGACAAAAAAACGCCCAGTGTCAACGATGCAACACTGGGCGTTGTAGCTTAACGATACGTTACGCGATGTAAGCTTCCAGTCGGTCTATCCGGCTGGGATGCTGGAGACGCCGCAGCGCCTTTTTCTCGATCTGCCGTATGCGCTCTTTTGTCAAGTGGTAGCGATCGCCGATTTCCTTGAGAGAGAGGGGACTGCGGCCGTTGAGGCCAAATCGAAATTGAACGATCTCACTTTCTTTCTCAGTGAGGGTTGTAAGCACCTCGTTGATATCGTCCTTGAGCGCTTTCTCCACGACATGGGAGTCAGGCGCCTGGTACCCGTCGTCCTCAACGAAGTCGCCAAGGATGCTTGAGTCCTTCTCCGCGTAGACCGGAGTCTCGAGGCTGATGAGCTCGCGGCTTATGTTGATAAGATCTGCTACGTGCTCTTTGTTCATGTTGAGCGCTCGTGCCACGTGCAGAATCTCGGCCTCTTCCCCGACCCGACCCTGTATCTCCTTGCGCACCTTCTCTATCTGAACCAACTCATTCGCCCGATTGAGGGGAAGCCGAATCATTCTCGACTTCTCGCAGATCGCTTTGAGGATTGCCTGTCGAATCCACCAAACTGCGTAAGAGATAAAATGATAGCCCTTGCTCACATCAAAACGCTCAATCGCGTTCATTAGTCCTATGTTTCCCTCGCTGATAAGGTCTGAGAGCGGAAGGCCCTGATTCTGATACTTCTTCGACACGTTTACTACGAATCGGAGGTTTGCCTGCACGAGTTTGTGCTTTGACGGCTCATCCCCTTCCTGCGCCAGAGTTGCGTAATAGGTCTCCTCTTCACGAGTGAGGAGCGGAACTTTGTTTATCTCACGAAGGTAGATGGAAAGGACGTTCTCGTCGTCCCGTGAAGATCTGCTATACGTCTTGACTGAACCTGCTGCCATTGTGCCTCCGGTCACTCAGGAGCAATGACCGTGCCAAAGAGCAGCTGAAACCGACGCTCTAAGTCACTATGCCACCGGGAGTTACTGAGAGCCGTGAAATTGATCAATGGACGCATTGCTGTTTTGCGTTAAAATGGCCCATCTTGGGGATTCGACCACTATAGTGGGTCAGAACTGCCCAATCAGGAGCTCGTCGACCCCCGGGATGCGTCCGTGACAAAGCTTGAACGGAAGACCGCTGCCGCAGGCGCAGGTATCGTCCGGTGTAAGTCTTTTTCCATGAACAAAATCCACGGCAACCTCCTCCCCCTTCGTTGCGGGAGGCTCATTCTGGGGGAAGACCAGCTTGACTTCGTTGAACAGCTCCCGCTTCTGATCAGTCGACAATCCATGAATGGGAAACACTCTGGAAATGTACTCCCAGTATTCATCAATGAGCTCAGCTATCATATCTATTTCCGCCCGAGTGCCGAGCCTGTGACTCTTCTTCTCCGCAAGGTAGCGGGAGAGCTGTATGCCATAAAATGCGTGCCGATCGTTTTCCAACGCTATCCTATACCATGCCATGCCATACCGATTGGTGACTGCGTAGAGCTTTCGGCGGATCTGGCCGCGCTTCATCAGGCGTGTGGACTCGACGAGGCTTGCAACGCTGCGGTTATGAAGCCCGGTTTTCCGTAGTGCAATCGCGAAGTAATAAAAAAGAAGCGCGAGCTCACGACGTCGCGAGTGGCAAGGGGTGAGCTGCCGCCGCCGTTCAGTAGGGATAGTGAGCAGGGCCCGTTCGAGACAGGTAAGCGCACGGACCGGTTGATGCCTGTGGAGCCATCGCCTCCCGCGCTGATAGTCGAGACGCCAGTTTCGCATGGGCTATGCGGGAAAGATAATGCCGGCAGTGAACCGCGGGCAATCCGGGCTCTGGAGCCGAATCACCAAGCTTCATGACACCCCCGGGAATCTTGACCGCAGAAATGGTGGCCGGTATATTACGAAGAAATCAGCGAGCAGTATGAACACTCATGTAGTATTCCAGGAGGAACAAGATGAAGGTTAAGCCTATTGGTGATCGGGTATTGCTGAGCATTATCGAGGTTGAAGAGAAGACCTCGAGCGGGCTCTTTATTCCCCAGACGGCGCAGGAAAAGACCCAGACCGGAGTGGTCGAGGCAGTTGGCGATGACAAGGACGTCATCACGGTCAAAAAAGGTGACAAGGTCATGTATGACAAGTACGCCGGGACAACCGTGGAGATCGACGGTAAGGATCATCTCATCATCAAGATGCCCGACATAATTGCGGTCATAGAGTAACTTGAGCAACAACTAAGAAGAGCTGCCTACGGGCAGCTCTTTTTTTTAAGGAAACAGGAACCGCTCGATCTCCTCGAGCACTGCAGATGCTGATCCCACGCTTCGTCGCGTCTCAGGCAGCGATGACAGAAACTGACTTCCGTAGCGTTTTGTGACAAGGCGATTATCGGTGATCGCAACCACACCTCGGTCGGTGCCGCGCCTGATGAGTCTGCCAAACCCTTGCCGGAACTTCATGACAGCCTCCGGCAGAGAGAGATCAAAGAACGCATTGCCACCCCGCGCTTCAAGCGCTTCCGTTCGTGCCATAAGCACCGGATCGGTCGGCACTCGGAACGGTAGTCTGCACAGGACCACAAGCTGTAGCGTTTCACCTGGCGCATCAACACCCTGCCAGAAGCTCTCTGTAGCAAACAGAACACTCGAGAGATCCTCGCGGAACCGGGCGAGCAGTCGCGTCCGATCATCATCGCCCTGCTTCAAAGAGACGACGCCCAGCTCTGCGAGATGATCACGAGTGGCGTCGTATGCGTTGCGAAGCATTTCGTAGGATGTGAACAGGATGAGCGCATGGCCTTCGGTGAGGGCCAGCACATCCCGGAGAAACTGATGGAGGAACGGCGCATACCCGGCATCCTGGACAGGCGGTGCGTCGGTAGGTACGGCGAGCAATGCGCATTCTGAGTAGGGAAAGGGGGATGGGAACTGTTCACCCAGCACGTCCCGGGAGAGACCGTGGAGGCCGACCCGGCCGCCCCAGTAGTCGAAACTGCCCGCCACGGTAAGCGTGGCACTGGTAAACACCACCGTCTCAAAATTGTCGTACACCGCCTCACGCATGACCGTTGCAATGTCCAGCGGGCTTGAGATGAAGCGGGAGAAGCGTAATCCATCAGTTGCCTTTCTCAGTTCGATCCAGAAAACGCGGTCGCTATGATTCTGATAGTCCTGAAACTGTCCAAAGAGCGTGATCAACCGCTCGAGACGCCGCTCGACCACGCGAAGGTCGTGAAACGGGCCCGCCTCTTCGCCGTCGTCATCTTCGAGTATTGCAGCCAGGGAATCGGTAAGAGCCATCGTCCGTGCGCGCAACTCACCAACCGGGTCGAGGAGCGAGGCCACAAGCGAGCGGTCAGTGGAGAGGGTAAAGCGGAAGGTGGGGTCCTCAATCCGGGACGTCGCCGTCTGATTCAGCGCAACTGCCGCTTCTTCCACCTTCTCAACGAGGCCGGTAGCTTCCACGACCCGCTTCGCGTCGGCGCCTCTCTGGCGAACCCGGGCGAGAAGCCCCAGGTTTTGTCCCCGACCGGAGCGACGCAGCCTTCGCATGTGCTTGCGAATACTGAACTGGGAGAAACTCTCACTGAAAAGACTTGTCGCACTGTTCTCTATGCCATGAGCCTCATCAAAGATGATTCGCTGGAACGGCGGAAGAACAGCCCGTGTCTCAAAGCCGATGCCCGCCACCCTCAGAGCCAGATCAACGAACAGAAGATGATGGTTGGCCACCAGAACTCTCGCCGCGGCCGCCTCTCTTCGCGCCCGCTGAAAGAAACAGTTCTCCCTGAGTCTGCAAGTCACCTCGGTACAGCTGTCTGCGTCAGAGTTGACCTGGCTCCAGACCTCATCCGGCACGACGAACGGAAGATCCGTACGGCTGCCGGTCTCCGTACTCTGTGCCCAGGCCCGCAGCGCATCGATCTCGTCGGGCACCCAGGAATCACTCTCGGTCGATGGGTCGTCACTGGAGGCGAACAGCGATTGTTCTTCGACAAGCTCGCCCAACCGCTTCTCACAGAGATAGTTTCCCCGCCCCTTCACCAGAACAACCGAGAGCTCGGTCCCGAGCAGCCGTTGGACCATCGGAATGTCTCTCTCAACCAGCTGCTGCTGGAGATTAATGGTGGCCGTGGAAATAACGACTCGCTCTTGATTTGCATCGACCCAGGCGAGAGCCGGAATAAGGTACGCGTAGCTCTTTCCAACACCGGTCCCGGCCTCCACGGCAAGAACCTGATCTTCATTGAAGGCATGTGCGACCCGTTTGAGCATCTCGAGCTGACTCTCACGTGCCTCGAACTCCGCGAAGAGCTCAGACAAGGGCCCTCCGGCGTCAAGAATGTCCGCGAGGGCGTTGGGATCGATCGGCTGAATCTCAACCGGCTCAACCGGCTCACAGACGACAGTCAGATCGGTAACATCATTATTGACGATGTAGAATCCCACACCGCTCTCCGATAGCTCGGCGGCGACCGATACGTCCGCCCGGCTCGGCAGCAGCACACCGGAGGGATGGTTATGGATGACAACATCGCCCCGCGACAGATGAAGCATAGGCGCGGGCACCGCTTGCGCCGTGCCCCTCGCAACAGGCGAGGCCGCCTGGACGACTCCCTGCTCGTCGAGCGAGCAGACAAACGCGACCTCCGCACCGCTCATCTCATCAATGGCTGCGCGTATTGTCCAGGCGGCCTCGGTTGCTATGCGAGCTTGGATCCCCAAACTCAGCTCTCCAACCGCCGTATGAGTTCGCGCAGCAGTCTTGTCATTCGCTTCTCGATAGAGGCGCTTACTTCGACCACCTCCGCGTGGTCGAGTTCCTTCCCCGACATTCCTGCGGCAAGGTTTGTCACCGTCGAGAGGCCAAGCACCGTCATCCCGTAACTTCTTGCCACTATAGTCTCGGGAACGGTGCTCATGCCAATCAGATCCGCACCAAGCGTCCGAAGCATGCGGATCTCCGCTGGAGTCTCATAACTTGGCCCGGTCAGGGCCGCGTACACGCCCTCTTTAAGGTCGGGGTCGATCTCTCTGGCAACCTTGATCAGCTCACGAGAGTAGACCTCGGTCATGTCGGGGAATCGAGCAACGGAGCTCTCGTCCCTCGGCCCGATAAGGGGATTTGTCCCGAGCAGATTGATATGGTCGGTGATCAGGACAAGATCCCCGGGGGAGAAACCCGGATTGATGCCTCCCGCCGCATTCGTCACAAGCACGGTCCGCACGCCAAGCTCAGCAAGCGTTGCGACCGGCAGAACAACATCGTCGAGCGACTTGCCCTCGTAAAAGTGAAAGCGTCCGGCAAACACCGCCGTCGCGCCCCCGACTTTCAGCTCGCCACGGTGTCCGGCCACCGAAGGCACTCCAAAGCCCTCGATTTCCGAGTACGGGATTGATACGAGGGAGCGATCCCCGGGGAAAAGGGTATCGACCACGTTGGACAGACCCGAGCCCAGCACCACACCAACGGCGGGCCTTTCGTAGAGGTGGGAGTCGATTGATGCGGCTGCGCGCTTGACGCGGGCACGAAAGTCAGTATGCATGGAGCTCCTCAATATATGTGTCTCGGTCACTTAGGGTAGTGGAGAATCAAGCGGGATGCAATTGACACGTGACACCTTCATGTCTTGCCCCACCCCGAGCCAATCATTATCGTTCCCGTCTGGAGGCAATGTGAGCAGCAAAATTGGAGTGGGTATCCTTGGCGCAACCGGCACAGTGGGCCAGAAGTTCGTTCGCCTGCTCGAGCATCACCCTCTGTTCGAGGTACGGGAGCTGATAGCCTCAGAACGTTCGGCAGGAAACAGATACGCCGAGATTGTCGCCTGGAAACAGGAGACTCCAGTTCCAGGCGAGATCGGCATGCTCACGGTCAAGGCGCTCTCAGATCCCGTTGAATCAAAGCTTCTCTTTTCCGGTCTTGACTCTTCCGTAGCAGGTGAGGCAGAGAGCCGGCTCACAGGAGCGGGCCACGTGGTCATCTCTAACAGCTCCAATCATCGGATGGACCCGGACGTTCCGCTGATCATCCCTGAAGTGAACTCCGACCATTTCGAACTTGTGAAGAGTCAACCGGGGCCTGGCGCCCTGGTCACCAACTCAAACTGCTCGACTATGTTCCTGGCAATGGCACTTGCGCCCATAGAGAGAGCGTTGGGACTCACATCGGTGCAGGTGACGACCATGCAGGCGATCTCCGGCGCCGGATACCCCGGGGTCCCGAGCATGGACATCCTTGGGAACGTCATCCCGTACATTAAGAGTGAGGAAGAGAAACTGGAGGAAGAGGTCGCAAAGATCCTTGGCTCGCTGGTTGGGGAGCGAATCAAGCCGGCCGGAGTGACCGTGAGCGCACAGTGCAATCGGGTGCCGGTATTCGATGGGCATCTGGAGACGGTCAGTTTTGCTACCAGGACTCCTGCGGGAACAGAGGAGATCCGAGAGCTCCTGGAGACGTTCACCGGTTTTCCTCAGGAACGCGGGCTCCACTCGGCGCCGACCAGACCGATCGTCTACATGGATGCTCCCGACCGTCCCCAGCCTGCTCTCGACATCTGGTTGGAGAACGGAATGGCAACCGTCGTTGGCCGATTGCGTCGGTGCCCGGTGCTCGGACACAAGATGGTGATTCTGGGCCACAACACCGTCAGGGGCGCCGCCGGGGCGGCGATCCTCAACGCCGAAGCCTTTGTGGAGCTCGGATACTTCGCGGAGTACCGGTGATTGTTCTCAAGTTTGGTGGCTCGAGTGTACGCGATGCAACGATGATTCGCCGTGCGCTTGAGATTGCCCGTTCTCGGCTTGATCAGGCACCGCTGCTGGTGAGCTCAGCAATGGGCAAGACAACCGACGCACTTGTATTCTCCGCCGCCGAGGCGGCCGCCGGCAACCGGGAGGAGGCAGCTCGATCGGTTGATCAGCTCGAACACCATCACCTCAGCGCGGTGCGGGATCTCACATCAGGGACCCGGCAGGAAACGCTCCTGCAGGAGGTTGCATCGCTCTTTCGAGAGCTCAAAAGTCTCATCCAGGGTATCTACCTCATCCGGGAGTGCAGTCCACGAAGCTCGGATGCACTGCTCAGTTTCGGAGAGCGGCTCTCAACCGCAATCATCACGGCCGCGGCGCAGGAGACAGGAATTGACGCGGCTCTCGTGGACGCGCGTCGGTTGATCCGGTCGGACGACCAGTTCGGCGCTGCCTCACCCCAGCTGGAAGAGACCGGGAAACTGACGCGTGACGCAATCACCCCCACCCCTGGCGTGTTGTACGTGACGCAGGGCTTTATTGCAAGCACGCGCGACGGGGTTACCACTACGCTTGGCCGCGGGGGATCTGACTATACGGCTACCATTCTTGGTTCGGCGCTGGCGGCGGACTCTGTGGAGATCTGGACGGACGTAAACGGGATCATGACCGCAGATCCTCGGATGGTCCCATCAGCGCAGCCACTGGCAATCATATCCTACGAGGAGGCCGCTGAGCTCGCCTACTTCGGTGCCAAGGTAGTCCACCCGTCTACTATACGCCCGGCGGTAGATGCGGGGATCCCCGTAATTGTGAAAAACACGGGAAACCCGGAGCATCCTGGCACCAGAATAGAAGCACGCCACCCGGTCAACGGGGTTCGCGCGATCGCCTCCAAGAGTGGTATCACGCTGATAACGGTCGAGAGTTCGCGCATGCTGAATGCATTCGGTTTTCTGCACGCTCTGTTCCGCGTGTTCGATGAGCACCGCACAAGTGTTGATCTTGTCGCGACGAGTGAGGTCTCAGTCTCCGTTACCGTGGA
Source organism: uncultured Spirochaetaceae bacterium (assembly GCA_964599075.1). Lineage (GTDB taxonomy): Bacteria > Spirochaetota > Spirochaetia > DSM-27196 > SLST01 > SLST01. Next base: position 57,121 of record CAZREG010000007.1, on the reverse strand, counting down.
CCGAGACATGGACACGGAGGATCTTGTGGACGAGCTTGCCGCACTCGGGACAGTCTCCGTGGAGCGGGATAAGAGCATTATCTGTGTCGTCGGCCACGGGCTTCTGCGTGATCCACGGTTTCTCTCCGGGCTCTTCGCGAGTCTTGATCCGGTTCCGGTACGGATGATCTCCCTCGGCTCGTCGGACATCAACCTCAGCATCGTTGTTTCAGAGGGACACACGACCGATGCGCTTCGGCGACTGCATCAGTTCGCCTTCCCATCATCGTAGCTTTGCAAGTAGGCTGCGGTAGGCTACAATACGCCGAGAGGAATTGAGTGGATATCTTTGACCGGCTGGGCTCCTTTATTGAGGGGCTGTTGGACGATGAACAGGGCGGCAGCGGAGACTTTTCCGGTCGAACGGACAGCGACCTCACGGCGGCCTGGGAGGAACTGGACGCCTACCTTCGCGATGAAAGAGAGCCTGAACAGCCGGGTCCGTCCTTCCGACAGGCGCGGCCGGCAGGAGTTCCGGAACATCTGCGACGCGACTTTCGAAATCTGGAAGTACCGGTCGGGACTCCACTTGCAGAGGTCAGAAAGGCCCACAAGAAACTGATGAGCGCATTCCACCCCGATCGGCACTCATCTGATCCGGCGAGACAGGCTGTTGCGACGAAAATCACCCAGAAGCTGAACGAGAGCTACGCACGTATCCGCGCGTTCTACGAGGGAGGAGCCGCGTAGCGGCGCTTCATGACGACTCTCCACCTGCTTTTCACAATGGTTGCCGGGTTTCTCTGCAATCTCATTCTCACGCCGATCATCATTCGAATTGCACACCGCAACCGCTGGTATGACGAGCTCAACGATCGAAAGATCCACGTGGCTGATACCCCGCGGCTCGGTGGCATCGGCATCTTCATCTCATTCCTGCTTGCTACCCTTGTTGCTCTGTTTCTTGCCGCGGGACCGATGTCCCAGGGTTCGGTGGCACCGCAGTGGGCGGTCCGGTTTCTCTCCCTTGTTGTCCGTTACCTTCCAATCCTCGTTGGGATGACGATTATCCACTTCCTTGGACTGATCGATGATTTCCGAAATCTCCGCGCAGTCCTGAAGCTGCTCGTTCAGATCCTTGCGGCGACGGTGGTGGTGATCGGTCCGTTTCGCATTGAGAGTTTCACCGTCCCGTTTATATGGACACAGGTCTCTCTTGGGTTCTGGAGCTACCCAATCACTGTTATCTGGATAGTTGCGATTTCAAACGCGCTGAATTTCATAGACGGCGTGGATGGACTCGCTGGAGGGACCGCCGCGCTCTCCGCTCTCTTTTTCGCGATAGTCGCGTTCCTGCTCGGTAATGGGATTGCAGCTGCAATAGCGGTTGCGCTGCTCGGCGCCTTACTCGGCTTTATTGTGTTCAACCTTCCCCAGGCGCGGGTGTTCATGGGCGATTCAGGAAGCTACGTGCTCGGCTTTGTGCTTGGTGTCCTGCCGCTCGCGATTGCGGATGGAGCCCGCACGTCCATGGCGCTTATCCCTACGGTCACCATTCTCATGGTGCCGATCGTTGATATGACAACGTCCGTGTTTCGCAGATTGCGGAGAGGCAAACACCCGTTCAGCGCCGACCGCGAGCACATGCATCACAAGCTCATGGATCTGGGGTTTGGCACATGGAGTATACTCTCGGTCGTCTATGGAGCAACCGTGGTTCTTGGGGTCGCCGCTCTGCTCTGGTATCTGGCGACACCCCAACTCGCCCTGCTCGTCATTCTGGGTGTGTGGAGTGTTGTCATTGTGCTCTCTGCGGTTCTCACAAAGGCTCAGCGGCGGATCAGTGACAATCCCTGACGGTTACGACTCAAGCTTGTAATCCGCTATCTTGCGGTGCAGCGTTTTCCTTCCAATCCCAAGTATCTCTGCAGTCCGGCTTTTATTTCCGTTCTGCGCGGCAAGGTTGGATCGGATAATCTCCCGTTCCGCATCCTCCATCCGTGTGCCAAGTTCTATGCGCACGTAGTTGCTTTCCGTGTCTGAAGCAACCGAGGGGGGAAGATCGTCGGTCGTAATGACCCGATCCTTCGACATGACAACTGCGCTTTCAATGCAGTTTCTCAGCTCCCGTACGTTTCCCGGCCAGCTGTAGTTGTAGAGCGTTGAACGTGCCTTGGGATCGATCCCTTCTACCGGCTTCCCGTTCTCCGCTGCAAACTCCTTTATAAACGATGAAACGAGGAGCGGAATGTCTTCCTTGCGCTCACGCAGCGGCGGGATATGAATGTTCACCACGTTGAGTCTGTAGAACAGATCCTCGCGAAACGATCCGTTTTCAATCTCAGCTTTCAGGTCCTTGTTTGTGGCGCTAATAATCCGCGTGTCGACGCTCAGCGTCTGCTCGCCACCGACACGTTCAAAACTCTTGTCCTGCAACACCCGCAGGATCTTGATCTGCACGTTCTGGTTGATCTCACCAATCTCGTCGAGAAAGATGGAACCCAGGTGGGAGAGCTCAAATCGGCCCCGCTTCCGGGCCACGGCACCGGTGAAAGCGCCCTTCTCATGACCAAACAGCTCACTCTCAAGGAGACTCTCACTGAGTGCGGCACAATGCACCTTCACAAACGGCTTCTCGCCTCGGTTGGACAGATTGTGAATCGCGTCGGCGATCAGCTCTTTGCCAACGCCACTCTCTCCGGTTATCAGAACGGACGCCTTGGTAGGTGCGACCTGGCGAACCACATCAAAGATGTGACGCATTTCGGCGCTCTTACCAATGATATTGGCGAACTGCCGTTTCTGCTCGAGTTCCTGCTGCAGGGCCCGGTGCTGGAGACTGAGCTCCCGGGTGGAGAGCGCTCGTTTGACCAGCAGACCAAGTCTGTCAAGATTGACCGGTTTCGTGAGAAAGTCGTAGGCTCCGTCACGCATGGCCTGCACTGCATTCTCAATGGTTCCGTGCCCGGTAAGGATAATGACCGGAAGCGTAGGATAGCTCTGGGTCACGCGGCGCAGCAGATCCTCGCCGCTCATTCTAGGCATCTTCAGATCGGCAATAATCAGATCAACCTCTTCCTGTTCCACGAGCTCCCATGCCTGCTGACCGTCCTCGGCGAGCAGGACGTTGTGGCCGTCAAGCTCTATGGCCTTTCCAAGTCCGGCACGGATGTTCTTCTCGTCGTCGACCACCATCACGTTGAACTTCACTTAGTTCCCCTTCCATCCAATCAGGTGCTGTTCTCTCTGTGGCACCGGGAACAGCAGAGCAAATGAGCTGCCTTTCCCCTCCTGGCTCATGACCGAGATGTCGCCCATGTGCTCCTTCACGACCTTGTAGACAAGGGTGAGTCCGATTCCAGTACCCTGGTCCTTGGTGGTGAAATAAGGCTCGAAAATTTTGCCCACAACATGGTCCGGCATTCCCACACCGGTATCACTGATCCGCAGCTCCACCTCTTCACCAACAGCACGGGTCGCAATGAGAAGTTCGCCGCCGTCAGGCATGGCGTGAATGGCATTCTTGACAAGGTTGAGCAGGGCCTGCTTGAGGTACTTTTCGTCGAGCTCCAGAACAGGGAGGTCCTCTTCGAGCTGCTCAGAAAGCTCGATTCCCGCCTCCTGCAGTTCAACCCGCACGAACGAGGTGAGTTCGCGTACGACCGTGTTCAACTGAGTATCTGCAAGCCGGGTGTCCATCGGCTGCACGGCGAACATGAAGTCCACGACAATTCGATGGAGCCGTTCGATCTCTTCGTTTACAACATCAATGTTCTCACTGATGGCTGCGGTGCGCTCATCATGTAAAGCGGCGAGAGCTCGCTGGATGAGCTGCATGTGGATACTCATGCTTCCGAGCGGGTTGTTTATCTCGTGAGCAACACTCGCGGCCATGTGCGTCAGACTTGCAAGGCTCTCCGCGCGACGCAGTCTCGCCTCCCGCGATCGCTTTTCAGAGACGTCCACCACATGCACGATCGATCCCTGGATGCGTCCGCTTCGAACCAGTGGCGTCACGGAGATAGACAGAATTCGCATAGTGCCCGCTGAGCCTATGGTGAACTCGCGGTCTACCACGCTCTCCTGATTCTTGAGGGTCTGCTCGACAAAACGTGAGATATCCTCGTCAACGATCACTTCGTGCACCGGTTTCTCGTAGAGATCCGGACCGTAGAGCGGCAGGAGCCGCGAGGCTGCCTTGTTGAGCTGAACGAGTCGATCATCCCTGTCCGCAACCAGTAAACCGTCGCTTAATGAGTCCAGGGTAGCATCAAGCCGATCGTGCTCCAGACTGAGATCGCGGAGGAGGCTTCTGATCTGCTGCGCGTCAAGCTTGTCAAACTTTGCTAGTGCGCGCTCTACGAACTTTCTCATCAGACTCCATCCTGCCCGGGACGCTCACGATGCATCACGCATCCCGTAAAACACCGCCTCAAGGGCTCGCCCCGGTTGGATCCGGTAGAACTCGACACGGTGCGCCCACTGGTGAAGCAGGTCTCGCCACTGCTCAATCCGGTTCGCGGAGATGCCACGGCGTGCATGCAGAATCTCCCGGAAGAGCTCACTCAGCTCCTCTGCAAAGTAGAGAAAGCCGTCGGCACCGCCGAGGTGCGCCAGGGAGTGCTGAATCTCAGTGAGCATGCCCAGTTCCAGATCCTCGCGACCGAGACATCCTTCGATAAAGCGCTCGGCGAGCGGACGTAGGCCGCGACCATCCATGAGCATAAAGTAATCACGAATGGATGCGACTTCCGCACTCTCGTCCCGGAAAATCCGGCGGATTACCTGTGAGCTCTCACTCTGGTCACGCGGAACGAACTGGTAGGAGCGGGAGCGGGAACGAATGGTCGGCAGGACGGCTCCCTTTCGCCGGGTCGTGAGAATGAAGTAGACCCCTGGTGCGGGTTCCTCAAGAGTCTTGAGTAACGCGTTTGTTGCAGATTCTCCAAGTCGATCAATGTTTTCGATTATCGCGACTTTCGCCTCTCCGGCAGGCGTAACTCGTGACCAGGCAGAGAGTCGACGGATCACATCCACCGGTGCATCAAGACCACCGGCGTCAATGATGGAGGAGCAGATAGAGGAGATTTCATCGAGCCCGTCACTGAAAGAGTCGGCAGGGACAGACCCGGAGTCCGGAAGATAGGGTGAGATCGCCTCATCGAGTTTTCCGAGAAGCGGATCAATCTTCTTGAGTCTGTTCTGATCGCCCTCCCAGAGCTCTGAGTCGTAGCGCCGCGAGAGTTTGCGGACCGACCGTTCGAGCAGAAAGCGAACCGGTCGGCGATCGGTCCGCTTAAGCGTATGGATTGCGACCTGGATCTCCCGGCTGAAGTATCTGCTGCCGAGCAGGAGGGTCTGCGGGTGCATAAGATGCCGCTGCTGCGTGCAGCTCGTGCATCGGCATGTCCAGGGCACCGTCTTGTCTTTGCTGCTGCAGGTAAGGGTTCGCGCCAGTTCCAGTGCAGTGGAGCTCTTTCCCGAGTAGTCGGCGCCGCAGAACAGCAGCACCGGAGGAAGGGCCTGGTGCTGCAACTCAGTCCGAAGACGCGAAATCACTGACGCCTGGCCAATGATGTTCTCAAACATCGAGCCTCCCGGTTCGGAGAAACTCCGAGACGAACGGCATAAGTGGCACCAGCAGTCGTGCAGTCAGACTCCCGGCGATCAGGGACTCCGGCGCGAAAAACGGCTGCAGTTGAATGAGCAAAAGCAGCACAAAGACAACGACCACACCTTCAATCAACCCCAGAAAGAGTCCGAGCGCGTGATCAAGCTGGTCAAGATGGATGCGTTCAATAAGTCTGTTCAGAGCGGATTCAAAGATTTTCACGACCAGATAGACGATCAGAAAGAGCGCCAGGAATGCGATGACCTGACTCCAGATCGAAGGACCCATGTACTGATCAATGAGCCCGGCGGCCGAGCCGCTGAAGACCATGGCCACCACGACTCCCAGTATGAAAGCACCTGTGCCCAGCAGCTCGCGAACGAATCCACGAATGGCAGCACGGATACCCATGAAGAGGATAACTATGCCGAATACAATGTCTATGCCTGCAATACTCACTTCTTGTTCCCCTGCCGGCCTGAGACAGCGGTGATCAGACCGGCAATGACCTCTGTGGCATCCAGCCGGACAAGCGACCGTGCGCGTCTGCCAAGCTCTTCTGCTCTCGCAGGCTCCATGCGAAGCCGCTCGATCTCCCGCCACAGATCGCGGTGCAGAGTCTCGCTGTTGACAAGTACCACCGCGCCACCCTCCTGACCGAACCGTTCGGCATTGCGCAACTGATCTCCACGAGACCCGCGGACAAGCGGGATCAGGATCATCGGACGGGCGAGGATCGCATTCTCCCAGAGCGTGCCGGCCCCGGCGCGACACACGATCAGATCAGCCGCTGCCAGTACATCTGCCATACCCTCACGGATGAATGCAACGGGTCGGTACTCGCCTGGTCTGCTCGATACCGGTCCACCGGTCACACTGTTTCCAGCTCCAGTCTGATGGACAACATCCCAGCTGTCGAGCAGACGGGGAAGCAGGGTCCCAACGGCATCATTGAGCTGTCTGGCCCCCTGACTCCCGCCCAGCACAAGGAGGAGCGGCCGCTGTGGGTGAACCGGCAGACCGATCACCTCACGCCCGCGCACGCGATCGGAATCCGCAAGTGCGGAGCGGACCGGGTTACCGGTCACCGTCACCCGACGACGAAGCGAGGGGCGGAAAAAAAGCTCCATCCCCGGGTACCCGACACAGATCCACCGTGAAAATCGGGCGTTTATTCGCGTGGCAAGCCCTGGATCGGTGTCGGACTCGTGAGTCACCACTGGAATGCGGAGCGACCAGGCGGCAACTACCGCCGGCACGCTTGCAAAGCCGCCTTTTGAGAAGAGCGCGACCGGACGCAGCGAACGCAGGAGCTGCACGGCACGCAGCACCCCGGCGAGAACGCGGAAGACGTCCTTTGCGTTCTCGACCGAGAGATAGCGCCGCAGCTTGCCGACCGGGATCCCATAGAACGGGAACCCGGCTGCGGCGACCAGTCGCCGTTCCATACCCCGGCTACCGCCGATCCAGGCGACCCGGAACTCACGCTTCTCAAGCTCCTCGGCTACCGAGAGTCCCGGAATGACATGGCCGGCGGACCCCCCACCGGTACAGACAATAAGGTGTTTTGTTCTCTCGACTTGGTTTATCCGTTGATTTGCGATATCAAAGGATAACATGCTACAGAAACAGGCGGCAATCTTGACAGCAACAATTTTGCTCACAGCGACTGCCTGGGCCCAGGTACCGGCAGGGAGTCCAGAGATGCGAACCGAGCTCGCCGGACTTCTTCCCCGCATATCGGCTGGAGAGCTGGCCACTCTGATCGAAGAGGGGGAACTCTCCCGCAGGTTCGATCGATCTTCCCAGCGGCCGCTTATCGCGCTCGCTCCGGCATTCTCAGGTCCCATTGAACAGCAGATCTTCTCACTCGAGCCAACGATCGGGGTGGAGGTGTTGTTTCTGCTCGATACTCCGGATGGGCTGCGGGGACTCGACGCAGAAGTAATCGAGATAATGCATGCGATGAGCACCATGGAGGGCATTCAGTACTACTCAGCGAGCCGAGACCGCATGCGTACGTTCTTCCACGAGTCGTACGTTATCAACAATCCCACCGATCGCGAGCGGATTCCCGATCCGTCGTTCAACCGAGTACCCGAACGATCAACTCTCCACGTGTTCCAGAGGGACTCGAGCTTCGGGAGTAACGTCTACAAGCTGAACTACCAAACGCAGGAGGAGAGCCTGTGGCTCTCAATGGTGAACCTGACTCAGATGTTCTATCAGGGTATCCTTCCTGCGCTCGGCCCTGAGCTTCTGCAGATGCACCTGGTGGTCCGGCCACTGGGAGACAAGCTCCTGTTCTACGGAACAAGCGCCGCACGACCTGGATTCCTCTTTGGCATGGACGACCGCGTACGCCGCAGCTTCTATAACCGGCTGGTGGCTCTCAACGACTGGTTTGTGGGAGAGGCCAAAGAGTAGCAATCAGTTCTAACAAGCTTCTAACAAAACGCTCACGGTAATCTCATAGATCCAACGGATCCTGACCGCTGACATGCTGGACGGCGCAGAAGGGGGTCGCTCGAGCCCGTAAAGGGCCGGCAACGGCGACCGCCGCGGTTTGGCTCCTCTTTTTGATGCGTTGTTGTAGTTAGCGTGACAAATGTATCCGTATCGGATTACTGTTAGGGGGTCAGTTGTTGACGATTGAGGGGGCCTACGACTATGGAAACCAGACTACAGCTCGACCAGCAGCTCTCAGAGCTCTACCAGCAGATCCTACGCATGGGGGCGCTCGTTGAGGAGGCACTTCGCAAGGCTGTCGAGGCACTGCGGACTGACAACGATGAGCTTGCGGAGCTTGTTACCGCCGAGGACAAGAAGATCGACCTGATGCACATTGCCATTGAGGACATGAGCACTCAGATCATTGCGCTCGAACAGCCGGTGGCAACAGACCTGCGCGAGCTGATCACCGCAACAAAACTGGCATCAGATCTTGAGCGAATCGGAGATCATGCTCGCCACATTGCCCGCCGGGTGAACAAACTGCCGCAGGAGCTACTCGCTATAGCCCTGCCGAGCATCGAACAGATGGCACAGGTCGGGACTGAGATGCTGCACGACTCATTGAGCGCGTACGTTGAACGGAATGAGACGAAGGCGCGTGAGGTAGCAGAGAGGGACGACGAGATCGACAACGCCCACCGAAGCCTCTACCGGAGCCTGGTGGGCATGATGCGCGACCGGCCCGAGTGGATAGAGCACGGGGTGGAACTGATGTTCCTGAATCGGTATATGGAGCGACTTGGCGACCACGTCACGAACATGTGCGAGTGGGTGATCTTTGCCCGCTCCGGTGAGCACGTAGAGCTCAACAAGTAACCAATGGCCGGCGAAACGATTCTCGTCGTTGACGATGAGGCAGACATTGCAGAGCTGGTGCGGATCAATCTCAAAAGAGCCGAGTACCATGTAGTGACGGTACACTCGGGCGAAGAGGCGCTTGCAACCGCTTCCGAACTCCAGCCGGCGCTCATAGTCCTTGACCTCATGCTTCCCGGACTCGACGGGATATCCGTTTGCAAGCGCCTGAAGGCCGAGAACTCAACTGCACAGATCCCGATCCTCATGCTGACGGCCCGGACAGAGGACTCAGAGATCGTCACCGGGCTCGAGGCCGGCGCAGACGACTACGTGACCAAGCCGTTCAGCCCACGGGTGCTTGTGGCCCGGATTAACACCCTCATGAGACGAATCTCTGAAAACGCCAACTTCCGGGAGAGTGACAGGCGGTCCATAGAGGGAATCACCATTGACGTCTCACGACATGAGGTCTTTATTAACGGAGAGCAGGTCCATCTCTCAGCCACTGAGTTCTCCATTCTTGACTTCCTCACCCGAAACGCCGGGTGGGTATTCTCACGCAATCAGATTATTGACGCAGTCAAGGGCAAGGACTACCCTGTCACCGAACGCTCGGTAGATGTCCAGATTCTGGGTCTGCGGAAGAAGCTTGGGAGAACGGGTGAGCTTGTTCAGACAGTGCGTGGCGTGGGATACCGTTTCCAGGCTGATTAGCACCTCAACATGAATAGATCACTTGTTCGGCGGTTGTTCCCGGCATCCCTCGCCGTTCTTGTACTTGCATTTGGAAGCCTTGCGGGACTCGCCGCAACTCGCGTTCTACACATGGGTCACCGCGAACAGCGTGCAAGGCTCGAATCCACCGTGGATGTCCTTGTATCCCTCTACCAGACGGCTCCGGTACCCACCGCTGAGGAGCTGCAGCTTATTGGCGCGAACTCTTCGCTGACGGCGCTTACGGTATTCGACTCTACGATTTCTTTTGCGGATCAGCCTCCCGCCATCAGAGATCTCATAGAGCGATATCCCTCCCTTCGCCGTGAGATGACGCGCACCGAGTTGAACTCGACGTTTTGGGGAAGCCTTCCGGTTCCGGGCGACCGGGCGCGGCTACACTACGCGATCGCGGGCCTGCCCGACACGCGGGTTCTCATGGCGGCCAGGATCGTGCGCCCCGTGGCTTCCCGGCAGAGCACGATCGAGCTGTTGATCGTCTCCGCTCTCCTCACTGCACTGACTGGAACGCTCCTCTATCTTGCGCTTCGCTGGGTGGACACATCAATACGGAGAATCCAGGACGCTGCCCGCTCAATGGCAACGGGCAACCTTGAGATTTCCGTTGCGACCTCAGGGCCGGATCAGCTTCAGGCGCTTGCCGGAGACCTGGATGAGATGGCTGTGCAGCTCCGTACTCGCATAGCAGCAATCAGTCATCAACGCAATCAGCTGGAAGCAATCCTCACAAGCATGCTCGAGGGAGTAATAGTGCTCGACACAAGCCGACATATCCTCTCAATGAACCAGGCAAGCGGAGAGCTCCTTGGTGTGGATCCGGCTGAAGCCCCCGGCCATACGTTGATCGAGTTTCTGCGGAACGCGCAGCTCGATGAGATTGCCGAGCTTGCCCAGGTTGGCGGTGACCCCATTGAGCGAACGGTCACGCTGTACGGTGACCGTCAGCTGCACCTGCAGGTCCACGCAACGCCACTGGTCGCTGAGGCCACACAGCAACCCGGATCAATGATGGTCATCAACGACATTACCCGTCTTGTGCAGCTTGAAACCCTTCGCAGGGACTTCGTGGCCAACGTAAGTCACGAGCTGAAGACGCCGATCACCTCAATCCAGGGATTCGTAGAGACAATGCTGGATGACCGGCTGGACGACACGGTCGCAACCCGTCGCTATCTCGAGATAATTCACAAGCATACCAACCGATTAAACGCTATCATTGAGGATCTTTTGAGTCTTTCACGGCTCGAGCACACGGATCAAAGCATTACCTTCAGGGCTTTTTCCCTGAATGATCTGATAGAATCCGTAGACAACACCTGCAGCGCGAAGGCGGGAAAGCGCCGGATTGAGCTTGCATGGCACGTCAGCGGTGCCGATCAGGCATGGGGCAACCCTAATCTGCTCGAGCAGGCAATCGTGAATCTTGTAGACAACGCAATCAAATACTCCACCGAAGGGAGCGTTGTTCACACAGACTTTACGAACGGGAACGGGCGGCTGGTCGCCCGGGTCTCCGATCACGGTCAGGGCATACCTGCCAAAGACCTGCCGCGGGTCTTTGAACGATTTTACCGCACCGACAGGGCGCGAAGCCGGGAACTTGGTGGAACAGGACTTGGTCTCGCCATTGTCAAGCACATAGCCCGAGCCCATCGGGGAACCGTGGGTGCAACAAGTGTGTACGGGGAAGGGTCCACGTTTACCGTAGATATTCCGCAGAGCGTACCCGACTCGTAGCTTCAGGTCACTACATTGAGAAGAATCTGCAGTGCTCCAATCAAAGCGCCAAGAACCGCTCCAAAGAGATTGATCCACTTCAAGTGACGGGCAATGACCATCAGAAGCAGGTCTTCCACGCTCTCGACGTCAAGCGCGTCAATCTTGTTCACCACCATGGTGTGAACGTCTATTCCGTGCAACAACTCGGGCACCCGGCGTTCAATCTGAACGGCCGCTACTCCGGTAAGCCAGGAATCAAGCGCCTCTTTCTGATGTTCGGTAAGAGGAACAAGCCGGCCAGGAGAAGCAGGGGAACCTTCGGCTGATAGCTGTCGAAGAAGTGAACGCAACCCTGTCGAAAGGGAGGCCATTCTGCGACTGTCTGCGGTCCAGTTCTCTACCGTCTGCTCAACAAAGCCGACAAGCTCGGTGCGTCCGACACCAATGAGACTCTCTAAGAGATCACCCACCGGTCGGTCCCGCCAGGCACCGGTTGTCCTGACCACAAACTCCTGCAGCTGCACCCGAACCTCCGTGCGGGAAATCATCCCTGCAGCGACATCAATCAGGCGTGGAATCGACTCTTCCGGATTCACGCCGAGCAGGGAGATGAGATCACCGGCGCCGGTGTTCATCCATCGTAGAACGGTCCGCCGGGCCGCCCGGATCAGGTGTTCCCTGTTGCGCCGCGAGCCGGCCGCGTGCTCAAGGCTGCTGATGAGGTCATCAATAATCCCCGGCATATTGTCGTTGAGATTCTTCTGGTATTGAGTCGCAGAAACAAGGAGTCGCTGGAAAAGATTGAGCCGCTTGAGCACTCGTTGCAACAACTCACGCCCGTGCACGGAGAGCTCTGCCCGTGTTCTCGGGAGTTTGAGATACTCGAGAATCGTCTGAGTCACGGGCTCATAGAGTCGGGGCAGGGCCACAAGCACGCCGGCAACGATCGGTCTGCCAAGCAAATCTCTCACCGGAGTGTTGCGGCGCACATGTCCTTCGATCCATCCGGAGACAGCTGAGCCGGCCGCCGCTCGTGCGTTTGGTGAGCTCACCGCCTGTGACAGATGATCCACCACAGAGCGTATGCGCTCCTCGTTTGGTAGCACCTGGCCCGCGGAGAGTTCAAGAGCACCGGCAGTGAGTCGACCGGTCACCGAGATCGCGGTTGTTCGAAACGCAGCGCTGGAGAGGAACGCGGAGAGAAGATCCTCTACAACCACCGCGAATCGAGCCGACTCCCCGGCTGCAGGAGACGCATCAGCATCCGGCGATGGTCTGTGGTGGCCGGACAAGAGATCCGTCGTCAGGTTTTCAACACTTCGCTTGAGACTCGTCTGGAACTCCGGCGACCGGATCTTCTCAACAAGGACCTCTTCGGTCAGCAGCCTGGTTGACACCATGCGAGCGATACTTTCGGAGAGCTGGTATCGCCTGCGGGGAATTATTCCCGGTGTGAGCGGAACCCTCATGCCAAGAACTCGCTTCTCTGTAAGCGGGCGGAAGAGCATCTTGATGGCGAGTGCATTTGTTACGTAGCCGATCACCGCGCCAAGGAGAGGTGGAAGCACCCATGGAAGCAGGCTCAGAACATCCATGGGCTAAAAGCCCTCGCGCCGGACCCGTGCGGCGCTTCGTGCACGCTCTTCGGACGTGAACAGCTCAAGTACGGTTCCGGTCGTCCAGCCGCGAAACGCGTTGTGCTCAAGCAGGAACCAGCGCACCTCTTCCCCTGCGACTCTGATGATGTCCGTACTAATCGCCGCTATGCGCACTACATCCCCCCGTCGCAAATGCCCGGCTATCGGACTGGTTGGGTCAGACTCTTCGTAGAGCCTCACGTAGGGCGCGTCCACCAGCGCCCAGGTCGGTCGAAGCGTAATGACCGGCGTAGAAGGAAGGTGGATATCCGCGTACGGATCTGAAGGTGAGCACGAAGGGAACAGAGCCACCAGGGAGGCGAGCACGATCAAGCGAATTGTCGGCCGGCAAGCAATCCTCCTTCCGGTGTATTGACCGGGCTCGTTTCGCGGTGCATGCTGTGGCGTGATGAAACGTCTGCTCATGATCCTTGTAGTGCTTGTACCGGTGGCTTCACTCCCGGCACAGGTCGGGATGGAGCTTGCAGCCCGTCAGGGTATTGTCGTAGTGCAAGATAGACCATTCGAGCCTGCCGTTCAACTGCTCAGCGAGATAGATGCCGGCATTGTTGTCCGACTTCAATCGCTCGAACTGACCACCGGCGCAGGCGTTGCCTATCAGCCCGCCTCACCCCTCTCCGCTTCCGGCATACAGTACAGAGGTCTGGTCCTTCGCACCGCCTGGCTTGGCGGGAGCTACGGCTTTGGAGGTGCGGTATCAGTTGGAGCACAGCTGCGGGCGACGCTCGCAACCTACGAACTGACGTCACTGTTGTTCTTCTACCCCGAGGCCCGGGTTGCCGTCGAGCTCAGTGCCCAGCAGATGACCGGGGCACCGATCGTCTTTGATCTGTGGACCGGCTATCAGTTTCGACGCGATCTCACCCTCAGCTTCACCGCCGGAATCGGAGCCCGGTTCCGGCTGGTAATCGAGCCGGTAGTGCAGTAGTTTCTGGAGCGTGAGCACGGTACAAGCGCTTTATCGGATGCTGCCTGCGGCTCTGCTGATCATACTCTCCTCCTGCGGCGCTCTCGTCGATCTCCCGGACCGCTACGCTCTTGTCTACGGCGTATCCGACTACGGAGGCGGGGGAAACGGCTTCAACATCAGCGATCTCAGTCTTCCGGATGACGACGCTGCAGACATGGAGAGCCTGCTCCTGTCTCAGGGCTATACGGTCACCGTGAGGACGAACGAGCAGGCAACCAGGGCCGCATTTGAGGCCGATCTTGAGGCTCTCGCCTCCCAGGTCGATCAGCAGGACATAGTAGTGGTCTACTTTGCCGGTCACGGTTTTGGTGACGGAATGGAAGAGCAGTACAGCCAGAGCCTGCTCGACTTCTTTGCAGCACAGCCAGGGACGGAAGCAGACGGCAGCATGGACGAGTATCTGTTCTTTCATAGAGCCAACGGCTCGACAGACATGAGCCAGTTTATCGCCGAGCAGAGCCTCACTGATGACCAGATAGGAGCGCTGCTCAAAGAGATCCCCGCCCGGCGGAAAGTTGTTCTCATAGATGCGTGTCATTCCGGCGGTTTTCTCAGCTCTGATTCAGCCGTTGATGGTGACCCCACGAACTATCAGGGAAGCGAGCAAGGGGTGTCTACCGGTGACGCGGTGGCAGCAATGGGGCTCTACTTCTCCGGCTCCGGTGGTGAGAGTGATATCTCAAGCGGAGATTCCGTCGTGCTCGCCGCCAGTGGTGAACGTGAGTTCACCTGGGAGGACGGAGCGTTGGAAAACGGCGTATTCACCCATTTCCTTGTAGAGAGCGCTACCACCGGGGATCGAAACGGTGACGGGTTTATCACCCTCTCTGAACTCTACCACGCTACACAAACGGCAGTCGCCGACTACTGGAACACCCGCTATTCGGGAAGCTCACAGTTTCTCCCTCGCGTCTCCGGTTCGCCCACGGACTTTGCGCTGTTCAAGGTGCCGTAGAATCTCAACCACAGGCGGCCGGTGCGCCGTATCCTATCGGCTTCCGTTCCCCACCTCCTTCAACTTTGAGAGTTCATCTCGAATGGCTGCCGCCTGTTCGAACTCCAGATTCTTCGCGTGCTCGAGCATCTGATCCTCAAGAATCTCAATCAGCTCTCTTCGTTGTGCAGGGATGGTGACGTTGTAGCTCTGCTTCAGGACCTCGATCGTCTCCTGCTGATCATGGCGCGCCTCTTCCTTCTCACGGACAAGGATATCCTTGATCGCCTTTGAAATAGACTTTGGCGTGATGCCGTGCCTCTTGTTGTAGTCAAGCTGAATGGTACGGCGTCGCTCAGTCTCATCAATCGCCACTCGCATGGCATCGCTCATCCTGTCGGCGTACATGATGACCTTGCCGTTTACGTTTCGCGCCGCTCGGCCTATGGTCTGGATGAGTGCGGTTGCGCTTCTGAGAAACCCGATCTTGTCCGCATCAAGAATGCCGATCAGCGACACCTCCGGCAGATCCAACCCCTCACGCAAGAGATTGATCCCCACAAGTACATCAAACCCGCCCTGACGAAGTTGGGTGAGAATCTCCACGCGCTCAATGGTCTCGATCTCCGAATGAAGGTAGCGCACCTTGAGGCCCAGATTGGTGAGGTAGTCGGTCAGATCTTCTGACATCTTCTTGGTAAGCGTAGTGACCAGCACCCGCTCATTCTCCCTGATCCGCGCCTGAATCTCGGTGTAGAGGTCCTCTATCTGGCCCTTGCTCGGGCGAACTACAATCTGCGGATCAATAAGTCCGGTCGGACGGATGATCTGCTCCACTATCTGCGTGCTCTTCGAAAGCTCTTCGTCCCCGGGAGTCGCACTCACAAAGAGGACCTGGTCGAGCAACGACTCGAACTCCCCAAAAACCAGCGGACGATTGTCGAGAGCCGACGGTAGCCGGAATCCGTAATCCACGAGTGAGAGCTTGCGGCTGCGGTCACCCGCGTACATTCCCCGGACCTGCGGCACCGTCACGTGGCTCTCATCGATAAAGGTAAGGAATCGGTCGGGAAAGTAGTCGATCAGAACCGCCGGTCGCTCCCCTTCCTCCCGGCCGCTGAGGTGCCTGCTGTAATTCTCAATTCCTGAACAGTAGCCCATCTCATTCATCATTTCGATGTCATACTCTGTCCGGCTCTTCAGCCTCTGGGCCTCGACGAGCTTCTCCTGTTTGAGCAAATCCTCATGCCGGTAAGCCAGTTCCTCGCGAATCCTGTCGATGGCGATTCGCATCTGATCCTGGGGCATGACAAAGTGCTTTGCAGGATAGACCATGGCAACGTCGAGCTCTTCTCTGGTCTCCCCGGTGAGTGGATCGATACGACGGATCGCGCTTATCTCATCCCAGTCCAGCTCGATCCGGTACGCCTCTTCACTGTATGCAGGATAGATCTCGATCACGTCACCGCGAATCCGAAAACGGCCGCGCTGCAGGATCTCGTCGTTGCGCTCGTACTGCAGGTCGATCAGCTTGCGCCGCAGATTAGTGATATCCACTTCAGAGCCCACATCAAGCCTGACTCGCATCTCCCGATAGTCGCGCGGGCTCCCCAGGCCGTAGATGCAGGATACCGTTGCCACCACAATGACGTCTGCTCGTTCGAGCAGACTGGTGGTGGCCGAGAGCCGCAGTCGTTCAATCTCTTCGTTGATCGAGGCATCCTTTTCAATGTAGAGATCGCGACTGGCGACGTACGCTTCCGGCTGGTAGTAGTCATAGTAGGAGACGAAGTACTCAACCGCATTGTCCGGAAAGAACTCTTTAAACTCACGGAACAGCTGCGCTGAGAGGGTCTTGTTGTGACTGATCACAAGCGTTGGACGCTGGACCTTCTCTACAATCTTGGCCATGGAGTAGGTCTTGCCGCTGCCGGTGACACCCTTCAGCGTCTGGGCGTGTTCGCCCCGTAGTATTCCCTCTGAGAGACTTGCGATTGCCTTTCCCTGGTCCCCGGCAGGCTCGTAATCTGCCGCAACTCTGAACTGCCGCGCCATCAGTTGAACCGGATTCGCTCTGGTCTTTCAACGAGCTCGACCACCGTCTCCCGTTCCCGTCCGTTTCGGACGTACGTCACCTGCACCGTCTCTCCGGGACGATTGTCCTCAAGTGCCTCGAAAAGATTCGCTAGTGTAGCGATACGGGTTCCGTCCACGCTGACTATAATGTCACCACCCAGGTAGATAATAGAGTTTCTGTACTCAATCCGTTCGCGAGCGTTACCCCCGCGCAGACCGGCGCTCTCTGCGTTGCCACCGGGCACCACCTGGGAGACCAGCAGCCCTTCCTCCACCGGCAGGCGGGCAAACCGAATCAGCTGAGGGAAGAGCTGAACCGGAGAGATCTCAATCCAGCCGCGCTTCACCTGCCCAAACTCGATCAGATCCGGAACAACACGCTGGGCGGTATCCACCGGCACGGCAAAGCCGATTCCGATTGACCCACCGGACTGCGAGTAGATCATGGTATTGATCCCGATCATCTCACCCCGTGAGTTCAGAAGCGGTCCACCCGAGTTTCCCGGGTTGATGCTTGCATCGGTCTGGATGAGACCGTTGATGATAAAGTTCTCTTCGCTTCGAATGCTTCGCCCCACTCCGGAGATAACTCCAGTTGTAAGTGTCCGTCCGATACCGAACGGGTTTCCAATTGCCAGGACTTTCTGCCCAACCCGAAGGGTCTCGGACTCCCCCAGGGGAATGGTGACGAGCGATCGGTTGCCCGGATCGACCCGGAGAACGGCCAGGTCGTTCTCTACGTCCGTGCCGACGACCTCTGCGGCAAGGGTGGAGCCGTCGGCCAGCGCTACCATGATGTCACTTGCTCCTTCAATGACATGGTTATTCGTGAGGATGTACCCGCGCTCATCTATGATGCTGCCTGAGCCGGATTGGCCCTGCCGTGGGACGGCCTCAAAAAACCAGTCAACGGTCACTCGCTGCGTTGAGATGTTCACAACACCGTCGTTTCGGCTTTCGAAAACCGAGATGGTTTCAAGCTCATCCGGGGTGAGTCCGCCGGGCTCTACCGCGGCTGTCTGGACAGGTGCAGGCCGGCCCTGCAGCTCGAACTCCGGAGCAGCGAACTCAGGAGACTCGTCGGGCTCTGTAGCATCCCTTTCGGGGGCGCCACCACGGGCAAAGAGACCAAAGCCAACCGCCAGCAGCAACACGCCGAGCCCGGAGGCCAGGCTGAACAGAATGAGTTGTCCCCGGGAGTAGAGCTTCATACGCATAGAATACAGAGCTCACCGAACCCGGTCCAGAGCGACCGCCGACCAGAATGGCTCCCGTTCGCCCACGGATCGGTAGGCAGCCGCCTCAAGCAGATGCTCGTCCCGCACGGTCGTCTCATCTGCCAGGTCAGCTATGGTTCGTGCCACCCTCAGGACCGAAATGACGGCGCGGGTTGAGAGCCTCAGACGCTCGACTACGCGTCTCATGGACTTCTCCCCCTGAGGGCTTAGCTTACACGCCTGACGCGCTTCCATGCCGGTCAGCGAACGGTTGTACAGCGTGCCCCTGCCTGCAGCGTGCCGCTCGACCGCGCGGCGCTGCGCAGTTATCACCTGCTCCCGCAGAGCAGCGCTGCCCTCGGTGGAACTGGTCTGATCTCCCATGGCAGAGGAAATGGTCATTCGAAGATCGATCCGGTCAAGCAGTGGTCCGCCAAGACGTTTCCAGTATCGCTCCACCTCAGAGACACTGCAGAGGCAGATCCTGTCGCTTCGGCCGAGCATGCCACAGGGGCACGGATTAGCCGCGAGCAGCAGTTGGAAGTCCGCCGGGAACCAGAGTCTGCGCCCTGCCCGCGATAGCGCTATGCGACCCCGCTCCATCGGTTCCCGAAGCCCCTGCAGCACCGGCCTGCGGAACTCGAGAGCCTCGTCCAGGAAAAGTGCACCACGGTGGGCGAGCGCCACCTCTCCCGGTGCGATCGGATTTCCGCCTCCCAGGAGGCCTTCAGTCGTGCTGTTGTGGTGCGGCTCGCGGTACGGGCGCGCGGCGAGCAAGCCCGCCGAAGGGCGAAGCTCACCGGCCAGCGAGTGGATTCGAGTAACCTCCACAGCCTCCGACTGGGTCATGGGTGGCATGATCGTGGGGAACAGCGAGAGCGCCGCGCTCTTCCCCACCCCGGGGGGACCGACAAGGAGCAGATGGTGTCCACCGGCAGCCGCCACCTGAAGCATCCGCTTCAGGCTCGCGAGACCCTTGAGTTCCGAGAAGTCACTCAACGAACCGCCGCTGCCGGCCGCCCGGAAGAGAGTTTCCGGCTGTGAGGCCGCGGTGGGTAGCCACACGGCGTGAGTCCGATTTCCCGTGACACAGGCCGGCAGCTCATCAAGTGACTCTATTCCGAACGATCGGGCGCCCTTCACCGCACGCGCTTCTCCCAGATTCATCCGAGGGACAATGACGTCACAGACGCCTGCTTCGACCGCCTCACTGACCGCAGCGAGGACGCCACGGACGCCGGCAACCCTCCCGTCAAGGCGCAGCTCCCCGGTGACCAGGACAGATGAAAGCCTGGCCGGAGGCAGCTGGCCGGTGCCCTGCAGAATCGCAAGCGCTATGGCAAGATCGAATCCGTTCCCTGATTTGTGAAGATCCGCCGGCGTCAGACTGATCAGAATCCGGCGAGGTGGAAGCGCAAAGCCGCTGTTCCTTATGGCTACTCGGGCCCGCTCACGCGCCTCTCTGACCTCACTCGCCGGCAGGCCAACAATGTCGAGACCTGGGATTCCGGTACGGCAGTCAACCTCAACGGTGACAATGGTTCCCTGATAGCCGCCGGGAGCGTAGGCTCTGATTTCCATGAACCCTCCACCCTGTCTACGGCTCTTTCATTCGCCGTGCATCAGAGCGAGGCACGATTCCCGGGCTCAGACCTCCACGGCTGCAATGGCCTGCTGAACCAACTGGTCACAGCGCTCGTTGTGAACATCACCTGCATGGCCGCGGACCCACGCCCACTGTACCGTTGTCGCTTGGGAGAGCTCGTAGAGCTGCTCCCAGAGTTCACGGTTTTTCACCGGTTTTTTTGCAGCTGTCTTCCATCCGTTCCTGATCCAGGTGTGGATCCAGCTGGTAATGCCGTTTTTCACATACTGAGAGTCTGTGGTAACGAGCACCGAATCAACTGCATCAAGTTCCCGCTGCACAAAACGCAAGGCTTGAATCACCGCGGTGAGTTCCATCTTGTTGTTGGTTGTCAGTGAATCCGAGCCCGCCCGCTCCAGGATGGTTTCGCCATGCTGCACCACGAAGGCCCAGCCTCCGGGCCCTGGATTCCCGTGGGAACCCCCGTCAGTATGAATGGTTGTCTGAGACACGCAGCATCCTATCACGGAAGCTGTGTGGGACAACAGAGACGTTCTTGACCATGGAAGCAGGCGTGATTAGCATGCGGAATGACCTACAGATTTCAGCTGCGACGTAGTCCGCGCTCCGTGCTGCTCCCGCTCGGAGCGTTGCTTCTGATCGCCGGCTCGATCGCACTGGTGATTTTCGTTGAACCGATCATCGGCGTGATCGCCTTTGCATTCAGTGCCTATGTTTCCTATCACATCATCAAGTTCTTTATGTTTGCCGCGAACAGCCAGATCAAGGTCCATGACGACGGCATAGTATGCAAAACCAGCATAGGTTCGCAGGTCCGATTCACCTGGGAAACGATTACCATTGCCGGGTGGTACTACTGCGAGGACGGATCACGCCTGTTCTATGTGTATGCAGAGAAAGATGACGAGCTCATCAGTCTGCCTGAGACGTACGAGCGTATGGATGAGCTTGGTAAAGAGGTAGCCGAGCACGTTGAACTAGTAGAGCTAAAAGGGTTCGCTGCCGAAGACCTGACCACGATACTGAAAGAACGGCTCTTTCCTGATGAGGAGTAGCCGAAGCGCCGTCAGGAGACAGAGACCAGGCGTGACTGAATGATGGGAAGGACGGGGCGTAACGCCTCATCGATAGAGTCCACCGACTCCTTGAGACTCATGCAGAAGTAGGCGGTTTTGCCCTCAAACGTAATGGGAAGGAACAGAGAGCGTTCGAATACACTGAGCTGTTGAGGAGAACAGAGGTCATGGAAGTATTCCAGCTCAAGCAACGGCCTGAAGACCATGAGCACCCTGCTCTTTTCAAGAATGTTTCGTGAGACTTCACTGCTCTTGCTCACACGAAGGTTCTGTCTGCACTCGCCTTCAATGCCGATCGAGAGCGCCGGCGAGAACTCCTGAGCCTGCTCCGTCAGGATGACACCGGCCCGAGCTCCGAAATAACGAGTGAATCGGACAAGGGATTTCAGGCGGCCTCCCTCGTCATCACGAAAGCCCCGCAGGAATCCATCATAGTCGAAAGAACTGTCGTGGAATCTAAATAACGCGGTTCGGCTCGAGATATCCGGCAAGTCATGACCACCTTCCGACTCTTCGCCAAAATCTGAGAAAAGGTCATCTTCACCGCCACCAAACAGCTCCTCTATACCCGACCCTCCGGAAGTTTCTTCGGCGCCAAACACCTCATCCACCAAGTTGCGCAACGAGGTTTCTTCTCTACCGCCCGAACTGAGATACGCCTCTCTCTCTATCTGAACCACGCCGTCATACTCACCAAAAATGCTCTTAGCCACATGAAGCCGGTTGAGTACTTCGCTCACGGTCGCAATCTCATAGTCCTGCGTACTCACCGTCTTGTCGTGAGTGATACGAACCAGCGATCCGTGGGAGCCCGACACTCCCCGGCCGGGAGGTTCCAGCTCAGTCACTTCATCCAAATCATCGGCAGACTCAAGCTCTGCGACATCCGACGGCTCACCTTGCTGATGCGGTGAGAAGCCACCCAGCTGATCGGAGCCCGGGGTGGTATCCGCCGGTTCGGAAGGAGTGGCCTCGTCGTTCGACGAAGTAGGCACCGACTCAAGCCTGCTCACCTGGGTCGTGGTACCACGGCCAAAGCCGAACAGACCCACACCGAACGTTGTGCTGAGGGTGCGCCGGGAGCTCAGAGACTCAGCCTCTATCGGCTCTCCAAGCTGTTCGCCATTCTCAGCGGCCTCGAGAGTTTCCAACTCCTCATCCGCCTCCGGAAGCTCAGCCGGCTCATCCGCTTCCTCGAGAAGCTC
>CAZREG010000007.1:0-34923 GCA_964599075.1 uncultured Spirochaetaceae bacterium | reverse complement strand
TCAGCCTCTTCAGCCTCTTCAGCCTCATCAATCTCATCAAGCTCTTCAACCTCATCGAGCTCATCGGTCTCCTCGTCGCCGGAGTCATTTTCGTCCTGCAGCCGCTTCAGGCGATCGTACTCAGCTCGCCGACGCTGGATCTCTTCGGCATCAGACACCGACACGACCGCCTCGTCCTCGCTATCGTCCTCCAACTCCTCCTCGAGAGGCTCAAGATCATCTACGTCATCAAGGGTCTCGAGCTCCTCACCCACCTCGGCAGCCTCGATACCTCGATGCTCTGCCGGTTCACTCTGATTTGGGATGACCCGTCCGGCAGAGACCGTCAGCGGCGTCGCCTTCATCACCTGAGCCACTCGTTGAACGATTCGCTCTATCTCACTCTCACCAAGCGACTGTCTGTTCGACTCTTGAGCACGTCCGCTCAGCACCCCAATAATGTCGTCCCAGGTCTTGTTGATAAGCTCATCGACGCGGGCCTCAGCCTCCGGCGGAAGTTTTTCTATGCCGCGGCGGATCTCCCGGTTTGCCTCTTCCCGGCGCTCCTCCAGCTCTGCACGCCAACGATCAAAGTCGATCTCACTCTGTCCCTGCATGTACTCACGCAGAAAGTTGATCTGGAATCGCTTTACCCGGTCTTCAAGTACCAGTACAGCATCCTGACGAATGTTAAGAATCAAAAATACAAAGAGGAACGTGGTGAGAAAGACAGCTCCCACAAGCGTGTATTGAAGGGCTAGCGGCATCTCAAGGTTACCGGCGGGCTCCAGATAGAGTACCGTTCTGCCCGTGCTGGTCTCCGAGGAGAAGACCTCGTAGCGCAACGCGTCTGTCTCCGTCTCCCGGTCGGGCGATAGTGACACCCGAGTCTCCTGATCAGTGATCTCGCTCCAGCGCTCAGAGACAGCTGCAACAAGAGACTGTGCAAATTGAACCGGTGCATTTACGATGAGCGCGCCCTCACTCAGGACCCGCACATCATCAAGGGTTCCAATGAGTGCAGCTCGCACAAGACGAATGCGGAGATCGCGCATGTTGACGTAGAAAAGCGCAGTGCCCTGCAGCAAACCGTTGGAATCCACTGCAGGGACCCGGTAGATGAACTGGTTAGACTGCTGATCGAACACGATCTGCACCGGCGGAAGCCCTGCGCCGCTGGGAACTGTTTGGGGCGTTTCTCTATACTCAGCAAGCGCCGAAAGGGGGATGCTCTCACGCTCAGAAACAACATCCGGACGCTGGTACTCCCGACGCGTACCGGTTTGCTCGTAGTCAGCCGGATCTGAGCTGTAGTGCAGCTGATCCCCCGTCAGATCAATAATCCGTACCTGGTCGAGGGAGGCGAGCTCCTCCTCGATCGCCTGCAGCGCCTGATCCCGTTCGCGGAGTACCGCTTCACTCGCATTGATTCGAAACGTAGCCATAACCGACGGGTCAAGCGTGAACTCCCGAAACCAGGCGATACTGCTCTCATGAAAACTGTCAGTGATCTGCGCCGCGCGTTCAGCCCGGGCTTGGACGCTCCGCTCCACCCGTGGAACGTAGAATCGTGTCTCAATGACTTGAAAGCGATCCACCGCAACGAGCACAGCGAGTACACTGAACACCACAACAGAGATCAAAAGGCTAATACTGAACTTTGTAACACCGCTCATCTGCGCGTGCCTATCCTCGAACCACGGGCCATCTCTTGTAAATATCGACAGATACTCAGCCCGGGCAAACCCCGCAGACGCAAAAAAGCCCTGCCGAAGCAGGGCTCAATTTCACTCGCTCTTGTGCTCTTCCGTTTCGGCGTCCCCGGAAACCGCGTCGACGACTGCATCTTCCGAATGCTCTGCGGTTGCGCTCTCAGCCGTTTCTGCGGGCTCCTCAATCTCAGCCGGCTCGTTCGTGCTCGGCTTCACGTTGGCACTCGGCACATCGCTCTTCTTTGCACGCCGCGACTTGCCCTTCGGCTCCTTCTTTGGCGCTTCAACCTGGTCCTCAACAAGCTCGAGAAGCACCATCTCACTGGCATCGCCCTGTCGCTGTCCAAGCTTGAGCATTCGAGTGTAGCCACCCGGCCGGCTCTGAAAGCGCGGACCAATCTCAGTGAACAGTTTTGCCAGAATCGCCTTGTCTTTGAGGTCACGCCCAACCATTCGGCGATTATGAACACTATCCACCTTGGCCCGCGTGATCATCTTCTCTGCAGTCCGCCTTATCGCAGAGGCCTTCGCCTTCGTAGTCCGAATGCGTTCGTGACGAAAAAGTGATGTCACCATATTGCGATGAAGCGCCTTTCTATGAGAGGGCGTGCGGCTGAGCTTGTTGAATCCGATCCTATGCTTCATTCTCTTCGTCCTTCTTCTTCTTCAACCGCACCGCCTGTCTGAGCTGGCTGAAGTCAGTCATCCCCAGGCCCAGATTCCACTCGCTGAGCTTCTCCTTGATCTCTTGGAGAGACTTTTTACCAAAGTTTCGGGTTTTAGCGATATCCTCTTCGGTCCGCTGTGTCAGATCACCAATAGAACGGATGTTCGCATTCTTCAGACAGTTGCTCGACCGGACACTCAGCTCGAGCTCCTCTACAGGAGTGTCAAGAAGCTGGCGTATGCGCTCCTCTTCCTCGTCTACATCGTCGTCCCCGACAATATTGTCCTCATCAAAGTTGATGAAAATAGTAAAGTGGTCCTTTGCGATTTTCGACGATTCAGCAAGCGCATCCTCCGGCTTGATGGTCCCATCGCTCCAGATCTCCAGGATCAACTTGTCGTAGTCGGTGCGTTGCCCCACGCGAGTGTTTTCCACCTCAAAGCGGCACCGGCGAATGGGTGAGAAAATTGCATCAATAGGAATGGTTCCAATGACCTCTATGTACTTCTCGTTGAGCTCTGCCGGAACGTACCCACGGCCAAGATCGATCTGCAGTTCGATCTCAATGCTGGCTTTTGGCATGAGTGTCATAAGCAGGAGATCTTTATTGCTGACGCTCACCGTATCATCGACCTCAAGAGTTGCCCCGGTAATCGTTCCCTTGCCTTTTGCCTCAATAATGATCGTCTTCTGTTCAACGTCCTGAGGAAGCTGGATCTGCAGCTGCTTCAACCGGTTGAGGAT
Organism: uncultured Spirochaetaceae bacterium; assembly: GCA_964599075.1. Taxonomy (GTDB): domain Bacteria; phylum Spirochaetota; class Spirochaetia; order DSM-27196; family SLST01; genus SLST01. The sequence continues at coordinate 31,821 of CAZREG010000007.1, read as the reverse complement.
ATCGGGAGTGTCTTCTACTACATCAGGGATAGATTCGTACTCACTGGAAAGCACGTGCGCGGTCCCTTCCTGATCATAGGAGGTCACCCGCACTGCAGTCACAGCGTAGCCCTGGATGGAGGAGAGGAGAATACGGCGCAGCGTGTTACCAACGGTTGTCCCGTAGCCACGCTCAAAAGGATACGCGACGAACTTCCCGTAGTGCGGATTAACCTCACTGTGCTCGAATGTGATGCCTTTAGGGCGTCGAAAGCCCTTGAGTAGATTCGTCCGTGCCATTACTGCTCCTTTAAACGCGTCGACTCTTGCGAGGACGACATCCATTATGCGGGATGGGGGTCACGTCTCGTATACTCTTCACCCACAACCCTAGGTTACCCAGACTGCGGATCGCCGACTCACGGCCCACACCGGGACCCTTTACATAGACGTGAACCTCACGCAGCCCCACATCCATCGCTTTCTTGGCAGCGGTTTCAGCGGTTGTCTGGGCGGCGTACGGGGTAGACTTTTTCGCCCCGCGAAATCCGAGAGACCCGGCGCTTGCCCAGCTAATGCCGTTCCCGCTGATGTCGGTAATCGTCACGATAGTATTGTTGAAAGTTGCCTGAATATAGACGTTACCCTCAAATACTGACCTTTTCTCTCTTTTCTTTCGTACAACTTTTGCCATTGCCTACTCCTTAGACGGCCTTCTTCTTCCCGGCAACGGTCTTCTTGCGTCCCTTGCGCGTGCGTGCGTTGGTTCGCGTTCTCTGACCCCGGACCGGGAGGCCGCGACGGTGTCGCAGTCCACGGTAGCAGCCAATATCCATCAGCCGTTTGATATTCAGGGAGACCTCTGTACGGAGGCGTCCCTCGACCTTGTAATCGTTCTCAATGACGTTTCGCAGCTTATTTGCGTCCTCCGCCGAGACGTCGTTCATACGAGTCATGGGATCGATCCCCGTCTTCTCGCAGATCGCGTCTGCACTCGAGCGTCCGATCCCGAAGATGTAGGTCAGTGCGATTGAAACTGGTTTGTTTGGTAAGTCAATACCTGCTATACGAGCCAAGTCGCTGCTCCTCTTTTATTATCGCTGTCGCTGCTTATGCTTGGGATTGCTGCAGATGATACGGACGACTCCACGCCGCCGAATCACCTTGCAGTTTGCACACATTGGTTTGACACTCACACGCACTTTCATACGTAACTCCTAAAGATTTCGCGATCGAACGCGGCCCTTCTTGACGAGCCCTTCGTGATGATGCATCCGAAGGCTCCCCTCAATCTGGGACATCAGGTCCAAGTCAACTCCGACCATGATAAGAAGACTCGTTCCGCCCATCAGGAACGCAACCTCCTGCGGAAAGCCGAACAGACCCTGGAGAATCGTCGGGATAACCGCTATGAACGCAAGGAAAATAGATCCCGGTAGAATAATCCTATTCAGGATACGAGTGAAGTACTCTTCCATCTTCTCCGGGCGAATCCCGGGAATTGAACCGCCGTTCTCCCGAATGTTTTTTGATATCTCGAGAGGATTCAACGTTACCTGCGTATAAAAGTAAGCGAAAAATACAATCAGTACCGTGTACGTGATAAGATACGGAGCGCCTCCCGGCCGAAGCCAGGTCGCAAAGCTCTGGAGCCAGCGGACATTCGGACCCAGAGACTGGGCGATCTGCAACGGAAACACCAGTATGGAGCTTGCAAAGATGACCGGAATGACACCACTGGGGTTGATCTTGAACGGAACATACGTGTTCTGCGCGCCGTACTGCTTTCTTCCCACAACCCGCTTGGCGTAGTGCACCGGAATCTTTCGCTGACCACGCTGCTCATAGATAACCAGCGCAATGACGCCGACAAACACACCAAGTACAACTATGACAAAGACCGGATTCAAACCATCCTGGACTGCCTGGAGAAGTATCCAGATAGCGCGTGGCATTCGCGCGACGATCCCTGTAAAAATGATCAAGGAGATACCGTTGCCGATGCCCCGCTGGTTGATCTGCTCACCGAGCCACATAAGGAACACTGTTCCCGTGGTAACCGTCAGCAATGAGACAACGGTGTAGAGAGCAGGCCCCATGGTTATCGCGTTCGGGATCTGGTTGGCGTAGGCACGAACGGCAGATCCTTGAATCAGACAGAGGACAACGGTTCCGTACCGATTGTAACGCTGTATACGCTTTCGACCACCCTCTTCCTGTGAGATCTTCTTCAGCTTGGGAAACACCAGCAGCAGAAGCTGCATGATAATGGTCATGCTGATATACGGCATGATCCCCAACATAAAGACCGAAAACTGCGTAAACGCTCCACCAGAAAAGAAGTCCAGATAGTCGGTGATGGACAACCCGGTCTGCGCGCTCTGCTGGAGAAAGTATGACTGCAGCGCAGTCACGTTGATGCCCGGTATGGGAAGCGTTGAGCCGAGTCGGTGAATGAGTAGAACCCCGACCGTGAACAGGATTCGATCTCTGAGATCCTTAATTTTGAATATGTCAGCGAGCGCCGTATTCGCCATACCTAATTATCTTCCTTTGACTCCGCGCCAACCGTTCCTTCTTCAACAGTCCCACCCGCGGCCTCTATCTTCGCTCGTGCAGAGCCGGAGATCGCCACACCGCTGATAATGACTTTTGTTGAAATCTCACCGTTCGCAAGGACCTTTACGTGCTTCACCATTCGCGAGACGAGCTTCTTTTCTCGTAGCGTCTCCAGACTCACCGTCTCACCAGCTGCGTATGCGCGCTCGAGTGAGGAAAGGTCAACCGTGACAACGTCCCGCTTAAACGGGTAGTTTGAAAAACCGCGTCGTGCGATACGTCGATAGAGCGGCATCTGACCACCCTCGAAACCTGGACGCACTCCTCCGCCTGAACGGGCATTCTGCCCTTTCGTCCCTTTCCCAGCAGTGGTTCCGTTCCCTGTTCCGGGCCCACGCCCAAGCCGTTTCTTGCTCTTCGTTGCGCCGTTCGGGCGCTTGAGTACAGCCATCACCGGACCTCCTCGAATCGTACCAGATGGCCCACAGCATGAATCATCCCGCGGATCGCCGGATTATCATCCTGCTCCACCGACTGGTTCAGCTTCCGCAGACCAAGTGAACGCACCGTGCTACGGTGCTGCGGCAGAGAACCGATCGGGCTCTTAACCAACGTGATCTTCAGGCGTGCCATTAGTTCCACATCTCCTTGACCGACTTACCACGACCACGAGCAATCTTGCGGGCATCCATCAGGCCCTCGAGTCCCTCGAAGACCGCCTTCACAATGTTTAGCGCATTCTGGCTCCCGAGAGACTTGCTCAGCACATCGTTGATACCCGCGACCTCCATTACCGCACGGACCGGACCGCCGGCAATAATCCCGGTACCGGGTGCGGCAGGCTTCATCAAGACCTTTGCACTCTTGAACTCACCTTGAATGATGTGCGGTATGCTCGCTTCCTTCATGGGTACTGCGATCAAGCTATTCTTCGCGCGATCGACACCCTTCCGTATAGCCTCTGCCACGTCATTCGCCTTGCCGTATCCATATCCAACCCGACCGTTCTTGTCACCAACAACGATTAGCGCGGAGAATGAAAAACGCCGACCACCCTTCACAACCTTTGAAACACGGTTCAGCGTAATCAGCTTCTCTGTAAACTCTCGGTCCTGATCCACGTTGTTCTCCTAAAAAGCAATTCCGGCTTTCCGGGCGCCGTCGGCAACGGCTTTGACCACACCATGAAACAGGTGCCCATTCCGATCAAAGACTGCCTTCTCAATCTTGGCAACTTTCATCTGCCGACCGAGAATTTCTCCAAGTTTCGCCCCATCTTCCACCGTGGGCTTCAATCCCTTCGTATCACCAGCCCGACTCGAGACAGAGACCAGTGTGCGCCCTTCCGTGTCGTCAATAACCTGCGCATAGAGGTGTTTATTACTCTTGAAAACGCTCAGGCGTGGCACTTCCGCTGTACCGGAGATCTTCCGGCGGATCGACATCTTACGCCGTTTTCGGCGTTTTCTCTTTTCAACAAGCCTTTTCATTCAGCACCCCTACTTCACGCCGGACTTGCCGACCTTGCGACGCACATACTCATCTTCGTATCGTACGCCCTTACCCTTGTACGGTTCCGGCGGTCGGATAGATCGGATCTCAGACGCGACCTGCCCGACTCTCTGCTTATCAATTCCAGAAACGATCACCTTTGTTGGTCCGTCGATGCTGATGCTCAGCCCCTCCGGAATAGGATACTCAATCTGATTCGAGTATCCCAGATTAAGCAGCAGCGACTGTCCCTGGATCTCAGCGCGGTATCCAACGCCGTTAATCAGAAGATTTCGCGTGAAGCCGGTCGAGACACCGGTCACCATGTTATTGACCAGGTTGCGGTAGAGGCCGTGCATGCTCTTAGCACGCTTACTCTCACTATTTCTGCTCACCACAACGCTGTTGCCATCGACCTTTATCTCCACCTCCGGAGTGTATCTCTGCGAAAGTTCACCCTTGGGACCCTTGACGGTCACATTCTCCGGATAGACATCAACAGAAACACCCGCCGGTACGTTGATTGGAAGCACACCTACTCGTGACATAGACTTCTCCTACCAGATCGAACAGATGAGCTCTCCGCCCACCTTCCGCTCAAGGGCTTTGCGGCCCGTCGTCACACCTTCAGAGGTGGAGACGATCAGAGTTCCGTAACCGTTGTAGACTCGCGGCATCCGTTTGTACCCGGAATAGACTCGCCGTCCCGGGCTCGAGATCTTCTGAAGTCCCTTGATGATCGGAGAGCTCTCATCGTCATACTTCAGAAAGATACGAATCAGGGTAAGGTTCTCCTGAGTGACTTTCTTGAAGTTCTTGATGTAGCCTTCGTTCTTCAGAATCTTGACGATCTCCAGTTTGAGCTTGGACGTTGTAATGTCCACCTTCTCAAACTTTGCCATGGAGGCATTGCGAATTTTCGTCAACATATCCGCTACGGGATCTGAAACGCTCATGAGCTCTCTCCTACCAACTCGACTTCGTTACACCGGGGATCATGCCATTGCTGGCAAGATCACGAAAGCAAATTCGGCACATCTCGAACTTGCGCATATATCCACGGGGTCTTCCGCAGATACGACATCGGCGAACAAGGCGGGTGCTGTACTTCGGCTTGCGCTGTGCCCGGATTATCAATGATTTCTTTGCCATCTGTTCACTCCCTCCTACTTGCGAAAGGGCATACCAAGCTTGCCCAGTAACTGTCGTGCCTCTTGGTCGGTCTGCGCAGTGGTGCAGATAACGATGTTGAGACCGGAAACACGATCGATCTTGTCGTAGTCGATCTCCGGAAAAATGATCTGCTCGGTAATTCCAAGCGAGTAGTTCCCGTGACCGTCGAACGCATTCGGGTTGATCCCGCGAAAGTCCTTGACGCGCGGCAGCGAGACGCTGATCAGGCGAAAGAGAAACTCCCACATGCGCTCTCCCCGCAATGTGACGCGGGCACCAATCTCCATACCAGCACGCAGCTTGAAGTTGGAGACCGATTTGCGGGCTTTTGTCTTCACCGCCCGCTGCCCGGCAATCTGGGAAAGCTCGGTGACCGCAGAATCAAGAAGCTTCTTGTTCTGGATCGCTTCCCCCACACCCATGCTCAGAACAATTTTTTCAAGGCGCGGGACCTGCATGGGAGTCTTGTAAGCGAACTCCTCTATCAGGTCCTTGGTGACCGTGTTCTGGTATAGCTGTTTCAGTTCTGGTACGTACGTTGTTTCTGCCATTCGCTTAAACCTGCTCGCCAGTCTTACGTGACACCCGCTTCTTGGTATCACCGTCCAGCGTGTATCCGACGCGGGTACGTTGACCGTTCTTCGTTACCAGCATCACGTTTGAGATATCAAGCGGAAGCTCGATATCAATGATCCCGCCTCGCTCTTCCTGCTTCCGCTTGCGCATCGCCTTTCGCGCCAGATTCACGCCTTCAACGAGAACTTTACCGGCCGTACGATCCACGCGAAGCACTCGACCCATCTTGCCCTTATCTTTTCCTGCGATCACCTGTACTTGATCATCTTTCTTGATTGCGTATTTCGCCATATGACTTCCCTTACAACACCTCTGGAGCGAGCGACACAATCTTCATAAAATCGCTGTCGCGCAGTTCGCGAGCGACCGGCCCAAAGATTCGTTTTCCCTTCGGATTCTGTCCGACGTCCACGATCACGCAGGCATTGTCATCAAACCGGATATACGTCCCATCCGCCCGCTTGTACTCCTTTCGGGTACGAACAATGACCGCACGTTCCACGTTCCCCTTCTTCACGGGAGCACCTGGTAGAGCATCCTTGACCGCAACTACGACTATGTCACCAACACCGGCGTACTTCCGCTTCGAACCGCCAAGTACCTTGATGCACTGGACCCGTTTCGCGCCGCTGTTATCCGCAACATTCAAATAGGATTGCATCTGGATCATATAGACACCCCTACCGAGCCCGCTCGACTATCTCGACAAGGCGCCACTTCTTGTCCTTGCTGACGGGCCGACACTCAACAACACGCACCGTGTCGCCAATGTGAGCTTCGTTGTTTTCATCGTGCGCCTTCACCTTTTTAGTGACATGGACGTACTTCTTGTAGAGACGATGCACGGTTCTATTCTGAACCGCAACAACGATGGTCTTCTCCATCTTGTCGCTGACTACCTTTCCCTGAAATACGGTACGACCAACTTTCACCGCAGGGCTCTGAACATCTTCTGTCTTTGCCACGTCCCTACTCCTCAATCGCCTTTACGACGTCTGGATGGTTGTAGATCATCGTATTCAGGCGAGATAGATCCCTGCGCAACGTCCGCTTTCGAAGCGGATTGTCCACATGACCCACAACCATGTTAAAGCGCAGATCCCGATACGATTTCTTTAGCTCTTCACGCTTGTTGAGAAGCTCTTCAAAGGTCAGATCCTTGTACGCGTTCTTCATTACGCATCTTCCTTTCTGGACACAAACTTCGAGCGGATCGCCAGCTTGCTCGATGCAAGTCTCATCGCAGACTCAGCAAGCTCAGTGCTTACACCGGCTAGTTCGAACACGACAGTTCCCGGTCGCACCGCGGCAACCCAGTACTCAGGCGTACCTTTTCCTTTACCCATCCGTGTCTCTGCGGGTTTTTTGGTGTAAGGAATGTCCGGAAAAATCCGAATCCACACCTTGCCACCACGTTTGATATGTCTGGTCATGGCGATACGAGCGGCTTCAATCTGGCGATTCGTGATCCACCCGTTTGCTTCGGATACAAGACCAAACTCACCAAACGCAATCGTATTGCCCCTGGTTGCCTTGCCGAGCAGTGTTCGCTTTACCCTTCGCTGCTTCTTCCGAAACTTTGTTCTCTTTGGAGACAGCATTTACTCGCTCCTCGAGCCGGCTCGTTCACGACGCTTTCGCAACAGCTGACCGGCGTCTTCCTTGGTATCCTTGCGAAGCACCTCACCCTGGAAGATCCAGACCTTCACGCCAATTGTACCAAACGTCGTCTTCGCTTCAGCGAAGCCGTAATCTATGTCGGCACGCAGCGTGTGCAGTGGCACCCGACCAGATTTCTGGGTCTCCACACGGGACATCTCCGCGCCACCAAGTCGTCCACCAATCCGAATTTTGATACCAGGCACACCAGCCTTCACCGCTGCGCCGATAGCCATCTTCAGCGTGCGACGGAACGAACCCCGGGTCCGCAATTGACGAGCAACGTTCAGGGCGACAACCTGAGCATTCGTCTCCGGACGCTTTACCTCTTTGATCTTTATCTGGATCTTCTTGCCGGCAGCCTTCTGGAGATACGAGCCAATCTTCTCTATGGTCGATCCCTTGGTGCCAATAATGACACCGGGACGCGACGTCTCAACCACGAGGGTAATGCGCTGCGGATGTCGAATGATCTCGACATCTGCAATCTCTGCATTTCGCGTCTCGGGCATCTGTTCGAGTAGTCGACGAAGCTTCAGATCCTCATGGAGCGTGTTGGCATACTCGCGCGGGTCCACATACCATTTCGATTTCCAACCCTTGTTGATTCCAATCCGAATACCGTACGGGTTTACCTTTTGACCCATCTATTCCCCCGTTCGCCCAATCTCGTCGACGACAGCCGTAATATGGCTCATCCGCTTATGCAGAAGGTCTGCCCGGCCGCGTGCGCGAAACCAGACTCGCCGCAGGCGAGGACCCTCATCTATACGCAACTCTTTGACATAGAGCATGTCTTCGTCAAGCTCTGTGTTCTGGCTCAACGCGTTCGCCGCAGCGGACTTCAGGACTTTCCCAATCAGTCCAGCGCCCTTCTGAGGTAGATTCTCCAGGAGCGCCATTGCCTCGGTGTATGGGAGCCGTCGGATCTCATCCGCAACCGGGCGTACCTTAAATGGTGACACCAGGAGATACTTTGCAACAGCTCGATATCCGGTTCTTGTCGCCATTATCGACCCACCTTCCTGTCACTCCGGGCATGCCCCCGGAACAGTCGCGTCGGCGCGAACTCCCCGAGCTTGTGGCCGACGAGATTCTCCGTCACATAGACCGGAACCCACGTCTTGCCGTTGTATACACTGATCGTCAGCCCAACCATCTCGGGGATAATCGTACTCGTGCGTGAATACGTCTTGATCATCTTTTTTTGTCCGCTCTTGTTCATATCAACTACCCGCGAGTAGAGGCTCTTCTCAATAAACGGACCTTTCTTTATAGACCGTGACATTCTTACCTCCGCCGCTTCACAATGAATTTGCTCGACGACTTACGCTTCTTCCGTGTCTTATATCCCTTAGTAGGTACACCGGTAGGCGACACGGGGTGTCGACCGCCACTTGTACGACCTTCACCGCCACCGTGCGGATGATCCACCGGGTTCATGACCACTCCGCGTACCTTTGGACGCCGCCCCAGATATCGGGAGCGGCCGGCCTTGCCGAGCGCAACGTTCATGTGATCCTCGTTGCCAACGGAACCCATGGTTACCCGGCAACGTCGAAAAATCATCCGAGTCTCACCGGAGGGCAGCTTGACGGTAACGTAGTCCTTTTCCTTTGCGACTACCGTGCCGCTCGCTCCTGCAGACCGCGCCAATTGTCCCCCACGCCCCATCTGCAACTCAATGTTGTGCACAGCCGAACCCAGGGGAACACTCTCAAGCGGCAGGGTGTTACCCACCGTTGGCGGCGCGTTATCACCCGCGAGAACCGTAACGCCTCGCTCCAGACCTTTGGGCGCAAGAATGTAACGTTTCTCACCGTCGGCATAGACAACTAACGCTATATTCGCACTCCGGTTTGGATCATACTCGATCGTTTTCACAGTGCCCGGGACATTAACCTTGTCGCGCTTGAAATCGATCTCCCGATAGGCGCGCTTGTTCCCACCCCCACGCCGCCGAACGCTGATACGACCGGCGGAGTCACGTCCGGAACTGGAGGCTGAACCCTTACGCAGCGCCTTCTCGGAAGGCTTCTTGTCGAGATCGCTGTAGTCCAGGGAAACCCGGAAACGCAGCCCCGGAGTGTTTGGCTTGTGCTCTTTCAGCGGCATGCTACGCTCCTTCAAATATGCCAATAGACTCATTGGCAGGAAGGGTTACCACAGCCTTCTTCCAGCTTGCAGTATAGCCCTTCCGGTACCGAACCCGTTTCGGCTTCCGCTTCACGTTAATAACGCGGCAATCAGTCGGGTGAACATCAAAGAGCTCTTTCACGGCAGCTCTGATCTGAATTTTGTTCGCTCTCGGATCCACACGAAACGCATACATATGCGACTCGCGCAGTCTGTTGGTCTTTTCAGTAAGCAGCGGCTCAATGATTATCTGGTCGGCGTCCATCAGTTCACCCCTTCCTTTGTGCCATAGAATTCATTCAAATTCTTCGCCGCACTTTCTGTCAGGACAAGCTTGCCGCCGTAGAAGAGGTCGTGTGCCTTCAGCCGGTTGTACGTCAGGTACTTCAGTCGCGCAATATTGCGACCTGCACGACGAGTCACCTTATCGGAGTCGTCCCCAAAAATCAGAACGGCCCGCTCGCCACCAGCAACAGCAGTGAGAATCTCATCCATCTCTCGTGTCTTGCCGCTCTCTACCGAAAAGTCTTCAACAACTATGAGCTCATCTGACTGGTTTTTCATACTCAGAAGAGACATCATTGCCGCACGTTTCATCTTTCGGGGGAGTTTGTACGAGTAGTCACGCGGCCGCGGACCAAACGCCACACCGCCACCGACCCGTACCGGGCTCTGATAGGTACCGGCCCGTGCGCGACCCGTTCCTTTCTGTCTCCAGGGCTTGCGGTGGCTGCCGGCAACCTCGCTACGTGTCTTAACCTTCGCTCCACCAAAACGCACATTCGCAAGTTCATTCCGAATAGCGTGATAGATCGCGCCCTCGCTGACCTCCCGGCCGAACACCGAGTCATCCAGCGAGATGCTGCGTACCTCTTTGCCCTGTGTCGACACGACCTTCTTGTCCATACTCAACCCTTCTTCTTCGCCTTCCGTACAAGAACGTATCCGTCCTTCGTACCCGGAACGGAGCCATTTACCAGAAGCATCTGGCGCTCAACGTCGACCGCGACCACGCGAAGACTCTGCATGGTCGTGCGTTCACCGCCCATGCGACCAGGCATCTTCGTTCCTTTTATGACGCGGGAGGGCCAGGCGGCCATACCCGTTGATCCGTTTTCCCGGTGAAACTTGCTTCCATGGGTCTTGCGACCGCCACCAAATCCGTGGCGCTTCATAACACCCTGAAAACCTTTGCCCTTTGAGGTTCCAATGACATCGACAAAGCCGGCGTCCGCAAAGAGGTCCACACCAAGGCTGTCACCCACCGCGCACTCTCTATCGAAATCGCGAACCTCCACTACATCTCGCCTGGGCTCAAGACTATTTTTGTCGAACTGCCCCTGCACCGGCTTGTTCACTCGAGAACTCTTGATCGCATGTGCGCCAAGCACCACAGCGTCGTAGCCATTCCTGGCGATCGTTCGCTGCTCAACAACCAGGTTGGGCTCGATCCTGATGACCGTTACCGGAAGCAGAGCGCCGGTTTCGTCAAAGACCTGTGTCATCCCAACTTTTTTACCAATCAACCCAAGCATTCTCTTCACCTTTTTGCGCTCGATGGCGACGCAAGCCCTACTGCTTGATCTCTACGTCGACGCCGGCCGGAAGCTCCAGCTTCATGAGGGCGTCCATGACCGTAGATGTGGGCTCCAGAATATCGATCAGTCGCTTATGCGTTCGCATCTCGAACTGCTCGCGAGACTTCTTATTAACATGCGGCGACCGCAGCACCGTAAACTTGTTGATCCGCGTCGGCAGTGGAATCGGCCCCGAAACCTGGGCGCCTGACTTCTGCACCGTATCAACAATTGACTTTGCGCTCTGATCAACCAACTCGGTGTCAAATCCGCGGAGGCGGACCCGAATTCTGTCGCTTGCCATTCTCCCTCCAACAAGGAGCGGGCCTCACGCTACGTGAGGCCCATAACTCTTACTCGATTATTTCGATGACCTGACCGGACGCTACGGTTCGACCACCCTCCCGGATAGCAAACCGAAGCCCCTTGTCCATCGCGATCGGATGGATGAGTTCACAGATAATCTCTGTGTTGTCACCCGGCATCACCATCTCCTTGCCTTCCGGAAGATCGACGGTGCCGGTGATATCGGTCGTTCGGAAGTAGAACTGGGGCCGATACCCGGTAAAGAACGGACTATGACGCCCACCCTCTTCCTTGCTCAGGGCGTAAATGGTGCCCTTGAATCTGGTGTGCGGGGTGATGGAGCCCGGCTTGGCGAGTACCTGACCACGCTCAACAGCGTTTTTCTCAATTCCGCGCAGCAGAGCACCAACATTGTCACCTGCCTGCCCCTCGTCGAGCAGCTTGTTGAACATTTCAACACCGGTAACAGTGGTCTCCTGCGTGTCGCGGATACCAATTATGGAAACCTTGTCGTTCACGTGAACGATACCTTTCTCGATACGTCCAGTTACAACGGTTCCTCGTCCCTGAATGGAGAAGATATCTTCAATCGGCATAAGGAAGTCCTGGTCGACCGCACGCTCGGGGAGCGGGAAGTAGCTGTCCATTGACTCAAGGAGGTCAATGATTGACTTTGTCTTCTCATCGTCCTCCGGATTGTTCATTGCCTCAAAGGCGCTTCCTCGAATGATCGGAGTCTCATCACCAGGAAAATCGTACTCACTCAGGACCTCACGGACCTCTTCCTCAACGAGCTCGAGAAGCTCAGGGTCATCGACTTGATCGATCTTATTCAGATAAACGATAATTGCGGGAACACCAACCTGACGGGCAAGCAGGATGTGCTCACGCGTCTGAGGCATAACAGAGTCCGGCGCGGACACAACAAGCACTGCACCGTCCATCTGAGCGGCACCGGTAATCATGTTCTTGATGTAGTCCGCGTGACCCGGGCAGTCAACGTGTGCGTAGTGACGCCCGGCTGACTCGTACTCGACGTGACGAGTGTTGATCGTGATTCCGCGGGCCTTCTCTTCCGGCGCGTTGTCAATGTCTTCGTATGACATCGTCTTCCCGGACCCCATCTTGAGATTGCTGATCATAGTGATCGCAGCCGTAAGGGTCGTCTTCCCATGGTCTACGTGGCCGATGGTGCCGACGTTAATATGGGGCTTGGTCCTCTCAAACTTTTCCTTAGCCATTACCGCCTCCTAGCGATTACCACGAACCCGTAGTTCGTTCCCTGAGTTTTCCTTTTTGAGTCAGCACCGCCAACTCGTCAAAGTTTCCTGAATATAGATGATAAGGTGGGGTCGCACAGCGACGTACGCGAAGAGCACATGGAGTACCTGTTCGCGACCACCTCGTCATCTCCTGCGTGTTTTCCCGGGTCACGCCAACCCACCGAGCCTCTTAGAGACGACCGGTTTGGTCTAGGTGCAGCCGATCACGCGGCCGCTGTCTGTCTGCCGCGTTTCGCTTGCGGCGTATCTGCCTGTCCGACGAGAAGAAGCGTTCGCCTTACTTCTCCAACTCCGACATTACCAGCGGTAATGACTGAAAGCCTTATTTGCGTCAGCCATGCGGTGGGTGTCTTCCTTCTTCTTGAAAGCAGTACCGGTCTGGTTAGCAGCATCAAGGATCTCAGCACTGAGCTTCTGACTCATGCTTCGGCCTGAACGTGATCGGGCTGCAGCGATAATCCAGCGCATGGCGAGCGCATCCCGCCGACTTTCACGTACTTCTACCGGCACTTGATAGGTTGAACCACCAACGCGGCGGCTCTTGACTTCTACTGCCGGCTTCACATTATCGAGCGCCTTCAGAAATGTCTCAAGCGCAGATAGATTGCCCTTCTTCTCAACCTCGTCCATGGCACCATAAAACACGGAAAGTGCGGTTGACTTCTTTCCATGCATCATCATCCGTGTCACAAATTTAGCGACTACGTCACTACCGAAACGCGGATCGGGAAGTTCGGGCTTCCGGGATGTAACCGTCCTTCTTGGCATTCTGCTACCCTACGCCTTGGGCTTCTTGGTCCCGTACTTGGAACGAGCCTTGCGACGATCGTCAACGCCAAGTGTATCCTTCGCACCACGAACAATGTGATATCGAACACCCGGGAGATCCTTCACACGACCCCCTCGCAAGAGCACGACAGAATGTTCCTGAAGGTTATGTCCAATCCCGGGAATGTAGGCGGTAACCTCGATTCCGTTGACAAGACGAACACGAGCCACTTTCCGCAATGCAGAGTTTGGCTTCTTGGGCGTGATGGTCATCACACGGGTGCAAACCCCGCGCTTCTGGGGGCACGACTGCAGTGCCGGTGATTTGGTTCCTTTCTGAATGGTCTTGCGACCCTTTCGGACCAACTGATTTATAGTTGGCATACGTTCTGCTTACTCCCTTCGTTCGATTGAGCTGGTAATCTACCAACAGCTCAAGGTGATGTCAAGCGGCGCTCTGGATTGAGTCAACGCACCGTGCTCCTACTCTATTACCTCAACCTCTGCTCGCTCGGCCTCTTCTTCAAGCTCTCGCTCTCTCGCGCGCTGCTCGAGAATCTCACGCATGTGAGCGTCCAGGTCTTCTCTATGCTCATCAAAGAGTTTGATGTTCTTGTAGTCCTTAATTCCCGTGCCGGCCGGAATCAGATGTCCAATGATCACATTTTCTTTCAGCCCGTGCAGCGGATCTGTTGATCCAGCTATGGCAGCATTGGTGAGCACGCGGGTCGTCTCCTGGAAGCTTGCCGCGCTTATGAAGCTGTCTATGTTGAGGCTTGCCCGAGTAATACCAAGCAGCAATGGACGAGCGACCGCCGGCTGACCGCCCTCACGCATGACCTTTCGGTTCTCGGTGTGGAAGCGATACTTGTCGATCTGCTGTCCGTAGATGAAGTTCGTATCTCCGACCGCCACAATCTCAACCTTGCGCATCATCTGACGAATAATCACGCCTATGTGCTTGTCATTGATGTTTACGCCCTGAAGCCGATACACCTCCTGCACCTCGTTCACAAGGAACGCCTGCAGGGCATTTTCTCCAAGGATCTGAAGTATGTCGTGAGGGTCGGTCGCACCGTCACAGAGCATCTCACCCGCCCTTACGGTGTCACCCTGACGGACAAGCATGTGCTTACCCATAGGCACAAGATGCTTGAACTCCTTGCCGTGCTCGTCGTTTACCATAACGACACGCTTGCCCTTCACAATCGACCGGAACTCCACCTCACCACTAACCTGGGCAAGCACTGCCCCCGTCTTTGGCCGCCGTGCCTCGAATAGCTCCCCGACTCGCGGCAGACCTCCGGTGATGTCGGCGGTCTTTACGCTCTCACGCAGCATCTTGGCGAGTGTTCGTCCGGCCTTGACCTTGGCGCCATCCTCTACGTTCAGATACGCACTTCCGGGCAAGTGGTACGTTGCAAGGTCCTCATCCTCCGGGCCCTTGATCACAATGCGCGGCTGGAGACTCTCGAGGGTGAACTCCGTGATCTTCTTCTCCACGTTGCCCGTGTCTTCATTGATCTCTTCTTTCAGCGTTGTGCCCTGGACAATGTCGTTGAACACAACGGTTCCGTCGTACTCACAGATGATGGGCTCGCTGAACGGGTCAAACATGGCCAACGGCTCCTCAGCATCAAGGACGTCTCCCTCCGAGACAAGCACCTCTGCGCCGTTTCGAACCTCGAGAGTCTGATCCTGGGCCACAAGCAGAAGCAGTTTCTCCTCTTTCTGGACCACCGCGTACGCATTCGCCTCTGCGAGGGTCTCCTTCTTCCCCTTCTTGACTACCGTCTGACCCTTGACCACCTTGTCGCCGTCTTCTACTTCAGGCTTGTCACCCTTACTCAGGTCGATACGCTCGAGGATTCTGGCAACGGTTATGCTTCCCTTGCGGGTCAAAAGCCGCGCACCGGAGGCGAGCTCCACCGTGTTCCCCGTGATCTGGCGCACCAGCGCCGGGTGGCGCAGGTAGACACGGTTCTCTTCACTGCCCTTCGTCGCCGCGCCACCAATGTGGAACGTGCGCATGGTCAGCTGCGTTCCTGGTTGTCCGATACTCTGTGCGGCAATGATGCCTACCGCCTCACCGATCTGGACCGGCTTGTTGTTCGCCAGGTTGCGACCGTAGCACTTCTGGCACACGCCGTAACGAGCCTCACAGGTGAGGACGGTCCGGATTCTAACTTCCTCTATTCCAGCGGTCTCGATTGCGGCAGCCTTCTCGTCGTCGATCTCTTCGTTCACGTCAACAATGAGTTCATTGGTAATGGGATGCTTCACCCGCTCGAGCGTGTAGCGCCCGGCAATCCGATCGGAAAGAGACTCAACAACCTCCTCGCCGTCCTTAAGCGCCGTCATGGTAATTCCGTTTATCGTGCCACAGTCCAACTCAGTGATAACGACATCCTGAGCAATATCTACCAGGCGCCGGGTAAGGTAGCCGGCATCAGCCGTCTTCAGCGCGGTATCGGCAAGACCCTTTCGTGCTCCGTTTGTAGAGATAAAGAACTCAATGACCGACAGACCTTCCTTGAAGTTCGACCGAATCGGGAGCTCGATGATGTCTCCACTCGGCTTGGCCATCAATCCGCGCATTCCAGCGAGCTGGCGGATCTGGCTGCGTGAGCCACGAGCACCCGAGTTTGCCATCATATAGACCGGATTGAACCCGAAGTTGTCCTGCTTGAGGTTGCTCATCATGACGTTGGTGAGGTCCTCGTTCGTTTTGCTCCAGACCTCAACGACACGATTGTACCGCTCTTCGTTCGTAATGTGTCCCTGGAGGTACTGATTCTGGATCGCGCTCACCTCTTTATTGGCGGCGTCTATCATCTCCGGCTTGTTCTCAGGTACCTTGATGTCATCTATACCAATGGTCGCCCCAAAGAGCGTGGCATAACGAAAACCGAGCTTTTTGATCGCGTCGAGGAGACGGACAGTAACATGTGGCCCCTGCTCCTCATAGACTGCACCAATAAGCGTTCGAAGTTCCTTGTCACCGAGGGCGTGGTTCACATAGTCAACCTCCGGTGGAAGCTCCATATTAAGGATCATCCGTCCGGCAGTCGTCTCTATTCTCTCGCCATTGTAGTCAACCTTGATCAGGGCTGCGTACTCAATACTCTTCGCGTCAAGCGCAAGCAGCACCTCTTCCGGTGACGAGAACAGCCTCCCCTCACCCCTTCCGCCGTCACGGTGGCGGGTGAGGTAGTTGATCCCCAGAACCATGTCCTGACTGGGAAAGACGATAGGCTTTCCGTTCGCGGGATTGAGCAGGTTTCGACTGCTGAGCATCAGCGTCCAGCACTCGATCTGAGCAGCTTGTGTCAGCGGGACGTGGACTGCCATCTGGTCGCCGTCAAAGTCAGCGTTGAACGCATGACAAACCAGGGGATGGAGACGGATCGCCTTTCCACCCACCAGGACCGGCTCAAACGCCTGGATACCGAGCCGATGCAGCGTCGGCGCACGGTTCAACAGAACCGGGTGCTCCTTGACTACTTCATCAAGCACCGCCCAGACTTCAGAGGTCTCCTGCTCGACAAGTGTCTTTGCCTTCTTGATGTTGTATACGACATCCTTCTCAACAAGCTTCTTCATGATGAACGGCTTGTAGAGCTCGAGCGCCATTTTGGTCGGCAGGCCGCATTGATGAAGCTTTAACTCCGGACCAACAACAATAACTGATCGGCCCGAGTAGTCGACACGCTTTCCAAGCAGGTTCTGTCGGAACCTCCCCTGCTTGCCCTTAAGCATGTCGGAAAGACTTTTCAGCGGGCGATTGCTCGCACCCTTCACAACCCGCTTCTTCTTGCTATTGTCAAACAGTGCGTCCACCGCTTCCTGAAGCATACGCTTCTCGTTGCGGATAATGATGTCCGGAGCGTTGAGAGCCATAAGTCGCTTCAGACGATTGTTGCGGTTGATAACACGACGATAGAGATCGTTGAGGTCACTCGTGGCGAACCGTCCACCGTCGAGCTGAACCATGGGCCGAAGCTCGGGCGGGATCACCGGGATGACATCCAGTATCATCCAGGCGGCCTGGTTGCCTGAGTCCCGGAAGTTTTCTACAATCTCGATCCGCTTCAGCAGCCGCTTGTCTGCCTTCGCACCCTTCTCAATCATCTTCTGGCGCAGCTCACCGCTCAAACCGTCGAGATCAAGGTTCTCAAGCAGCGTTCGGATAGCCTCCGCACCAATTCCAGCGCTGAAGCTCATGCCGTAGCGCTCTTTTGCCTCCATGAAGTCCTCTTCACTGAGTAGCTCCATGGGGTTTAGATCGGTGTCACCCGGATCAATGACTATGTACTTCTCATAGTAGAGAATCGATCGCAGCGCTGCGATCGTGAGATCAAGCAGCAGGCCCATCCGGCTTGGTACGGACCGATAGTACCAGATGTGACTAACCGGGCTGGCCAGCTCGATGTGCCCCATGCGCTCACGGCGCACCTTGAAATGTGTAACCTCAACGCCACAGCGGTCACAGATCACACCCTTGTATCGGATGCTCTTGAACTTGCCGCAGTAGCACTCCCACTCTTTTGTGGTACCAAAGATACGCTCGCAGAACAGGCCGTCCTTTTCCGGGCGCAACGTTCGGTAGTTGATGGTTTCAGGCTTCTTGACCTCGCCGTAGCTCCACGCCCGGATCTGATCCGGCGAAGCGAGCTTGATCATTATATTGTCGAAGTCCTGAATATCTCTCATGGATTCCCCCGTTTAGAAGTTGCTGCCCTGACGGTTGATGAGCTCTTCGTCCCGCTCGGTGAGCGGAATCTGCTTGCCCTTCCCGTCCCAGATAGAAATGTCGAGCGCGAGACCTCGCAGCTCCTGGACCAGCACGTTAAAACTCTCCGGCACCCCGGCATTCGTGGACGGCTCGCCCTTCACAATACTCTCGTATATCTTTGCACGTCCGTTCATATCGTCACTCTTGATGGTCAAGAGCTCCTGCAGCGTATTCGCAGCGCCGTACGCCTCGAGCGCCCAGACTTCCATCTCACCGAGTCGCTGCCCGCCAAACTGGGCCTTGCCACCGAGCGGCTGCTGGGTAACAAGACTGTACGGACCGGTGGAGCGGGCATGCATCTTGTCATCCACCAGGTGGTGCAGCTTCAGCATGTACATGACACCCACCATGACCTCGTTCTCAAACGGCTCACCGGTGCGGCCATCAAAGAGCTGTGTCTTGGAGCTTGCCGGCAGGCCGGCCTCCTCGAGCTTCTGCGCAATCTGTCCGTTGGTGGCGGACTCAAAGACCGGCGTGGCGTACCACTCATCCTTTTGAACAGCTGCCCACCCAAGGATGGTCTCAAGAATTTGACCCAGGTTCATACGGCTTGGAACACCAAGAGGGTTAAGGCAGACGTCCAGCGGAGTCCCGTCGGACATGTAGGGCATGTCCTCTTCAGGAAGCACCCGGGCAATGACACCCTTGTTTCCGTGGCGCCCAGCCATCTTGTCGCCCTCCTGAAGCTTTCGCTTGGTGGCAACGAGAACCTTTACAATCTCATCTACTCCAGGGCTCAGATCGTCGCCTTCACTGCGCCGAAGTCGCTGCACGTCAATGACCGTGCCCTCCACGCCGTGCGGAATCTTCAGGCTTGTGTCGCGCACTTCCTTTGCCTTCTCACCAAATATTGAGTTCAACAGCTTGAACTCCGGCGTGGTCTCAGTTTCGCTTTTCGGCGTCACCTTTCCCACAAGGATGTATCCGCTGCCAACCTTGGCTCCAATCTGAACAATGCCTTCTTCGTCGAGCTGATCGAGCGACTTCTCGCTGGTGTTGGGAATATCGCGGGTGATCTTCTCTGGACCCAGCTTGGTCTCCCGCACCTCAGTGGTGAACTCCTTGATATGGATGCTTGTGAAGATGTCTTCCTTGACGATCTTCTCACTGATGAGAATCGCGTCCTCAAAGTTGTATCCGTTCCAGGGAACAAAACCGACGATCACGTTGCGACCGAGCGCGAGCTCTCCCTGATGCGTTGCCGGCCCGTCTCCGAGCACGTCCCCCTCTTTGATTTTCTGACCAAGCTCGACGAGCGGCTTCTGCACAAAACAGGTGTCCTGATTGGTGCGCTGATACTTGATCATCTCATAGACGTCAGTCTCACTTGCACCCTTGGGCTTGATCTCGACCCGATCACTGGAGACGTGGACAACCTCTCCGGCCCGCTTCGCCTTCACGAGGACGCCGGAATCGTAGGCGCACTTGCCCTCCATTCCGGTCCCGACCCGGGGCGGCTCAGGGAAGACCAACGGCACCGCCTGGCGCTGCATGTTACTGCCCATAAGCGCACGGTTTGCGTCATCGTGCTCAAGGAACGGAATGAGACTCGCTGATACACTGATGATCTGTTTCGGCGACACGTCCATGTACTGGATCTGCTCGGGCGGCTTCGTGGTATAGTCACCACTCTTGCGCACGGAGATGAGCGGGGTCATGAACTCACCGCTCTTGTCGTCAATCTGCGCGTTCGCCTGCGCAATGTAGAACTTCTCTTCATCCATCGCAGAGAGATACTCAATCTTGTCTGAAACCTTTCCCTTCTCCACCCTGCGATACGGCGTCTCAAGAAAGCCGTAATCGTTGACCTGCGTGTAGTTTGCAAGACTCACTATGAGGCCGATGTTTGGGCCCTCCGGAGTCTCGATAGGGCACATGCGCCCGTAGTGAGTGTAGTGGACATCACGAACCTCAAACCCGGCCCGGTCTCGCGAGAGACCGCCCGGCCCGAGCGCGTTGAGCCGCCGCTTGTGGGTAAGCTCTGAGAGGGGGTTGACCTGGTCCATAAACTGACTGAGCTGCGAGCTGCCAAAGAACTCTTTGATCGCGGCGACCACCGGCTTGATGGAGATCAGATCCTGCGGCTTGATGGTATCAGTCTCCTTGAGACTCATCCGCTCCTTTGCAATGCGCTCCATCCGGCTGAAAGCCGTCTTCAGTGAGTTTGCCAGAAGCTCACCAACACTGCGGATACGGCGATTCCCCAGATGATCAATGTCGTCAACGTTGGCCTCACCGATATAGACCTTGATAAGGAAGCCCATGGTGTTGACGATATCCGCCTTTGTTAGAAGGTGGCTGTCCGAAGGATCTTCATAGTCAAACTTCTTGTTCAACTTGTAGCGCCCCACGCGCCCGAGGTCGTAGCGGCGCGCGGTAAAGAACATGCTGTTGAAGTCCTTTTCAGCGCTCTCTATTGTAATAGGCTCGCCGGGCAGAAGAATCGCATAGACCGCCGAAAGGGCATCTTCCTTCGTCGGCTCGTCAACATCGGCATCGTCTCTGGTGAACTTGCTCTCCTCACGCTCAAAGCAGTTAAGAATGATCTCAGAGTGCAGGCTCTCCGGATTGGTCATGTCTATGACCTCGATCTCCTTGACGCCTGAGTGAACCAGCTCGTCAATGTCGTGAGGATGAATCTTCTCGCCAGCCTTGTAGAGCTTGCGTGTGGAAGCCTCACCATCAGAGTTCTCTTCCGTCACGTGAACCGCGCGTGCGAGGACCTGGCCATTGAGAGCCTCCATGGTCTCCCGCTTGTCATCCACCTTCATGGTAGTGCGGTTATAGAAGAGATCCAGAATCTGCTCACGCGTATCGTAACCGAGTGCGCGAAGAAAGAGCGTTCCAAGTATTCGCTTCTTGCGATCTATCTTGGCGTAGACAAGCTCTTTCTTCTGATCTATCTCGAACTCCAGCCAGCTGCCGCGGTATGGAATAATGCGGGAGCTGTAGACGCCCTTCTCGTGGGAAAAGATCACGCCCGGGGAGCGGTGAATCTGACTGACGACGACCCGCTCAGCACCATTGATGATAAACGTGCCGCGATCGGTCATGAGTGGGATGTCACCCATGTAGATATCTTTCTGCCTGATCTCACCGGTCTCCAGGAACACGAGGTTGATTCGCGCCTTGATTGGAATTGCGAAGCTGTGGCCTTTCTGTTTGCACTCAGCCTCAGTGAGCTTGATGTTCACCTCGTCAAGAACGTAATGATCGTACTCGAGGCGCATGTCGCCACTCTGGCTTTCTATTGGAAAGATCGCCTGAAAAACCTCCTCGAGGCCCTGCTCATTTATGGGCTCGCCAGTTTTCATGACCTCCCGTTGCAAAAACCGTTCATAGGACGCAATCTGTATACCGACGAGATCCGGCAGGTCCATTACCTCTTTTGATTGCTGACCAACGGTCAGGCGGTCGATCCGAGTTGTGCGATCAAGCATATTTCCTCCCAATGCCAAACAGACAGTTGCGTATGATCCTTCGGAGTTCATGACAGACAGATACACCATCAGGGACAGAGAGCGCCCTCTCGTCCCCAATGGTGAGATACGTGGAAGTTGTGGGCCGAGCCAACTTACTTGACTTCGACTTTAGCTCCAGCTTCTTCAAGCTTCTTCTTGATGTCAGCGGCCTCTTCCTTCGAGACAGCTTCCTTAACCGCCTTGCCTCCAGCCTCAACAAGCTCTTTTGCCTCCTTGAGACCAAGCCCCGTGATCCCGCGGACTTCCTTGATAACCGGAATCTTCTTACCGTCATCAAAGCCGACAAGGATGACGTCGAACTCGCTCTGCTCATCCTCTCCACCGGCGTCACCACCGGCTGCCGCTGCGCCACCGGCTGCAACTGCGACCGGAGCCGCTGCCGTCACACCGAACTTCTCTTCCATTGCCTTCACCAGCTCACTCACCTCGAGCACGCTCATGTTGGCAATAGCTTCCAGAATGTCATCTTTCGTAGGTGCTGCCATATTACCTTCCTCCTTGGTTTACTTGTTAGCGGCGATAGCATGCAACACTTCTTTCGAAGACTAACGCCACTTCTTCTTTTATCCCCGGCCTCAAGAGCCGAAGGTAGAATACCTGTTTACTCCGATGCCTTCTTGTCCGCGATCGCCTGAACGGTCCGCACAAGCTTGGTGGTTACGCCGTTCAGCGCGAACACGAAGTTCTGGAGCGGCGCATTCATCGCGCTCATGAGCATTGCAAGCAACTGCTCACGGCCCGGGAGGCTGCTCAGAGCCTCAGTCTGCGCAGCGGTGAAAAGCTGCCCATCTATCCAGGAGCCCTTGACATCAATCGGTGCGTCCTTCGCGTAATCCACAAGGATCTTTGCAATTGCCGGAGAGTCGTCCTTCAAGAGTGCGATTGCCGTCGGACCCACGAGGAACTGAGAAACGCCTCCCATCTCAAGCTGCTCGAAGGCAAGCTTTGCGTACCGGTTTTTCATGACCCGGTACTCTGCTGACTTCTCCCTGAGCTTCCCCCGAAGATCGGTGATCTGCTCGACCGTCAACCCGCGATAGTCGGTGAAGATAAAGTCTGTGTTTTCACCAAGCTTCGCCTTGATCGCCTCCAGGGCGTCAACTTTGTGCTGTTGTACTTTTGTTGTGTGCTCAGCCATCTCAGCCCTCCTTACTCACTGGATTCCATGGCGATCTTCACGCCAGGACCCATTGTCGAACTGACCGCTACCGTCTGGACGAACTCGCCTTTTGTATCTGCCGGCCGCCGACGCTCCACTTCTTCTACTACAGCCTTAATATTCTCTGAGATCTGCGCAGGCTCCATTGAGACACGTCCAACGGCAAGGTGGATAACGCCCGTCTTATCCGAGCGGAACTCCACACGCCCCTTGCGCAGTTCAGCAATTGCCGCAGCCAGATCAAACGTGACCGTCTGGGTCTTGGGATTGGGCATCAGGCCCCTGCGGCCAAGGATCGGCCCAAGACGACCTACATCCTTCATCATGTCAGGCGTGGCGACGGCAACATCAAAGTCCAGCCATCCACCACGGATCTTCTCAATGAGGTCATCGTCTCCAACGTAAGCGGCACCCGCCTCTTTTGCCTCTTCAGCCTTCTCTCCCTTCGCGAACACAAGAATCTTCTTCTCTGCGCTGAACTGATTCGGAAGAACCAGCGTGTCCCGAACCGTCGCGCTCTTCTTGAGATTGAGATTCATTGAAAGCTCGACGGTCTCATCGAACTTTGCAAAAGCAATCTCTTTGACAAGAGTGACCGCTGCGTCCGGGTCATAAACCCGGGTTCGGTCCACCTTCTCAAGAGCCGCCTTGAACTTTTTACCCTTTCCACGTGCCATTTAGCCCTCCACCTTAACGCCCATGCTGCGGGCCGTTCCAGCGACAATGTTCATTGCTGCGTCAATGTCGTTGGCGTTCAGATCCGGCATCTTCTGCTCTGCAATTGCACGAATCTGATCCTTGGTGATGCTTCCGACCTTCGTCTTGTGGCTCTCTGGAGAACCCTTGGCAAGACCGATGGCCTTCTTGATGAGGACCGCCGCCGGCGGTGTCTTTGTGATGAACGTAAACGAACGATCACCATACACGGTAATGACAACCGGAATAAGCAATCCCGGCTCGATGTTCTTGGTCACGTCGTTGAACTGCTGGACAAACTGCGGCGCACTTACCCCATGGGGTCCGAGCGCAGGACCAACCGGCGGAGCCGGTGTAGCCTTCGCAGCCGGCACCTGCAACTTGATGATGGCAGTTACCTTCTTCTTCGCCATAAAAACTCCCTTGTGGTGCAAACGCCCCATTGACGCACATGACGTCAGAAGGGCTCCCACAATCCCTCAGATTATTCAGACACAACAACGAGGGTTCTCGTTGTGTCTTTCCTACACTTTTTCCACCTGAAGAAAGTCAACTTCCACCGGGGTGGCCCGGCCAAATATGCCAACCATGACCCGCAGCTTGCCCTTCTCTTCGTTTACATCTTCTATCTGACCGGTAAATGAATCGAACGGACCCTCCACAATGCGCACGTTCTCGCCGACGGAAAACGACTGCTTAGGCTTAAGCGTCTTTTCACCCTTGATCTCGCCGGTTTTCATGAGGATCGTCCGCGCCTCTTCCTGGCTGATCGGTTGCGGCTTGAGACCTGGCGAGGCACCAACAAAGCCGGTCACACCGTTGATGCGGCGAATCCTGGAGCACGGAGTCTTCCACCCGAGATCCGGAAGATCCATCTCAAGGAGAATGTACCCCGGAAGAAATTTCTTGTTAGAGACCTTCTTCTTTCCGTCCTTGACTTCCACAACCTGCTCTGACGGTACCTTTATGTCGTAGACCGCGTCGCCTAGCTCGCCCTCGCCCATCATGATACGGATCGTTTTCTCAATTTTGTTCTCATACCCGGTGTAGGTATGCAGAACGTACCAGCCTTTCGCCATTTCGCCTCTCTCTCAGATAGCTCGAGGCTTACTGAAAAATCAGTTCGATTCCCCGCAGCAGCAGGAAATCCACGATACCAAATACAGCGGCGAACATGACGACCGAAACCAGAACAATCTTGGTGTTGGACGCGACCTCTTCACGGGTCGGCCACTGAACCTTTCTTAGCTCAGCGTAACTGTCCTTAAAGAATTGAAGCAATCTCTTCATAAATGGTCACCACCCCTTTCTAAAAGCAGGCCAGCCAGGATTCGAACCTGGAACATTCGGTTTTGGAGACCGACGCTCTACCAATTGGAGCTACTGGCCTGAGAACTACTTGATCTTCGCTTCCTTGTGAAGCGTGTGCTTCCGATCGTGCGGGCAGTACTTCTTCAATTCAAGCTTCCCTTGAATATTGCGACGATTCTTCTTGGTGGTGTAGTTGCGTCGGTTACACTCCGTACACTCGAGTGAAATGAGCTCGGTCGCTCCCTTCTTTGATTTCGCCATTCTCTTCCCTCACACGATACTTCCACCCTACGACGTGTCCCGATGACATGTCAATACGGAGGGATGTTCGGTACAGTTCTTGCTGTACGGACAAGCCCCCGATCGGATTTGAACCGATGACCCCATCCTTACCATGGATGTGCTCTACCAACTGAGCTACAGGGGCACAGTAGCGGAGAAAGTACCAACTGGGTCAAGGGGTGTCAAGAAAGAGTGGGTCAAAATGCTCTTTTCGCCCGACCAACGTTCCTGTATGATGAGAGTGTATACTGAGGAAGTTACGCAACAAATGCAACACTGTAACGAGGTGAGAGATGAGCGACCGTTTTCGAGAGTGGTCTGAAGAGTTTCGGGTGCGTGGAGACCGCGCGGTTCAGCGCATCCGGGAACTGATAAAGGAAGGGAAGGCACGAAAGATCATCGTGAAAAGGCCGAATGGGGAGATAATCCGCGAGATCCCCCTCAACCAGGGAGTAGCGGTTGGAGGGGTCGCCACGCTGATCGCTCCCGCGCTCGTCATGATTGGGGCCGCAGTGGCACTGCTGTCGGAGGTTCGGATTGAGGTCATTCGCAGTGGCGACCCGGATGAAACGACCAGTCCGGGAAGCTCAGAACAAGACGACTTTTAGCAGAAGAAAACAGAAAGGGGCCCTTCGGACCCCTTTGTACCGACTGCATTGCTAAGCAAGGCTGCTCTTCACGCTTGCCACCCAGCTTGCGATCCGCTGATCAGTCAGGTCACTCTGGTTGTCCTCGTCAATCACCAGACCAATGAACTTGCCTTCTCTGACCGCCTCTGAGTTGTCGAACTCGTAGCCGTCCGTCGACGTATGTCCAACGATCGTACCCCCCTGCTCTTCTACCTTCTCAGCAATCGTTGCCATCCCATCGACAAAGGTGTCCGGATAATTCTCCTGGTCACCGAGACCAACAAGCGCAACCTTCGTACTTGACAGGTCAATGTCATCCATGTTGGGCAGGAAGTCTTCCCAATCATCCTGTAAGTCACCGGCGCCCCAGGTTGAGGTCGCCAGAATCACGCTGTCAAAGCCGCCAATTGCTTCAGCGTCTGCCTCTGCAATGTTCTGGGCCGGCGCCCCCAGTTCAGAAGCCAGTTTCTCCGCAATATCTTTCGTACTGCCACTCGAAGATCCGTAGAAAATGCCTATCGCCATAGCTCCTCCTGTATGTGTCGTGTCTGCGCTGATCGTTACCTCTGTGATTACAAACCGATACTACGGCCGGTACCACACGGTGTCAATGAGCTGCGAGAACGATTGGCTACATCTCACCCTTTAGCTGCTCGACCCAGGCGGCAATCCTGTCCTGAGACATCTCGGATTGGTTATCCTCGTCAAGAACGAGTCCCATGAAGCGACCGTTTTCCTCAGCTGTTGAGCTGTCAAAAGTGTACCCGTCCGTGCTTGTGGTTCCGATGAGCGTGGCACCTGCCTCACGACATGCCTTGCCGATCGTACCCATTGCATCCACAAAGGTGTCGGGGTAATTCTCCTGATCACCAAGACCGACCAGGGCAACTTTCTTGCCGGAGAAGTCCATATCCTCCAGTGTGGGCATGAAGTCCTCAAAGTCGTCCTGAAGGTCACCGGTGCCCCACGTAGATACACCAAAGATGATCACATCGTTTTCAAGAATCTCGTCAGCCGTGGTGTCGGTAATGTTGGTTGCCGAGGCGCCTCCGCCAAGCCCCTGGGCAATACTCTGAGCTGCATCCTCTGTATTCCCTGATGAAGATCCAAAGTAAACTGATACTGATGCCATGATTCCTCCAATACCTCACCTTACCGTGACTCATAACCTCGGTCAACGGAGAGTGCTGTCGGTCAGGTGAAATGCCTGATACCTTGTGTCCATGAGGACGATCTATAATGAATCGCGTCAACAGGCGTGCCGACTTGCAGCCGCAGAGCTCGTCGCCCGGGCTAAGGAACGGCTACGTGAGAGAGACCGTCTTCTTATCGCGGTTCCCGGGGGGCGATCGGTGACACCACTTCTTCAGGAGTTGGGCAAGGCGGCGTTCCCGTTCGAGCAGTGCACGCTATTCCTTGCCGACGAACGGGTGCTGCCGGAGGGGCACCCTGACAGAAATGATGGTCAGATCATCCGCACGCTCCGTGACACCCGCCTGTTGACCCGGACCACTGGATGTACGATAGAGACACCTCGAATCACCGTTGAAGACCCTTCGTCGAGTGCTCTCGAGTACACCGCACGACTGCGGCGCTACGGCATGGTTTTTGACCTTTTGCTCCTCGGCGTCGGTGAAGATGGCCATGTGGCATCACTCTTCCCTCACGCGCCGCAACTCAACAACACTGAAGCCGCCTACCTCCCGGTCTTCGAGAGCCCGAAGCCTCCCTCAAACAGAATCACGGTCTCCCCCGCCTTGATTCGTGCATCGAGGTGGCTGGTTCTGCTTGCATTCGGTCCGGGGAAGCAAACGGCTCGAACTGCGCTCGACAAGGTTGCATCACCAGTCGCGGAACTGCCGGCGTCCCTCGCGTACGCGGCGGGTGACTCGCTTCTCGTGACCGATCTCAGCCCGCAGGGGCCGGGCCAGACGCACCAGGCACGAGAGTCGAGTAACGGCTCATGAATCGCCGGTTGCGAATTGGCAGATATATGGGATAATTGGCTTCGCAAGATTCGCGAAAACGAGGAGACAGTATGGCAGACAAAGGACTAAAGAGCATCGGGCCCTCCCGGAGGCTGCGCGGTCAGCTACCGAGGATTGGCATTCGGCCCACGATTGACGGCCGCCTTGGCGGCGTCCGGGAGAGTCTTGAAGACCAGACCATGACCATGGCCAAGAACGCGAAAGAGCTTCTTGAAAAACACCTCCGTCACTCCAACGGTCTTCCGGTTGAAGTGGTGATTGCCGACTCCACCATTGGCGGAGTTGCTGAAGCCGCCGCCTGCCAGGAGAAGTTTGAGCGCGAAGGCGTCGGGGTCTCCATTACCGTTACCCCGTGCTGGTGTTACGGCTCAGAGACGATGGACATGACCCCGAGCATCCCAAAGGCCGTCTGGGGATTCAACGGCACCGAGCGACCCGGCGCTGTATACCTTGCAGCCGTCCTTGCCGGTCATGCACAGAAAGGGCTTCCAGCCTTTGGCATCTACGGCAAAGACGTCCAGGACTCCGATGACACAAGCATTCCGAAGGATGTGGAAGAGAAGCTCCTGCGCTTTGCCCGTGCCGGGCTTGTGGTCGCTACCATTCGCGGCAAGAGCTACCTGAGTATGGGGGGTGTTTCCATGGGCATTGCCGGCTGCTACGTGACTGAGCCGTTCTACAAGAGATACCTTGGCATGCGCAACGAGTACATCGATATGAGTGAGTTCATCCGGCGCATAGAGAACGAGATCTACGACACCGCCGAGTACGAAAAGGCCCTGGCGTGGGTCAAGGAAAACTGCCCGGAGGGACCAGACCCGAACGCTTCCGAAGGTCAGCGCACGCGGGAGCAGAAGGATTCCGACTGGCAAACCGTGGTCAAGATGACCCTCATTGCACGAGATCTCATGGTGGGCAACAAGAAGCTCGCGGAGAGAGGCTTTGGCGAGGAGGCGCTGGGCCACAACGCCATCGCAGCCGGTTTCCAGGGACAGAGGCAGTGGACCGATTTCATGCCGAACGGGGACTTCATGGAAGCAATGCTCAACACCAGCTTCGACTGGAATGGCATCCGGGAGCCCTACGTCGTCGCGACCGAGAACGACAACCTGAACGCCACGAGCATGCTCTTTGGGCACCTGCTGACCGGCACAGCCCAGATCTTTGCCGATGTCCGCACCTACTGGAGCCCGGAAGCGGTGGAACGCGTTACCGGGAAGAAGCTGTCCGGTATGGCAAAAGGCGGCATCATCCATCTGATAAACTCCGGACCTGCCACGTTGGACGGCACCGGGCAGCAAGAGAAGGATGGCAAACCAGCCATGAAGCCGTTCTGGGAAATCACCAGCGAAGAGGCCGCGAAATGTCTTGAGGCAACCGAGTGGTGCCCGGCGGAGACCGGCTACTTTCACGGTGGCGGATACTCAACCCGTTACAAGACCCGCGGAGGCATGCCGGTAACGATGAGCCGGCTCAACATTGTTGATGGCCTTGGCCCCGCACTTCAGATTGCCGAGGGCTGGACCATTGAGTTAGACGAGGACGTACACGACACCCTGGACAAGCGGACAAACTTCACCTGGCCGACCACCTGGTTCGTTCCTCGTCTGGCGGACAACCCTCGCTTCAAGGACGTCTACAGCGTCATGGCTAACTGGGGCGCAAACCACGGCGCCATAGGGTTTGGTCACTTTGGCGCCGACCTTATCACGCTTGCGAGCATGCTGCGTATCCCGGTCTACATGCACAATGTAGATGAGGATCTCATCTACCGTCCCTCAGCCTGGAGCGCCTTTGGCATGGACCTGGAAGGAAGTGACTTCAGAGCGTGCGCCAACTTTGGCCCACTCTACAAGGATTGATTCAAGCTTCTCACGGTACTGCCGTGATGGAGAGGAGTCGCCGCCGGAAGCATGCTTCCGGCGGTTTTTTTCTGGGCTACGCCCCACCACTCAACGCGGTTCTGGACCGATTACAACCTCATACGGCCAGTCAACGATACCACCCCAGTCGAGCACGCGCGTAAAGCCGAGTCGCTCCAGCGTACCGGCGGCGATGTTTGAGCGTCTCCCGGTCCGGCAATAGAGCACGATAAGAGCGCTCCGGTCCTCCGTTGGAAGATCATTTGCAATCTCACGGTAGTCGTGGTGGAGCGCTCCCGGAATGTGCCCCGCCCGGTACTCCGACGTACTACGGACGTCCACAAGATAAAAATCGCGAGGCGGATCGTTGATGAGCTCAAGCAGCCGTGTTGGGTCCTTATAGACGTCAAGGTCTTGCGCTGCCCCATCTGTTTGCGCCCCAGTCGCGACAATGAGAAGAGTTGAGACGGCTATCAAACTCACGATCGTCACCATTGAACGTTTCATGTAGTGAAGCTACAGCTGCTGTCTGAGGGGTTCAAGGTAATATTGACTGTTGTCCCGCACTCCACACCCCTGTACGATGGATGAGTGCAAGACGGAGGCGATGTAATGAGAGAGTGGAGCATCGATGAACTACGACAGGCCTACCGGAACGGAAAGTCAACGCCGACCGCCATAACGAACGCCTACCTGTCCCGAATTGCCGAGCTCGATCAGGGGGCGGGCGGGCTGAACTCGGTTATCGAAGTGAACCCGGACGCCCGGGAGCTTGCCGAACAGGCAACGAGGGCACTCAAAAGCGGTTCAGCGATCGGCCTGCTGCACGGAGTCCCGGTGCTTATAAAGGACAACATTGACACAAAAGACAGGATGAAAACAACAGCCGGAAGCCTCGCACTTGTCGGCGAACCAACTCCGCAGGACGCATTTCTTGTAAGGCGACTACGTGAAGAAGGTGCGATCATCCTGGGAAAGACCAATCTAAGCGAATGGGCAAACTTTCGGAGCACGCGCTCGATCAGCGGCTGGTCGAGCCGCGGAGGACAGACACGAAATCCATACGCGCTCGACCGGACTCCGTGCGGTTCGAGCGCCGGCTCGGGTGCCGCAATTGCCGCCAACTTTGCCGTGGTGGCTGTAGGCACGGAGACTGACGGCTCAGTCACCTGCCCCTCCGCACACAACTCGCTCGTGGGAGTCAAACCCACGCTTGGTACAGTCAGCCGCAGCGGTGTTATCCCGATCTCTGCGAGCCAAGATACCGCAGGGCCCATGGCGCGCAGCGTCCGAGATGCCGCAATACTGCTCCAGGCACTCGCGGGCCGCGACCAATCAGATCGGATCACCTTTGACACCACAGATTTCCTTGCACAGCTTGCCCCTGATTCACTCCAGGGAAAGCGAATCGGCATAATCCGGGAGTATGCTGAACACCCCGGTATGATACAGCCGTTTGAGAACGTCATTGCGGCCCTAAGGGATGGTGGCGCACAGATTGTTGAGGAGATTCAGATGCCCGACATGCGCGGAGCCGGCGAACACGAGTTGACTGTTCTGCACTACGAGTTCAAACAGGGGCTCGCCGACTACTTCCGCAGACGCGGTGGGGCGATGAAAACTATTGCCGATGTTGTCAGGTTCAACAATGAACACGCTGATGAGACGATGCGTTTCTTTGGCCAGGAGCACATGATCGAGGCGGCCAGATGCGGGTCACTGACTGATGCGGTGTATCAAACCGCACTTTCCGAGAGCCGGCGTATTGCGGGCAGAGAAGGAGTACTGAAGGTGCTTGCCGAAAGGCGGCTTGATGCGCTCTGCGCACCGACCAACGGCCCATCATGGCTGATTGACAACGTCAATGGTGATCATTACACGGGAGGACGAATGTCGAGTGGACCGGCAATCAGCGGCTGTCCGCATCTCACCATGCCGGCAGGCTATCATGCTGGACTTCCGATGGGTGTGTCGCTGGTTGCAGCTCATCGAGAAGATGCAAAACTTCTAGGGATGGCCTTCGCGTTAGAGCAAGTGCTTGCTGCTCGCAGGCCGCCGGGACTTCAGCCTCTCTATAGTGTCACGGACCTTGCGGAACCGCAAAGCTGAG
>CAZREG010000006.1:66014-89335 GCA_964599075.1 uncultured Spirochaetaceae bacterium | reverse complement strand
CAAGCGCCACGTCGAGTGTCATCATGACTGCGAAACCGACCAGGGTGAATATGGTGGCAAGGTCGGTGTTGTTTCCCTGCTGAGAGGCGGGAATGAGTTCTTCTACAACAACAAAGATCATAGCGCCGGCGGCAAACGCAAGTGCATAGGGAAGTAGTGGCCGAACGAGGAGAACGGCCACTGCGCCCAGTACGCCTGCTATTGGTTCGACGATTCCAGACAACTGACCATACCAGAATGCCCGTCCGGCCTTGAAGCCTTCGCGGCGCAGCGGGACACTTACGCTGGTACCTTCGGGAAAGTTCTGAATGCCAATCCCGATCGCCAGTGCAATGGCGCCGCCAATGGTCGCACTGGGCATCCCGCTCGCTACCGCGCCAAAGGCAACCCCGACGGCCAGGCCTTCCGGGATGTTGTGAAGTGTGATGGCGAGTACAAGCAGTACGCTTCGGCGCCATGTGGTTGAGATACCTTCTGCCTCCTCTCGTGGCTGGCCGAAGTGCAGGTGGGGCAGAACCTTGTCAACGCCAAGCAGGAAGGCGCCACCGGCGAGGAAGCCGACAACGGGCGGTAGCCAGATGATCCCTCCGTCCTGTTCAACCATCTCTATCGCCGGGGCGAGCAGTGACCAAAAGCTGGCCGCTATCATGACTCCCGCGGCAAATCCCATCATGGAATCGAGAACCTTCTGATTTACACCACTGAAGAAGAAGACGAGCGCCGCTCCCAGCGCAGTCAGCCCCCAGGTAAACAAGGTTGCCAGCAATGCCTGGAGTACGGGGTTGAGTGAGGTGAACCAGTCCATAGATGCCCCCAAAGAACCCCCCCCGGGGTGTCTCCCAGGGGGTTATGCAGGTTACTGCATTTGCAGATTACTGCATTTGCAGATGTCAGTCTGCCGCGTGATTACTGGCTGACCGTAATGGTCGCCTCACGTCCGCGCCGGTTCACGGTGAACGAGACGTCTCCGGTTCCCATAGCAGGTCCCACAACCTCGTAGAACTGATCTACAGTTTCGATCTCTGTGCCGTTGACGGAGGTAATAATGTCGCCGGATTGAACTCCAGAGATTGCGACCGGAGTCTCAGGGATCGCCTGCAACACGCCCACTCCCTCGATGGATCGGGGTATTCCAGCCTGATCACGAAGCGTGTTGGTCAGCGGCACAACAATGATTCCAGGCCAGATCTCGCGGTTGGCTGCTACCTCATCCTCGGGTCGACGGGATTCCAGCTCTACGGCGAGCTCCCGCTCACTCCCGTTGCGGACCAACGTCAAAGAGACGGTCTCGCCGGGTTCTCGGGTGCCGATAGCTCGGCTGAGATCGGTTTGGCTCGCGACCGGATCGCCGTCAACGCTGACCACAATGTCACCGGGAAGGATATCACTATCATCCGCAGGGGATCCGTAGTGAACATTCGTGACCAGCGCCCCTTCTCCGGAGAATCCCATCTGATCCACCACAAGGGAGAACGGGGGGGCTGATGTACCGGCTATGCTTACTCCAAGCCAGCCGTAGATGATCCTGCCCTCTTCAATGAAGCTCTTCACCGCCCGCTGTGCGTTCTCTGCGGGAATGGCGAACCCAAGTCCTATGCTTCCTCCGCTCTGTGAAGCGATCCAGGTATTGATGCCGACGACCCGCCCGTTCAGATCAACAAGCGCACCACCGCTGTTTCCGCGGTTGATTGCGGCATCGGTCTGGATGTAATCGGTGAAGCCCGCAACCGCCTGGGCCGGTTGCGGGGAACGCCCGAGCGCACTCACGATTCCCGCAGTGACTGTCGCCTCAAAGCCGAGTGGATTTCCGATTGCGACAACCCATTCTCCCACCTCCAGGGTGTCCGAGTCGGCAAACTCCGCTATGGGAACGTCGTCCGGGGATGTGAACGAGACCAGCGCCAGATCCACGCGCGGATCGCCTCCGACGAGCTGGGCCTGAAACTCGCGCTGGTCGGAAAGAACAATAGAGATCTCGTCGGCGCCCCCAACGACATGGTTGTTGGTCAATACGTATACGGTGTTTCCCTGCCTGGCCACCAGCACGCCGGATCCGAGTCCCGGCACACGGAACTCTCGCTGCTCGGTCTCCGGGTCTCCAAAGAAAAACTCGTACGGAGAGCTTGTCTGCGGCACTTCTCGCGTACGGGTTGCCACTACGTTGACTTCCACAACGGTAGGGATTGCGCTCTTGGCCACGTGAGTGAACGTCTGCCCCAGCGCAATTGCCTGAGACCGGGCCTGGTCTGTGGTCAGTGGTTCGAGATCGGCACTCTCTACACTCGCCACCTCGGCCTCACCGCTTGCCAGAAGGATACCGATCCATATCGAGAGTGCGGCGACAACCACAAGTGCGATGCTTCCGCCTGTCAGCAGTATTCGTTTGTCTTTGTCCATGTGACCTCCACGTCTTCTCCACTATCAGCAAAGCTTGTGCCAAATCGAGCTCTGAGTAGCAGTTACACACGGTCTCATTGGTACAGTTCTTGCAGTTAGTGAGTATGAGCCGAGCAACCGGCACCGTGGCCGCGATCGAGAGTAGCGTCGTTGATGTTTCCTTTCCCGACTCGGTCCCGCCTCTGAGAACCTGCCTCAAGACCGAGACCCGTAACGGCGGTGAAGTGATTCTCGAAATTCTTCACCATATCGATGAACAGACCGCGCGCTGTGTCGCGCTGACACCCACCGAGGGGCTCGAGCGAAATGTGGCGGTAGAGAACACCGGAGGGCCGGTCTCCATTCCAGTGAGCGAGAAACTCCTTGGCCGGATGATCAATGTCCTCGGCAGGCCGCTCGACCGCGGCGACGAGATCGAAGGAACCTTGACGCCCATCTACAACGAGCCGGTTCCTCTGAGCGAGCAGGAGACGGGACGCGAGATCTATGAGACGGGCATCAAGGCGATAGATATTCTCAGCCCGCTGGAGAACGGAGGAAAGGCCGGTCTTTTTGGTGGCGCCGGTGTGGGGAAGACGGTGTTGATCATGGAACTGGTGAACAATGTCGCACAGTTTCACGAAGGCAGGAGTGTCTTCTGCGGCATTGGAGAGCGCAGTCGTGAGGGTGAAGAACTCTACCGGGAGATCCGGGACGTGGATGTTCTGGACAAAGCGGTGCTGGTCTTTGGCCAGATGAATGAGCAGCCCGGCGCCCGTTTCCGCGTCGGGCATACGGCACTGACGGTTGCCGAGTATCTGCGTGACAGCCGAAAGCAAAACGTTCTGTTCCTGGTGGATAACGTGTTTCGTTTCATCCAGGCGGGCGCGGAGGTTTCCGGCCTGCTTGGTCGGATTCCATCCCGGGTAGGGTATCAGCCTACGCTGGGAAGCGAACTTGCTGAGTTTCAGGAAAGAATTGCAAACACGCGCTCCGGCTCAATTACATCTGTCCAGGCGGTATACGTTCCGGCCGACGACTTTACAGACCCGGCCGCCGTCCACACGTTCGGCCATCTCTCTGCCAGCGTTGTGCTCTCGCGCAAGCGGGCAAGCCAGGGGCTCTATCCGGCGATCGATGTACTGCAGTCTCAGTCCAAGATGCTGACGCCCTCGGTGGTCGGGGAGCGTCACTATGGGATTGCTCGAGAGATAAAGCGGACCCTCGCGGAGTATGACAACCTCAAGGACATCATTGCCATGCTGGGGATGGAGGAGCTCTCAGCAGACGACAAGCGCACGGTCGCCCGGGCAAGACGACTCGAGCGGTTTCTCACCCAGCCGTTCTTTGTCACCGAGCAGTTCACAGGGAACAAGGGCAAGTCCGTCTCACTTGCCGACGGCCTCGAGGGTTGTGAGCGCATTCTCAATGATCAGTTCTCTGACGTGTCAGAGGCACAGCTCTACATGATCGGCTCCATAGATGAGGTTGAAAGATGACCGTATTGATTTTTATCCCCTCACGGACCTTCTCGTTTCTGAGTGTTGTGGCTACAGAGCTGGAGACCGTCTCAGGGCGATCAACCCTGCTCGAGCATCACGTGGATGCGGCTGGCGCCCTTGCTGTGGGGTTGCTGCGCATGCGGGATGAAGACGGCAATGAGGAGTATGCCGGTGTTGATGGCGGGACGTTTGTCAAGATTGGAGACCGTGTTCTGGTCTCTACTCCGCGTGCCGTTGTCGGTGCGGATCTGGGTAAGATCCACGAACAGCTGCACCAGCAGCTGCGAATGCGTGAGAAGAAACAGAAAGACGCTCAGCGGGCGCTCGCGCGCCTTGAGATCGAAATGGCCCGCTCCATTTTCAGAGGGGACGGAGAACTATGAACGACTCACCGCGAGAAGAGTTTGACCGGGAGCTCGAGCTCAAGGAGCAACGGCGCCTTCGTGAGAAACAGCGTGGGGATGAAGACCGCTGGGCCGGACTGGGGATGCTCGGTCTTGTCGGCTGGGCCTTCACAATTCCCATGCTCGCCGTGCTGGGGCTCGGCATCTGGGCGGACCGCCGCTTTGAGTCGCCGTTCGCCTGGTCTCTGATGGCGGTGTTCATTGGTGCGTTTATTGGCGGTCTCAACGCGTGGTACTGGGTCCGCAATGAGCAACGCAAATCGGAGGAAGAGAATGAATAGTGCAGCTGCGCTCGCTGCAGCGGTGGTCATCGGCCTTCTTGCCGGAACCGTCTTCTTTGGTGGGCTTTACCTTACCACCCGTGCTATCCCGACGGCTCGCCGGCCCGGGCTTCTGGTCGCCGGAAGCTTTGCTTCCCGGCTCGCCGTTATGTTGGGGGGAGCCTGGTTTGCGGCATCCACCGGTGGACTGCCTGCAGCGGGGCTCTACATGGCCATGGTAATTGCGGTGCGCATGATTGCGGTACGATTGACCAGGAGGCGGTATGAGACCAACGCCTGACTCGCTGGTTTTCTGGGAGTCTGGTTTCGTGACTATCAACGGAACCATCGTTTTCACGTGGGTCGTGATGGGAGTCCTGGTGCTCATATCTGTGCTTGCGACCAGGAAGCTCTCATCCGGCAAGAAGATCTCCAGATGGCAGAACGTGCTGGAAATTGTAGTGGGAGCAGTGCGAAGCCAGATGCGCGAGATGCTCAACCGCAGCGGATTACGCTACCTCTCGTTCGTTGGGACGCTGTTCCTCTTTATCTCCCTGGCGAATCTGATGACGGTGCTCCCGTTCTATGATCCGCCTACCGGGTCGTTCTCCATGGCGGCGGCACTTGCGGTTGCCGTGTTTATTGCGGTGCCCGTCTTTGGCATTGCAGAGCGTGGAGTAGGGGGCTACTTCAAACACTACCTGCAGCCCTCACCACTGATGCTGCCGTTCAACATCATCAGCGAGCTCAGTCGAACGCTCTCACTCGCGGTTCGGCTCTTTGGGAACATCATGAGCGGAACAATGATCGTTGGTGTCCTGCTCAGCATCGCGCCAATTCTGGTCCCGCTTATCATGGAGGCGCTTGGGCTCCTGATAGGGCAGATCCAGGCGTACATCTTTGCAGCGCTCACAACGGTCTACATTGGTTCGGCGTTGCGCAGCAGAGATTCACAGGAAGAGAAACAACAGGAAGAGAGACACAAGAGGCAAAAGGAGTAACTATGGACAGCGTAACGGTAATTGGAATGGTTTCAATCTTCGTTTCCGGGATGACGATCGCGATTGGCTCGATCGGTCCCGCGTTCGGCGAGGCTCGCGCGCTTGCGCAGGCACTGCAGGCAATGGCGCAACAGCCTGACGAGGCGAACAGAATCAGCCGGACACTCTTCATCGGTCTGGCAATGATTGAGTCCACGGCCATCTACGCATTTGTGATCTCAATCATTCTCATCTTCGTCAACCCATTCTGGAATCAGGTCGTGGGGTAGAGCATGCAGTTTGATCTTTTCACGTTTCTCGCATCACTTTTCAACTTTCTCGTACTTATGGCACTGTTGCGGGTCTTCCTGTTCAAACGGGTCACGAACGCAATGGATGAGCGTGAGCAGCGAATCAGCGACACCTGGGAGGAGGCCGAGGACGCCCGCGGTGAGGCGGAACAGGCGCGCGAAGAGTACGAGCAGCAGCTTGAAGAGGCGGAGGAAGAGCGCGAGTCCCTCTTCGAAACGGCTCGCGAGGAGGCTGATCGGGAGCGTTCGAAACGCCTCGAGCAGGCTCGACAGGAGGTCGATGAACAGCGGGCCTCGTGGTTTGAGGATCTTGAACGTGAAAAAGAGGAGCTCACCCACCGGATCACTGAGACGGCCTCTCAAGCCACGGCCGAGGCGGTCGAACAGATGCTTCGAACGCTTGCAGACAGCTCGCTTACCGCAGAGGTGGTTTCCACCCTCTCCCGGAAGATTCGCACCGATTGGGCCGGTGAGCTCGGAGAGCTGTCCGGTGAGCTCGAGGTGACGGTGAGGACCGCGCACGAGCTTGGCAAGGACGCGGCCGGGCACATTCGGACTGCGCTTGATGAGGTCCTCACTGTGAAGACGGTGAGCTTTGAAACTGACCCTGCCCTGATCTGCGGCGTCCGGCTTGAACTCGGGGACAAGGAACTCGGATTCTCGGTCGCAGATCAGCTTCAACGACTCCGGCAGGGAGTAGAGAGTGCCCTGAAAGCCGGGGCAGAGGCATAGCATGGGTACACCTACGACAGTTGAGAGTATCGTCTCCCGAGTTTCCTCCGCCACCGGCAGACTGGCACAGGGCCAGTCTCCAGACGATCTTCCCCGGCTGCAGGAAGTTGGTCGGGTCCACTTCGTGGCCGAGGGTGTCGCTCGGGTGCGTGGTTTGCCGGGTGTGGCGAATCAGGAGCTCCTCTCGTTCGAGGGTGGAGCGACCGGCACCGCGTTCTCCCTTCTAAAGGACGATGTCGCGGTCATGCTTCTTGATCCGAGTGAGTCGGTTCGTGCCGGCGAGCGGGTGAGGCCAACCGGACAGGTGGTGAGCGTACCGGTGGGAGATGAGCTGCTCGGTCGGGTGGTGGATGCAGTCGGGCGGCCGCTTGACGGAGGGGCTCCGGTGAACACCGGACAGGTAAGACGGGTGGAGCAACCGGCTCCGGGCATCATGGACCGCAGTCCGGTCAACGTCCCGCTTCAGACGGGAATCCAGGTTGTAGACGCTCTGGTTCCAATTGGCCGGGGACAGCGGGAGCTCATCGTAGGCGACCGTCAGACTGGAAAGACCGGGATTGCCGTTGATACGATCATCAATCAGCGTGGTTCGGGAGTGATCTCAATATTCTGTGCCGTCGGCCAGCGGAGTTCGAGCGTTGCGCGCGTGGTCGCGGATCTCAAGCGTCACCAGGTGTTGGACTCCTGCGTGGTAGTCGCGGCAACTGAGGACGATCCTCCAGGGGCCAACGTCATAGCCCCGTATGCGGCGACCAGTATCGCGGAGTACTTCGTGGATCAGGGAAGGGATGTGCTTATTGTCTATGACGACCTGAGTAGACACGCCCGCAGTTACCGAGAGCTCAGCCTGCTGCTTCGCAGGCCCCCGGCAAGAGAGGCGTACCCCGGTGACATCTTCTACGTACACAGCCGGCTGCTCGAGCGCGCAACGCAGATGGACAAAGAGCACGGCGGAGGGAGTCTGACAGCGCTGCCCATCGTAGAGACTGAAGAGCAGAACCTGTCAGCCTACATACCGACGAACCTTGTCTCAATCACCGACGGTCAGATATATCTTTCACCCTCACTCTACTCTCAGGGCGTGCTGCCGCCGGTTGATGTGGGGAAATCGGTCTCTCGGGTTGGGGGGAGCGCCCAGGCTCCCAGCTACCGGGCGGTGGCAGGTGATCTGCGCCTGAGCTATTCACAGTTTGAGGAGCTTGAGAACTTTGCTCGGTTCGGAGTACGGCTGGATGAGGAGACGCAGCAGAAACTCGATCGGGGCCGACGGGTCCGGGAGCTGCTGAAGCAAGCGCAGTATCAGCCACTCTCGGTCGCTGAACAGATTGTCGCTTTGCGAGCGGTGACCGGCGGCACTCTTGATAAGATTCCTCTCTCCCGGATAGGTGAGGCAAAGCTGCGTCTGCGGGAGGCGCTCTCCAGCCGCGCACCAGAGGTGGCGCGGACGCTTGACAGCGGACGGGAGCTCTCGCAGGAGCAGGATACAGACTTGCGCTCTGTGATCTCGGCGGTGGTGGAGGAGCTTTCGGATGGCAACTCGCCAGGCGCTTGAGCGCCGGATTTCCAGCACGCAGGACATGTCCTCCATTGTCAGCACCATGAAGAGTCTCGCTGCCGTGAATGTCCGGGTGTTCGGTCGAGCCCGTGACTCGCTCCTGGACTATTCGACGGTTGTGGAGCGCGCGCTTCAGGTTCTCCTGAGGGAGAATCCCGGGGTTCCCTTTAGCGGTCGGACCTCCGACGCCGGAGAGCGTGTCGCGTTTTTTGTGTTTGGGGCTGTCCAGGGGATGTGCGCCCAGTTCACCGACCACATTGCCGAGCACTCGGTGAAGACAGCCGGAAGATACGGAGGAGAACTCTCCCTTGTTGCCGTTGGTCCACGGGTGGGACCGCGGCTGACCGCATTGGGAATGGAGCCTGAGCGCGAGATTCCGCTGGGCGGGTCGCTGGACGAGCTTCCGCGGGTTGTTGACGACTGTATCGTTGCCGTGGAACAGATGCAGAGTGCCGGGATCAGCCGTATCATACTCTGCTACAATCAGGACCGCCGGCCGAGCTACCAGCCCCATCATGAGGTTCTCCTTCCGGTGGATCTCAGCTGGATAGAGGAGGTGAGAGAGCGAAACTGGCCCTCAAACCAGCTTCCAGTGCTTCTTGATGCGGATTCCCGGTTTGTCAGGGCCCTGTTTCGTCAGTACATCTTTGTCCGGCTCTATCGGGCGGCCGCAGAGAGTCTTGCCGCTGAGAACGCGGTCCGGCTCTCCTCCATGCAGAGCGCGGAGAACAACATTGAAGAGCGCCTTGGGGAGCTCGAGCAGAAGTATAATCAGCAGAGACAACAGGAGATCACCGCAGAACTCCTGGATATCGTCGGCGGCTATACGACCCTTGAAGAGTCGTAGCGTCACTGCGCTGGCCCGGTCGCCTCTGCGTTGACTACCCTGACGATTGCCCGGTATGCTGCTCACCGGGGCCCTTCCCGGGCCCCTGACCGCCTCAGGAGAGTGGATGCAGTCTGTGACATTTTATGGAATGGTGGGCAACTCCGCTGTTATGCAACGGCTCTACGCCAGGATACGCAGAGTTGCGCCGTACAACATTCCGGTACTGATCTCTGGTGAGAGCGGAACCGGCAAGGAGCTCGTTGCACGTGCTATCCATTCAGAGAGTGATCGCCGTACCGGTCCGTTTCATGCAGTCAATACCGGCGCACTTACCCCGGAGCTCATAAACAGCGAGCTGTTCGGGCATGAGAAGGGTGCGTTTACCGGCGCTACCGACCGGAAGAGGGGGTTCTTTGAGGCCGCCGATGGCGGGACCCTCTTTCTCGACGAGATTGGCACCATGGAACCGAGCACGCAGGTCAATCTTCTGCGAGTGATTGAGAGTCGGCAGTTCTTGCGAGTCGGGGGCACAGAGAGCCAGGAGACCGATGTTCGAATACTCGCTGCCACCAACATCAACCTGAAGAAAGCAATCGACCAGGGTGACTTTCGACGTGACCTCTACTATCGGCTCAACGTGTTCTCCCTGCGTCTTCCTGCGCTGCGGCACCGGACGGATGACATTCCGCTTCTTGTGGAGCATTTTCGGCAGAACTGCGTGAGTCAGTATGGACTGTCGGTTACCGGTGTGGAGCCCGCGGGCCTGGAGCTTCTCGTCAGCTACTCGTGGCCGGGGAACGTGAGAGAGCTCGCAAATGTGGTCACCCAGCTTGTCATAGGATCGGGTGGGCCGGTCATCACGGCGGCGGAGGTGAGGGACATCCTCCATCAGTCGCAGAGCGGCCGATTACCGGGTGAGACACCTTCACCGTCCCGCTCCCAGGAACTGGAGGCGAGCGAGCGGTCCCGCACCGGCAACGCAAACGCCACGACGGATAAGGCTGCCGCGCACGTGGGCAGCGCCGGGCCGGACCCTGCAGCCGGGTCGCCTGCCGCCCATACCGGCTCCCACTCCATTCCCGGCGAGCGCACGATAGACCATCACGCCGTCGGGTCTGGTAGCAGTGAGTCCGGGACCGCTTTTGAGGCAGGAACCACCATAGAGGCAGCAGAGCGTGAGCTCATTATCATGACGCTTGATGCGGTAGAGGGCAACCGATCGAAGGCTGCCCGTATGCTCGGTATCAGTCGTAAGTCACTCTACAACAAGCTCAAGTCGTACGAGATAGAGAACTGACGGTTACGAGAGCCCGGAGAGCGCTCGCTCCACATCTTCAATGATGTCACCTGCGGCTTCCAACCCCACCGAGAGTCGAATGGTGCCCTGCGTGATGCCAATCTCCAGACGTTGCGCCTCGCTCAGCTTTGAGTGTGTGGTGGTGGGCGGATGGGTGGCAATGCTTCTGGTGTCTCCAAGGTTCGACGAACGGCTGATCATCTGAAGCGAGTTAAGAAACCGCATTCCTGCAGCGCTGCCACCATTAACTTCAAAGGTGACCAGGCCCCCACCAAGTTTCATCTGAGACCGTGCAAGCGCATGCTGCGGATGGCTCTCGAGGAACGGGTAGCGAACCCAGTTCACTACGCTCCGGGTCTCGAGCCACCGTGCAATCTCGTGGGCGTTGGCGCAGTGGCGGTCCATGCGGACCGGCAGCGTCTCCAGGCTCTTTGAGAGTACCCACGCGTTGAACGGACTGAGCGCGGGACCGGTCTGTCGAGCGAAGGAGCGGATCTCCGCAATGAGCTCTCTCTTTCCCACAATGGCAC
The DNA here is from genome assembly GCA_964599075.1 of uncultured Spirochaetaceae bacterium. GTDB lineage: Bacteria > Spirochaetota > Spirochaetia > DSM-27196 > SLST01 > SLST01. The sequence goes on along the minus strand of CAZREG010000006.1, from coordinate 78,559 downwards.
CACCGAGTACCCGTCCCTGTCCATCGATGAACTTGGTTGCTGAGTGGGTCACCAGATCGGCCCCCAGCGGTGCCGGGCGCTGGAGGTACGGAGTGGCGAAACAGTTGTCCACAATGAAGATCGCGCCGGAGTGGCGGGCTACCTCTGCAACGGCTGCAACATCAATGAGCTCGAGCCCGGGGTTGGAGGGCGTCTCGGCAAAGAGGATCCGGGTCTCAGGCCGCATTGCGCCGGCCCACGCGCCTGCGTCCTTTGGATCCACGTAGGTAGTCTCCACTCCCCAGCGTGGGAGAATCTGGGAGAGGATCTGGACGGTTGAGCCAAAGAGTGCCCTGCTTGCAACAATGTGGTCTCCGCTCTTCACCAGGCCGGCGAGGGAGGCGAACATTGCTGCCATACCGGTGGCGGTCGCGATCCCGTCCTCACACCCTTCGAGCAGACAGAGCTTCTGCACAAACTCGTCGGTATTCGGGTTGCCGTAGCGTGAATAGACCAGGCCCTCTTCCTCGCCTGCAAAGAGCGCCTGTGCCTGTTCGGCAGTGTCGAACACAAAGCTGGACGTCATGTAGATGGGCACGCTGTGCTCGCGGTGCACACTCCGCTCGGCCTGAGTACGAATCGATTCTGTGCCGAAATCCTTGTTCATTCTGCCCGTCCTTCGCCGCGTCCGGTGACTGTTCCCGCGGCGTCGCGCACTTCAAAGCTGCAGGTGATCTCAACAGTAGCCTTGAGCATCTCGCCAACCGAGCAGTACTTGTAGACAGCAAGTTCCACCGCGCGCTGTGCCTTCTGCGTCTCGATCTCTCCGGTGAGGATGTAGTGGAGGTTTATGGAAGTGAAGGGGCTTGGAACTCCGTCCTTGCGCTCACCGGTCGCCACAATGTCCACGTCCTTCACCTGCTGGCGTTGCTTCTCAAGAATGGGGACGAGGTCCATCACAGAGCAGCCGGCAATCGCGGCGAGCGCGAGCTGCATTGGCCGGAATCCTGCGCCCTCACCACCGACTCTCTGCGCGCCGTCTACTTCTACCGTATTGCCGTCCGGATTGGTCGCCCGGAAATGGACCTTGTCATTCACCCTGTGCAGTTCGATCTTCACTCTCGTCTCCTCTGTGCAGCACCCGCAATGTTCTCCCGAAACGGCTGATGGGTCAATACCGACTAAACAAATCAGGTTACATAACATTATACTCTCTGTATGAACGTCTACACGGTTGAGGAATGCATTGGGAACACGCCGCTGGTGCGTCTGCAGCGGCTTTACACGGGGCCCAACCTGGTACTTGCGAAACTGGAGGGCGACAACCCGGCTGGATCGGTCAAGGACCGTCCCGCCTACAGCATGGTTCTCCACGCTGAGGAGAGCGGCCGGATCAAGCCGGGTGATACGCTGATTGAAGCGACGAGCGGAAATACCGGCATTGCGCTTGCCATGGTTGCTGCGGTGCGCGGCTACCGGATGGTTCTTATAATGCCGGAACACATGAGCAGTGAGCGTCGCGCTGTCATGAAGGCCTACGGTGCGGAGGTTGTGTTGACGCCGCGAGAGAAGAGCATGGAGGGCGCGATCGATCTGGCTCGCCAGATGGAGGCCGATGGCAAAGGGGTGATCCTTGATCAGTTCGGGAACCCCGACAATCCCCGTGCTCACCGCGAGACGACGGGACCGGAGATTTGGCGTGATACCGACGGAACGGTCTCTCACTTTGTTGCGAGCACCGGCACCACCGGGACAGTCATGGGCACCGGTGCCTATCTCAAGGAGCAGAACTCTGAGATCCAGATTGTGGGTGTTATCCCGGATGAGAACGGTGGCATTCCCGGCATCCGTCACTGGCCAAAAGAGTACCAGCCGGCGATCTACGACCCATCCAGCCTGGACGACCGGCGAACCGTCTCCAAACAGCGGGCGGAGCAGACCATGCGAGACCTTGCTGCAAAGGAGGGAATTTTTGCAGGGGTCTCCTCCGGAGGTAACGTAGCCATTGCGCTTGACCTTGCGCGGGAGCTCGACGAGCAGGGAAGAAAAGACGCGGTGGTGGTGGTAATCATCTGTGATCGAGGCGATCGCTACATCTCTACGGGGGTCTATCCGGCCTGACCGGCGGTGCCATTGGCTGGCCCTCCTCTCTGAGCGAGGTTGTCCAGACGAACGTTGCGCTTACTAATAGTTGACTAATTCAATTGATTTAGTATGATTTAGCACGGAGGCTGAATGAAAGCAATACATCAAGGATATATTCGTGCGCTGACGATCACCCTGCTGCTTGTGATGAGTGCCGGGGCAGCATTTGCCGGAGGTCGGCCAGAGCAGACCGGCGAGGCGGATGAGGCTGAGCTTCTCGAGCTCGAGGTGGGCTACATGCCTATTCTGCCTGTCGCTCAGGTGTTCATCATGGAAGGCGAGGGCTGGACGCAGGAGGCGGGACTTAGGTTCAACCTGGTGCGGTTCCAGAACGGTCCGGCCATGGTCCAGGCAGTGGCCAGCGGTGAGCTGGATGTCATGTTCTTTGGTATTGGACCGGCACTGGTTGCCCGTGGCCGCGGCCATGACATCCAGGTGGTGGCCTCGAGCATCGTTGAGCAGATAGGGCTCATTGCCGGCGAGACGCTCAGCACCTACTGGGATTCTGCGAACCCGGCCGGTTTGTTCTCCAGCTTTGAGCAGGGCGAAGGTCGGCAGGCAAGGATTGCTACATTTCCGCAGGGATCGGTTCCTGACATTGTACTGCGCTACTGGCTCAGCGAAGAGCTCGGCGTCTCGTTTGACGCCCTTGAGATAGTTCCAATGGGAGCGGATCAGGTTCAGCAGGCCCTGCTGGCCGGAAGCGTGGATGGAGCCTCAATTCTCGAGCCTACCCTAACCATTGTTCAGGAACGCGACCCGTCTACTCAGATCCTCACGCGCGCCTCTCAGATGTTTCCCGGGCAACCGGGTGCGGTCCTTGCCGTGCGCTCTCAGTTGATTGAAGAGCAGCCGGAGGCTGTCCAACGGCTGGTTGAACTGCATGTCCGGGCAACGGAGTTCCTCAAGACCAACATTTCCGCGAGTGCGGCCCACGCGGTCGAGTTCATCGGTGCGGGCCTGGTGGAGCCCCAGATCATTGAGCGAGCGTTGCAGAGCCCATCAACCAACTATATGGCCGACCCTCGGCAGATCATAGAGCCTACCCAGCGCATGCACGATTTCCAGTTGGAGACCGGTTCACTTGCTGCGCCGGTTGATCTGGAGGTACTGTTCAACACAATGTTCTACGAGAACGCAGTGGAGTAGAGTATCTTGAAGCGCGTGCTGCTTGGCGCAGCCGGGTTGGTGGGCTTCCTTCTGGTCTGGGAGCTCCTGGTCCGGTTCGCGGTGTTTAATCCAAATCTGGTCCCTGCGCCCTCGGCCGTCCCGGCAACGTTGTTTGCTGAGATTGAGCGTGGCGTCTGGTTCCGCATGGTATTCTCCAGCCTGAGGCACTACGGCCTTGGGCTGGCAATAGGCACGGGGCTGGGCATGACGCTGGGGATGGCAATCGCCCTTGCACCCGGCCTGCAGCAGGTGCAGGCCTATGTGGCACGAGTCCTGCGCCCCATTCCGCCGCTGGCCTGGATTCCCTTCGCGGTCATCTGGTTCGGCATCAACGAAGCATCTGCTGCGTTCATCATTTCAATTGGAGTGTTCTGGATCAACTACTTTGCCACGAGTGCAGCCATTCGGAGCGTCGACCGTGAGCTTGTGGAGGTTGCCCGGGTGTTCGGGTTTCAGGGATTCTGGCCGCGTCTGACGAAGGTGCTACTCCCGGCGGCCACGCCACAGATGCTGATCGGGATTCGCACCGGTCTTGGACAGGGCTGGATGACGGTCGTCGCTGCAGAGCTGTTCGGTATCCCGGGCATTGGACAGCGAATGATGGAGGCGAGCGGTCTGCTCGCCATAGATGTTGTTGCGGTGTACATGGTTACCATTGCCGCACTCTACGGCCTGACGGACATCCTGTTCGTTGGATTGGAACGAATGCTGATAAAATGGACCGAATTGTAACCCTGTCAAAGGTCGCTATCCGCTACGGAACTTCCAACAAGCCGGTGCTCGAGGATGTCTCACTTGGTGTCGGTCGCAGGGAGTTCATCGTAGTCTTTGGCATGTCCGGGGTGGGTAAGTCGAGCCTGCTGCGAATTGTGTGCGGACTCATGGCGCCTGCCGCCGGGACAGTGGAGCTGCGAGTGCCCGATAGCCCCGGCCGGAGACCGTTCGGCTTTGTGTTCCAGGATCCGAGACTCTTTCCATGGCGCAAAGTTGGTCGAAACGTCGCGCTCGGCCTCGAGGAGCTGGGGATCAGCAAGTCGGAGGAATCCCAGCGTGTGAAGGATGCCCTTCGTCTGGTGGGACTCAGTGAGTATCATGATCGCTATCCCCGTCAGCTCTCGGGGGGGCAGAAGCAGCGGGTCGGCATTGCCAGAGCGCTCGCCGTGCAGCCCTCGCTTCTGCTGATGGACGAGCCGTTCAGCTCCCTTGATGCGGTCACTCGCAGAACCCTCCAGGAAGAGCTCATGCGGATCTGGCACACCACCCAGACCTCAGTGCTCTTTGTTACCCACGACGTGGAGGAGGCGGTCTTCCTGGCCGATCGGGTGGTGCTGCTTGCCGGTTCTCCGGCGCGGATTGTAGAAGAGTACCGGATTGCTGCTGAGCGGCCCCGCCATGTCGACGACCCTGAGTTCCAGGGCGCGGTGCGCAGATTGCGTGATGATCTCCACGCCTACCAGGATGAGCTGATAATCTGAGTCTTCTCGCGTGTCCGACGGGAACAGGCATGACGATTCGGGTCGCTCATTGTATCCTATAGAGAATTAAGATCCTGGAGGCCTCCATGAGCACCGTCAGACTTGTAACCCGAGCCGATGACGCCGGTATGCACGCCGTCGCCAATCACGCTATTGCAGACACCATCACCCACGGAATAGTCCGGAACGTCAGCCTGATGGCCCCCGCACCGGCAATCCGCAACGCGTATCAGGAACTCGCCTCTCTGGACGCAGAGGTGGACTTTGGCCTGCATCTCACACTTACCTGCGAGTGGACGAATCTCCGCTGGAAGCCGGTGCATGAGCAGAGCGGCGCAACGCTTACCCGGGATGATGGAACCATGCACTACTCGGTAGCCGAGCTGCAGGAGGCGAATCCGGATTCTCAAGCCATCCTTGCAGAGGTTGAGGCGCAGTACGAGCTTCTGGTGAACCTTGGCTTCAAACTCACCTATCTTGATGAACACATGGGCGTGGGATCTATTCCCGGACTCGCCGAGCGCCTCTCCCGGTTTGCCTCAGACAGATCCCTGATCTACGATCGAGCGCTCAAGGCCAGCGGTCGGCTTGCCCCGTTCCCGGCCTGGGACGGACCCGGGGAGCATCCGGGAACGGAGCTTGCGGACCAGCTTTCGACCATGGCGGATGGAACCTATCTGCTCGTCGGCCATCCTTTAAACAAGGATGAAGCGTTGCTCTCTGTTCAGACGCGGAACCAGGCGCCCGGGGAGATGGTTCAGCAGCGAAATCGACAGCGACGAATGTTCATGGATATAGAGATCGTCGACTACTGTGAGAAGGTGGGCATAGAGCTCTACCGTTACAGCCGGGTGTAGCACGGTGGTCAGATACCCGGCTGGGCAAGGGGATCTATGATCCGTATATAGCCTGCGGCCTCGAATCGCGTCAGAGACTCTGCGCTGATCGTTCCCATCGCACGTGGGTCGGCGCCAAACTGGGCCACCACGAATGATGTCCCGAGGCTCTGAATGACGGCACGCAAGCGTTCGTCGGCCTCCACGGGAAGCAGAGAGCCGCACAGATTCCGACACCGGTTGTCCGTCGGGTCCTCGAAGGTGCAGTGGGTGGCAAAACGCACTTCGATCAGCCAGGAAGGGTTCCCGGCTGGGAGCACCTGCCGGGTAGTGCCCTCTCGGTTGCACGGGTTTGGCTCTCCAAGCAGAGAGAAGGCCGGGCCCGGCAGGGCTTCCACGGTTTCCATCAACGCGCCACTGTCCACCGGATCGATCCCCAGATACCCGACCGTACGCTCGTCATGCGCGGCAGCCAGGGCAGCCGAGAGGCCTCCAGCACTGTAGCCTGCGTAGATGAGCGGCGTCTGCCGGGTGGCCACGGCATCCGCAACAAGGCGCAGATCTGCTGCGTTCTGTGCATGGTTACCGTTGAACAGAGAGCTGTTGCAGAAACTCACCGTTACGGTCCGCACCCCGTGGCTCGAGAACAGCTGCGCCCATCCCCGCATGTTCTGCTGAGTACGCAGGAATCCGTGAGCCAGAATCACCGCTGGTGTCCGGTCGGCGTCAGCTCCGCCCGCTGAGCCGCCGGTCTGCGGACGGTACTCCGTGAAGGCCACCTCACATCCGGTCTCCGAGCGGATGCTTGCGGTGACGCGGGTGTACGAGTGCGGTCCCGGTTCAGCAAAGAGCGCGAGCTGTGGCGGTAATGGCGGGGGGATCTCCTGCTCAGCAAGGCGCGTTGGTGCGGTGCGGCAGCCGGACAGCAGGGCAAACGCCGCGAGGGTGAGGATCGGTAGACGGGTACGCTCCATGAATGCTCCTGACCTGAGCCTATCCGGTTCCGTCCGTCGGTACCAGACCGCACCCTCTGCCTTGACAGCGCATGGTGAGCAGACCACGATAGGTTGACTCAGGAGGACTCATGGCTCACGAATCACCGCTCCCCTATCTTGATCCCGATTGCCCGCTCGCAGAACGGGTCTCTGATCTGGTTAGCCGCATGACGCTTTCGGAGAAGTGCTCTCAGCTCCTTGCCGACAGCCCGGCAATAGATAGACTCAACGTTCCCGCGTACCACTGGTGGAACGAGTGTCTGCACGGTGTGGCGCGAGCGGGGAGGGCGACGGTCTTCCCCCAGGCGATCGGCCTGGCCGCGGCGTTCGACATTCGCCTTATGGAGCGCATTGGCGCCGCCATCTCAGATGAGGCGCGCGCGAAGTATCACGCCGCGCAGCGGGCAGGGATGCGTGGCCAGTATCGCGGCCTCACGTTCTGGACTCCGAACGTCAATATCTTCCGGGATCCGCGCTGGGGTCGTGGCCAGGAGACCTACGGGGAGGATCCGTTCCTTGCCGGTGAGCTGGGAGCCTCTTTCGTGACCGGGCTGCAGCAGGAGCACAACGGGTATCTCAAGGCCGCCGGTTGTGCAAAGCACTACGCCGTCCACAGCGGTCCGGAGGCGGAGCGACATACCTTCAACGCCCGGGTGACCGCGAAAGATCTGCGGGAGACCTACCTCCCGGCCTTCGAGCGTCTGGTTCAAGCAGGCGTTGAAGCGGTCATGGGCGCATACAACCGCACGAATAATGAGGCGTGTTGTGCGAGTGAGCTTCTGCTCGAGCAGATCCTGCGGGGAGAGTGGGGGTTCGAGGGGCACGTTGTCTCAGATTGCGGGGCAATTGGGGACATTCACGACTATCACCAAATCACCGGCAGCGCCGAGGAGTCCGCCGCGCTTGCGGTTTCCCGGGGGTGTGATCTCAACTGCGGGTCAACCTACAAGGCGCTCCCCGCGGCAATTGAGCAGGGGCTTATTGAGGAGGCGGCGATCGACACCAGCCTCACCAGACTGCTGAGAACCAGGTTCCGACTGGGCCAGTTTGATCCTCCCGAGCGTGTGCCCTGGAGCACCATCTCAACAGACGTGATTCGATCGCCGGAGCACATCCGTCTCGCCCGGGAGGCGGCAGAGAAGTCCATTGTTCTTCTGAAGAACAATGGCGCGCTGCCTCTCGATCGCGGTGAGCATCCGACGCGCCTCTACGTCACGGGGCCAAACGCGGCAAGCACCGACGTCCTTCTGGGTAATTACTTTGGTGTGAGCGAGAGTCTGGTGACGATCCTTGAGGCTATCGTTGCCGAGGTCCCGGAACACTTCACAGTCGAGTACCGGATGGGGATGCTTGCGCACCAGGACAATGTCAATCCGGTGGACTGGTCTACCCCGGGAAAGTGGGACAACTACGACGCCGTCATAGCGGTTGCCGGTCTGGTTCCCATGCTCGAGGGGGAGGAGGGTGAGGCTATCCTGAGCGCCGAGCGGGGTGATCGGACAGATATCGGGCTGCCGCAGCATCAGATTGAACGCCTGCGAAAGATAAAGGATCAGGGGCACACACTGATCGTTATTCTCACCGGCGGCAGCCCCGTGGCTATAGAAGAGCTCTCCGGGTTCGCAGATGCCATTTTGTTTGCCTGGTACCCCGGAGAGCAGGGTGGCCCCGCCGTGGCCCGATTGCTCTTTGGTGATGTGAGTCCCTCGGGGAAGCTTCCGGTGACCTTCCCGCGATCGGTGGCACAGCTTCCCCCCTACGAGGACTACGCCATGCAGGGGAGGACCTATCGTTACATGGAGGAAGAGCCGCTCTATCCGTTCGGGTTTGGCCTCACCTATACGACGTTCGCCTATGCCGACGGAAGCGCGCCAACATCGGTCTCACTGGCTGAGGTGTCCGAGGGAGTAACCGTGACGGCTACCATCTTGAACACCGGACCGGTGAGCAGCGCGGAGGCCGCTCAGTGCTATATATCCCGTATTGACTCTGAGGTTCGTACGCCGCTCGCATCACTGTGTGGGATCCAGCGACTCTTTGTGCCGGCAGGTAAGTCGGTGGAGCTGAGCTTCACACTCCCCCCGGCTGCATTTGAACTGGTTGGTGAGGACGGCTCACGAGCTATTGAGCCCGGCCGCTACCAGGTCTCTGTCGGGTCGTGCAGCCCCGGCACTCGCGCCGTGGAGCTGGGGGCTCCCGAGCCCACCGTTGTGGAGCTGGCGATCATCCAATAGAATAGCGGAGGAGGTAGGCATGCAGACAGAGATTCTGGGTGGGCCAAGCTTCAGCTATGTCCATATTGATCTTGCCCCCGGTGAGCAGTTCACTGCTGAATCCGGCGCGATGCAGTCAATGGATGCCGGCGTGGAGCTCTCAGCAAAGACGAACGGCGGTTTCTTCAGCGCCCTGGGTAAGCGACTGTTTGGCGGAGAGTCGTTCTTTGTGAACGAGTTCCGAAACACCGCCGGCAGGACTCAACGCGTCACCATTGCGCAGGACGTTCCTGGTCAGATCGTTGAGCTCAAGCTTTCCGCGGGTCAGGAAATCTTCCTGCAGAAGGGTGCGTTTCTTGGTGCGACGCCGGAGGTGCGGCTTGCTACAAGCTGGGCCGGGTTTGCGAGCTGGGTCACCCGGGAGGGTCTGGTCCGGCTGAAGGCGGTTGGTCCGGGAACGCTCTGGTTCGGTGCCTACGGGGGGATTCTCAAGCGCACGGTGTCCCAGGAGATAAAAGTGGACGACGGGCATCTGGTCGCCTACGATCCGGGGCTCAGGCTCTCGGTTTCCATGGCCGGCGGCTTCTTTGCGAGTATGTTCGGCGGCGAGGGGCTCGTTGCCCGGCTGTCCGGTACCGGCACGATCTATGTCCAGACGCGCAGCATCAAAGGGCTCGCGGGCTGGCTCAACCCCAAGTTTCGGTAGGGAGGCGGCATGAACGTTGAACTCTTATCACGACCGGCGAACACCGCGGCGAAACTCACGCTCTCTGCCGGTGAGACGGTGACCACTGAAGGCGGCGCCATGATAGCCATGAGTGATGACATGCAGGTCGACACGAGAGTAAGAAAGCGAGAAGGCGCAAGAATCATGAGCGGTTTCAAGCGGATGCTTGGGGGTGAGGGGCTCTTTCTCAACTACTTCACCGCAGGCCCAGCCGGTGGAGAGCTCTACCTTGCAACGGCTCTTCCCGGAGACATGGAGGTCGTGACACTGAAGAGCGCCGTCCCCCTGCAGGTGCAGTCGAGCTCCTTTGTCGCCTGCGAACAGCCGGTCGATCTGGATGCGAAGTGGGGCGGCCTGAAGAATGTGTTCAGCGGTGAGAGTCTGATCTGGTTGCGACTATCCGGAGAGGGGAGGGCCGTGATCAACTCCTTCGGTGCAATCTACGCCGTTGAGGTGGATGGTGAGTTCGTGGTGGATACCGGGAACATAGCCGCGTTTGAAGAGACGCTGGATTTCTCAGTGACAAAAGCGGGGCGCAGCCTTGTGGGCAGCTTCGCCGGAGGGGAGGGTCTGGTGACCCGTTTTCAGGGACGCGGGACGGTCTACTGTCAGACGCACGCCGATCGTATGTTCGGACGCCGCCTCACGCCACATCTTCGACCCAAAAAGCAGTAGGAGCACCAATGAACAGGGAACGAACCGACTATCCATACACCATTGATGCCGGACCAGACTACGGGTTCGCCACGGTGACTATTCCGCGGGGTCGCACGCTTAAGGTCGAAGCCTCTGCAATGGCGTACATGGACCCCAGCCTGCTGATGCGCACCAGGCTCGGCGGCGGGTTCAAGCGAATGCTCTCAGGAGAGAGTCTGTTTATCAACGAGTTCGAGGCTCGCGATCGCGATGCGGAGATTGGGCTTGCACCCGGTCCTCCGGGGGACCTCGCGCATGTCTACCTGGAGAACGAGACACTCTTCATCCAGAACGGGAGCTACCTCGCCTCCAGTCCGGAACTTGACGTATCGGCCCAGTTCCAGGGACTCAAGGGCTTCTTCTCAGGGGAGAAGCTGTTCATGGTGAAGTGCAGCGGTTCAGGTGACCTCTGGTTCAATACCTTCGGTTCCCTCATTGAGATCGATGTGACCTCCAACTATGTGGTGGACACCGGCCACATTGTGGGATTCACCGAGGGGCTGGACTTCACCGTACAGTCGATCGCCGGACTGAAGAGTCTCTTCTTCTCCGGCGAAGGCCTTGTCTGCCGTTTCTCCGGGCAGGGAACGGTCTGGATTCAGAGCAGAAAGACACCGGCATTTGTGCGCTGGGCTGATCAGTTCCGCCGAGTGGAGTCGAAAAACAACAAATGAGGTCGGCATGTCTGGAATAGACTTCTCGCGTAAGGCCGGCTTTATCTGCGACATGGACGGTGTGGTCTACCACGGAAACCGTCTTCTTCCCGGCGCCTACGAGTTTGTCGAATGGCTGAAGGCGGAGGAGAAGAAGTTCCTGTTCCTTACCAACAGTTCAGAGCGCAGTCCGCTCGAGCTCAAGCAGAAGTTGTCCCGCCTGGGTGTAGAGGTTGGTGAAGAGCACTTCTACACCAGTGCGCTGGCCACCGCCGGCTTCATCGCCACCGCAACCAGCGGCTGCAGCGCCTATGTGATCGGGGAGGCCGGTCTGATCAATGCCCTCTACAACGCCGGCATCTCCATGAACGACGTCAATCCGGAGTACGTGGTGGTCGGGGAGAGCCCGAGCTACAGCTACGCCAAGATTGAGAAAGCTGTCTCGCTTGTGCGCGGTGGCGCCCGTCTTGTCGGCACGAACCCGGATCTCACCGGACCGGGTGAGGGAGGAATCGTTCCGGCCTGTGGGAGTCTTATTGCCCCCATCGAGCTTGCCACCGGCAGCAAGGCCTACTTTGCCGGCAAGCCGAACCCGCTGATGATGCGCCACGCTATCAAGAAGCTCGGATGCCGTCGCGAGGAGTCTGTCATTATTGGTGACCGGATGGATACCGATATTGTGGCAGGCGTGGAGAGCGAGATAGACACCGTTCTGGTTCTCAGCGGAGTTACCGAACGGGATGACCTCCACCGCTTCGCCTACCAGCCAAAGGTCGTTCTCTCCGGGGTCTCAGAGATACCGGGACTCGCCGGAGCATAGAGCGTGCGCATCGCGGCCCGCACCGCGCCGGCCTACGCCGCCTCCGGCGCGGCAGGCTTTGGCCCGTCCACTCCGATCCCGGCTCGTTTCAAGAGTCCCACACCCAGATAGACAAACGGTGTGTCCAGGAATGCCGCAAGGATCTTGATAAGATAGTAGGGTGGAACCATGCTCATGAGCACGTAGCCCAGCGTGAACCGTTCAGTCACACCCCAGAACGCGATCAGCATAAAGATCACGGTATCAATACCCTGACTCGCAATGGTTGAGAGATTGTTCCGCAGCCAGAGGAAGCGGCCCTGCGTCTTCTTCTTCCAGAAGTTGAATGCCCACACGTCGTGGTACTGACTCAAGCTGAATGCAACTATGCTCGCCGCAAGAATGCGGAGCGTGCTGCGAAAGACCGTAGAGTACGCCTCGTTCAGAGCGGCAAAGCGGTCGGCCGGTGGCAGTACGGTAGCGAGTGCCGTAACACCGAGCACGAGCAGCAGAACGACCAGCGTACCGGTCACCATTGCGCGTGTGGCTCGCGGCCCGTACACCTCAGCAACTATGTCGGTAATGAGGAAGCTCAGCGGAAAGAGGAAGATCCCCACTGACCCGGTAAACTGAAACGAACCAATGCGGAAGAACGGGATGACCTTTGTTCCAATCAGGTTCGCCGCAACAATTGCGCCGGTAAACAGCGCTGCGAAGATGATATATGTTCGAGTCGACCTGGTGTCGACAACGTTGGATGCGCTCATGGCGCGCAAGATACCGGAACTTGGCGCGCGCTACAAGAGCTTCAACAGAGCTTCAATCGCTGGTTTTGCAGGCGCTCAGTCGTGCACTAC
>CAZREG010000006.1:52440-65914 GCA_964599075.1 uncultured Spirochaetaceae bacterium | reverse complement strand
AGAGCTTCAACAGAGCTTCAATCGCTGGTTTTGCAGGCGCTCAGTCGTGCACTACACTTCCTCCATGACGTATCGCCTGATTGTCTCTGACGTAGACGGCTGCCTGAGCCCCGAAGAGTCGGAAGCCTGGTCTCTTGATCCCTTTGTTGCGCTCGCCCGCAGGGTCCGCGGCAGTGATGCCGGACCGCTTCCGTTTACGCTCTGCACCGGTCGGCCCCAGCCGTACGTTGAGGTTCTTGCCAAGCTTCTTGATGTCCGATTTCCGTTGATCTGTGAGAACGGTGCGGTCATCTACGAGCTCGCAAGCAATCAGAGCGTTCCCGGGCCCGGAGTGGAGAGGGCCGCCGTGGAGCTGATTCGGCGTCTGCGGGCCCATCTTGAAACCGTACTTCCCACCTTTCCGGGTGCCGCGGTACAGTACGGGAAGGAAGCGCAGTTGAGCATCTACTCTGCTGATCCATCGGCGATTAGTGAGCTTGCCGGGCAGGCGTCGCGCTTTGTGGAGGATCAGGCGCCGGGAAGCTTGCGGATAGACAGTTCGCACTACTACCTGAACATCTCCATCGCCGGCGTGGACAAGGGCACGGCGCTCTCCTGGCTTCAGCGGAGGCTCTCGGTGACCCCGGCCGAGACGGCGGTCATCGGCGACACGGGCGGAGACCTGGCCATGCGCGACCATGCAGGCTTTTTTGCCGCCCCGGCGAATGCAACTGCGGAGGTCAGGGCACAGGCCGACTGGGTCTCAGAGAGGAGCGATGTACACGCGGTGCTTGAGCTTCTCGATCTGCCGTCCTTCCGTCGGGCGTAGCAGACCTCAGCGCAGGAGCACGTTCACGGTGCCATCCGGGGCAGGTTCGAACTGGTAGATCGCATCCGCGTAGCGCTCAAAGATCGATGTGTCATGGTGGCTGATCATGATCACCTGAAAACCGAGTGCCTGACCGGCCTCGTGTACTATCTTCACCAGCGCCGGCACCAGGTCCGGTCGCAACCAGCAGTCCTGTTCGTCAAGGATCAGCAGCCGCCGGTGCTCGGCCTCTTCCTGCGTGGTGAGCGCAAACATCCGCAGCCCGACACTGAGCACGTTGGCCACCGATCCGCCCTGACCGCGGTAGACGTCTTCCTCGTTTCCGTCCCGCTCTATCCAGAACCGGACCGAGCTCATGCCCCGCTTGAAGTCGACCGCTGCCCTGAAGACGACCGGCTGGTCGAGCACCTCCTGGACAGCAATGGTCAGCTTGCTCTCCACAAGCTCGAGCAACGACTGGAACAGCTCCCGGTTGAGTGACTCGAGGGCACTGGTCACCCGGTCTGCCATGCCTACGTAGCTCATGTGCGTTGCCAGCTCCGCGCCGACCCGGGTCTGTTGCCTGCGTCGCTCTTCGTGGAGCCAGGCGAGCTTCCGCACCCGCTCGGCTACCGTTCCGGGAGGAGAAAGCTCGGTCGTGCCGCGGCTCTGGTTCTCAGGACTCACGGGGGCCTTCCTCCCGAACCCGGCTCTCGACTGCCTGCACCGCCGTTTCAACGCTCTGCAGATGCTTCCGGTACTCTGCGGTAAGACGCTCGTTTTCTGCTTCTATCGTCTCGAGCATGCTCTGTAACTCGTCCGGGTCAGCCGTCCCGTAGCTCTCCTTCGCGTCCTGCTCTAGCTCCGCAAGGCGTTGCTCGGCGTTCTCACGATCTGCTTCCGCCCGGATCTGCTGCTGCCGCAGGCGCTCATACTCGCGCTTCAGCGCATCCATCTGACTCTGCGCATCTGCTCTTTCCTGATTCCCATCGGTGCTCACTCGTCTCCTCCCCATCTATTGTCGTCGCCGGTCACCTCTCCGGCGAGCTCTCGGATCACCGCGGCCACCTCCACATCGAACTGATCCATGTTCTTCTCAATAAACGCAAGCAGACCGGCGCCGCTCTCAGTTCTCCGGCTCTCGAGCTCTGCGAGACCCGCAACAAAGGCACTCGCCCCTGTCTCCGGCTGTTCCTCGGTGAGCAAAGGATGAAAAACCTCTTCAAACGGTCGGTGCGGTACGGTGACGCGCTTGGTAACGCAGGGGGTTCCGGGGATCACCCGGAGGACGGACGGGACGTGATCGCGCACGGCGTCGCTTCGTGAACGGCGGCTGATGTTTCCCGGTGTCATCCAGACTGTCTCTCCGGTTGTTCTGGTCTCCAGCTCCCGGTGGATGTGGCCGTTCACCACCAGAGAGACGCCGGGAATCTCTCCTGTTCTCAGGCGCCCCTCCTCGTAGCCGGGAAGGATAAGGTCGTGGTGGGAGAGCCAGATGCAGATTCCGCCGTCGCTCGGAGCCTGCTTCGGCAGGGGTTCCCGGTAGCTTGAGCCCCCGATGGTCACCGCCGCGCCGTTCATCTGCCCACTCCACGGAGCGTCTGCGCTCACCAGTCGGATCAGACCGGTCTTGAACAGGAGCATCAGTGAGTCGTTGTCTGAGAGGATCGGGTCGGCGCAGTCGTGATTTCCGTAGATCCCGATCGTCTCCCTTCCTTTTAACAGATCGACGAGTCTCGACAGCAGCCAGGTTGGATTGTCGCGCGGTTTGTCAAAGACATCGCCGAGGAACGCGGGCAACAGCGACTCTTCTCGCGCCCACTCAAGGATCCACTCGAGCTTGCCCAGGATCGCTGCCGCATAGTCGTCCTTTCTGAACCCCGGTTGGCGCGCCTCCAGATGGGGGTCGCCAATGCAGAGGAGCCCTTGGTAGCCACTCACTCAACCGCTCCCACTGCCTCTATCACGTGCTCTACGTTGAGCTCGCCGCCGCAGTGCGGGCAGCGCTTGATTGAGCTCACCCACTGTGCAAGCGCCTCGTGAGCGTCGGCGAGCGAGCGCTCTGCCCGCGCGACGGCTGTAGATTGCTCGGCCACGTTTGTGCGGGCCCGCTTGAGTTGTGCGATCATCAGCCGAAGTGGCTCACTGCTCGCGAGCTCCGGCGGGGGGGAGAGCTCTGCCAGCCTGCTCTGCATCAGCCGCGCGCGGGCGAGCCTGAGCCCACTCGCGCGAACATCGGCTACCGCCGCCGTCAGTTCGTCTGTGTTTCTGAGCACCGGAGGCGGTGACAGCGCCTCCAGCGCCTTCTCACGGCCTGCAGCCAGCAGCCGGACACTCCGCTCCCGCTCAATTGCGACGCGGCTTTGCCGAACGGCAGCCGCGCGATCTCCTTCGGCACGGAGTGCCCCGTACTCTCGCTCCAGGTTCAACGCCTCCTCGGAGAGCTCGCCAACGCTCGCAAGCGCCTCAAGCTCCCGGTCAAGCCGTGCCTTCTCGGCCTCCAGTCGTGAAATCTCAGAGCGTGAGAGCCTCACCTTGTCCCGATGCAGCTGTTGCATCCTCACCAGCTTCTCCGCATCAGAGGAGCTTGCAAAGAACTGGGCAATGACCGTTCCCGGTTCATCAAGGAGAAACACCGGAGACTTCTGAGCCCCAAAGTGCAGATCGAACTCTCGCCCGCCTCCGTCCGTGCGGCTTGCCACCGGTGCAATCCGCAGCGCCGCGCGCACCTCCTGCGGAACGCTCTGATTGAGCCGATCGAACGGCTTCCCGTCCACGAGATAGGCGGGTCCGCCGCTTCGCTTTCTGCGCCACTCCACCCGGTGCCCGTCGCCGGTCTCCACCGCAATCCGCGTTTCTCGAGCTCCGTGACGCATCACGTAGGTTGAGTTCTCGTTGTTCGCAAGAATCTGCAACGCCACAACAACGGCGGACTTTCCACAGTTGTTTGGGCCGGTGAGTACCGTCAGACCAGGACTGGGAACAATGACGGTGTTCGCGTGAGACATGAAATCTACAAGCTCTATCCGTGTCAGCATGCACCTGGGAGGATACTTCAGAATGGCTCTTGCCCGCCACCCTTCCTGCGCCCACGTTTCTGCTCAGCTGCTGCCGAGCGGGTGGAGGCCGGAGCGACCCTGAAGTTGATTCGCGACGATCCGGCCGCAGAGTGCCGCGGAGATGACTCCCCCGGGCCAGAGTGCGTAGTGGCCCGCGCATCGGAGATTGTTCACCGGAGTCTTGATGCGGTTCAGTTGCGGCAGTCGCCACACAAAGCTCTCTGCATCATCGTAGCACCAGCCGCCGGTCGAACCGTCGGTGTTGAGGGAGAAGCGTTCGCTCGACAGCGGTGTCCCCACCTCGTAGTAGTCTATCCAGCTCCTGAGGCCCGGAAGCAGGTTCTCCGCCAGGCCAACGAGCTCCATCCCCACCTCATCCTTGAACCTGCGGTACTCAGCTGTTCGTTTGTGTGAGGGACTCCCGTTTCTCCAGTAGTTCTGCCAGGCAAACGAGCTGTAGGTCTGAAGCGTGAGTGTGGACTTGCCGTGCGGGGCGCTTGGGCTCTGGCTCCCGAAGTGATTGAGTGCAACCCACATCCTCTGATGTACATCCTGCGGAGAGTGCTCGTTTGGGAAGATCACCTGGTAGTTCGGAAAGTAGAACGGGTGATTGGCGCCACCAAGCGCCTGCGAGAGTTCCTCGTCGCTGCGGTTTAATCCCAGATAGACGCCGAGAATCTCTTCTGTGAGCAGGGCGTTGTTCGCTCGCTCTACAAGCCTGGCCGGGAAGACGCCGGGATCGAGCAGATCGTTCAGAAGGCGTTTGTAGTCACCGGCATAGACGAACTGGTCGGCCTCTATCCGCTCTCCGTCCGCGGTCCGGCACGCTACCGCCGACCCTCTGGACTCCGAGAGCTCTATTGCCGCAACTCGGGTGTTAAACCGTGCCGTTCCGCCCAGTTCGGTAAACCGGGCGGTCAGCCGGTCGTGGAGGAATTGCATGCCACCGACCGGATACCAGTAGTCGTACGACCAGATGTGCCAGAATCCGGCCAGAAAGAGGTAGGGCATCCGGAAGTAGCCTATCTGGCTGAACCAGGTGCGAAGTCCTTCATTCCGGATCTGTGAGCATGCTCGCTCCCGATGGCGGAAGGTGGACCAGCGCTTGAGTTTTGGCAGCCAGGGGAAGAAGGGGGCGGCAGTTCTGAGACCGGTCCGGTTCAGGAGTGGGAAGTCCCACGGATCGTAGCTCTTTGACAGAAAGCTCGAGACCTCCCGGATCTCCCTGAACAGTGGCGCAATTCCCGGTTCATCCGGGAACGCGGAGCGAAGCTCGTCTTCCACCTGCGCGGGCGACTCTATAAAGAAGTCAAAGTCATTGGAGACCATGCGGTAGCGGGCCTTGTGAAAGTCGTCCGGCCCCACTCCTATCAGATCTGCCAGGATAGGCAGCACCACGCCCAGGCTCTCAAACGACTGATCCCCGCCGTCGAAGTAGTAGCCTCTGCGGGAGAAGCCCGACATGTTGCCGCCGGAATGGTGGTTCTGTTCCAGCATTACCACTTTGTAGCCGGCGCGCGCAAGCGTGGTTGCGGTGACCTGACCGGCAATTCCCGCCCCGATGACCGCGACGTCGTAGCTCATGAGCGCAGCCTTCTCGACAGATCGCGGTAGATTGCATTCCGCTTCAGCTCGTAGGCGACTCGAACAAACCGCTCTGAAGGCGGGACAACCAACGTTCCGTCATCCGCCACCTGGGGCACCGGCATGGGAACGCTCTTTACCGAATCCGGGAGAACGAGCCAGGCAACGCCTGCGATATCCCAGATCTCCTTGGCCCAGAGAGTGTCGGCGGGACCGTACTCGGAAAACCGATCGTAGAGGAAACGGCAGAGTGGATCCTCAAGGTCCATGCAGGCGGCAAGTTCTTCTCGTGTTGTGGTCAGGTGACTTGAGACTCCCTGGGCAGGCACCAGATATATAGGAACGCCGGATGCAAAGAGAGCGCGAGCGGCGAACAGGTCTCCACACAGGTTGAACTCTCCGGGGCTCGGCCAACCGGGATAGTTGCCACCGAGCCAGACCACGTTGCATCGCTCGCACAGTTCGGGAGCGAGTAGCATTGCAGAGGCGATATTTGTGATTGCCCCAATTGCAATAATGGTCAGCCGTTGCTCTGAGGTCGCACTCTGTCCGCGGGTGATAAGGTCTTCGGTGGCGTCACTCGCTACCGGCGTTCGGGCGTCGGACATGATCTGCCTGGCTCCCCTGAAGTGGGGGAACTCGGGTTGGCCGAGTCGTTCGAGCAGCTGCTCGATCTCCGCATAGCTTCGCTCCATTCCGTCTTCCGGACCCGAGCTGCGAGAGTTGTAAAACGGCGCGGCGTAGATCGCCTCCGGCTCACACACATCTGTTGACCGAAGCAGGTAGGCGAGGGCAAACTGGTCGTCTATTTCATTGTACGTGTCCGTATCCAGGACGACGCGGGGCCGCCTTCCGGAGCCGGGCGCGAGGGGAGGGATGAGTTCTGCCATGGACGCTCCTTGTCGCGGCAATGGTGTCAGTATGCACGGTGGATGTCCACCATCAATGCGGTCGTCCAGCATTAAATCTAACCAAATTCTAGCAATTCGCCGTAGTCACACCGTTGCGCGATCCGTATGATACGGCCAAGGAGTGTCATATGAAGAAAGTACTTATTTCCAGTCTACTTCTCCTCATGGCTGCGCTTGCTTTTGCAACCGGAACCACTGAGGTTGAGGAGCTGGGTACAGAGGAGAATCCTATCGTCTGGGCGCTTGTGCCGAGTGGTGAAACGCAGGCGATCCTTGCCGGTGCGGATGAGCTCGCGGCCATGCTTGAGGAGCGGACCGGCTATGTGTTCGAGGCAATTGTCGCTACCGACTACGCGGGCGTCATTGAGGCCCTCTCGAGCGATCCTCCGACTGCTCACATGGCAGCGCTCAACACCTTTGGTGCTATCCTTGCTTCAGAGCGGGGAGTAGCAGAGGTTGGCCTGATAGCGGTGCGCCGCGGTGATCCGTTCTATGGCGGACAGTTCGTAGTTGCAGCAGACAGCGGAATTGAGAGCGTGGCGGATCTTGCCGGCCGCACCTTTGCCCGTCCTGATCCCAATTCGACCAGCGGTTGGGTAGTCCCGAGTATTGTGATGCGTGCTGCGGGTGTGAATCCCGACACGGACATTGAGGTCCTTGACGCCGGTGGCCACCCAGGGGTCATCAGTGCAGTCTACAACGAAAGCGCAGACGCGGGCTCGAGTTATGTAGATGCGCGAACCGCTATTGCCGACGATAATCCGGACGTGAACGCGAAGGTGCTCGTGCTCGAAGAGTACGGTCCCATCCCCAACGACGGTATCCAGTTCTCGACCGTCATGCCGGAGGAGATGCGCTCGGCGATCACAGATGCGTTCGTTGATCTCGCTGAAACAGAAGAGGGCGTTGCAGCAATGTTCAGCGTCTACGAGTGGGATGAGATCATCCGTCAGGACGACTCGTTCTACGATCCGTTCCGCCAGGTGCTCGAGGCGGCCGGAGTCGACCTTTCAGACTTCATAGATTAATCTTCCAGGGCAGTGACCGCCGTCAGGCGGTCGCTGCGCGCCTGGAGAGCTTCCGCAGACAGACGCGGAGGCTCTCCGGACGAAAAGGACCCCCATGCTTGAAGTGCAACATCTGACGAAGGTCTATGATGACGGGACGCAGGCGCTGCGGGACGTCACCTTCAGAGTGGATGACGGTGAGTTTCTTGTAGTTATCGGGCTGTCCGGATCCGGCAAATCGACCCTCCTGCGCTGCATCAACCGCCTTGTCGAGCCAACCGAAGGGACTATCCTCTGGGACGGCCGGGACGTCACCAAGGCCGATCCACCGGAGCTCAGACGCTACCGCCGGAAGATCGGGATGATCTTTCAGCACTTCAACCTGGTGAAACGATCGAGTGTTCTGACCAACGTGATGGCGGGCAGGCTTGGCTACGTCAATCCGTTGGCAAGTCTGCTCAATCGATTCCCCGAGTCAGACCGCGCCGCCGCCAGTCGTGCGCTCGAGCGCGTGGGGCTTACTGAGCAGACCAGGAAACGAGCGAGTGAGCTTTCCGGCGGCCAGCAGCAGCGCGTGGGCATTGCCCGCGCCCTGATGCAGGATCCGTCCATGATCCTCGCGGACGAGCCGGTCGCCAGCCTCGATCCTGTCCTTGCCCACTCTATTCTGGGCAACCTGGAGCGGCTCAATCAGGAGGACGGGATTACCATTGTCTGCAGCCTCCACTATCTGGATCTGGTCCAGCGCTACGCGACACGGGTGATCGGGCTGAGAGACGGTGAGCTGGTCTATGAGGGCACCCGAGAAGAGATCCGGCGGATGACCGACGAAGAGTTCAAGCAGATCTATGGAGAAGAGGCAGAGCGCATCACTGCAGGTTCCATTGGAGGCGAGTTGTGAGCGGGTCGGAAACTGACACCAGCAAAGCCGGATCTGTTATAAAGCGCGGTTCCAAGATCGGGGACATTCTGTCGGGGCCTGGGAAGGAGAAGCCTTCTCGGGTCTCGCCGACGGTTGCGGCACTCATGAGCGCCGTTGTCCCGGGGCTCGGTCAGATCTTTGCGCGGCGAGGGCAGCGTGGAGTGCTGCTCTTTGTAGGGGCGTTCAGCGTCGTAGGAATGTTTATCTGGCGTATCGGCATTCTGGGTCAGCGAGCGCAGACAGCCGGCTGGGGGGTTTTTGCTCACGCCTTTCAGCGGAGGCCGGAGTTCGTCACTTTTATTATTGCGGTCACCATTCTCTTCTGGGTGTTAAACGCGATAGACGCGTCTCGGATCGCCAGACGGATAAAGAAAGGGCAGTCGGGGGCGTTTCTGGCACTGATTGCTGCCCTGTTTGTCCTTGGCTGGCAGGTCAGCGAGATCAATCTGGGTACGGCGATCCGTCGTTTCCCGAATGCCATCCCACCGCTTGCCAGCGTCGTCTGGCCGTGGGAGGCTGCAGTCGAATCCCAGGACGAGGTACTCTCCGCTTCCGCGCAGATACTGGTCAGCCCGGAAGGGGAGCTGCCTCCCGTTCCTGCAGATCCGCCTCCTGGCGAGCCGTATGTGGAAATTGAACCGCGGCAGGGGCAGCTCTCCGTGCAGACACTTTCCGGAGAGCGAGCTGATATCGGCAATAGCGCTGGATCACAGGTCACCGTTCGCGGCTACAGTTTCGAGCCGGATCAGCAGGTGGAGATTTTCTGGCGTGACAACGCCGGCAACGAGTTCCCTATTCGCCGGTCGGGCCGTGATCTTGTCGTGGAGCCGCAGGAGGACGGTAGCTTTTCCGTCCAGTTTACCCTGCCGTTCGCCGTGATCGGCACTCAGCCTTCGGACTCCGGAACGCTCCATGAAGTCATAGCTCGTCAGTACTTCCCTGGAGATCTCGTGGCGAGTCAGGCCCTCGTGATCGTCACATCGCTCATGGTAGAGACAATCGTGATGGGTATGATGGCAACGCTGTTTGGCATTATGCTTGCGATCCCGGTGAGCTTTCTTGCGGCACGAAACATCATGGCCGGCTCCCCGCTTACCATGGGCATCTACTACTTCGTGCGGTTTATCATGAACGTGGTTCGAAGCGTGGAGCCATTGATCTGGGCGCTCATCGCCACTATCTGGGTTGGACTGGGTCCATTTGCCGGTATTATCGCACTGACCATGCACTCGATTGCCGCCCTGAGTAAACTCTATTCGGAGGCTATAGAAGGGATCGATCCCGGACCCATTGAGGCTATTCAGGCCACCGGAGCGAGCCGCCTGCAGACCATCGCCTACGCGATCATTCCGCAGATGATCTCGCCGTTCGTCAGTTTCAGCATCTATCGCTGGGATATCAATGTCCGGATGTCCACCATCATCGGGACCGTTGGTGGCGGAGGTGTCGGGTTTATTCTGGTGCAGTACATACGGCTGTTCCGCTACCGTGAGGCCGGTATTGCCGTCTGGTTCATCGCAGTGACGGTGGCGCTCCTTGACTACGCAAGCGCTGAGATCCGGAACAAGCTCGCCTGATCCGCCTGTGAGTCGCCGGTAAACTCGCCTTTCAGGATGCGAACCGACGGCGCGAGTGGTAGACTCGAGGGTGATGGCACGTGAGCAGGCTCCCCCGAGAGACCTCTACAATCGACTCATTGAACGCGGTATCCCCCGGGACGAGATAGAGAGAGTCTACCGCAAGCTCAGAGCGCGAGGGTACGGCGAGAGCGCTGCCCGCGAGCGGCTTGAAGCCTCTATTCTGGCCGCACACAACGCCGCCTCCCGCCGACCGGTTCGTCCGGGCAGCGACCGCCGGGATACCAGAGTTGGCAGCGAGGCAGTTCCCGAACACCGACGGATGGAAGACTTCTTTCCCGTTGTGCATCCACGCCTTCGCCGCACCATCAATAAGTGGGCGCGGGCAGAGCGGCTGCTCATGGTGGGCCGGCGCGAGCGCTGGAAGGATTTTCTCTCACTCTTTCGTTCGGGCGTGCCGGACCTGGTTAATCCAGCTCTCCTGGAGGCGCTCTCACGGCGCAAGCACTACCTGGCCACCAACCCCTACACCTACTCGCTTGCCACAACGCTCGAGGCGCTCTACCAGACCTCCCGCGCACTGCTCGGCCAATCCGCGACCGGCGGCGAGGGGGAACGATCAGTGGCCCAGGCCCTCTCCCGTCGGGATCCGTTCGGGCTTGAGTATCTCAGGCGTTTTGCACACTACGACGAGATGCTGCGGCGCAGCCTGATCTACCTCGAGATGGCGAATGAGTCGGGCAAGGACGTTGAGGTCGCCACCCTTGCGCGAGTATCCCGGGAGCTCTATCGGCTTGTGCTCTCGACTGAACAGGTATCCCGGGGGAAGGTTGATGAGGTTCTCCTGGCGGCCGGACAGGCGCTGGGTGACGCCGGCAAAGTCCCGGCGATCGGTCTTGAGGACGCGACCGCAATCTTCCGAATCTCCCTGGACAATCTGCAGCAGTTCAAGCGTGAGCTCTACCCGGTGATGCTGCGGGCGATCGCCACCTTCTACGAGTACGAGACGCCGTCGCAGCAGCGACGGGCAAAGATGCTCGACTTCCTTGACCTCAGCGAGACTGACGTGCTCACGGTGAAGGGCTTTCACGAGCAGGAGACCGAGCGCCGGGAACGTCTTCTTGCCGAACAGCAGCGCCTGGAGCTCGAATCGTTCGAGCGCCAGAAAGAGGCGGGTTTCTCGCGGCGCTTTCACGGTGTCCAGCTTGTGCTGGGAACTCTCTTTCCAGAGTCGGGTATAGACGATATTGAGCAACGTCCCTACCTGCTTCCCTATTTTGACACTCGCGTTTTTGTCTCCGCGCTCTATTTTGATGCGGGAGGACACACCGTTGAAGCCATGGGCAAGGACGATCCGGTGCAGCCGCTTCTGGTGCTCCACCGGGTTGTTGACAACCTGCTCAGCGCCGTCGACGAGGCGAGGGTCGAGCGGCTTGTGCTCAAGGAGAACGTGGCAGACTCCCTTTCACGCATCAAGGATGAGTGGGCTCAGTTCTATACTGATCTGTTCGAACCGTACCAGAAGGCGGTTGCCGCCTATGCCCACGGAGTTCGCGAGACGCCACCCGGGGCGCACTTTTCGGCATCCAATGCTGCGAGAGGACTGGAGCAGGAGATCAACCTCCTGAGGAATCAGCTGATTCGCAACTATGGCCATGTGGTGGGTCGGCGGCCCGGTCCGGTTCGGGTACAGCTGTGGGACTGTGTCGGCAGGCTCTCTGATATCCTGGCTGAACTGGGTACGGACATCAATCAGGAGCTGCCCGGCCGAAAAGATCCGGTGGGCAAGCGGATCTACGCCAATCTCGGGACCACTCCGCTGGTGCGCTTCTCCCTGCATACGGAGCCGGGCTCCGTTGAGTTCAAGCCGGTGGTCCGTCAGGTACAGCGATACCTGGAGGCACGGCATCACGCCGCCATAGAGAGTATCCCGCGCGTCGCGCAGCTGTTCCTCTTTGAGGTTCTGCGGGGCGTGACTGACATGTACGAGTTTCTCACCAACAATGAGCAGAGCTTCCTTCGTGCCTGCGGACGGACGATCTATCCCGCCGGCGAGGAGGAGGCTGCACGATGGGCTGATGAACGATCAGGCAGTACACAGGAGAGCGATCGACTGCAGATTCGGCTTGGCGAACAGGTCCAGGGAGACTTCATTGACACTCTCACCGGACTCAAGACAAAGAACTTCTTTCTCGAGAAGCTTCCTGCCCTGTTTGCCGATGCGAGAGCACGGAAGCAGCCGGTCAGCGTTCTGATGGTCGATATAGATCACTTCAAGTGGGTAAATGATGAGCTTGGGCACCAGACTGGAGACAAGGTCCTTGCCGCCTCCGCGGCCACCGTCCTTGAAGGAATTAGAAAGGGCAACGATCTGGCAATCCGCTACGGCGGCGAGGAGCTCATGGTTGTGACTGCTACGCCTCTTCATTCAGCGGTCGTGCTTGCAGAACGGCTGCGCTTTGAGCAGGCGGAAAATCTGGACGGCCAACCGCTCTACGCACCAATCAGCGCAATCGCCGGCGAACGTGATGAACCGTGCGGTTCTTTTTCCGTGGGTGTAGCGGAGGCCGGCTCCGGTGAGACGCTCGAGGATCTTGTCGGTCGAGCAGACCGGGCACTCTATCAGGCTAAACAGACACGAAACAGCGTCACCGTATCACACCTGTCGGCACATGACACGACACTCGAGCCGTACCAGGAGTACGCTTCGAGAGCACGGGGCAACGCACAGCCATGAATCGTGCCGAGCACATTGCCGATCTGTCCTTTAGAACAGGTAGTCAACAAACCACTCCGCTGACTGTCCTGGTCCCAGCGTGCGTTCGAAGTACGGCTCGAATGAGAAACAGGCAGAGTTTCCATAGATCATGGTGTACGACGGAACGTATCCCAGGACAACGGTCACCGAGCCAAGGAGCGGGTGGCGCTGTATGACCGATACGTGGTCTCTTGCATCGTGTTCGATCGGGGTAAAGCCCCCGCCGTTCCACGGCCAGCCTACACGGTGGATCGACTGATCGGCTCCCAGGGCGAACATGTCCGTGTTTGCCATTGAGATGGGAACGCTGAAGCGGCACAGCTGGTTATCCGGCGGATGTGGAAAGAACGGATGTGGATACCAGTTTACCGGCACAAAACCCTTGCCGTCGTTACTGATACGAGTCACCGAGCGCACCGTGCGTCCCATGAGTGAGACACTGCGGGTGATCGACAGGACGCTCTGCCCGAACCGATGTTCGGTGTTCCAGTGGACTGTGTTCCGTTCCTTTTTTTGATTCCAGCGCGCGAACTCAATCACCTGCTTCTGATCGGAACTGCAGATCCCTACGCCCGGAATGAGCACGCGATCCGGCGTATCCTCTGATCGAACAGGCGCCCGATGGAACGTGTCCGGCGCACCCTGGCCGTCGTACCAGTGAAACTCGTCCGGGTAGCGTGGACCGGAGAGCAGCGGCCCGTGCTGCGCGTGATGCACCTGAAAGATATACCCGGCGGTGCAGTAGCGGGCGCCAAGTCGATCGAGGTCCGTTGCCGGATCCAGCAGTTCAACGGTCAACTCTCCGTCTGAAAGTGTATGCATAGCGTGACTCTACTCCCCCTCGCTGGAGTACACAAGCAGCCGCCTGA
>CAZREG010000006.1:23346-52340 GCA_964599075.1 uncultured Spirochaetaceae bacterium | reverse complement strand
AGCAGCCGCCTGAAGAGGATAACCCACACGTATCATCAGCGTTGGCCTCTCTTGTTGCTATCTTTACTTCATACGGAGGAGGAAGACCATGATCAATGCCGCACTTCTACTCATCGACATTCAGAACGATTTTTGTCCCGGGGGCTCGCTGGCCGTAGAGCATGGCGACACTATTATACCGGTCGTCAATCGGATTGCTCCGCGGTTCAGGACCGTTGTTGCCACACGGGACTGGCATCCAGTCGGGCACGTCTCATTCGCCAGCCGACACAAGGGTAGCGAGCCCATGGAGACCATTGAGGTCAACGGTCTCGAGCAGATTCTCTGGCCTGACCACTGCGTCCAGGCGACCGAGGGTGCCGGGTTCCATCCGCGGCTTGACCTGCGGCCGGTTGACCTGATCGTTCACAAGGGGACCAACCCTGAGCTCGATTCCTACAGCGCACTGTTTGAGAACGACCACCAGACTAAGACCGGTCTTGACGGATATCTGCGAACCCTTGAGATCTCACAGCTCTACGTCGCCGGTCTGGCAACTGACGTCTGTGTCTATTTCAGTGCCATGGACGCTCGCAAGCTCGGCTACCAGGTCACCCTGATAACAGACGCGACCCGCGGTGTCGATCAACCTGCCGGCAGCGTAGATGAGTCTCTCTCCACTATGGAGCAGAATGGGGTTCAGATGCTCGCTTCAGCCCAGATTCCTGGGTGACAAGGCGATTCCGTGAGAGCCTCCTCGTCGCCTTCGGCACTCGATGAAGCGCGGGGACATTTCTATTGAGTCTTGACAGCCTCCGACGCCCTCGGTATCACCAGAGTCTATGGCTATAAAACTAGCAGTCGTTGGTGGTGCTGGACATCTCGGCAGCCATGTCGCCGAGTACGTGCGACAGGAGGGATTTGCGCCGCGGGTCGTCGACAGAGACGAGCCCCGTGATCCGACGCTTGAGTTCCGTCGCGCGGACGCGTTGAATACGCAGGAGCTGATTGAGGCGTTTGAGGGTTGTGATGCGGTTGCTCACTTTGCCACGCGGCGCGGCCCGTCACTCAAAGAGGCGACTGAGGTCTTTGTCTCATGCACCGGATCGACCTTTGCCGTTCTTGAAGCGGCCCGCGCGTGTGGCATTAGATCAGTGGTCGTCGCCGGCAGCATAAACGCTTTGGGAAGCTTCTTTGGTCTCACCCCGGTTCAGTTCACCTCTTTCCCTGTGCATGTCGATCATCCGCCGGTCACCAGCGATCCGTACAGCTTTGGTAAGCACATGGCAGAAGAAGTCTGCCGTTACCATGCCCGCACCTGGGGAACGTCGTCCGTGATTTTGAGGATTCCTCTGACCTACCCGGCTGAAGCCGAGCCAGATCTGCCGAGCGCGATGAGATTCAGGTTGCAGAGGAGGATCCTCGATCGGCTGCAGTCGATGCCTGCGGCGGAGGCTGAACGAGCTGTTCGGGAGGCAACTCTCACCTACGACTCCTGGCGCTCAGAGGGGGGACATCTGGGTGCGGCATCCGGAAACCTTGAGCTGACCCGCGAGATGAAGATCCTCATGGAGCGAAAGGTAAACCTCTTTACTATGCTCAGCTTCGACCAACTCGGCGATCTCGTGGTTCATGCTACTCGAGCAATGCTGAGCGGTCGCGCAAGCGGCGCTCACACCCTCTTTGCCTCGGACCCTCAGAACGGGGCGGGACTTGAGCCGGATGTGCTCATCCGTCTTGTCTACCCGGAGGCGTCCGGCGACCCTCCGTGGAATCCCGCCGGAGGATCAACCAGATTTGAAACCTCCGCAAGCCTCGTTGATCTCTCGCCGACTGAGGAACTGCTTGGCTGGCGCCCTGAGTCGATGGTGCCGAGGTTAGAGGAGACCTTCCGACAGCTTCCCGATCCACTATCCGAGCCGTTTGATATCTGATACGTTTTCACAGGGGGAGCACCAATGAACAGACCCATTCCTCCGTGGCTCGAGAATGCCGTGTTCTACGAGATCTATCCGCAGAGCTTCTGTGACAGTAACGGCGACGGGATCGGCGATCTGCCGGGTGTCGTGTCGAAGCTCGACTATGTAGCCTCTCTGGGCGTCACCGGCATCTGGCTCAACCCCTTCTATCCCTCTCCCTTTTACGATGCCGGTTATGACGTCAGTGACTACTGCAACGTTGATCCCCGCTACGGCACCCTCGACGACGCGCGAGAGTTGTTTGAAGAGGCCGGCAAACGTGGCATCCGGATCGTCGTGGATCTGGTCCCAGGCCACACTTCTATCGAGCACCCCTGGTTCAAGGCATCAGCGTCCGCCCAGCCCTCACCCTATGACGACTACTATATCTGGAACAACTCTGTTTGGACCTCGCTACCGGCCGGATTGAAGGGTCTCACCGGCTACGGGGATCGCGACGGGAGCTTCATTGTTAACTTCTTCTGGGGGCAACCGGCGCTGAACTACGGCTTTGGAGCCCCCGATCCTGCCCAACCCTGGCAACAACCGGTAGATGCTCCGGGTCCCCGCGCCGTGCGGGAAGAGATGCGCAAGGTCATGCGGTTCTGGCTGGACCAGGGCGCATCCGGATTCCGGGTTGATATGGCTGAATCACTGGTAAAGGGTCCGGGAAAGGAGCAGCCGACCGTCGAGCTCTGGCAGGAGATGCGTGCGTGGCTTGAGGAACAGGACCCGGAGGCGGTGCTGCAGGCGGAGTGGGGGGTGCCTTCCCGCGCTGTCGACGCCGGCTTCCATATGGACTTTTTGCTCCACTTTGGGGACCCGGCGTATACGAATCTACTCCGCAAGAACAAAGGATTCGCCGCGTACACAGACCCCGACAGTGCGAGCTACTTCTCCCGCTCCGGGCGCGGCAACATCATGAGTTTTCTCTCTCGGTACCTCGAGCACAGATCACGAACGGAGGGGCGGGGTTACATCAATATCCCGACCGGTAATCACGACATTGCGCCACGGCTGGCACGAGATCGCACCATAGAGGATCTGCGGGTCATCTACGCGTTTCTCCTCACTATACCGGGTGTGCCGTTTATCTACTATGGCGATGAAATCGGCATGATCGGACAGCCGTCCCTTCCTTCTCATGAGGGTGGATACGTTCGTACCCAGGTGCGGACTCCCATGCGGTGGACGGATGGCGAAGGCGCAGGATTCTCCGCTGCTCCCGCCGACCGGCTTTACCTCCCGGTTGACGAGCAACCGGCAGATGCAACAGTCGCCACTCAGGAGGCGGCTTCGGACTCACTGCTGCACTTTGTACGCGATCTCATCTCCTTTCGTCGGTCGCATCAGGTGCTCGGGGCGGCGGCGCACCTGGAGCCACTGCACGCGCATGCCGACAGCCCGCTCTTTGTCTATGAGCTGAGCGCGGATTCCGGCCGTGTCGTGGTAGTGATCAATCCCTCAGATCGGGAGATCACCGGCACCGTGGTTGGTGAGGCGGCAGACCTTTCGGTCTTGACCATGGCCCGTTGCCAGGGATCAATCCGAGTCTCAGGTGACTCCGTGACTGCAGGGCCAGTGAGTTTTGCCATTCTTGAGGAGTAGCGGAACCTTCGGGCTTTCCGCATCGGACCGCCAGGCGGGAGGAGAAGGAGAGGAGACAATGATGGAACAGAAAATCGGCCTGAACATGTTCAGCCTGCGCGATCTCTGCCAGGACCAGACCGGCCTCAACAACACGTTTGCCGCGCTGTATGAGATGGGCTACCGATACGTTCAAATTTCCGGTCTCGGAGAGCTGACAGCCCAAGAGATCTCCTCTGCGTTGCAACAGAGCGGTCTCAAGGCGTGCGCTACCCACATGAGCTGGGAGCACTTTTATACAAAGACCGACCAGGCGATCGAAGCGCATCAGCTCTACGGCACCACGCATGCCGCCATTGGCGGGTTACCAAAAGAGTACCGAAGCCCGGAGGGAGTCGATCGTTTTGTCTCCGAGGCGGCGCCGGTTATTGCCAGGCTGCAGGATGCCGGACTCGACTTTTCCTATCATAATCACAGGCACGAGTTCGTTCGAAGCGAGCGCCAGACGTGGATCGACCTGCTCTATGATAAGGGAGCCGGGATAGGCGTTCATTTCGAGCTCGACACCTACTGGGTGGCCGCCGCCGGCGCCGACCCTTCGGATTACATTGGACGGTTTGGCGATCGTATGTCGATCGTGCACGTCAAGGACATGATTATCACCGGCGACGGCGAGCAGCGTTTCGCGCCGGTTGGAGCCGGCAACCTCAACTGGCAACGCATATTTGAAACCATTCGCCGGACGCCCGTCGAGTTCTTAATTGTTGAGCAAGACGCCCACTATGATAAAGACCCATTGGCGAATGTGGCCGATAGCCTCGCCTTTCTTCGGGCGGCAGGATTCGCCACGGAGGTCGACTAACCGGCCCCTACACAGAATCGAACCGAGGGACCTCGCTGTGGATTCTGACCTGCGGCAGCCGTACGGGGCTTCGCCCCTTCGCCTCGAGCTTCCCGAGCCAGGCCCGGACAACGGCGCGCTGCACGCTCTCCGCCCCGCCGTAGCCAACCATAAGATTGGGAAGGTGAGGAGCGTCGTACAGGATGTACGGTGTCCCGAACGAGGTGAACCGAACGTCCGGATGGCCAACGTAGAAGCCACGCCAGAAGTGCATCGCAAGGGGCGCGTACAGCCGTGTATGACCCATCTTCATGTGCGGCGTGAGGTGGAAGTTCACGAACACCACGTCAAACTCCCGCCCACGACGCAGCAGTGTAGTATGACCCGGGTTGCGGAGGTGCTCTACCTCATAACCGGCCTCACGGAGTTCAGTGTCGAACTCGTAGAGGTCGTCAGGCTGAAACTTGTGACCCTCGTAGTCGAGCGTCACCGTGAGGAGGCGGGAGCCGGCGGCAGGAAGCCGTCCCACGAGCCCGTTGTCTCGCTGTACCGTGATGCTTCGTTCGGCAATCGTCTGAGAGGCCGTCTGGAAGGCGTGTGCAGATGCGCTGTCCGGCTCCGGTCCGTAGATGTCTTTATCAAGGCCAAGCCGCTCCTTCATGTCTATCACCCGCTGTGCGGACTCCCGTACGCGTTCCTCGGCGAGCCTGCCCGATCGGACCGCGGCCAGGACCAGGTCAAAGTCCCGCTCCGGTCGGGCGAAGAGGAACACGTCCCCCCCTGCTTCCAGGAAACGGACGGCGACCTCATCCTCGGGACAGCGCGAGGCGATGCCCACCATGGGCGCGGCGTCCGATACAATGACCCCGCGGAACCCGAGCTCTTCGCGCAGGAGGTCGACCATCAGGCGCGAGCTGAGCGTCGCCGGCAGCGCCGCGGTCGGATCCTCGGCGTGGCCCTGATAGTCCGGAAACGAGATGTGTCCGGGCATGACCGACATGACCCCGGCTTCGAGCGCCTGTCGCCAAACCATCCCGTAGGTGGCCATCCATGCGTCCACCGTGAGCGGGTTGACTGCGGTCACAAGGTGCTGGTCGCGTTCATCAATGCCGGTTCCCGGGAAGTGTTTCGCGGTCGCAGCGACACGGTCTTGCTCCTGAACACCGCGGATGAACTGCACCGCGAGCCTCGCGACGCGTTCAGGATCATCCCCGAACGACCTGATGTTCGTCTCAGGCGCGCGGAAGTTGTAGTTGATGTCCACGACCGGGGCGAAGGTCCAGTGGATGCCGGCGTGCCGACCCTCCAACCCAGTCGCGCGTCCTGCCTGGTACACGGCATCTTCGTCGTCCGCGGCTGCAGCTCCCATCAGCCAGGGAAACTGCACAGCCTTGTCCGTGATCGACTTGGCGCCGAACTCAAGATCCGCGGCGACAGCCACCGGCCACGGAGCGGCAGACTGGACGGCATCCACTGCCGTCCGCCACTCGGCGAAGGTCTGACGGTTGAAGAACACCGATCCGTAGTGATCGCGCTCCTGCAGCCGGCGCAGCTCGTCAGGGGCGAACCCGCTGAGAATGGGACACAGGAGATGGCCGACCACCTCCTCAATTGGTAGATCAGCGGCGCGTTTCATACGGCGGCTCCTTCGTTGGTTCTGGTTCCTCGAGCAGTCTGTGGCTGAGCAGGATGAATACGCTTGCGGTCCACGTGTACGCGGGATCGTGCAACGGAGCGCCGGTAAGTGGATTAAAGCACTCGGCGAAGCCTCCCGCGGCACAGGCGTTGCAGAACCGCTGCGCTATGGTGGTGGCGAGCCCGGTCTTCCCGGCGTCGCAGAGCCCGTCTACGATCATCATGAGCGCCGGCGCCCACATGGGGCCTCGCCAGTACCCCTCGGGAAGGAAGTGATCGCTGCGTGCCGACTCGGTGGACAGCCCATGTGGCTGCAGAAATCGGCCCTCGTCCGCGAGTGCATGGGCGATCGCATCGCGTTGCGGCTCCGGAAGGCGGCTCCCAAGGACCATCGGTATGAAGCAGAGGAGCGAATCCGAGCCGTTGTCGGCGCGCTCATGCGTGCCGCTCTGCATGCAGACAAAACGATCGCCAAGCCAGCTGTGCTCTATGAGCCTGGCGAGCGTGCGGTCGGCACGTTCGCGCCAGGAGCTCGCGTCGTCCTTGAGTCCGAACCGCTCTGCGAGTTCGGCGAGCACGTCCATCTGGATAACAAGCAGTGCCGTGAGATCGGGGGACTCCACCGGCGGTGTGACGTCAAAGGCTGTTGCGTCGTCCCAGCCTGAGTCGTTTCCGTGGTGGTACTGGCAGATCCCGTCGCCGTCGTCGTCTCGATAGTCAAACCACCATTCGGTCCAGCGCACGAGGGGCTCGTAGAGGGGGCGGATCTCTTCGTCGGTGTAGGGATGAAGCTGGAGCATGCGGCGCAGGATCCACCCGTGAACCGGTGGCTTCGTGTAGGTCCAGCCCACGGTGAGCTCATTGATCCCGTCACCCAGGGCGCCTTGCGGGTGCTGATGGTCGAAGTGAAGATGATATTGGGACAGAGCAAACGCCGGATCACGCAGCGTTGACGCCCACGCGTTGAAGTAGTTGTCCCAGTTCCACGTGTTGTTCATCCAGCGCTTGCTCATGAGCATGGTGGGGCGGGCGAAGTGGCCCGACGCAGGTACGATCGACGACCAGGTGATGTATGAGGCGATCGCGGCCGTATCAGCGTGGGGTTGGGCTACCGCGGGAGCTGCCTGGTGCCAGGAGAGGTAGTCGTGAGCTGAATCATCTGCGCACTCGTCGAACGAGCGGGCGTACTCGCGGGGTTCCCATTCGCTCGAATAGCCTTCAATCGCGATCTCCGTACCCGGAGTCAGGACGATCTGGAACGGCGAACAGAAGTGGTGCCGGCGTGACCCTTCGCTCTTCGGGTGCCAGGGTGCGTCGACCTCGACCGAGCCGCTGAGCACCTCAAGGCGGTGTTTTACAAGCTTGACGATCGCTCGCCACGCCGCACCTGCTGCCCCGTGGGTCCCCGGAGTCTGGTGGGGAAAAAGCTCTTCCCAGCGCAAATTCGCGTCGGCCTGAACGACCTCTGAGAGCACAAGGGTGAGCCGGGCGTCTGTCACCCGAAGGCGGACCACATGGGAGCCGTCATAGACGATCTGGAAGCTGCCGCCGGTAGCGGCACGCGCGGTAAGGCGCGAGGGGTCAGCGGTTGCCGTGTACTCCTCGCCGCCCGCAAGATCGATCCGGTAGAGATCCGTGGATTGTCCGCCGTAGATGTAGCGAAGATAGAGCCGGTCGGCGTGGGCGGGAGCCGAGCGCCCGTACGAGACGGCCCAGTTCGTCTCCCGACGGCTGAAGGGAAGCTGTCGGAGGTTCAATTGCACTGCGCTCGCGGCTGATTCGCTCATGAGCGCAGCGTATCCGGTTTGCCGGTCCGCACGCGAGGGACCATCAGCTCATATCCATCCATAAGCGCACTATCTTGTCACCGCCGATCCCACGGGCTTATATCTGAGACTTCACGAACAGGTTTGTGGTCCGCTGCAATTCAACCTCGTCCCACATGCGGAAGATCGGTTCGGCGTGGTTGGAGACGGTGAGTCCGGCAAACGGGTACTGCGAGAAGATCCTCGCCGCGTCCGCGTTGTAGCGATTGTATCCGCTCCAGTCCACCTCTGCGGTATCCGGGAAGTTGCACGGCCCGTACGCCTCGGTTACAACGCCGGCAAGGCGTTTGCCGGTTGAAGTGACCAGCCGCTCGGTCGCGCTTTGGGCGTAGTCGTGGCACAGCGCGAGCATCGTAGCGTAGTTCCTGCGGCACGCCGCGTTCCACGCGTTCGAATAGGTCTCCAGGTCGTAGGTGGCGAGCTTTGGATGCAGTGAGAACTTGCTCGCTCCAACGCCGGCCGATTCGAGCGCTGCCGCATCTTCCGGCTGGAGAACGAGGTCCGGCATGAAGTGCACATCAACCACGTCGTAGATATCGGTTACACGGGCGCCGTAGTTTTCCGCCCCCAGGGCGCTGTACGAGAGGGGTATCCCGTCCGCCTCTATGGCCTCCTTCACGCTCTCGCCGAGCCACCGGTTCACGTCCCGGAAGATGGTGTCCAACTCGGGCAGATCCGCCCTGAACGCCGTCATCCCTTCGTGACGATCTTCGGGATCACTCACGCGTACCGTTTCCAGTTTCATGCCCAGGAAAAGCGGAACCTCGTTCAAAGGAGCCAACCAGACCGCCCGGTCGAGCACCCCGTCGTCACGCATGGCCGGGATTGCTTTGCACCAGGCGGTTGCAATTGACCGGGCGGCGGCCTCCTCTTCCCCGGCCGGAACCCGGGCCTGCTGCACGATCGCCCCACTCTGCCAGGTGTCGAGCCCGAGGGAGAGGCCGTACCTGCGCGTAAGCCGGGCGAGCTCCCGCACCCTGGCCCTGACATCGACGGTGAACCCACCCGGGACGAGCACGTCACCCCAGGTTCGGACGCGTCGCGACGCACTCTGAGCAAAGGTGATCTCTCCGGAGAGATAGTGGTTCGGGAAGACATCAACGCGCAGAGTGTCGTACCCCCGCTCGGCGGCCTCTTCCACACGGCGCTCAAGATCCTCGAACGAACCACCAGGGTGGCCGCACATGAGCCAGGAAAAGTCCCACATGCAGATTGTCAGGGGCTCAGTCCGCCCCGGGTACGCTACCATCGTAATACTCCTTGTCAGCCGCCTCGAGAAGAAGACACCGTGGTCTCAAAGAACCCGCGCGTCTCATAGACACTCCATGGATCGCCGGACGGCGTCAACCCCGTCGCCGTCCGCTCGCGGTAATCCCGCACACTTGTTGACGAACGGTTGAGGAATCCGCACAATCTGCTCACGTGTCGGTTGAGATTTCCCCACACGACACCTGGCTCGTCCGCGAGTCACCCGTGTTCGTGAATCGGTTCACAGATACCCGTCGCATCGAGCATGAGCCGGAGAATACCACCTTCGAGGACCATCATCACCGGTTTCACGAAATCGTGGTCATCCATCGCGGCCGGGCCGTTCACGTCATTGACGGGCGCCCAACGGACGCGTACCCGGGTGAGGTCTTTCTCATCCGGCCGGGCGTTCGACACCACTTCCAACACGCGGAGGGACTTGTCCTGACGAACGTCATGTTTATCTCGTGGCGACTCGAGGACCTGCTCGACGAGCTTCGCGAGATGCCGGGATTTGCCGCCTTCTTCCTCACCGACGCGCAGACCGCACACACGGACAGCGACCATGTGCGGCTGATCCTCACGGCAGACGCCCAGGAAATAGTTCGCGACGTGACCGATCGTATGATTGCCGAGACCAGGCGTCGGGCGTCCGGCTACAAGTCGGCGCTCCGGGGCATGCTTGCCGAGCTTCTGGTGGTGCTTGGTCGGTCCCGGCTCTGCGTCGGCCACTCGCGAACGGCGCCCTCCGAACGGCTCGCGCTGATTCTGAGCACGCTCCACGAGCGCTTTTATGAAGAGTGGTCGCTTGCTCGTATGGCGGATCTCGCCGGCTGTTCGGTCCCGTCTCTCTCCCGCTATTTCCGTGCGACCCTCCACACGTCACCCACGGAGTACCTGATCGCCCTGCGGATCAGTCGCGCGCGACAACTCCTGCTCCACACGGATCTCAACGTCACTCAGATCTCGGATCAGACCGGCTTCTGCGACAGCAACTATTTCACGCGACAGTTCAGGAACAGGGTCGGTCGGACGCCACGTGACTACCGCCGCGGGCACGTTTCCTGATGAGTGAACCGTTGGTCCGCCGCGCGGTCTACGGTGCGGTCTACGGTGCGGGTTCGGGCATTCCATCGGTTCGAATACGTTCCGCTACCGTGCGGAAGAGGGCAATCCCCTCCTGCGGAAACTCGCCGGACGGTCTGGGCCCAATGTTGGCGAGCAGATTGTAGCCGGCTGCGCGGGCGTTCACCAGGTCGTTCCAGAGTTTTTCCGGTGAGTTAAACGGCACACCCGCGTTGTAACCCCAGCCCCCTGAGGTAGTTGTGCAGACTTCACCCGGCACCTCGTCAGCCCCCTGACCAAATCTGTTTGATGCCTTGTGCTCCGGAGCAAAGAAATCTTCTGTTCCCAGGTAGCCCTGCTTGTAACTGACCAGGCAATTCGGTTGAAGGGTGTGGATCGTGTTGTAGAGTTCCTGGCAGCGAAACGCATCTCCGTCGGTCACCGGATCAAATCCCTCTATCGGATTCCCGTCGGCATCTTTCGGAGTCAGGGGAGTCATTATTCCGTCAAGCCAGACAGCTGCGATGGGGCCGTAATTAGTCAGGAGTTCGGTGATCTGATTCCTGACAAACTCAGTGTATATACTCAGATCGTGTCCGGCTCCCGTTGCGTAGCTCAGCTCCGGCGGATCGTAGTCCGGGCGAGCGCTGCGTCCCCAACGGTCGTTGTTTGGTGCGTGAGGATGCTTCCAGTCTCGTCCGTGGGAGTAGTACAGACAGAGTCCCAGACCACGTTTTTCGCACGCCGCTGCAAGCTCTGCTAC
Organism: uncultured Spirochaetaceae bacterium; assembly: GCA_964599075.1. Classification (GTDB taxonomy): domain Bacteria; phylum Spirochaetota; class Spirochaetia; order DSM-27196; family SLST01; genus SLST01. Next base: position 41,438 of record CAZREG010000006.1, on the reverse strand, counting down.
CAGATCACGCCTGCATGGAGTGTTGCCGGTGTGGAAGCTCGTATAGCGCGAGTGAAACAGACAGAAGGAGTCGTGATGACGGGTTGTGATATTGACGTAGCGCATCCCGCACTCAACGGCGAAATCCGCTATCCACTCGGCATTGAACTGTTCAGCGGTAAAGAAATCTGCAAGGCCTGCGTACGAGGCCACGGGAATTTTCTTCTGAAACTGGACCCACTCGTGATTCGAGAGAAGGGAGTAGAGTCCGTAGTGCATGAACAGTCCATACTTGGCCTCGCGGAACCAGCGTAGTGCGGCAGCGCGAGGGTCTGATCGGAACTCGTCCGCATAGGAATTCAGGTATGAGGGGATCTGTGTGCTCATGGTGTATGCCTCCAAAATCGTCCTGTCGGTGCCTCAAGGATACAGCCTACGGCCCGGGAATGTCCCGTGAACCGCGTGCTCTCGGGAGCCCCGGCAGCTGATCTGGTTGCCTCCGCCCGATTGAGCACCCGTTTCGCAGACACTACCCTGCAGTCCGCCGATCCGGTTCTGAAGCTGATGAACGCCTGCGTTGACTCTTGCGTGGCCGAATGGTTCAATGCCGGTACCGGCGCACGGTTGAGCATGGAGTTACAGGAAGGAGGGGCGACGGATGAACAGGAAACCGCTTGTGCGGCTTGTCTCTCTTCTGCTGCTCCTCGCCGGAACTCTCGCCTTCTGGCTCTGGTTCCGGGCCTCCTTCGGGCCGGTGAGCTGGGCTCAGGTGTTCAGCTCCCGGGAGTCTCTTCAGCAGTTCGTGCATCAGTTCGATCCGTATGGCCCGCTTGCTTTCTTTCTGATTCAGTCGTTTCAGGTTATTGCCGCTCCAATTCCCGGTAACATCACGGCACTTGCCGGTGGTGCGTTGTTTGGTCTCTGGACGGGATTCGCCCTGAGCACTGCCGGCCTGATCGCTGGTTCCGTGGCTGCATTCTTTATTGCCCGGGTCTATGGCAGGCCCTTGGTGGAACGATTCGTGCGACCTGACCTGATCGACCGTTACATCGATTCGGTCGCTGAGCGTCACTTCTTGCTGCTTTTCCTTGTCTTTCTCTTTCCTTTCTTTCCAGACGACGCACTCTGCCTGATTGCCGGAATCACGGCGCTCCCGTTTCACGTGTTTCTGCTCCTTGTGCTCCTTGGACGTCCGCCGGGAATGTTTGTATCGAGCCTCGTGGGTTCGGGTATTGCGGTGGTTCCCTGGTGGGGATGGGTCATCATTGCCGGCGTAAGTGCGGTCGTCCTCTTCTTTGCTTACCGGTATAAGGATGTGCTGGACGAGAAGCTTCGCGTCTCGGACCGTCGACCGCGTGGGGTCCGTTGAACCCAACCAGGGGTGTCACGGAGCTTGGTGATCGGTCCACCAACGATTTTTCAAACTTTTCCTTGCGTTACTAACAGTTCGGGCGTATGATCTCGTTAGTAACGCGGGAAAGCAATGGCTTTTCCAGAAGGACACAGGAGGTCTACATGAAGCGGATTATGGTTTCGCTGGCGGCACTCTCTACGGTATTGATTCTCATACTGTCAGGATGTCAGCCGCAGGAAGAGGAAGACACCGGACCGGTGCGAATCCTCGGTGCATTCGTTGACAATGACGCCGACCGGTTTGAAGAGTCTCTGGTCCCGTTCGAGGAAGAGAGCGGGCGTGAAGTGCAGTACGAGGGAAGTGGTGACTTCGAAACCCTCATCACCGTCCGAGCCGAGGGCGGAAGCCCACCCGATGTCGCAGCGTTTCCGCAGCCTGGTCTGGCGGCGGATCTGGTGCGTGGTGGATACATCTTTGATCTTGAGGAGTGGCTCGGAAGGGATTACCTGGAAGAGCAGTACAACGATGCATGGCTCGATCTGGCTGAGATCGAGGGAATACAGGCCGGCGTATGGTATCGCGCAAGCGTGAAAAGCCTTGTCTGGTACAACACCGGGCTGTTCGAGTCTGAGGGGTACGACATCCCTGAGACCTGGGACGAACTCCTTGCCCTGAGCGATCAGATGGTCGCAGACGGCCACACACCGTGGTCAATTGGTATTGAAAGCGCAGGCGCGACCGGCTGGGTTGCTACCGACTGGGTAGAGGACATCATGCTTCGTATCCATCCGCCGGAGGTCTATGACGAATGGGTTGTAGGCGATCTGCCGTTCAACAGCCCTGAGGTCCGGGAAGCACTGGAGTACATGGGAGAGATCTGGTTCAACGAGGACTACGTTCTTGGCGGGCGTGAAGGTATCGTGCTGACACCGTTTGGTGACGCGATCACACCGGTACTGGTCGATCCTCCGGCGGCCGGACTGCACCGTCAGGCGAGCTTTATTACCGGTTTTATGCCGGAGGGTGGGTCAGAGGTTGGCGATACGGTTGACTTCTTCTACCTGCCGCCGATTGATTCCGCGCAGGGACGCCCCGTTCTGGGCGCAGGTGATCTGCTGAGTGCCATGCGGGACAGACCCGTTGTCCGCGAGCTGATGGCCTTCCTTTCCACCGGTGAATCGACACGATCGTGGCTGGAGCAGGGTGGATTTGTGTCACCACACAACGACACGCCGCTTGATTGGTATCCAACGGCCACGGACCGTGGAATTGCAGAAATTCTGCAGAATGCAACCACGTTCCGCTTTGATGCGTCCGACCTCATGCCGGGCGCAGTTGGCGCCGGATCCTTCTGGACCGGTATGACCGACTACGTGAACAGACCGGATGCAGATCTTGATGCCATTCTCGACAGTATTGATGAGAGCTGGCCGCGGTAACGGCGATTGCCGATAGTGGGGGCTGCCTTCGGGCAGCCCCTCTTTACGAAAGGAGGTAGGTATGGCAGATCTCGATGCGAATGCTCTCAAGCGGCGTCCGCTGCAAATTGTTCTTTCTATAGGCGCGGCCGTCGCACTCGGATTTATCTTTCTTGTCAGCTTCAACTATATGCGCAACGACAACGCTCCAAAGTTTCTGGTGGCGCTTGTCGCGCTTGTTGTGGGCGTTGGCGGGGTCTGGGCGTTTTACCTGACGCTGGATAATCTGGTCAGTCAGGTCCGTTCCCGTCTGCGTGACAAGCTGCGGCCCTACGTGTTTGTGCTGCCGGCACTCGCCGTGTTGTCGATCTACATCATCTATCCGCTGGTTCGGACCACCTGGGTGAGTTTTTTCGATTACACACGAGGCAGCGGTGATCCCACGAACTTTGGCTTCCAGAACTACGTGGCAATCTTCACCGATCCCAAGCTGCTTATCGCAATCCGGAACAACATACTCTGGATCGTGTTCGTCCCGCTGTTCAGCGTCAGCCTTGGTCTGATTGTCGCGGTTCTCGTGGACCGTATCCGTTGGGAGAAGATCGCAAAGGCGTTCATCTTTCTTCCCATGGCTATCTCGTTTGTAGGTGCCTCAGTGATCTGGCGCTTCATCTATTATCGTGCGGTGTTTGGCGAGCAGATTGGCCTTCTAAACGCCATTGTCACAGCCGGGGGGAACGACCCGGTAGGATGGTTGCGAGTTGAGCCGTGGAACAATTTCTTCCTGATTGCGATCATGATCTGGTTGCAAACTGGTTTCGCGATGGTCATTCTGAGCTCCGCTGTGAAGGGAGTCCCTTCCAGTCTGCTTGAGGCGGCACGAATAGATGGAGCGGGGGAGTTCCGCGCGTTCTTCCAGATCATCATTCCGTACGTAAGCAGTACCATACTGACCGTGACAACAACGATCGTCATCCTTGTGCTCAAGATATTTGATGTTGTCTTTGTCATGACAAGTGGTCAGTTCAATACCGATGTTATCGCAAACATGATGTACAACCAGATGTTCCGTGCCGGACAGTACGGACGGGGTGCGGCGCTCGCGGTTGTTCTCTTCGTGGCAGTCATACCGGTAATGGTGCGGAACATCCGCAGCATGAACCAGGCGTAAGGAGGTTGCTATGGCTGACGTAACCCTGGATGCAACAGCAGCTTCGCGCGCGAAGCGTGCAAAGCGTATTCGCGCACTCACCGGTCGTACGATCCTGAATATCGTGATTGTGCTCCTGGTGCTTCTCTGGACTATCCCCACGCTCGGGCTCTTTGTGAGCTCATTTCGCCCGCCGGCGGATATCAATACCAGTGGCTGGTGGACTGCACTGTTCTCACCCTTTGAGAGCACGTGGACTCTGGACAATTACCGATTCGTCATAACTGAAGACGGCATGGGTAACGCATTTGTCAACAGCCTGCTTGTGACTATTCCGTCCACCGTCATTCCCATCACGATCGCAGCCTTTGCGGCGTACGGGCTGGCCTGGATGACCTTCTTTGGCCGGAAAGCAATGTTCATTGTCATAGTGGGGCTGATGGTCGTACCGTTGCAGATGTCTCTGTTGCCTCTGTTCCGGATGTACAACTCCCTCCAGCTCAACGGTACCTGGCCAGGGATCTGGTTTGCGCATACCGGATTCGGGCTGCCCCTGGCAACGTATCTTTTGTACGGCTATATCGCCACCATACCCCGAGACATGATAGAGGCGGCAGAGGTCGACGGCACCACCCCCATGACAAAGTTCATTTATCTTGTTCTCCCGGTTAGTGTGCCGGCGATAGCGAGCTTCACCATATTTCAGTTTCTCTGGGTCTGGAACGATCTGCTCGTGGCGCTGGTGTTCCTGGGAACAAGCATTGATGTGGCGTTGGTCACGACACGACTGAGTGAAATGGTGGGAAGCCGTGGCCAGGACTGGTACGTTTTGACATCAGGCGCTTTTCTGACCATTATCGTCCCATTGATCGTGTTCTTCTCGCTGCAGCGATTTTTTGTGCGTGGGATGATGGCAGGTTCGGTAAAGGGGTAGACGGTTCACCATGGGGAGACGGGGGGTATCGGCAAGCGATGTGGCGAAAGCTGCAGGCGTTTCGCGGACAACCGTCTCGTTCGTGGTCAACAACACCCCGGGAAAGAGCATCTCTGAGAGCACCCGCCAACGGGTGCTCTCAGCTGCTGAAGAGCTCGGCTATACTCCCAACGAGGCTGCCCGCTCCCTTGCCCTTTCAAAGCGTCGGGTAGTGGGCCTCTTGATCTGTCACAGCCAGTACGTGTACACGGACGCGTTTATCATGCGGGTGATGGAGGGGATGACGCTTGCCCTCAATCGAGCTCGAATACGGCTGGTGGTCCAGCCGATCACGCTGAAGGACGCGGACTATCTCGAGATAGCGGAACGGCTGCGGCTTGACGGGATGGTCCTGATAAATGCGCACGACAACGATCCGGGGTTTGACGGAATCATCCGGACACGCTTCCCCGCAGTTGCAATGGACTACCTGCCGGAGGTAGAGATCAGCCAAGTCTACGTCAATGGCAAGGCGGCGGCCGAGCGAGCGGTCAGCCATCTTATTGAGCTCGGCCACGAGCGTGTTGCCATGATCACCCATGCAACGCCGGTCTATGCGGCGGCGCGGCAACGGGTGGAGGGCTACAAAGAGGCTCTCGCTTCCCACGGGATCACCTTCTCATCGGCCTACCTGAGAATTGGAGACTTTAACGAACAGTCAGGCTACCAGGGCATGCGGGACCTTCTCTCGCTTGAGGAACCTCCGACGGCGGTATTCGCGGGCAACGACGTGGTAGCGTACGGGGCGATGGACGCGCTGCAGGAGCTCGGAATATCCATCCCAAGCCAGCTCTCATTGCTCGGCTATGATGACGACTACATGTCTCGTTTTCTGAACCCACCATTGACTACCGTGGTGATGCCGGCTGCCGGTATGGGATCGACCGCTGTGAATATGCTTGTTGACCTCCTTGACGAGAGTGAGACTCGTGTGGTGCGGCGCGAGCTTCCTACCCAGCTCGCCTTTCGTGACAGCTGCGCTCCGCCGGGCGGAGGCGTGGCGACCGACAACTGAGCCATGACCTCCGCTGTGCCTGCAACCGCGTTTGCTGCGCGTCATAGGCTTGTGTAGCTTAGAGGCAGGGGAGGTGAAATGACCAGTCCATATCAATTCGTTCCCCCATCTGATTTTATGGCGGATGGGAGAATGCGCGTCGTGATTGAAAACGTTCAGCCGTCCGTTGACCGAGGGCGTTACCCGGTGAAGCGGGTGGTCGGTGATGAAGTCACGGTTACCGCTGACATCTACGCAGATGGTCACGACCATATTCGGGCTCTTGTTCACTACCGACCGGTCGGCGCTACGTTTGCCCATGTGCCGCTTCAACCTCAGGGCAACGACGCCTGGCTTGGGTCGTTCTTTGTTGAAGAGCTTGGGCAGTACGAGTTTCAAGTTTCGGCCTGGATCGATCACTTCGACACGTGGGTTGACGGGCTCACCCGCAAAGCTGAAGTGGACGCTGAGGCAGATGTCGATCTGTTGATCGGCGCGCGGCTCTATTCCGGCGCAGCCGAGCGCGCTCGGTTGGTGGGTGAGAGAGCGGACGCCGAGACGCTTGCGAGTCTGAGCAAGCAGCTCGAAAAGAGCTCACTCCCGCTCCGCGACCGCTCGGGTGCGGCCCTTGACGAACAGAGTGTGAGAGTGGCGCGCCGGTATCCGGACAGGACATTCGAGACATGGAGTGAGACCCCATTCTCCGTAACCGTTGATCCGGTGAAGGCCCGCTTCTCAAGCTGGTACGAGCTCTTCCCACGCAGTACGTACGGAGATGACAACTCCGCGCATGGCACGCTTCACAGCGCTGCCGCTCGCATCGACTATGTGGCCGACATGGGCTTTGATGTGCTCTACCTGCCTCCCATTCATCCGATTGGCCGGGCGTTTCGAAAGGGTCCGAACAACGCCCTGGTCGCCCGGGAGGACGATCCAGGATCCCCCTGGGCAATCGGCAGTCCGGAGGGCGGACACACCGCGGTCCATCCTGATCTTGGCACCGTTGACGATCTGGTTTCCCTCGTGAAGAAGGCGAGCACGCGTTCGGTCTCAGTAGCGCTGGACATTGCCTTCCAGTGTTCGCCTGACCACCCATGGGTTTCCGAGCATGCCGACTGGTTCGTGAAGCGGCCGGACGGCACAATTCAGTACGCTGAGAACCCGCCCAAGAAGTATCAGGACATCTATCCTATCAATTTCGAGTCTGACGACTGGGAACACCTCTGGGAGGCGCTGCGTGACGTGTTCCTCTTTTGGATCGAGAAGGGTGTGACAATCTTCCGGGTTGACAACCCTCACACAAAGAGTTTCCCGTTCTGGGAGTGGTGTATTGGGACCATCAAGGCCAGACACCCCCAGGCTATCTTTCTTGCAGAGGCGTTCACCCGGCCGCGAAGAATGTATGGTCTTGCAAAGAAAGGCTTCACCCAGAGCTACACCTACTTCACCTGGCGCACGGGAGCGGACGAGCTTCGCGAGTATATGACTGAGCTCACCAGAACAGATGTCGTTGAGTATTTCCGCCCGAACTTCTGGCCGAGCACGCCGGACATCCTCCACGAATACCTGCAGACCGGCGGTCGACCGGCATTCCTGATTCGCCACGTTCTTGCGGCCACGCTGACGGCGAGCTACGGAATCTACGGCCCGGCCTACGAGTTGCTTGAGAACCGAGCGCGCGAAGCGGGAAGCGAAGAGTTTGTCGACAGTGAAAAGTACCAGGTACGACACTGGAACACCGACGATGCAGCCAGTATCCGCCCGTTCATCTCAGCAGTGAATACGATCCGGCACGAGAACCCGGCGTTTCAGCAGAATCGGACCCTGCGGTTTCACTCGACTGATAACTCTCAACTGCTTGCCTACAGCAAAACGAGTGGACACAACATTGTTCTCGTGGTGGTGAATCTGAGCTGGGAACACACGCAGTCCGGTCTGGTTGAGTTCTCTCCGGCGGCCGTCGGCCTTCCCGATTCCCGCCCCTTTTCAATGACCGATCTCTTCTCCGGGGAAACTTATGCCTGGAGTGAATACTGGAACTCCGTTTCGCTTGATCCTTTCACCAACCCTGCGCATATTCTCAGACTCAATACCGAGGAGCCCTTCTGATGTCCGACCCACAGTGGTACAAAGACGCCGTTATCTACGAACTCCATGTTCGCTCGTTCTACGATTCGAATGGAGACGGCATGGGAGACTTCAAAGGACTGTCTCAGCGCCTTGACTACCTGCAGGATCTTGGAGTAACTGCGATCTGGCTTCTCCCGTTCTATCCAAGCCCCTGGCGGGATGACGGGTACGACATCAGTGACTATACCGGTGTTCACAGTGCCTACGGAACTGTTGGAGATTTCCGCCGCTTCCTGCGTGAGGCCCACGCTCGCGATCTCCAGGTCATCACAGAGCTGGTGGTCAACCATACCTCAAACCAGCATCCCTGGTTTGAGCGTGCCAGACACGCGAAACCGGGAAGCAAGCATCGGAACTTCTACGTCTGGAGTGAGACACCCGACAAGTACCCGGAGGCTCGGATCATCTTTCAGGACACCGAGACCTCCAACTGGACCTGGGACCCGGTTGCCAAGGCGTACTACTGGCACCGTTTCTTCTCCCATCAGCCGGATCTCAACTTCGAGAATCCGGAGGTGAAAGCGGCGCTGTTTAAGGCACTGGACTTCTGGCTTGAGATGGGCGTGGACGGTCTTCGTCTTGATGCGGTGCCCTATATCTTTGAGCAGGAGGGAACGAACTGCGAGAATCTTCCGGAGACTCACGCGTTTCTCAAAGAGCTTCGTGCGTACGTGGACGACAACTACACGGGACGTATGCTGCTCGCGGAGGCGAACCAATGGCCGGAGGACGCGGTGGCCTACTTTGGCGACGGCGATGAGTGCAACATGGCCTTCCATTTCCCCGTCATGCCCCGGCTGTTTATGAGTGTCCGGATGGAGGACAGCTTTCCGGTCATTGACATCATGGAGCAGACCCCTGAGATACCCGACACCTCGCAGTGGTGCATCTTCCTCCGCAATCATGACGAGCTCACCCTTGAGATGGTTACCGACGAAGAGCGCGACTACATGTACCGGAGCTACACGCGGGACCCGCGACAGAAGCTCAACCTCGGGATCAGAAGGCGGCTTGCTCCGCTGCTGGAGAACGACCGGCGAAAGCTGGAACTGGTGAACTCACTGCTCTTCTCTCTCCCAGGGACGCCGGTAATCTACTACGGTGACGAGATCGGTATGGGAGACAACGTCTACCTTGGCGACCGGAACGGTGTGCGTACGCCAATGCAGTGGAGCCCTGACCGGAACTCCAGCTTTTCACATGCGAATCCGCAGAGCCTCTATCTGCCGCTGATCATTGATCCTGAGTACCACTACGAGCAGGTCAACGTGGAGACGCAGCAGTCGAACACGTCCAGCCTCCTCTGGTGGATGAAGCGAATCATTGCCACCCGCAAGCGCTTCCCCGCCTTCAGTCGCGGGACGCTGCGCTTTATAAACAGTGACAATACGCACGTCCTTGCCTTTGTTCGGGAGTTCGAGGGAGGGGCGATTCTGGTGGTAGCCAACTTCAGTCGCTACAGCCAGAGCGCGAACCTGGAGCTCCAGGACTTCAACGACTTTCGACCCACCGAGGTGTTCTCCCAGAACGAGTTTCCGGTTATTGGAGATAGGCCCTATTCCATCATGATCGGATCGAGTGACTACTACTGGTTCGAGCTTGAGCGGGTGCAGAGTTCGCCGGCAGATGACGGTGACGGGGTCCCGCGGATCTCCATCACAAACCGCGATTGGGCCTCCTTTGCAAAACCGTTGCGGGATTCGCTTCAGAAGGCTGTGCTGCTGCCGTTTATCAGCAAGGCCCGGTGGTATCGGTCCAAGGGCGCCAAGGTGCGGAAGTTGCGCATAGAGGACTACGCACAGCTCGGGACCGCGGACAGCCGAAGCTGGCTTCTACTCGTCTCTATTGAGCTTGGTCAGGATGTCACAGAGACCTACCTGCTGATACTCAGCCGTGCGCTGCGTGGTGAGGCAGAGAGCATCCTGGAGGAGCACCCAGGTGCGGTCGTCGCCGGACTCGATGAGGAGCTCTCAGACGGAGTGATTTACGACGGGGTTTACAGCTCGGATGTGCGCACGGAGCTGCTGCGCTATTTCCTTGGCAAGAGGAAGCTCAAGACGGATCGTGGCGAAATCATGGTGCGCCGCGGGCGGCAGCTCAGCGCTATGGCCAAGCTGTTGGATGACCCCTCACAGAGTCGGGTTTTGAAGGTGGAGCAGTCGAACACGAGCATCCTCTATCGCGACACCTTCTTCTTTAAACTGTATCGGAAGCTCGAGCAGGGTGTGAATCCGGACATTGAGCTGATGCAGTTTCTCAGCGATGAGACAGGATTCGAGCACGTTCCGCAGTTTGCTGGAAGCCTTGAGTATGTTCGTGGAAAGGCGGAGCCTGGTGCGATCGGGCTGCTGATAGGGTTCGAAGCGAACCAGAGCGACGGTTGGTCATACGCACTCTCAGAGGTGGATCGATTCTTTGAGACTATTCTGGCCCGGGGAGACCTCGCCGTCCCCCGGACGTCGGGTAGCATGTTTGACGCCCGCACCGGAGAGATTCCGCAGGAACTGCTGCAGGTCTCCGAGCCGCTCTTCTTTGAGATGATCGAACTGCTCGGCGTTCGCACCGGGGAGCTCCACCTATCGCTCGCGAGTGACCGTAAGACGCCTGAGTTTGCACCAGAGGCGTTCAGCCGCCTGTACCAGCGATCTGCCTACCAGAGTCTCCGCAGTCTTGTGCGGCGAACGATCGCGAGAGTGAAGCGGCTCGCACGTCGTCTTGGTGATGAGCACGCGTCAATTGCGCAGCAGTTTCTTGACAGCGAGGAGCAGATCCTCTCCTACATAGCACGGATCACCGACCATCAGATCCAGGCGGAGAAGATCCGAATCCACGGCGACTACCACCTTGGCCAGGTGCTGTTCACCGGACGCGATTTCACCATCATCGATCTGGAAGGAGAACCGGCGCGAACCCTCAGCGAAAGAAGATTGAAGTTCAGCGCGTTTCGCGATGTTGCCGGTATGATCCGGAGCTTCCACTACGCCGTTTCCAGTCGCTTCCTGCAGCGAAGAGATCTGCGGTCAGAGGACGCAGAACGGCTGGAGCCCTGGATCGAGCCCTGGTTCACCAGTGTGTCGGGCACCTTTCTTGGCGCCTATCTGCGTACGGTGGACGGTGCGTCGTTCGTCCCCGCCGATGATGCCGATATCCAAATGCTTGTGAATGTCTTCTCCCTCGAGAAAGCGGTCTATGAGGTGGGCTATGAGATCGACAATCGGCCTGACTGGCTGATGATTCCTCTCCGCGGTGTGAGATTCGTCCTGGACGAGTTGCATGAGGAGGCGTGATGTGACGCCGGGAGCCAGACGTAGCGGCGATCATTGTTACTTTTCCTGTTGGGCTCCAGCGTGCTCGGCTGTGGATCTGGTCATCTACGCTGAGGCAGCGGTGGCTCCCCGGGCGGGGTCGGCTGTGGATGAGAAGGAGCTACCGGCCGGGGTTACGCTTGTTCCCATGGAGCGCCTTGAGAACGGATACTTCACCGTTGAGAGTAGGCTGCCTCCCGGCGGCCGCTACGGCTATCGGCTCAACGGGGATGCGGTGTATCCGGATCCCGCGAGCCGTGATCAGCCGGAGGGCGTGCATGGCATGTCTGCGGTACCTGACGACTCTTTTCCCTGGACCGACCGAGCGTTCCTGCCTCCAGAGCTCCCGGAGCTTGTTCTCTACGAGCTTCACCCGGGGACGTTTACTCCAGGCGGTACGTTTGACGCAGCGGGTCAGCGATTAGGCGAGCTGAGGGATCTGGGAGTTACCGGTGTTGAGCTGATGCCGGTCTCGCCGTTTCCCGGTGAACGAAACTGGGGGTACGACGGAGTCTACCCGTGGGCGGTTCAGTCGAGCTACGGAGGCCCTGACGGGTTGAAGAGATTTGTAGACGCCGCCCACGGAGCCGGGCTTGCTGTTGTTCTGGATGTGGTTTTCAATCATCTCGGTCCGGAAGGGAACTACAGTCGCCAGTTTGGGCCCTATTTCACCGACCGGTACCAGACACCGTGGGGCGAAGCGCTCAACTTTGACGGGCCGGGCAGCGACGGCGTGCGCGCATTCTTTCTGGGTGCCACCCGAAACTGGCTTGAAGAGTATCATCTTGACGGTTTTCGGCTCGACGCGGTGCATGAGATCCACGACGAGAGCGGAGAACCGTTTCTTCGGGAAGTCTCCCGGGTCGCGCAGGAGATCAGCGACCGCAGTGGGCGCCGAAGAATTGTCATTGCTGAGAGCGATATGAACGACCGGCGTCTGGTGGAGCCGATCGAGCGAAACGGTAACGGCCTGGACGCGGCCTGGGCGGATGACTTTCACCACGCGCTGCACGTCACACTCACCGGCGAGACCCGCGGCTACTATCAGGATTTTAGTGACCCGGTTCATCTGGCACGTGCGCTGGAGTACGGATGGAGCTATGCCTGGGCGTATTCGGCGGCGCGGGACAGACACCACGGGACCACACCTGCCGGGCTTTCGAGCTCACGTTTTGTGTTCTGTACGCAGAACCATGATCAGGTCGGTAACCGCATGCTTGGCGACCGCCTTACCACACTTGTTGGCCCGAAGGCCGATCGTGCCTCACGGGCCGTGCTGCTGCTTGCTCCGGCGATTCCGTTGCTGTTCATGGGACAGGAGTACGGTGAGCGTCGTCCGTTTCTCTACTTTGTTGACCACTCGGATCAGGGGCTGCTGGCTGCCACCCGGGAGGGCCGATCAAGGGAGTTCGAGGCGTTTCACGACGGCAGTCCCCCTGACCCGGGCAGTCCGCAGACCCACGCACAGAGCATTCTGGATTGGGCACAGCGTGAAGAGGGTGACGAGCTCGCTCTTACGCAGGCGCTCCTGCGTCTGCGTAGGCAGTTCGACTGTTTTGGTGCCCAGGAGCGGAGTCACCGCCGGGCAGCCGTACATAAGAACGGTGTGCTGCTTCTCTACTCCTCGGGGGAGACTGGTGAGGGGGTGGTAGCCGTCAATCTATCTCCCCGGAGTGCGGTTGTTGATCCGATCGGTTTCCTTTCCGAGCGTGCCCGCGACGGGTCGATCGACCGGTACGCAGAAGTGTTTCGCCTGGGAGCGGTGGCCTGGCACGACGAACAGCTCCAGGTCCAGCCGTATGCGGCTGTCGCGCTGGTCAGCGGCTACACCGAGCAGGAGTGTGTGCTATTCCAGAATTGACAAGCACCTACAGGCTGCAGTTCAGCCACGAGTTTACCTTTGCTGATGCGATTGGCATGGTGCCTTACCTCGCAAAGCTTGGGATCAGTCACATCTATGCGAGCCCCATTTTCGCGGCTGTTCCGGGGAGCACCCATGGATACAATGTAACGGATCACAACGTGATCAACCCGGAGCTTGGCGGCGAACAGGAGTTCAGAAGAGTTGCTTCCGTTGCTGCCGAACACGGTCTGGGCTGGATTCAGGACATTGTACCAAACCACATGGCCTACTCGCCCGCGAATCCGCTTCTCTACGATCTGTTTGAGCACGGAACGAAGAGCCCGTACTGGGACTACTTTGACGTTGACTGGCACGCCCCGTATCAGGGTCTTGATGGACGTCTGATCGCGCCTTTTCTGGGGAGTCTCTACGGTGAGGTGCTTGAGCGTGGAGAGATTACGCTCTCCTACGGCGAGTCCGGTTTCCACCTCAACTACTATGAGATGCACTTTCCCCTGCGTGTAGAGTCGTATCGGGCCATTCTCGAGCGTCGCCTGGGGCAGCTCGAGCGGAAGCTTGGTCGCGACGATCCGGAGATGCTCAAGCTTCTTGGCGTGCTCTACACGCTGGAAGGGCTTGAGACGGATGAGGATCGTGAGAGCCGGCTGGACAAGACAGGCTTTATCAAGCGTATGCTTTGGGAGCTCTACACACGGGTCCCGTCAATTCGAAGTTACGTGGATGAGTCCGTGCTGGCGGTGAACGGTGGGTCCGGAGAATCCGGCTACGACCTCATGAACGAGCTTCACTGGAAACAGGTCTACCGGCTGAGCTTCTGGAAAGTTGCCGGCGAAGAGATCAACTACCGGCGATTCTTCAGCGTCAATGATCTTATCTGTCTGCGTGTAGAGGACCGCCGGGTGTTCGATTACACGCACCAGCTGCTCTTCTCGCTCGTGGAGGAGGGGCTCATTGACGGTGTGCGCGTCGACCATATCGACGGTCTTGCCGAGCCGGGTACCTACATTGCCCGGTTGCGTGAGCGGCTGGGGAACCGGCCAGTATTCGTGGAGAAGATTCTCCACGAAGGCGAGCAGATGCCTGAGCACTGGCAGGCCGATGGGACAACCGGATACGAGGCGCTGAACGCCGTTGGAAGACTCTTTGTGGACGGGGAGGGCGGCGAACGCGTGTTGCGTCACTACCGGTCTTTCGCCGGGATACGGGAGGAAGTAAGCTCCATGCTGGCTGCTGCCAAGCGCCGTTTCATCGCCGAGCACATGGCCGGCGACGTGGAGAATCTGGTCCGCTACATCAAGCGCCTGCTCGCCCACGACCGCCGCGCGATCGATATCACCGCCCGCAGTCTGCAGGACGCCCTGAGCGAGGTCATGGTCCAGTTCCCTGTCTACCGCACGTACACAACCGATCAGATCACCCGAGAGGCGGATGTGGAGTACGTCACCAGCGCCGTCGAGCGTGCTCATACCCGTCTCCCTGAGTACGGGTATGAACTGATGTACATTCAGCAGTTGCTCCTGCTCTCCTTCCCCGAACAGAGCTCGCAGGAGTCGCGAGCAAACTGGTCGGATGTCGTTCGGCGGTTCCAGCAGTTTACCGGACCGCTTATGGCAAAGGGTCTTGAGGATACGGTGATGTACGCCTATGGGCCGCTGCTCTGCGCCAATGAGGTAGGTGGTGACCCGGAGCATCTGTCCGCCCCTCCGCAGGCGTTTCACCAGTTTGTAAAGCATCTGCCGGCCACGTCCATGACTACGAGCTCCACCCACGACACCAAGCGTGGTGAAGACACGCGCCTTCGTATCGCCATGATCTCCCACCACTCGCAGGAGTGGAGTCGCCTGACCCGGGAATGGCGGAGTAGCAACAAGGCGTTGAAGCGACGGTTGAACGGCGCATCAGCGCCGGACTCCAATGATGAGTATCTGATCTATCAGATCCTTGTGGCCCTTGTGCCGGCTTACTCATCGGTGTCGGAGGATCTGCGGGGTCGGCTGCACGGGTATCTGCAGAAATCACTGCGGGAATCCAAACGCCACACGAGCTGGGTAGGCAGGGACGAGGCGTACGAGAAGGCGGCCGCGGCCTTTCTTGACGGGCTTCTGGATTCGCTCGATCGAGACAATGAATCATTTCGGGCATTCGCCGGACTAATCCAGGGTGAGGCGGACGTGCTCATCCGCTCTCACACCGCTATCCGGCTGCTGATGCCCGGCATTCCAGACACGTATCGGGGTGCCGAGCTCTTAGATCTCTCTCTTGTTGACCCGGACAACCGCAGGCCGGTTGATTTTTCGCTGCGGGAGGAAATTCTGAACCGAGGCAGTGGAGGATCGGCAGATCCTGGCGAACAGAAGCTTGCGCTTGTCAGCCGCTTGCTGCACCTGCGTCGCGAGCGACCGGACCTTGTGTGCCGGGGTGGATACCGGCCGCTTACCGTGCAGAGCGGCACAGCGCGCGTGATCGCCTTTGGCCGGGGAGAAGCAGATGGGCTGGTGGTGGTTGCTCTTATTGCACCGCTCTTGAAGCCGGTCGGCTGCACCGTGGGTCCGCTGTCCGGTAAAGCTGCGTACACTGAGAGCACGACGGGGGAGCATACCCGTGTTGGAGAGGACGGAAACCTGGCGGTGGAGCTCTCCATGGAGTCTCCGGTACGCGTGCTCGTTCGCCGGTGAGACCACCTGGCCGGCACCGGCCGCCGTCATCCGCGCCGCTCGCTCCGCAGCTGTACCAGCACCATTGCCGAGTGCTTCTCCAGGACGACCCGCTCTCGTACCGTGCGGCCACGGCTGGGCACACCCACCGGAAGTGCGGTTGACAGCCGCAGCCGCCAGGCGTTGTCAGAGTCAGTCTGAGGAAGTGTCCAGGTAATACGACGGGTTCCTGCATTCATCAGGATGAGGAAATTGTCGTCCGGCTCGGGTTCACCCCGGGTGGTGAGAAAGCGCGCGCCCGCCTCACCGTTGAGGAGGACTCCCAGTTGCCGCAGCGAGCGATTGGACCAGCTTTCGTGAGTCATCTCCCTGCCGTCTGCCTGGAGCCAGGTGACGTCCTTACTCTGTGTCCCAGGAATACGAGTTCCCTGAAAGAACCTTGAGCGTCTGAAGACAATGTGTTCGTTTCGAATGTGAAGCAACTGCTGCACAAACGCCAGCAGGTCCCCGTGCGCTGAGACGCTCTGCCACGGTATCCAGCTCATCTCGTTGTCCTGGCAGTACGCGTTGTTGTTCCCGTGCTGAGTTCGTGCGATCTCGTCGCCGGCTGTGATCATGGGCACGCCCTGGGAGAGCAGGAGCGTTAGCAGCATGTTCCGCATCTGCCGTCTCCTGAACTCCTCAACGCCCGGATCATCTGTCTCTCCCTCTACCCCGCCGTTCCAGCTGTTGTTGTTGTCTGATCCGTCCCTGTTGTCCTCGCCGTTTGCCTCATTGTGTTTCTCATTGTAACTGACCAGATCCCGGAGGGTGAATCCATCGTGGGCAGTGATGAAGTTGATGCTGGCCCAGGGCCTGCGTCCTCTCCGATCAAAGATGTCGCTCGACCCGGCGATTCGGGATGCAAGCTCCGGCACAAGACCTTCGTCTCCCCGCCAGAACTTGCGCACTGTGTCCCGATACCGGTCATTCCACTCGCTCCAGCCGGGAGGGAACTGGCCAACCTGATACCCGCCCCCACCAGTGTCCCACGGCTCGGCGATAAGCTTGACTCCGCTCAGCGTGGGGTCCTGAGCCACCGCGTCAAGGAAGGCGGCATGTTCGTCGTAATGACCGTGCACCCGGGCCAGGGTGGTCGCCAGGTCGAATCTGAACCCGTCAATGTCGAGTTCGGTCACCCAGTAGCGCAGCGAATCGGTGACCATCCGCAGAACCTGGGGATGCCTGAGTTCAAGGGCATTGCCGGTGCCGGTGAAGTCGTTGTAATAGCGACGGTCGTCCATCAAGTGGTAGTAGGAACGGTTGTCTACGCCGCGGAAACAGAGTGTTGGACCAAGGTGATTGCCCTCAGCGGTGTGGTTGTAGACCACATCCAGGATCACCTCAATGCCGGCATCGTGCAGGAGCTGTACCGTTGTCTTCAAGCCTCCTATTCCGTGCGGGCCCATGTACCCGGGATGGGGAGCAAAGAAGCCGATCGTATTGTATCCCCAGTAATTCGAAAGGCCGCGTTCCTCAAGATGCTGATCGTTCACAAACGCGTGAATGGGCAGTAGCTCCACCGCAGTGATACCAAGTGCTCTCAGGTGCTCAATAGATGCCGGATGGCCGAGCGCCTCGAGTGTGCCGCGCAGTGAGACGGGAACATCCGGATTCAGCTTTGAAAAACCTGCCGGATGCAGCTCGTAGATCACGGTCCGATCCCATGGGGTTCGGGGAGCGGGCTCGTCGCTCCACGTAAAGGCCGGATCCACAACCTGACACTTTGGCATATATGGGGCGCTGTCGCGCGTGTCGAACGAGAGGTCATCCTCTGCGTCGCCTATGGTGTATCCAAAGTGGGCCGGCGACCAATCGATGGCGCCTACCAGAGCCTTCGCGTACGGGTCAATGAGGAGCTTGTGGTGGTTGAACCGATGGCCCTGATGCGGATCGTACGGCCCGTACACCCGGTAGCCGTACAACTGGCCCGGCCGGACGTCCGGGAGGTAGGCGTGCCAGATCTCATGGGTATACTCCGGAAGCTCCACGCGTACGACTTCCTGTATGCCGTCGGGCTCAAAGAGGCAGAGTTCCACGCGATCAGCATGAGCTGAAAAGATGGCAAAGTTAGTGCCGCGGCCGTCCCAGGTGGCACCAAGGGGATAGGGAAGTCCCGGCCAGACCCGAGGGCTTCCGCCGGGGCCGATAGTTGCTGAAGATCGGTGCTGATCGCCATGATGCATGTCACTACGGTAACAGGAATGGAGGCGACGGCAAAGCTCCTGGTCT